>DAOMGE010000091.1:0-1939 GCA_035430165.1 Pseudomonadales bacterium | reverse complement strand
TGATGAAAGGCCAGACACCCAGTGAAACTGCGCTCAAGGAGGCTGCTGATTTTCTAAGGCAGCAATTACCTGTGCTGGAACAGGCATTAAGCCAACACGCGTTTATCGCCGGCGACACGATAACTATCGCTGACACTATCGGCTTCAGCATGCTGGACATTGCTGAATACACCAGCGCGGATTTAAGTGCGTTTCCTCACATCAGACAATGGTACGGCGCAATCAGGGCGCGGCCATCCTACAGTCAAGCAATGGCAAAAATGCCACAAGGGAGAATGTTTGCGGCATTTGGGAAATAATCGGCTACGCTCAGCGGAATGGATAATTCCGCCGGGTTTCATTTATGTGCGAAAAATCTGACAGATGAATAACGATCCGTTCAGTGATAAAGATATCGTCGAGTCCTGGCGCAAGAATGTAGAGCCATGGACTGCTGCAGTACGCGATGGGCAAATCGAAAGTCGAAAGCAGGCGACAAACCAATCCATCATTGATGCAGTACTCAGCTGTTCTCCTTCTTCTGTGCTGGATATTGGATGTGGAGAAGGGTGGCTGGTACGTGAAATGTGCGCCAGACAAATCCCTGCTATGGGTGTAGACGCTATTACCGACTTTATCAAAGTGGCACAGCACGCAGTGGACGGGGAGTTCCGTGCGGTATCCTACGACGAGATTGCAGCAGGAAAACTCGATATCTCCGTTCATGTCGCCGTATGCAACTTTTCATTGCTTGGGCGTGAATCCGTTGAGGGGCTATTTCGTGCAATCCCGTCACTACTGGAGTCGCATGGCGTTTTGATTGTACAGACCTTGCACCCGGTGATGGCCTGCGGCAGCCTGCCGTATCAGGACGGTTGGCGGGCAGGCACATGGGCAGGCTTCAGTGCCGATTTTACTGATCCGGCGCCCTGGTATTTCAGAACCATGGACAGCTGGATCAGCTTGTTCACAGAATGTGGTTTCCGGCTTCGTGAAGTGCGTGAACCTGTTAACCCTCAAACACTGAAGCCGGCGTCGGTCATTTTTATTGCTGAAAAAATGAAAGATAACGTCGCTGCACAGGTAAGCCAATGATTGACAGAAAATATCACCGTGTCGTGTTTTCATTTTTTATGGCATTGCTAATGTCTTGCATCATGTCTTTCGTCATCAGCGTGTTTAATGTCGGATTGGTCAGTAATATTATTCACATATGGTTGAGAGCATGAGCTTTTGCTTTTAGCGTTGCCTTTCCAACCATTACGATCATTTCACCACTGGTTCATAAGCTGGTGAGCCTGGTGTTGAAGGAAGAAAATCATGATGGCTGATTCCAGATTGAGACAAAAAGATGAATAGCCGAAAGCGTGTACAACCGTTTCGTGCAGTGCTTGAGCCATTGCAGGATCCGCTCCGTGCAGAGGCTATGCAAGCGTACCTGCGAGGCCAGTTCCTGTTTCTCGGTTTGTCTGCACCGGTACGACGCCTGGCCGCCAAACAGATTGTGAACGCATCGCACAGCCGGGAGGAACTGCTGGATACTGTGGAGGCGTTGTGGGCGCTTCCACAACGAGAATACCGATATACGGCTATCGATCTTTTGGGTCGATGGAAAAAGTGGCTGACGGCGAAAGATGTACCCATGCTTATCACGTTAGCCAACCGTGAGCCCTGGTGGGAAACGGTTGATGGTCTGTCAGGTGTTATCAGTGATGTTTTATGGGTTGATGCTGACAAGGGAGTGATGGATTTTCCGGTGATGGAGCGGGCGCTGATTTCCGATCAGATGTGGTCAAGGCGAATAGCAATGACGCATCAGTTAGGCTGGCGTAACCATACAAACCCGGATCGACTTTTCCGGTATGCACTGACATTGGCTGACGAAAATGAATTCTTTATCCGGAAAGCCATTGGTTGGGCGTTGCGTGATTACGCAAGATCAGCGCCCAAGGCAGTGAAA
>DAOMGE010000090.1:0-2050 GCA_035430165.1 Pseudomonadales bacterium | reverse complement strand
TCGGCGCCAATACCTTGATCCTGGGTGAAGTGGTGATGTTTCATGTGGCGGATCATCTGGTCGGTCCGCGTTTGCATATCAATGATTTTGCGCCGATAGGGCGGCTGGGTTCGCCGTCGGTGTATTGTCGCACCACAGATCGCTTCGAGATTCCGCGTGTGTCTTATGCGCAGTGGTTGGCTGCGCAAAAAAATTCCAACGACGGTTGATCGTCATTCAAATTGCTGCAATACCTCAAAAAACGCATCGCCAAAGCGTTCGAGTTTGGTTTCGCCGATGCCGCTGATATCGAGCAAGTCTATTTTGCGTGATGGCCGGGCCGCCATCATAGCCAGCAGCGTCGCATCACCAAACACCATGTAAGGCGCGATGCTGTATTCCTCGGCCAGTTCCTTGCGGCATTGCCGTAAGGCTTCCCACAGTTTTTTATCGTCGTCGGCAATCGTGTGTTTTGAGGGAGTCGATTTGCGATAACGTTCGCGTGTTGTCGCCGTTTCTTTTGTTTCCAGGCGCAATTGCAGTGTCATGTCGCCGCGCAATAACGGCCGGCTGTTTTCATTGAGCAGTAGGGCGCCGAAACCGGATACATCGACGCTCAGGAATCCGCGCGCGACCAGTTGCCGGAAAATACTGCGCCACTGGCTGTCGTCGTACTGGCTGCCGATGCCGAAAGTGGAAACCTGTTCGTGCCCGTGCTGCCGGATTTTCTCGGTGACTTTGCCGCGCAACACATCGATCAGGTGCGCCACGCCAAAACGCTGGCCGGTACGGAATACGCAAGACAGCGCTTGTTGCGCGGCAACGGTGCCCTCCCAGGTTTGTGCGGGTGTCAGGCAGGCATCGCAATTGCCGCAAAATGATGGCGCGTTTTCGCCAAAATAATGCAACAGTGACTGGCGGCGACAGGTGGTGATTTCGCAAATGCCCAGCATGGCATCCAGGCGATGGCGTTCGATGCGTTTGTGTTCATCAGAACCTTCGCTGGCATCGAGCATGGTTCGCAACTGGATCACATCCTGCAACCCGTACACCATCCATGCCGTCGACGGTTCGCCATCGCGTCCGGCGCGGCCGGTTTCCTGATAATACGCTTCGAGACTTTTTGGTAAATCGATGTGGGCGACGAAGCGCACATCGGGTTTGTCGATGCCCATACCGAAGGCAATGGTGGCGACCATGATGATGCCGTCTTCACGCAGGAATCGCTGCTGGTTTTGCTGACGTTCGTCTGCAGGTAAACCGGCGTGGTAGGGCAGTGCCTTGAAGCCCTGCGTTTGCAGGAAAGCAGCCGTGTCATCCACACGCTGGCGTGACAGGCAATAGACAATGCCGGCATCTTTTGCGTGTTCCTGCCGGATAAATTGCAACAATTGTTGCCGCGCATTCGTTTTCAAACCGATGCGGTACTGGATATTCGGCCGATCAAAACCTGAAATAAATTGCTTCGCATTTTCAAGATGTAATTGGCTGATAATTTCTTCGCGCGTGCGTGCATCGGCGGTTGCCGTGAGTGCAATGCGTGGCACAGCGGGGAACATTTCATGCAGCATGCCGAGCGTTAAATAATCGACACGGAAATCATGTCCCCATTGCGATACGCAGTGCGCTTCGTCAATCGCGAATAACGCGATATCGATCTGTTGCAACAGTTGCTGGCAATGCGGTTGCTTCAGGCGTTCCGGCGCGAGGTAGAGCAGATCGATTTCATGGTTGCGCAATTGCTGTTCAATTTTTTTCTGCTCAGCAATATCCAGAGTGGAATTGAGAAAACTGGCGCGTATACCGGATTGCGACAGCGCATCCACCTGATCCTGCATCAAGGCAATCAGCGGTGAAATCACCACGCCAACACCTTTGCGCAACAAGGAAGGGATCTGGTAGCACAGCGATTTGCCGCCGCCGGTCGGCATCAACACCAGCGCGCTGTCACCCGCCAGCAGCGTGTCGATAATCGCGCGTTGTTCACCGCGAAAAGCCGGATAGCCAAACGTGTGGTTCAGGATGTGCAGTGCAGGGTCTGGCATCAGGCAATATTCGGTTCAGGAGGTGG
>DAOMGE010000089.1:0-2312 GCA_035430165.1 Pseudomonadales bacterium | reverse complement strand
GACGTTGCAGCCACTGTTGGCAAAAGAACCCAAACGTTTGCAATACCAGATGGCACTGGTGGAAATATTGTCAGGCGAAAAAAATCTGGCGGAAGCCGACAGCGTGATCCAGAAAGTGCTGCAGCAACAACCGGACAACTACCCCGCAACCATGCAGGCTGCACGCATCCTGCAGGCGGAAGGCCATTACGATGTGGCGGCAAAATCCCTGACGCGCTTGCTCGACACCCACCGCGACAATCCGCAAGTCTGGTTCCAGCTCGCCGAAGTGCGCGGCCTGGCCGGTGACATTGGCGGTGTGCACCTGGCGCGTGCGGAATACTTCATTCTCAACGGCGTGTTTGACCAGGCGCGGCAACAACTGATCTATGCCATGCAGGCGTATCCGAGCAATACCGTGCAGACTGCTCGCATCAAGCAGCGCCTGCATGAATTGTCAGAAATAGAAGCGCAATCGCTGGAGTTATAGCGAGAACAGCAAAAACGTCTCAACGCGCCGCCGTAAAATCCAGCATGCGCTGCAACGGTTTCATCGCGCGTTCCGCCAGCGCCAGATCGACATGGATTTCATGGCTGGCATCCGGCTTGGCCAGTACCGCCTCCAGTGCCTGCAGGTCATTCATCGCCATCCACGGACAATTGGCACAACTGCGACAAGTCGCACCGCTTCCCGCAGTCGGCGCAATCATCAGCTCTTTCCCTGCACCCGCTGCCTGTTGCATCTTGTAGAAAATGCCCTGGTCGGTCGCGACGATAAATTGCTGGCGATCCATCTTGCGCACGGCATTGATCAGTTGCGAGGTGGAGCCGACAACATCCGCCAGTTCGATAACGGAAGCCGGCGATTCAGGATGCACCAGAATCGCGGCATCGGGATACAGGGCCTTGAGATCCAGCAATCCACGCGCCTTGAATTCCTCATGGACGATGCAGCTGCCATCCCACAACAACATATCGGCGCCGGTTTTTTTCTGCACGTAATCGCCGAGGTGTTTATCGGGTGCCCAGATAATTTTCTGCCCTTCTGCATCCAGGTGTTCGACGATATCCACCGCACAGCTGGACGTAACAACCCAGTCAGCGCGCGCTTTCACCGCAGCCGATGTGTTGGCATACACGACGACGGTGCGATCAGGGTGTGCATCACAAAATGCCGTGAACGCATCGGCAGGACAACCGAGATCCAGCGAGCAGGTCGCTTCCAGTGTCGGCATCAACACACGCTTGTGCGGCGTCAGGATCTTGGCGGTTTCACCCATAAATCGCACACCGGCAACGATCAGGGTTTTTGCAGCATGGTCACGGCCAAAGCGCGCCATTTCCAGCGAATCTGCCACACAGCCACCGGTTTCCTCCGCCAGCGCCTGCACAATCGGCGCCGTGTAGTAATGCGCCACCAGCACGGCATCCTGCTCACGCAACAGTTGCTTGATGTGATGCGTACTCGCCGCCACCTGTTCCGGCGTCATATCCGGCACATGGGGATGATCCAGGTACGCCTTGACCACTGCCCGCTCGACATCGGCAGCGGCGTTATTTTTTACCAGTTTTTCGTCCATCAGGGCTTCCGGGCAAGGTCTGGATAATGATCCGCGATTTTATCACAGGGCGAAGCCGGACCTCATTGCGCACCGGGCAAGCCGCATCAGTCCGAGCGGTATTCACCGCTTTTTTGCCTGCAATCCACACATAAAAAAGCCCGGCTGAACCGGGCGCTTGTAGCAAGATCAAAATGTGACTCCGACCCCGAATATCCTTAAAATTTCATAGGCCGATATTTGGCGTGCCATCGTTCCTCTCCATTCTTTATAAATCTTGTAAATTCCCAAGTGGTAATAAATGTTGGATTTACAATTTTTACACCACTACTATGCTCTAAATACTCACCTAATGGTGCTGACTGCAAAAAGGAAGGATCGGGTGGAAGTAAAAATTCTGATCCATTAGAAAGTCGAAGATTGATCCCCTCTCCAGTAACTGTCTCTATAACCCCATGAATCTGTTTCTGTTCCAGCATACGTCCATTCTCGTCATAATACGTAAGACCAGCTAATACGACCTTGCCTAAATATTCTGACCCTCGCTGATCACTCATGACAAACCGCCTAAACCTAAAAGTCACTCGTTATATTAACGTGTTTTTAAGCCCACAAAGCAGGTACACATTCGCATCCATTCCAAATCTTCCCCTCATCGTGGAAAAGGGATCAGCGACAAAAGGGAATAATTCTCAAGCGTCTCTGACCCCTTTTTACCGCGCCAGTGCGCGGAAATTGGCCGCTACGCCATCGGTATAACTTGTGGCGGAAGTA
>DAOMGE010000088.1:0-2313 GCA_035430165.1 Pseudomonadales bacterium | reverse complement strand
TTGCGTCGCGGCATTACCGAACTCAATGGCGAAGGTGAAGTAGCCGGTGGTGTGATCATCGTGCGACAGAACCGCAACGCATTGGCCGTCATTCACGCCGTGCAGCAAAAACTTGATGTACTCAAGCGCAGCCTGCCGCCGGGCGTAGAGATTGTCACCACCTACGACCGCTCGCAACTGATCGAGCGTGCCGTGCAGAATCTGTCACACAAATTGCTGGAAGAGTTTGTCGTGGTCGCGCTGGTGTGCCTGTTGTTCCTGTGGCATTTGCGTTCGGCACTGGTGGCGATTGTCGCGCTGCCACTGGGCGTGCTGACAGCGTTCATCGCCATGCACTGGCAAGGCATTCCGGCCAACCTGATGTCGCTGGGCGGCATTGCCATTGCTATCGGCGCTATGGTGGACGCCGCCATCGTCATGATCGAGAACGCGCACAAGCACCTCGAACATTTTCGCGCAGCCCATCAGCGGGAACCTTCAGGCAGTGAACATCTCCTGCTCATGCAGAAAGCTGCACAGGAAGTCGGGCCTGCACTGTTTTTTTCGTTGCTGATTGTCACCTTGTCGTTTGTGCCCGTGTTCACACTGGAAGCGCAGGAAGGGAAACTGTTTTCGCCCTTGGCAGCGACCAAAACCTGGGCAATGGCGGCGGCAGCCGGTTTGTCCGTCACGCTGGTACCGGTATTGATGACGTTTTTTATTCGCGGGTCGATTCGCAGCGAGCAGGAAAATCCCCTCAGCCGTTTTCTGATTGCGCTCTACAAACCAGCTCTACTGCGCGCGCTGCGTCATCCGTGGCAGGTGTTGTCCGTCGCCGTGCTGATGGTCGGCGCGTCCTGGTGGCCACTGACACAGCTGGGCACGGAATTCATGCCACCGCTGGATGAAGGTGATCTGTTGTACATGCCCAGTGCATTGCCGGGATTGTCGGCAGCTAAGGCCAGTGAAATCCTGCAAATCACCGACAAGCTGATCAAGAGCGTGCCGGAAGTGGACACCGTGTTCGGCAAGGCCGGCCGCGCGGACACCGCCACCGATCCCGCGCCGCTGGAAATGTTTGAAACCACAGTACACCTGAAACCACAATCCGAATGGCGCAAGGGGTACACCACGGATGACATCATGCGTGAACTGGATGACAAACTGAAAATCCCCGGCCTCAGCAATATCTGGGTGCAGCCAATCCGCAATCGCATCGACATGCTGGCCACCGGCATCAAAAGTCCGGTCGGTATCAAGATCAGCGGACCGGATCTGGCTGTGCTGGAACAGCTCGGCACTGACATCGAACGCACCGTGAAAACACTGCCGCATACACGCTCTGCCATCAGCGAGCGGGTGCAGGGCGGGCGTTACATCAACATTGACGTGCGCCGTGAACAGGCGGCGCGTTACGGCTGGAATGTGGGTGACGTGCAAACGCTGGCCACACAGGCGATTGGTGGCGCGAATGTCGCGGAAAAAATCGAAGGCCGCGCACGGTTTCCCATTAATGTGCGTTTGCCACGCGAATTGCGCGACTCTCTCAGCGATTTGCGTGTACTGCCGCTGGTCACGCCCAGTGGCACAACCGTCACGCTGGATACCGTAGCCGATATCCGCATTGCCGATGGCCCCTCCATGATCAAGAGTGAAAATGCACAACCCACCGTGTGGGTTTATATCGACATCGACGGTGAAGACATCGGCACCTGGGTTGAACACGCACAAAGTGCCGTTAGCGCAAAAATATCACTGCCCGCCGGTTACACATTGGCCTGGTCAGGGCAATTCGAGTTCTATCAACGCGCGATGGCAAAGCTGCAATGGGTTGTGCCTGCCGTGATCACCATCATTTTCATACTGCTGTTTCTGATTTTTCAACGCACCAGCCATGCCCTGCTGATTCTCGGCACGCTGCCGTTTGCACTCACCGGTGGCTTGTGGATGCTGCTGGCACTGAAACAGCATTTTTCCATTGCCTCTGCCGTGGGATTCATTGCACTGGCAGGACTGGCTGCCGAATTCGGCGTGGTGATGCTGGTGTATCTCGATAACGCCCTGCAACGACGCCGGGAAGCGGGACAACTGAACACACAGGAAGATTTACAGGCCGCATTGATCGAAGGCGCTGTATTGCGTGTGCGCCCGAAGGCCATGACAGTCGCAGTGATTCTGGCGGGTTTGCTGCCGATTCTTTTCGGGCACGGCGTAGGTTCGGAAGCCATGGCGCGCATTGCCGCACCGATGATCGGCGGCATGTTGACGGCTCCGTTGCTGAGTTTGTTCGTGTTGCCCATCTGCTACGCAAAAATGGTCACGATGAAGCAGTTT
>DAOMGE010000087.1:0-2558 GCA_035430165.1 Pseudomonadales bacterium | reverse complement strand
GTGTTATCCAGCAAGCCCGTCAGACATTGGAGGCCAAAGATAAACAGGGTGCCAGACGGGCATGGGCAAACTCGGTACGTGTGGTGGCCAAGGGTTATACGCTCAAGCCTGTCGAACTGGCCGAAGACACGTTAAGCCATGTGTACGAAGCCATTACGCGCCAGAGACAACTCAGTATCGTCAAGGATGAAAAAACCTTTGTTGTGCATCCACTGGGTCTGGTGATGCGTGGATTGGTGCATTACCTCGTGTGTACATACCAAGGCTATGGCGATATCCGGATCACGGCATTGCATCGGTTAACAGCAACGTCGGTCTTGCCGGGTAAACGACACGTACCCGCCGGTTTCAACCTTGATGAAATCCTTGCCAGTGGCCTGATGCACTGGCGTCTGGAACCCGGCCATGTCAAACCGTTCGAGATCGAAGTCAGTGGTGCAATGGTCGGTTACTTTGAAGACAACCGCTTTACGGACGAACAGCAGATTACCTTGCTGGGTAAGGATTCCGCTGTCATTGCCTTTGTCGAGGAAGACACACTGGAACTGCGCCAGTGGTTACTTGGCTTTGGTGAAGATGTAAAAGTCCTCAAGCCAGTTGAAGTGCGTGATTGGTTACTTGCTAAGGCGAAGGGCATTGTTGGTCGTTACGACGGCAAGCGTCGCCGCTGATTCCTTATTTATTTTTTCAATACGACACATCTTGTCGTTCTTGTTTGTCACCCTGCAGGCGTAGATATCACACGACCTGACTGGAGGTGACATGAGTGCTCTTGATGCGTTCCTGAAAGTGCTTGGCATTTTGTTTGTTGCCGTGGGCGTCATGGCCATGGCCGTGCTGGGCGCCATTCTCGTGGTGATGGCGCTGGAGTTCTGGCCGGTGCTGCTCGCCATCGGTTTGTTTCTGGTGATCGGGTACGGCCTCACACGCATGACGGGTTTGCGGGTCACCACGGTGTCGGGTGCGATGTAGCACACATCCCGTGATCCTGGCGCATGCGCAGTGGGTATCCATTAAAGCGACATGAAATGTCGCCTTGAATCACTACAGTCACAACCGGTTCTCATCGGGACGTTTGTCCGGGTCAGGAAAACTTCAGTAATATTGAGAGGAATTTTCTATGTCAAATACAGCAGCAGCCAGATCGGAATCGCGCAGGAATGTGGAGTCACTGCTGGGGCAGCACATCGCGATCAATCACCATGTTGTGCTCGCTGAGCAGCTATCCCAGGCTGACGCTGAGCAGC
The DNA here is from genome assembly GCA_035430165.1 of Pseudomonadales bacterium. Lineage (GTDB taxonomy): Bacteria > Pseudomonadota > Gammaproteobacteria > Pseudomonadales > UBA7239 > UBA7239. Next base: position 1,311 of record DAOMGE010000087.1, on the reverse strand, counting down.
TAACTCCAGCAGACGTTGCCCTGTATGTGGAATCCCTGGCCTGGGTATTGCCAGAAACATTGGAAATTTCCCAACGCAGCTATTTGCACAGTCTGTGCAGGCTGTTGGATTACGTGCCCGGCGCAAGCCATATTGAAGCACTTGCAGACAATGCCGATAAAGTTCCGGTAGAGAATCTTCTCGCGATTCTGGGAAGACCTGCATTGCGTTCGGCATGGATACTGGATGCCTGCATGCTGGCGTGTGATGAGGGTGAGCTGGACAGCGAAAGCAGCAGGACGATGATACGTGTGGCGCGCGCTACGGGTCTCTCGATGCCTGCTGCCAAAAAACTGGTTCATAGCGCTACTGTGTTGGCTATACAGGAAGACACCGATGCGTTGGTGGATGCTATCGGGAGTTTGGGATCAGATGCGTGGAGAACAGCACTGGTATTTCGTGGCCTGAACTTTACTTCTGCCTTTCGACAACTGGAAGTGGAGCTGGGGTGCAGCTTTGAAGGTACACGGATTATGAGCGACATCTGCAAGCTGCAGACGGGCAGTTTGTTGAACGGCATGGAAGTGGTAGATAGCACCAGCCTGCTCAACAAAGTAGGCGTAAAACTCATGCGGCACTTGTCGGTCAGTGATTTCAGCGGCCTGCAAAAGCGCACGGAAGCCTTCGCTGAGAGCTCGGAAAAACTCTGCGATGAGGCGCGGCGAATTATTCATGCGTTTGGGGGTACGACCGATCACCACCTGGAGCACCTGTATTTCCTGGAGCCGGATCGCAACACGGCGCTCGACAACGAAGCCTGGCACAAGAACATGGATGATGGGCTGGAAAAAATGACGAGGTTCATCCAAAAGCAGGAATCAGTGATGTACAGGCTGTCAGAGTCGCTGGGCTACATTGGCGCCGGTGATTGGGACAGTTTGCAGACATCGGCGACAAAGGAGGAGGGCAGTGATGACTCTGGCGATCCGAGTACTACCGTACAGTGAAGCCTTTAAAATGCACGCCTGATTTTTCTTTTAGGGAAACGTTGCGTCACGCGATGAATCCAGCCGTTGTGCTTTTGCATGATGCCTTGCAGGGTGACGCAAACCAGGCGATGTTTCTGATGGGTCAGTGCCGTCAATTTGCACAGGCTGTATCCCATCTGGATGCTGCAGCGCTCGATCACTTACCGAAGTTGGAAGTCGAAGTCATTGCAAGGCGTTTTCGTGCTTTACGAAGAAAGATTGTCGCCTATATTCGTCGATATGATGAGCCGGTGTCTGCAGCGAATCAGCTGCTGGCATTGCTGAAAGAAAATCCTGTGTTGCC
>DAOMGE010000086.1:0-2615 GCA_035430165.1 Pseudomonadales bacterium | reverse complement strand
TCAAAACTGCACAAACGATACAAACATCTTGATACTCAACATCAATGAAATAACGGCAAATATTTTTTTCAAGGACGCTTCTGGTAAGCCGTGGGAACAGCGTACACCATAGGGCGCAGCAATAACGCTGCTAATGGATATGGCTAAAAATGCCGGTAAATAAACGTATCCCAGTGTGTAGGGGATGCCCGATGTGTGCGACCAGCCGCTGATCATGTAGCCTGCCGCACCGGTAATCGCGATGGGGAAGCCAATGGCGGCGGACGTGCCAATGGCTTTTTTCATGTCCACATTCTTGTAGCCCAGATACACCACGGTGAGAAAACCGCCGCCCACGGCAGCCAGTGCTGACACAGAGCCTATTCCCGTCCCTGTCGTCATTAATCCACCAAACGTCATCGGTGTCTGACTGGGTTTGGGTTTCCAGTTCAGAAACATTTGTCCGGCTACCAGTGCCATGAACAGGGCAAAGAATAGAGCGATGTACGTTGAGTGAATGTAGGCGGCGATCTGTGTTGCCAGAAAAGCGCCCAGCATAATGCCGGGTGCCATGCTGATCACGACGCGCCATGCAACAGCACTTCGCGCTGCATGTGCTCGCACACTGGCGGTTGAGGAAATAATCATGCACGTCAATGCCGTGCCCAACGCCAGATGCATGACGTTGTCGCTACCTATCCCCTGATAAGTAAAAATGGTTGCGAGCAAAGGCACCAGAATGCCGCCACCACCTAGCCCCAGCAGGCCGGCGAGGAAGCCAACACCGGCTCCCAGTGCCATGTACAACACTATCCATTCGATACCTGGCATAGCCTTCATCCTCTGTTGGTGTTGTGTAACAGCCAGACCGTTTCCGTGCCCTTGGCCAGATGCAATTGTCCAAAATACCTGGTGAGGAATGGGTTTGCTTCTGCCTCATGGAAAGCAATGTCACCCTGTTCCCATTTTTGATGCCAAAAACTCGCTTGCATGTCGACGCCTTGTATCGGTTTGACTGTAGGACTAGCATACAAACTCAAGTCAACTTTAAGTCAAGTCCTGAGTTGCTCAAGGTGCAGAGATGGATATAGCAGAGGTTGCAAAGGCATCCGGATTACCCGCTTCAACCCTGCGGTTTTATGAAGAGAAGGGGCTAATCCAGTCTCATGGTCGTCATGGGCTGCGCCGACTGTTCGGTGCCAATGTGGTAGAACGATTGGCTTTAATCTCGTTAGGTCGTAACGCCGGATTTTCGCTGGATGAGATTGGTGAAATGTTTACGCCTGAAGGGCCGGACATCAACAGGCCAATGCTGTTAGCCAAAGCAGATGAGCTGGACGCAAAAATCAATGAACTTACAGCCATGCGTGACGGGTTGCGCCATGCAGCAGCCTGCAAAGCGCCTAACCATTTTGAGTGCCAGAAATTTCTTCGCTTGTTGCATATTGCAGGGAAAAATCAATCCAGGTATCCCAACAAATTGAAGGAAAATATAAAAAAACAATGAAGTAAATGAGAAACTATTAAATTGGTTTATGCAGTGTGTTTCATCTGATGGTCTTTGATTCCATATTTCAGTAGTGGTAACCAAGTCATGGTAAAAATCAGTATTCTCTATCCCGATCAGCCAGGATCCCGCTTCGACTTTCAGTATTACACTGAAAAACATATGCCGCGCTCGATTGCGTTATTGAGCGCCCATCCAGGGTTCAGGGGTGTTTCAGTCGAGCGGGGTGTAAGTGGGGCTGAGCCGGGCTCTTCGCCCGCTTATATCGCCATGTGCCATTTTTATTTCGTGTCTGCAGACGATTTTCTTGACGCATTTATGCCTAACGCGACTGAGTTGCAGGGAGACATGCCCAACTACACCGATATCGTACCTGTCATCCAGATCAATGAAGTACTCATGTCACGATGAGCAGCAGCCCTTGCAACCGATTTGATCAGATAACGTCATGGATCTGCCTTGACGAAGTGGGCATGGATTACCTGAACCATGCTGGAATGAAGATTGTAGTCGAAGTAGAAACGGCGTTACCCCGGCAACGGGTTTGGGAGGCGTTTGCTGATGCTGGCACATGGAATCACTGGTTTCCCAAGGTGGAGTGTGCGTCCTATTCGGGCGTTACACCCTATGGTGTCGGGACTACGCGTCGCTCTCTGGTAGACGGTGTTTTTTATGATGAAACCATGCTGGTGTGGGAGGAGCCTTGTCGGTGGGGTTACAGAATAAACAGGACGACATCGGCTATGGCACGCGCGCAGCTGGAAATCACGGAACTGGATATCACCAGCACAGGCACGTTGGTGCGCTGGATTTTCGCCTGTGATCCATTGCATGCGCTGAACACGGATGGATTCCGTCAGTTCCTGGCGACTTTGCTCAAAGAGGCAATTGCCCGGCTGGAACGGTTTTACGTGTTAGACGCCAATACCTGAGCCATGGTGGCATCGCTTTACACAGGGCGTAATGGTGACGGAATACGCAATCAGGCTGCGCGCTGGCGAATAACTGCCGGATGATCTCGACGTTTGCGTCTGGTGTACGCATCCGCTTAGCCCAGTACAGGAAATCAACGGTAACACGGTAGGACTGCTCCGTCGGGGACAAGAAACCGGACTAGTGCAGGAACTGC
>DAOMGE010000085.1:0-2789 GCA_035430165.1 Pseudomonadales bacterium | reverse complement strand
GAAGCATTCAGTAAAGGTATTCTCGATCGCACACCGATGAAACGCTGGGGCAAGCCGGAAGAAATTGCCGATGCTGTGATGTTCCTGTCATCCAGTCGCGCGTCGTTTATCACCGGCGAAACGCTGATTGTGGATGGTGGCTACTTGTATAACGCATGAGTGGATAAAGCGGATTATTTATCAAAAAGGTAATTGGCGATAATTTCGCTTAATTCTTCCACCACGGCTTCACGCTTCAAGCCTTCATCGGGCATGACTACCGTACGGAACTGGAAGCCGAGAATGATGTTGGCCAGTGTGTACGTTGCCAGGCGCGGATCCCGCTTTTTCAGTGTGAAGGTTTTTTTCGCGGCTGATTGATTAATGATTTGCAGCAGTTTCGCGCGACTGTCTGCCAGATCAGGATCCAGCATTTTTTCAGGAAATACTTGCAGGGCTATCCTGAGCACATCGCGGTGTTCGTACGCAAAATCGACGCCGGAACTGACGAAGGCGCGTATAAAACGGTAGGGATCAAAATCGCTCTCGCTGACGGCATGCAGCACACTGTCGAGGGCTACATGGAGACGGTCATCCAGGTAGGCGAGTAACACGGCATCCTTGCAGGAGAAGTAGTTGTAAAGGCTGCCGATGCTGATGTCTGCCTCCAGTGCCAGTTGCGCGGTGGTGGTTTTGCGCCACCCGCACTGATGCAAAACCTGAGGCAAGGCTGCCAGCACGGCGTCGAATTTGGCTTTTGATCGCTGCTGCAGGGGTTTTCTGATCCATATTTTCTTTTGATTCAATGGGTTGGCTTTCCTGATCATAAATCCCCCAAACCTGATTATTTCGCAATAACGCTCAGGTTAGACTAAAAGGCAGGTCTGGATAAACACGAGGGGACGATATTCATGCCAACCACCAGCAACCACCTGTCAGTCTGGCAACGCCTGTTTACGGCTGAAATGGAGATTGGGGAGACGTACCGCTGGGCCGCCACGGCCTATGTCATCGTTTTCGCCGTGACGTATGCGCTGCTGTTCCCCGGCTTCCTGCAATACGTGGCCTATCTGGGGCCAGGTCTGGGCGATGACTGGAGCCTCGGCCCCTTTATGGCGGTGTTCAACGGCGTCCGTGCTTATGCAGGGGGTGACTGGCTGCATCCGGTACTGTTGGGCTTCATGCTGTTGTGGGCTGCTTATGTGATGTTTACCGGCACCATCATTTACATCAGCTACTCACTGTATCCGCGCCATGTGGGCAAGCCGTTTCCTGTGAACATGGTATTCACCTATTTTTTTCTGACGATGATTTGCACGGCCGGCCTGGGCCTCGCCTATCTGTTGATGGGCCTGTTGGCACCCCTGGCCGGCTACAGCGTTGCGGATGGCCTGCAAGCGTTTGGCAGCCTGTTGAATCATATTCGCAGCTGGGCAGATCACTCGGTACCTACGCTGGTGGATATGCCGGCCTGGCTGGCCTTTTTCATGGTCAACATGGTGGGCGGTTTTTTCCACTACTGGTTTCATCGCCTGTCACACGAACGACGGGCTCTGTGGCTGCTGTTTCATCGCCCCCATCACATGAACCCGGAACTGATACAGTCCGTCAACCAGCCGGTGTTCAGTCCATTGCCGTTTTTCTTTGTTGCAGCCATTCCCTATGTCCTGGTTTTTTCCGTGATCAGCAAACTGATCACGTCAGAATCGATTGTGGCTTACCTGATCGTTTACAAATTGTTTTCGACGTTTGCCAACATGTGGAGCCATCAAACTGCACTATATGAATGGGCGCAGGGTAAATGGATCATTCGTGCGCTGAGCACCATCACCTCTGAAGGTGTTTACCATTACTTGCATCACTCGGCAGAAAAGCAACACAACAATCCGCGCGGTAACCTGATCAATATCGGCGGCGGTCTGTTTTTTTTCTGGGACCGGGTATTTGGCACGTATGTGCCTGTGACAGAGCATCGTCCAAGGGTGGGCTTGCAGGGGATTGAGGCAGATGCCATGACCACCAACCCGCTGCGCCTGGCTTTTTCCGGACTCGCGCAGATGCTGTATGAGCTCAAACGAAATCCTTGGCGTGACTGGCCGATGATACTGTTCGGCACAACCGACTATGTGCCAAAACATTCGAAAGAGTATGTATTGAAAGCGTCGCTGCAGGGGAGACAGTCATGAACAATATTGATGCCAAAGAATTTTTTTCTGCCAGTGGAATAGATAATCCATCAGCCCTGTATGAAAAAATGCGATCAATTGCGCCGGTGTGCCAGATTGGTGAGATGCGTGCATTTTTTGTCAGCACGCACGCCGCCGTGGAAGAGGCGGTTAAGCGTCACGAAGACTTCTCGGCGAACCTGAATGCGATGCTGGTGTGCGGCAATGATGACAAACCGTATGTGCTGGATCTGAAGGCGCTCGGCGCAACCAACAACGTGATTGCTACGGCTGATGAACCTGATCATGCGGCACAGCGCAAGTTGATGTTGCCGCCGCTCAAGCAGTCGCGCATTGCTGAATTGGAACCTGAGTTGCGCAGCTTTGCGAATGAACGTGTGGCTGCGTTTGTGAAAAACGGTGGCGGTGATATTTGCCCGGCGCTGTCGGAATCGCTGCCAGCTTATGTGGTGATGAAATTGCTGGGGCTGGATGGTGAGGAGGCACTGGAAGCCATCCGGCGCTGGGCGATGATGGGTGGTGATTTTCTGGCGGGACGACTCAATAGCGACCAGATGAACAATGTATTCGTGGAGTCAGCTGCGCTGATGGAATACCTGGCTATACATTTTGATGCGTTACAAG
>DAOMGE010000084.1:0-2795 GCA_035430165.1 Pseudomonadales bacterium | reverse complement strand
GCATGAACTTCCAGCAGTTGCGTATTATTCGCGAAACCGTCAAGAGTAATTTCAATCTCACTGACGCAGCCAGTGCGCTGTTCACATCGCAATCCGGTGTGTCCAAGCACATCAAGGACCTGGAAGATGAGCTGGGCGTGGAGCTGTTTATCCGCAAGGGAAAACGCTTGCTGGGCCTGACGGATCCCGGCAAAGAGTTGGCGGTGATTGTCGAGCGCATCCTGCTCGATACCAAAAACATCAAGAGTCTCGCAGACCACTACAGCAAGCGTGACCAGGGGCAATTGACGGTCGCCACCACGCATACACAGGCGCGTTATGCGTTGCCGCGTGTGGTGACTGCGTTCAAGAAAGAATTTCCCAAGGTTCACCTGAAATTGCATCAGGGCAGCCCGGAAGAAATTGCCAGTATGTTGCTGGACGGTACGGCAGATATCGGTGTTGCCACCGAGACGCTGGCAGGTATTTCTGAACTGGCGTCGTTTCCGTATTACAACTGGCAGCACGCGGTCATCGTACCGGACGGGCATCCGCTGGTGGCGGCAAAACCGTTAACGCTGGCGTCGCTGGCAGAATATCCGGTGATCACGTATCACGAGGGTTTTACCGGTCGCGCAAAACTGGATGCGCTGTTCAGCGAAGCCGGGGTTGCGCTGGATGTGGTGATGTCTGCACTGGATGCTGACGTGATCAAGACGTATGTCGAACTGGGATTGGGCGTCGGCATCATTGCATCAATGGCGTTCAATCCGCAGCGCGACCAGGGTTTACAATTGCTCGAACAGGCGTCGCTGTTCGGCGAAAACACCACGCGCATTGCGATCCGTCGCGGCCATTACCTGCGTGGCTTTGCCTACAGGTTTATCGAGTTGTGCTCGCCCGAACTGAGTGAAAGCGTGGTGCAGGCAGCCGTACAATCGCCGGTGGAAATCTAGTCGTCCTGTTGCATAACAATGCCGGCTTTGGTGTGCTAGCGAACGGAGCCGGATGCCCGGACAGTACAAACTCCTGATGCATCGCCATGTCGGCCATGTGATTCCAGGAGATTCTTATGATCGGGCTTTTGATTGTTATCTTGCTAGTTATCATCATTGTCAAAGTTGTGTAGTCCATGTGTGCATTGCCGGGTTCTCGAGTGATGCAGCTCGACATTCGGCATCTTTCAAAATGCTATGAACACAATCGCGGCTTGTTGCCAGCCAGTTTCCAGGTTGCACAAGGCGAGATGGTGGCGATTGTGGGGCATAACGGTGCCGGGAAATCCACGCTGCTGAAAATGCTGGCCAACTGGATTCCACCGGATAGTGGAACGATTGTGGTTGATGGTGTGGCAGCGGGCGATCGCGCGGCGGCGGTGAGAAAAACGGGTTTTGTCCCGGAAGTGCCGTGCCTGTTTGAATACTTTTCTGTCGATTACAACCTCAAGCTGTTTGCAATGCTTTTCCGTGTGCCATTCCAGCGCGTGGACGATGTGCTGGATGAATTCAATTTGCTGGCTTTCCGCAAGACAAAGGTACAGGCCTTGTCCAAGGGACTGAAACAACGGGTGAACATTGGTCGTGCGTTGCTGGCAAATCCGTCAGTCATGCTGTTCGATGAACCGACGTCCGGACTGGACTACGATATGACGAGGGAAATCTACCGCTTGTTGGGTTCGATGCATGCAGCGGGTAAAACTATCCTGTTTACCACGCATCGACCGGAAGAAATCAGGAATCTGGCAACCAGGATTATGGTGCTGCACAAGGGCAATATCGTATTTGATGGCACACCGGATATCTATTTCCAGTCCGCCATTCACCAGCAGCTTTACGCATGATCAGGAATGTTGCGATCCTGACGTTCAATGACCTGGCGATAGCCATCAGGAACAAAAGTATTTTCCTGATTCTGTTTATTCCGGTTTTTGTTTTTATTGCGATGTCATTTATTGATGGTTCTGAAAAAAACAGCGGCATCATTAATGTCGGCCTGGTCAGCAAGCAGGCGTACAAGGGTGACGCTGTGCAGGCCATCACGGCTGCCAATGCCGTGTTTCATGTGACATGGCTGGACAACCGGGAATACGGTGTCACGCTGTTGAAAAACCACCAGCTTGACGCCGTGTTGCTCAACAGCGAACAGGTGCCGGGCAGTCTGGTGTTGCTGGTGTTGAAAAAAGAGTCGGTGCATACGCTGGCGCTGGTCGAGAGCCTGTCAGCCTTGCAGAAAGTGGCAGAAGGCAACAAACAGGGTTGGGTGGCTGCGATTGAACCCTTGCATACCAGCGGAATCCAGCGACAGGCCTTGCCCACCTGGATACTGATGCTGGTGTTGCTGGTCGGGTTTATTATCCTGCCAGCGCAGGTGGCGGAAGAAAAAGAAAAGAAATTATTGCTCGCCTTGTTGCAAACGCCGATCAGCGAACTGGAATGGCTGGCCGCCAAATTGATCACCGGTATGGTGCTGATCCTGCTCGCTGTGTTGTTGTTGCATCTGTTGGGCCAATACGCGGTGGGGAATCCCCTCGACTATCTGGCCTTTATTGCAGCGGGTGGATTCTGTTTCTGCGCGTTTGGTATTGCACTGGGTTTTCTGTGCCGCACCCAGGCCAGCGCGAGGACACTGGGCATGATTTTTTATCTGCCGATGTTATTGCCTTCCGCACTGTCAGACGTTTCACAAAAGCTGACCAGCATTGCTCCCGTGTTGCCGTCTTACCAGTTGTACATGCCCGTCCAGACCATTCTGCTGGAAGACGGCAGCATGGCTGGCGCATTTACCGCGTGGCTCTATTTGCTGTTGCTGGGCGTGCT
>DAOMGE010000083.1:0-2968 GCA_035430165.1 Pseudomonadales bacterium | reverse complement strand
TGCCTTCACGCGGATTCTTGTACATCGCTTTTGCATGCAACGGGATATCCGGGCGGCTCCAGGCATCCGGAGCGGGTGACAGATCGTCCGTGTTGGTTTCACCGGTAACTTTGAAAACCGTCGCCGTAATTGTTGCGGGCACGTCAGTACGGCTGGTGTACCACTCGGCATCAGCCCAGCTTTGCAGCACGGCTTTTGCCTGTACGTTGCCCTTCTTCGCCTTCTCGGCCACATCGTGAAAGCTGTCGAACATCAGGATAGTGTGCTTCAATTCTGTGGCAGCGGCTTCAGCCAGCCCTGCATCATCCAGCAACTGCACCAGTGTGGTGATGTTGTAGCCGCCCAGCATGGTGCCAAGCAGTTTGACAGCCTGTTTCCTGTCAATCAGCGGTGACGTAACCTCGCCTTTGGCAATCGCCGTCAGGAAACCGGCTTTCACATAGGCAGCAGGATCGACGCCGGCCGGTACACGATGGGTAATCAGGTCAACCAGAAAGGCCTCTTCGCCCTTGGGCGGATTCTTCAGCAGTTCGACCAGATCGGCGACCTGCTCGGCAGAGAGCGGTTTGGGTACCACACCTTCAGCGGCGCGTTCCTGGACATGCTTGCGATAGGCTTCTAACACGGTGGATTCCTCAGTACAGATGGGAAATAAAGCGGTCGTCAGGATCGACGGGATTGCGGGTGCGTATTGTAGGCAAAGGCCACTGTGAGTTAAAGGCAAATGCCAGCTTTACTGTTTCAAAATTGAAGCAAGATGCTTGCCAACCACCTCTGCCACCACCGCATTACCATCCGGCGTCCAGTGCTGGTCGTAGGTGAAATAGACTTGTCGACCCGATGCAGCGGCGTCTCGTAATGGCTGCGTCGTGCTGACACAATCTACGCCGTTTTGCCGGCACCAGTGCATCATCACATTCTCTTCACTTTCAAGTTTGGAAAACACGTCGCGCTTGAACGTATCTGCATCCAGGGACAGCCTCTCCAGTTTGTACCGGGCAAAACGCAACAGCTGATCCGCAGGAATTTTTTCACGCGCAAGCGGCATGACCACATGCGGTGCACTGGGCGCATAGACAAATATCAGGTGAAAATGATCCTGATCCGACAGTCGCACAAATTGTTCCAGCACAGCCCTGGTATTTCTCCACTCGGACGATGATTCAAAACCATTCTCATCCGTATACAGATACGCCAGTTTTTTCGGTGTGAAACTGTAGTATTGCAAGCCATGTGGTGTGTCGAGCGCCAACGGCATCCAGCCCATCAACTTCTGGTAATCCGGTACTGGCGCATCCTTGTTGATGCCGGCCAGTACTTCGGAAAACAATCGCATCAAACCACGGGTAACCGGTGAAGCCTGGATCAGGTCATCCATACTCGCATGCGGGTTACTCAAACCGGCATGCTGTTGCAGGTCTGCTGCCGTCTTCAAAGGCTCCGCATCGCGGAAATCATTGCCTTCGAATATTGTCACCATCACGGTCTTCGGTTTGAACTGCCTGCCCAACATCACAAAATTATTCAGGTAGACGTTCGGCGCAGTACCAGACACACCAAGATTGTAGAGAGACAGGCCTGACTGTTTGCGCAACAACTCTGTCCAGCCTTGGTCGTCAGAGACTTGAGAGCCCGCCACAAATGAGTCACCCACAACAACAACATCGTATTGATCCCGCATAACCTGGTTGCGAAAACCGTTCTTGTCGATTGTCAGCGTGACCGGAATTGGCGGATAACCCTTCGGCGCATCGGGATAGGAACGTAACTGTTCAGGCACATCTTTTACAAGCAGATCAAAATGTTCATTGGGCGGTCGATGCCTGGAAATACCACTGAGCACCACACCGGTTTCGGCATCCACTTTCTCTACCACCTGTTCGACATACCGTGGCGGTTTGCTGATAAATCCGGAAGCCAGTAACAGCACAAAAATGCTGCCTCCAATAGACAGCAGGCTCATCACAAATGCAAAGAGTGCTTCGCGTAAAGGCTTACCACGTGTTGCGACGATCACCCATGCTGCCAGCCACAACACCAGCGTCAACAGAAACAGCACACTGAAATGGCCACGGGAATAACGCCCCAGCAATACTTCCTGACTCTGGACAATCAGGTCAACGACCGGACTTGCCGGAATCCAGAGCAGGATCGCCACAAGGAACAGGGAAAAAGCCAGCAAGATTCTTTTCACAAAACAGACTACTCACGCTGCGCATTGGCCGGCAACGGAATATTCCACGGCTGGCAATGCCTGTCATTATCAAAGGCGATCACCGTCACCAACGCGGGTAACGGCTTTTCACTGAACAACATATAGCCGCCCCATCCCCAGGCCAGCTGCAACTGATCCAACAGGTCATGTGAAGGCATCTCTGACAAACCATAACCTACATGCGTTCCTGCGGCATCCAGAAACAACACCTCAGGCATCGTCCGACCAGTAACCGTACGAGTGATTCCACGAAGCAGGAATGCGCGCGAATCCGTCCTGACCGGCAAGAACGACTTGATGCTGTATTCACAGCTTACCGCCTGTGGCGGCAAGGATAACTCACCCGTAAACCGCCGGTATGGGGCAGACGCATAAATGCCAACACGCTGATCACGAAATACCTGCCTGCTATGTTCTGATGAAAGCTCATTGTCACCAAATTTCCAGACATACTTGAACCAGGATGGATCATGCACACCAATGGCATCGCCGATCTGTGCAGACCTCAGGGTTTCACGCCCCCATGCCGCCCACTCGCCGGACTCCGCTATCGCAACACGCATAAAAAGGCCCGCGTAAATCACCATGAAAAATGCAAAAAGCCCCTTGCGATATTTTTCCGGTATCGCACTGTATATCAATACCAGCGACGACAGCTGTAACAAAAAACCGATATTCGCATGTCGATAACCGTACAAATCACCAACCCGGAATAAACCTGCAGCAACGGCGATCAGAAAGGAAAAGGCAAGG
>DAOMGE010000082.1:0-3138 GCA_035430165.1 Pseudomonadales bacterium | reverse complement strand
TGAACGCGCTGCGCATCCTCACGAAGATGCGCCGGCAGTTTTTCCCGGGGATTGATACAGCTATTCAGGGAAACTCGTATGGCATACCGGAACATTTTCAGTACTACCCGCATCATGCTGACGATCGCTTTGTTGATGGCGCACAGTCTTGCCACCGGGCGAGAGGTAACTGCCAACGAGCCTGTTCAACAGGATGACAAGCTGATCACCGCACCCGATACATCTTCACCCGATACGCAGGATCAGGACGTTGTGCGTGCCATGACACGTTTGTGGCAGAGCACAACAGAAGAAGAATTTGCTGCGTCCACGACTACCATGCAGACAATGGCGGACGGAGGCAATGCCGAAGCTGCATTCCAACTGGGTAACTTTTTTGCGCTCAAAAGTGCCTGGCAGGATTATCGACGTGCTTTTTCGCTGTACAGCCTTGCCAGCAGCAATCATCACGCTGAAGCCACACACAGCCTCGGCCAATTGTATGAAAATGGCTGGGGCACCACGATGGACATCAATCAAGCCATAACTTTGTACCAGACTGCTGCACAACAGGGTGATGTGCATGGTTACACCAGCATGGCGAGACTGTATTTTCTTGGCAAAGGTGTAACGCGCGACCCTGATGCCGGTATTGCATGGGATGAACGCGCTGGCGCACAGGGATTTGCTGCTGCCTACAGCGAGCTTTCACAAATCTACTGCTGTCATCTCTACGATGTGCCGCAGGATCTGGGCAAGAGTCTACATTATCGACAAAAAGCTGCAGAGCTCGGCAGCAACGATGCGCAATGGAATGTGGCGCAACGCTTTCTGGAAGGCAATGGTGCCGCTTGGCAACCCGGCTACGGACTTTCAAAAATGGAAAGTCTGGCCGCTGCAAACAATTCTGATGCCATCAACTCACTCGGCACTACCTATTCGCGCGGACGCGGCGTACATACCGACAAGGCCAAAGCTGTACAGTACTGGCTGAAAGCGGTTGAACTGAATAATTGCCGCGCCATGATGAATCTGGCCGAAGCCTACGATCACGGCTGGGGTATTGCACTGGATGCTGAAAAAGCCACGCAGTACATGAAACAGGCCGTGTATTGCAACCGCCCCGCTGCTGCACCGGATCTCTGGAAACTTGCCTTGCGTTATCAATACGCGCAAGGCACGCCGCAGGATTGTGCGGTGGCTGTCTCACTGTACCAGCGTGCGGCAACCGCAGGATTGCCAGACGCACTGGCAAACGTCGGGTATCTGTACCAGAACGGCTGTGGCGCCAGCAAACCAGATATCGCCAAGGCTTTCTCTGCCTATCTGCAAGGTGCCAAAATGGGCGGTGCGACGTGCCAGAACAACGTTGGATCCCTGCTGAGTCGTGGCACCGAATCTGTTCCACAAGACAGGATTCGCGGCTACGCATGGTTACTGCTGTCGACAAAAAACATCAACGAAACAGCCCGAGAAAATCTGCCCTACATGGCAAGTACTCTGGATGATGACTCGCGCCAGAAGGCACAAATTCATTTAAAAATGATCGAGAATGTTCTGAGAGACATTACTTCTGAACAGATTCTTGACGACGCCTTGTACTGACATCACATTTATCACCGAGAGGACCTCATGCAGAACATATCGGGAAAAATACTGACCTTACTCGTGTTGGCACTGCTGTCGATCAAGACGTTTGCAAAAGACAACAGCATTCCTGTATCTGCTGACACTGCTGTCGAGAACGCCATGCAGCACCTCTACACAGCCATGTCAGACAATGAACGCCAGAACGCAATAGACACTTTGCAAAAACGGGTTGATGGCGGCGATGCGGAAGCCGCATTCCGCCTGGGACGTTACTTCCACCTCGAAAGCAAGGAAAAGAATCTGCCACGCGCAGTTTCATTCTATACGCTGGCAATGAAACAGGGGCACGCTTGGGCAACAAACAATCTGGGACTGATGTATAAAACAGGCGAAGCCGGACAAACCGATCTCACGAAAGCCATTGACTATTTTGCTATCGCAGCCGGACAAGGTGATCCGCACGCCTATCGCAATCTGGGCGAACTGTATGTAACAGGACACACTGCCATACCGCTCAGCGTGACCATGAGAGTCGAATGGTCCAAACAATTAGCCTACCAGTACAGATGCAACTGCACAGTTCCTGCGGATCAGGAAAAATATTTTCAGTACTTGAAAAAAGCCGCTGCGCTCGGCGATCCGGAATCCCTTTCCGATTTGGGCTCGGCCTATTCAGCAGGCGAAGGTGTACCTGTCAACAAGGAACTGGCGCACCAATACTGGCAGCAGGCTGCCGACAAGGGCTATACATTTGCCGATGTCCTGCTGGGGAGTGCTCACGCGAACGGGGATGGTTTTCCAATCGACAAGGCACTGGCCGTGCAATTCTGGATGAAGGGGCTCGAAGGCGGAGAATGTTCTGCCATGGTGCGCCTGGGTGATGCCTACGATAACAGCTGGGGCGTTCCAGTCGACAAGACACTGGCGACCCAATATTACGAAAAAGCTGTGCAATGTAATCGCAGCAATAATTCATTGGACGGCTTTAACCTGTGGAAACTAGCCACCCGCTACCGAAATGCCATCGGCGTTACACAAGATTGCGAGAAAGCTCTTAAACTGCTTGAGGAAAGTATCTCGACCAACGACTTTGAAAGAGCTTATCCCGATTTAGGCTACCTTTATCAGAATGGTTGCGGAACAATTGCAGCGGATCCTCAAAAAGCATTTACCATTTACCTGCACGGCGCCAAAAACGGTGTAGCACTGAGCCAGAATAACGTTGGCGCCATGCTGAAGCACGGCATTGAAACCACACCGCCCGACCGCGTCCGGGCCTATGCCTGGCTGTTGCTAGCCATGCAGAACGGCGCGGAAATTGCCAAACGCAATCTGAACGATTTTTCAACCATGTTCAGCGACGCTGATCGCGCTGCTGGCCAAGCACATATGCAAAAAATCCAGTACATGATTACGCACATGACGCCAGAACAGCTTGCTGATGACACGCTGTATTAATAAATAACCACACGGAGCCCGACACACACTCCTACCGTTGGCCAACACTCAACGGATCGCCCAGCGTCTGGTGCATTTCCAGTGCGGGTTGCGCGCAATCGGCCTGGCCAA
>DAOMGE010000081.1:0-3246 GCA_035430165.1 Pseudomonadales bacterium | reverse complement strand
TACGAGCAGGCATGCCTGTCTATGCACAAATCAAGGCGGTGGCGTTGATGTGATCGCGTTTGATGTGATCCGCTTATAGCGCCAACCTGAAACTTTCCGCAGCCGCAACACCAGGCCAGGACTGGTCGACATTCAGGAAATGCTCACCCACGATGGATAATTCATGCGTGATTGCCAGGCGGGTGCGGCGCAGGGATTCAAACCATATCAACCCCTGTTGCCAGACAAAATGCCCGGAAGCCACGTTGATGTGTCCGGCATCACCGGCATCCAGTACCGGCAGGTACCAGTCATCCGCCAGCTGCTGTGCATCCTGCCATGACAACCACGGATCGGAATGACTTGCCACCAGCGCGCCGGTGACAGGCAAGGGTTGTTGCGTCAACTGATGTTGCACACGAAATTTATGTGGATCTGCCGGCGCCACGAGAAAAACACCCTCCACTTGTGTGCTGATGTGTTGCAGTGCATGCACCGCTGCCAGTACGCCAAAACTGTGGGCGACAATCCAGATATTTTTTCTGTCAGCCGCTGTTTCCACCACATTCGCTGCCCACTGATCGAGATCAGGGTGACTCCAGTCATCCTGTTGCACGCGCACTGTATCAGGCAAGTGTCTTTCCCAGTGTGTTTGCCAGTGATGCTCACCGCTGCCGTTCAAACCGGGTACGATAAGGATTGTGCTCATATTTCCCCCCACTCCATTGATGAACAGAATTCAGTAGCACGGATGCTAGCTTGTGATTGGCAACAAGAAAAATATCGTTTTCTTCTTAGCTTATGTCGCACAAGAGAAACCACCCGCCAAATCCTTTTTTTTCACATAGAAATCTTTTTTATTTGGTTTGGCTGAAGCAGTACAACCCGTACAGTGCGCCCACTGTCAACAATGACACAACTGATGCATTCATGTAACGGGGGATACAAGGCGTGAAAAAACCTGGTCGGACTTTCATTAAAACCTTCAACAAAAAAACAGTATGGCAGTACACAGTACTGGCTTCTGTTTTTGTGCTGGCAGCCACCGCCAGCCATGAGGCTTCTGCCACGGACGGTTACTTTTCCAACGGTTACGGCGTGAAATCGCAAGGCATCGGCGGTATCGGCATTGCCTTGCCGCAAGATGCCCTGGCCGCTGCCAGCAATCCTGCCGGAACGGCACGCGTCGGCAACCGTCTGGATGTTGGCGTGAGCCTTTTCAGGCCACAACGCGGCGCAGAAATTTCTGGCAGCCCGGTGCCCGGTGCGAATGGAAAGTACGAAGGCAACGACACCAGCACGTTTATCATTCCTGATTTTGGTTACACACAGCAACTGTCTGACAAAAGTGCATACGGTGTAGCCGTGTATGGCAATGGTGGCATGAACACCGATTACAAGAGAAATCCTTATGCTGCATTCGGCAGCGCAGGAAAGGCAGGCGTCAATCTTGAACAGTTGTTTGTCACGCCGTCCTACGCTTACAAACTGGATGACAACAATGCCATCGGTGTCGGCCTCAATCTCGCCTACCAGCGTTTCCAGGCAAAAGGCCTCAGCGCCTTTGCAGGATCTTCTTCCTCTCCAGCCAACCTGACCAATCGCGGCGTTGACACAGCAACCGGTGCCGGTTTGCGCCTCGGCTGGACGGGTGACATCAGCGACGACATCACGCTCGGCGCTACCTGGGCGTCGCGCATCCAGACCAGTGGCTTCGATAAATACAAAGGCCTGTTTGCCGAAAAAGGTGGCTTCGATATACCGGGAAACTATGGCGCAGGCATTGCGTGGCGCGCCACACCGGCACTGACGCTGGCATCGGATTACCAACGAATCCTGTACAGCCAGGTTGATTCCGTTGGCCAGCCGCTCTCTAACCTGTTTGCGGGAAATCCACTCGGCAGCAAGCATGGGCCAGGGTTTGGCTGGGAAGATATCAACGTGTACAAGATCGGCGCGAGTTACGCACTGAATGACAGCGTTACCCTGCGCACAGGCTACACCCACTCTGATCAACCCGTGCCAAAAGACCAGACATTTTTCAACATTCTCGCTCCCGGCGTTGTACAAGAACACTATACCGTTGGCGCCACCTGGAAAATTGGCGAAGGCGAGTTGAGTGCCGCCTACGTGCATGCACCCCAGAAAACCGTGCATGGTCGCAATTCAATTCCTGCACCGTTTGGCGGTGGTGAAGCGGATGTGCATCTTGAAGAAGATATACTCGGCGTATCCTATGCACTGAAATTGTAAGGAAAGCGACGCACATTCCCATGCATAACTTCACACCCCTGGCCGCTCTTTCGGGCGGCCTGCTTATTGGTTTGTCCAGTATCCTGTTGCTGTGGCTGAACGGTCGCCTGGCCGGCATAAGTTCCATTGCTGGCCGACTCCTGTTGTTACAACGCGACAATATCAGCTGGCGCATTTTCTTCCTGCTCGGTCTTGTCGGCGGCGCTGCAGTCTATTACACAACAGGTGGACATGAACCCGTGGCTCGCCCGCAATTTCCTGCGTGGCTGCTGGTGTTGGCAGGCTTTCTTGTAGGATTCGGCACATCGCTCGCCAACGGCTGCACCAGTGGCCACGGCGTGTGTGGACTGGCACGCCTTTCACTGCGTTCGTTCACCGCCACACTGACGTTCCTGCTGACAGGCATCATCACGACTTATGTGGTGCGCCACGTTATTGGATGGATTTGACATGGGCGCAAACCTGAAAAAAAACCTGTCGGCATTTGCCAGTGGTTTGTTGTTTGGCCTGGGGCTGGCGATTGCCGGCATGACAGATCCCGCCAAGGTGCTGGCATTTCTCGACGTTACCGGCGCATGGGATGCCAGCCTCGTGTTGGTTCTGGGCAGCGCCGTTGGTGTTTCTGCTATCGGCTTTCGTATCCTGCTAAAAAAATCATCGCCAGTATTCGGCAGTTTTTTTCACCTGCCCGAAAAAATAAAAATCGACAGCCCGTTGATCATCGGCTCGGTTTTATTTGGTATCGGCTGGGGTATCAGCGGTTACTGCCCGGGTCCTGCCATAGCGCTATTGGCCTCACCAAACCGTGAAACCTGGCTATTCCTGCCAGCAATGCTGGCCGGCTGGTTTTTCCATGCGGATGTGCTGACGTATCGATTCAGGAAACGCTGAGAACCCGCAGAAAAAATCCTCACATCAACCAGCGTTTTCTCATCAACCAGTAGGCAAGAACACACATCAGCACGCCCAGCAACAGCAAATAGAGCCACGCGGTAAATGCGCCAGCCATGCTGC
>DAOMGE010000080.1:0-3794 GCA_035430165.1 Pseudomonadales bacterium | reverse complement strand
AAATACCGAAGCCGACAATGCTGACGATAAACAGCAGCACCAGATCCTTCATATAACCCAGCAACCGCAGATAGGTCTTGAAAGAAGACGGCGGCGAGTTGCTTGCTGGCAATGGCTTCATGAGGGGATCCGGCCTGCTGTCCTGCAACAACTTATTTCTTCACGCCAAATGTACCTTTCGCTTCGAGGGCAGCTATCTTTGCATCATCATAATGCAGGCAGCGCTTGAGGATTTCATCGCGGTGCTGGCCCGGTGTCGGCGCCTTGGTGGGCACGGGCAGCTCCTCGTTAACGAAATGCACGGGATAACTCATCATATCGGCACCGTGTGTTTCATGCGGGTACCATTTGAAACGCGCCTTGAAGTGTTCATCTTCCATCACGGTTTCGGAGTTGTAGACCGGTGCAATCGGCGTGTTGACTTTCACACCCCAATCCATCCATTCCTTGATGGTTTTGGTTTTGAAAATTTCGGTCAACTCGCGTTGCATTTCCTTGTTGCCCGGTGCATGGTCGGCCAGTTTTTTGCCCGGCCATTTTTCAAACATATCCATGCGGCCAACGCCTTCACAGAAATTTTTCCAGAACGACTGTTCGGATGCCATGAACAAGACATAACCATCCTTACACTCGTATGCCTGGTAGCGCACACCTTCACGCAAACCGGCTGTACCCACCGGGCGTCGACGGAAATCATCCGCCGCGTTGCCCGTCACTTCCGACTGCGGACGTTGGTACGCTTTATAACTTTCGATGCGATACCAGTCCATGTACGCCGCGCCGTCTGACTGGCCAATTTCAAGAAATGCGCCTTCACCGGTTTCCCGTGCACGCATTACCGCCGCAAGCGCAGCGAACGCCCCGAGTAATGGACCGGCGTGCATGCCGATGGAAGGATGCGCTGGCAAATACACCATGCCGTCTGCTTCACGCGCCGGCTCCACACAACCCGCCCACGTGTCGTAGGCCACACCGTGTGATGGCATGTTTTCGTAAGGGCCGGTCATGCCGTAACCGGACACGCAACAAAACACAATTTTCGGATTCACTTTTTTCAGGTCTTCGTAGCTCAGGCCCAGACGATCCAGCGTGCCCGGCTTCATCGCCTCAATCACGATGTCGGCGTCCTTCGCCAGCTCCAGGAAAATCTCCCGGCCTTCCGCTGTTTTCAGATCGAGTTCAATGGATTTCTTGCCGCGTGCAATATGCCAGTGCAGCAGCGAAATCCCTTCCACGATCGGCCATGTCATCACACGCACATAGTCGCCGCCAGGCACTTCAATCTTGATGACATCTGCGCCCAGTTCAGCGAAATGGTGCGCGGTGGCGCCGGGGCCCAGGATAGAAAAATCCAGTACGCGCAGGCCGGCAAGCGGGGCAGGTTTGGCAGGGGTTGAACTCATGATTTTCTCCGTCTCTGTCTTCGGGTCAATTGAATAATCAGGTAAATAAAAAATTTATTCGCAGGCAATATGTTCGACTACTTCAAGATCGTAACCGGAGATAGCGCGATAACGTAGCGGCTGGCCGAGTACACGCATCTTGCCGACACCCAGTTCACGCAGGATCTGGCCGCCAACGCCCACCGTCTTGTAAACATTGGGGCTGGTCGCAGTATTCTGCAGCGGTTTTTTACCGAGCATCGTCAGTGCGCTATCGTGCAAATCCTGCGCGCTTTCATTCTGGTGAATCAACACCAGTACGCCTTTGCCTTCTTGCGCAATGCGCTCGAGACAACGGCGGGTATTCCAGATTTTCATACCGGGCGGCTGTGCGCAAAACAGATCGCGCATCGCCGTGGCAAGATGCACGCGCACCAGTGTCGGCGCATCCGGCGTGATCTCGCCTTTTACCAGCGCATAGTGGAATTCATTGTCGACCTTGTTGCTGAACGTCACCAGATCAAACGTACCGTAATCGGTTTCGATCGGCGCGCGCCCCGCCACCTCCACCGTGCGCTCGTTGACGAGACGGTAGTGGATCAGGTCAGCAATCGTGCCGATTTTCAGATCATGTGCTTTTGCAAACACTTCGAGATCCGGACGACGCGACATGGTGCCGTCTTCGTTCATGATTTCACAAATGACACCCGCCGACGTCAAACCCGCGAGGCGCGCCAGATCACAGGCGGCTTCCGTGTGACCGGTGCGGCTCAACACGCCGCCCGGCTCAGCGATCAACGGAAAAATATGGCCAGGCTGAACAATATCGGCAGCCTGCGCATTTTTTGCCGCCGCCACTTGCACGGTGCGTGCGCGATCGGCCGCAGAAATTCCGGTCGTTACGCCCGTCGCCGCTTCGATCGACACGGTAAATTTTGTACCGAAACCGGACGCATTTTTTTGCACCATCAACGACAGGCCGAGCCGTTCACAACGATCGCGCGACATCGGCATACAGATCAGTCCACGTGCATGTCGCGCCATGAAATTGATGTGTTCGGCACCACAGTGTTCCGCCGCCATGATGATGTCTCCTTCATTCTCGCGGTCTTCGTCATCCATGAGGATGACCATTTTTCCCGCGCGAATATCGGCGATCAATTCTTCAGTGGTATTCAGTTGCATCAGTGCAGTCTCGATAGTGCTGCGTCAGAAAACTTCAAACAAGCCAGCAGCGCCCTGGCCACCGCCGATACACATGGTCACCACCACATATTTCACGCCACGGCGCTTACCTTCCAGCAAGGCGTGACCGACCATGCGCGCACCACTCATACCGAAAGGATGGCCGATGGAAATCGCACCGCCGTTGACGTTCATGATGTCATTCGGGATGCCGAGTGTGTCGCGGCAATAAATGACTTGCGAGGCAAAGGCTTCATTCAATTCCCACAAACCGATGTCGCTCATTTTCAGGCCGGCGCGATCCAGCAGCTTGGGTACAGCGAATACCGGGCCGATGCCCATCTCATCCGAGTTGCAACCCGCTACTGCCACACCGCGATACGCACCGAGTGGCTGCAGGCCTTTTTTCTCGGCCAGTTTGCTGTCCATCACCACGCAGGCAGACGCACCGTCTGACAACTGTGACGAGTTACCTGCCGTCACGTATTTACCTTGCTGTACCCACTGCCCGTCTTTCCAGACCGGCTCGAGTTTTTGCAAGCCTTCAAGTGTGGTGTCGGCGCGATTGCATTCATCTTTCACACACGTCACTTCCTTGAACGTGGTTTCCTTGGTGTCTTTGTTGAAAACCGACATCGTGGTGGTCATCGGCACGATTTCATTTTCAAAAATACCGGCGGCTTGCGCAGCAGCCGTGCGCATCTGGCTCTGGTAGCTGTACTCGTCTTGCGCAGCGCGACTGATGTTGTAACGCTCGGCCACAATTTCTCCGGTTTCCAGCATCGGGATGTAAGCGGCGGCATCCAGTGCTTTTACGACTTCCGATTGTGAGCGGAACGTGTTCTTGTGCTTGTTCTGTGTCAGTGAAATCGATTCCACACCGCCAGCAACGGCGATATCGATTTCGTTGCACATGATCGCTTTTGCTGCGGCAGCAATTGTCATCAAACCGGAAGAGCACTGGCGCTCCATGGCCATACCGGCAACCGTCACCGGCAAACCGCCAGCAATCGCGGCGAGACGGCCGAGGCAATACGCCTGCGTGCCCTGTTGTGCGGCGGCACCGAAAATACAATCATCGACCGATGCCGGATCGATACCGGCTCGCGCAACTGCAGCGCGCACTACGTGACCCGCCATCGCCGGCGCTTCAGTTTCATTGAAGGAACCGCGAAATGATTTTGCCAGTGCGGTACGAGCGGTGGATACGATGACTGCTTCTCTCAT
>DAOMGE010000079.1:0-4248 GCA_035430165.1 Pseudomonadales bacterium | reverse complement strand
ATGTGGGCATCGCCTATCGCGGCAATGTGCAGATCGAGCTGATCCAGCAGACCAACGATGCGCCCTCGCCGTATTTGCAGTATTTCCGCGAGGGCCGCATGGGGCTGCATCACCTTGCCTACGGCTCGCGTGACATCGATGCGGATTTGCAGAAAGCAAAGGATGCCGGTTTCGAGATCATCTGCACGATTGACGCGATGATCGGCCGCTATGCCTACTTCCAGGACCCGGCGATGCCGGAGCACTTTTTCGAGTTTCTCGCGGTGACGGATGACCTGGAAAATTTCTGGCAAAAAAGCATGGAAGAAGCGCGCAACTGGGATGGCAGCAAACCGATCCGCGCGATGGATCTGAAGGGCCTGTAAGCATGGAAAACTTTGAAATAATACCGGCTGAAAACGTCATGCATTGGGATGATGACGCGGATGTGATTGTCATCGGCCTCGGTGCTGCGGGCGCATCTGCAGCCATTGAAGCGAAACAGGCCGGTGCCGATGTGCTGGTGATCGAGCGCGCCAGTGGCGGTGGTGGCACAACGGCGATGTCGGCCGGGCATGTTTACGCCGGCGGCGGCACGCCAGTCCAACTGGCAACAGGTTTTGCCGACAGTGCGGAAGCGATGTTCAACTATTACATGGCCGTGACGCCGGAGCCGGACGAAGCAAAAATCCGCTTGTACTGCAATGAAAGCGTAAACCATTTCAACTGGCTCGAAGCGCAGGGTGTGCCGTTCAACCGGACGTATTACCCGTACAAGAATGTCTACCAGCCCACCGATGAATGCCTGATCTGGACGGGCAATGAAAAGGTCTGGCCGTATCGTGAACAGGCAGCCCCTGCGCCGCGCGGCCATAAAGTCGCGCGTGAAGGCGATAACGGCGGCGCCTTGCTGATGGAAAAGCTGATAGCCAAGGCGAAAACATCGGGTGTGCGTATCACCTGCGATGCTGGCGTGAAAAATCTGGTGATTGAAAATGGCCGCGTGATCGGCGTGCGTTACAAACAGTTTGATGACATCCGGTTTGTGAAAGCGCGCAAAGGTGTGGTGATTGCAGCCGGCGGTTTTGCGATGAACAAGGAAATGCTGGCGCAATACTGCCCGCGACTTGCCCACAAGCGCATCTACAAGCAAGGCAACCCGAATGACGATGGCAGTGGCATTCTGCTTGGTCTTGCTGCAGGTGGTGTCGCTCAACACATGGATGGTTGTTTCCTCACGTCGCCCATTTATCCGCCAGAAAAATTGTTGAATGGCATTCTGGTGAATAAAAATGGCGAACGTTTTGTCGCCGAAGATTCCTACCATTCGCGAACAGCAAAATTCTGCATGGATCAGCCGGATGGCACGGTGTATTTGATTGTCGATAACGAATGTTTTGCGCGGCCGGAACTGGTGGGCCAGCAGATGATCGATGGCTGGGAAACCATCGCAGAAATGGAAGCCGGTTTGCAATTGCCGGAAGGCGCATTGCAAAAAACGATGGCAGATTACAATCACCATACCGCCAACCACGAAGATCCCAGCTTCCACAAATACAAGGATTGGCTGCAACCACTCACGCATCCACCCTACGCGGCGTTTGAATGCTCGTTTGGGAAGGCGTTCTACATCGGTTTCACCCTGGGTGGACTGGCAACAACAGTCGATGCCGAAGTGCTTGATGCCAACCAGCAACCCATTCCCGGGCTGTATGCCGCCGGTGCCTGCGCATCGAATATCGCACAGGATGCCAACGGGTATTCCAGTGGCACGTGTATCGGTGAATCCACCTTTTTTGGCAGGCGGGCCGGCGTGGCCGCTGCCCGCAAATCTTAACGTTAACAGGAGAACTTCCCATGACTGAATCCAGCAACCATCCAGCTATCCAGGCCAACATCAATTCCATCACCTTTGCGATGAAAGGTGATCGCGAAAGCTGGCTGGCACTGTATGCCGACGATGCCGTAGTGCGCGACCCGGTAGGCGTTTCCCCTTTTGATCCGTCAGGTGAAGGGCATCGTGGCAAGGCTGCCATTGCAAAATTCTGGGATGACATTATTGGCCCATCAAATTTGACCATCCCCGTGCATAAACGCATCACCAGTGGTGACCGTTCCGTTGCGGTACACCAGACAGCTTTTAACAATCTTGGCAAGGGCCAGACCAAAATGGAAATGATCGCCATCTACAAACTCAATGACCAGGGGAAAATTTGTGAAATGAGCGCGTACTGGAACTGGGATGACATGCAGATGCAGCTGAAAGAACTGGGATATATGTAAACGTTTCCATGAATACCTTTTCCGGTAAATCCACTGTTGTGACCGGTGCCGCATCCGGGATCGGCCACGCCCTTGCGCGTGCGCTGGTGGCGCGCGGTGCTGTGGTCTATGCCGTCGACCGCTATGAAGCAGGCTTGCAGCAACTGCAAAAGCAGTTACAGCAAACTGGTAACAAGGCTGGCAAGTTGGTGACTGTCAAACTGGATGTAACCAATGAAACCGCTGTGAAAAATCTGCTCGGGCGAGTCGTCGCGGAATGCCATTCACTGGACTTTGTATTCAACAATGCCGGCATTGTCACCAGCGGGCATTTCGAGCACATGGATTCGCAAACCTGGCGGCGCATTATTGATATCAACCTGTGGGGCGTGATCCATGGCACGCAACACGCTTATGCCATCATGTGTGAGCAAGGCCACGGCCATATCATCAATACAGCATCGACTGCCGGGGTAGCACCGGTCGCGCGATCCATTCCTTATGCCACGACCAAACATGCCGTGGTGGGCCTGTCCACATCCCTGCGGGAAGAGGCAAGGAGCCGCAATATACAGGTCAGTGTGGTATTGCCCGGACTGGTGGATACGGGGATTTTTTCCAGCGCAACAATCGTCAATGACTATGACTACGTTTCGAGTATCAAGCGTGTTCCCCTTCGCAAGATTTCACCGGAGCAGGCAGCAAACGCCATCCTGCGCGGCGTAGCTGCCAATAACGGCTATATCGTGTTTCCTCCCTATAACAAGCTGATCATTTTTTTATACCGGTTGGCTCCCGCCCTGGCGGGGCGCTTGCTGAATCTGGCAACCTGAGGAGTTTCCTCATTTCACATACTGACGAGGTAGAAAATGAAATTAACAGATGCAATGGCAAAAGATTTATTACTGGCACGGGATAACGCTTTCATGGCAGCCGATCTGGATGCGTATATGAAGCTCTGGTCAGAAGAGGGCTGCATTATTGAAATGGGCTCGATGCGATTCTCGGGTTCCAAGAATATCCGTGACACCCTGACATTTGCCTGGTCAATGCTGAAAGCATTGCACATGGAGACGCGATCTTTCGCAGTCAATGACAGATTGATTCTCAATGAATTTGCTATCGTCTGGCTGAACAAGAAGACGGGAGAACGCACCTTGCAAACCGGAATGGGTGTTCTTGAAGTCAATGATGCGTGTCAGTTTATTTCGCTTCGCGATTATTTAGAGCCAGCGGACGCCAAAAGAAACAGCGCGTTGGAATTGCCAGCGATCAAGCAGCTTATGAATCAGTAGGGCATTTCATGCGCTTCTCAATCTATCCAGCTGGAATGCCCAGCTGGTTTTTTTATCTCTTCAACTTGATGTATATTGGCTACCTATCATAAGCGTGCGGGCTGATTATTAAACAGTCCGTATTTCATTCAGTAACTCAGGGTGACGGTCCAGCACTTTGAGCACTTTGACCAACGCTAACGGCGGATGTGTCTTGCTATTCTCATAGCAGGAAAAGGCATTCACGCCACCACCAAAAATTTCTGCTGCTTCACGTTGATCCAGCGCCAGCTTCTTGCGTACTTTGGTAATGAAACCAGGATCCACGATGGAGGCATTTACCTGCTTGTTGAATTCCTGCATCCACTCCATGGTTCGCCGGGATTCTGCTGCATCCAGGATGGATTCGTCACAGGCTGGACAAAAATCGCCTGTCACGTCTGGAATCAGTGTGGATTCACCTTTGGAGAAAAGGGGTCAGAGACAGTTGAGAATCATTCTGCCAAACCCGGCGAAATTTTTAGTGAGAAAATCAGGATGCCACTAAATTAAAAATCCATTTAGTGAAAGCTCAGCTGGTCAGAGTGATTATCAACTGTCTCTGTCCCCTTTAGGGACGAAAAAAAACCAGCAATCAAGCTGGTTCCAGTACTTCCACAGACTGCTATGGAATGGTGTATGGCGGAGGAGGTGGGATTTGAACCCACGGAAGGCTTTCACCTTCGCCGGTTTT
>DAOMGE010000078.1:0-4564 GCA_035430165.1 Pseudomonadales bacterium | reverse complement strand
CCTGATCCGCAAACTGTTTGCACTGTGTCTGTTGCTCGTCAGCTGCGCATTGCCGTTGCATGCATGGGCTGTCGATACCGATGGTGATGGCG
Organism: Pseudomonadales bacterium; assembly: GCA_035430165.1. Taxonomy (GTDB): domain Bacteria; phylum Pseudomonadota; class Gammaproteobacteria; order Pseudomonadales; family UBA7239; genus UBA7239. Next base: position 4,472 of record DAOMGE010000078.1, on the reverse strand, counting down.
TGGATGACAGCATTGATGCGTTTCCAGACAACCCGGAAGCGACAACCGATACCGATGGCGATGGCATGCCGGACAGCATTGATTACAGCAAGCTGACGACACCAACTTACATCAACGCCTTTTCATCCGGAAATGGTTGCGAGAATGGCTGGACTGCAGCCAGCTCCGGCGGCGCCTATTGGTCCTGTAGCCTTGATCAGGCTGGCTACGTACGACAGACGCGTAGCGCAGTGGGCGGCACATTGTCAAAACAGTTTTCTGTGCCCAATGGAGCCCGTCTTGAACTCACATACGGTGGGTTTATACGCAACGATCGTTGCTTGAAAGTGGATGGTGTTTGTCAGATAACGTTCAGTAGTGGCAGCACATCAAAACAGGCAAGTACAATAATCTCTCCCGGTGCACATCTCATTGCAATTCAGGCATATTGCCCGGATACCTCGGGGTTTGACGGTTGTGCGCCAAAATTTAGCAACCTGCTGATATATGAAACAAGTCTGGTTTCTGATAACGACAATGATAATGATGGTGTTGCCAATGCGACGGATAATTGTCCTCTGGTTGTGAATCCGGATCAGCTGGATTCGAATAGCGACGGAACAGGTGATGCGTGTGACAGTGACAACGACGGTGTGTTGAATAACGTCGATAACTGTCCGTTGCTGGCCAATGCAGATCAGAAAGATTTCGATGGTGATGGTCTGGGTGATGCCTGCGATCCCGACGATGACAACGACGGAGTAACGGATGTTGCTGACAATTGTCCGTTGGCGGCGAACCCGGATCAGAAAGATTCGGATCACAATGGTGTGGGTGACGCGTGTGATCTGGCGTATGACAATGATCTGGATGGTGTGGCCAATTTCCTTGATAACTGCCCGCAGGATTTTAATCCAGGCCAACAGGATGATGATGGCGATGGTGTTGGCAATATTTGTGATCCAGATGGCCCCGGCAAGCTGGACAAGGCGTTTTATCCGAACACAGGTGCCAATGCCACCATTGGGGCGATTTCGGCCTTGCCAACAGGGCAAGTTGTTATTGGCGGTGGGTTTACAAGTTTCAATGGCGTGTCAGCCAATCGAGTGGCACGCATCAATGCGGATGGCGCGCTCGACACAACGTTCAATGTCGGCGCTGGCCCTGACAATTTTGTCTATGCGCTGGCCACAAAAAAAGATGGCACCGTTGTTGCCGGTGGCAGTTTCCTGAATGTGAGTGGCACTGCATCGGTCAATCTTGCGCGTTTCAAACCGACGGGTGTGCTTGACAGAGTTTTTGATCCATTTCCCAATCAGACCGTGTATGCACTCGCTCTCCAGTCTGATGACAAAGTATTAGCCAAGGGTTATCGATATAACGCTGATGGGTCACTAGATGGCGGTTTTGCTTCGCTGCTCTCGGGTAGTCCGCTGGCGATAGCAATTCAGCCAGATGGCAAGATTATCAGCGCCAGTGTCGCCAGTTCCAACTATCGGCAGAATCCTGATGGAACACGAGACACCGCGTTCAATACTGGTAATGCAACTAACCCAAATAATTCCGTTTATGCACTGGCATTACAAAAAAATGGCCAGGAAGTCATCGGCGGAAGCTTCACCACATTCAATGCGATCGCTCATAATCGCCTGGTGCGCGTCAATCCGGACGGTTCGCTCGACGCCACGTTCAATCCATCTGTGAACGACGAAGTGGATGCGCTGGTGGTGCAGGCAGATGGCAAGCTGGTTCTGGCCGGGAATTTCACCAGTGTTAACGGTATTGCTCGCAACCGTATTGCGCGCCTGAATGCCGACGGTACGCTCGATCCCGATTTCAATCCCGGTACAGGCGCCAATGCCTCTGTGTATGCGATGGCCATTACGGCAGATGGAAGAATTGCCATTGGTGGAAAACTGTATATCTACAATGGAGTCTCGGTAGGGCGCCTGGCGTTCATCAATTCGGGGGATCGCGATCACGACGGTATTGAGGATGCAGCCGATCTATTTGCCGACAATCCTGTGGCTGCCGTAGATGCCGATGCTGATGGACTGCCGGATGCGTGGTTGCCATTGAATCCTTACGGTTGTTCGCCGGCAGCAATGACGTGCAACGGTTTGACGCTTGATACATCGCCGCCATTTACTCCGTTGCCACTCAATGCCCCTTACAAAGGCAGCTCCGTGCACGAATCACGATCCTTACCGTAGTGACGCATTGCATGCGCCCGGATTTACGTATCGAGGAAAATTCCCGAAAGCTGAATATTGCATCAGCAGCTGTTTGCGCTGTGTTAGCAGTGTCGTATTTTGTGGTGCTGTATCGTTACGTCACGGATATTCCGTTGTGGGATGACTACTACGATATTCTCTATTTCTTCAAAACGTATCTTGAAGCCGATGGCTTCCTCGATAAATTTTCGACCTTGTTGTGGCGTTACACCGAGCATCGCACGCTACCGGGGCGCCTGATTTACCTGGCTTACTACTACACGTTCGGGCAGTTGAATTTCTTCCGGATGAGCATGGCGGGCTTGGTCATTTACCTCCTGTTGGCCTGGATTGTCGGTCAACTGCCACAGCGACAGCAAACGTCAACCACGAATGCTATAACGCCTGCGCATATTGTCCCGTTTGCGCTGTTGCTCAGCATGGGCGCGTGGATGGGAAGTTACTCCACCATGAATTCAATCAGCATGGTTTCGTTTGTCGTGCTGTTTTTTGCCGTTTTCCTGTTGCTCAAACAGCAAACCACAAACACATTGCTGCTTGCCATGGTGCTGAATGTGCTGATTGTCACTGTGGGGCTGATGGGTTTTCTCAATCTGTTATTTACCACTTTTTATGCCTTGAGCAGTAACAGGCCGATGCAACAGAAAAAAATCTGGGGCGTATTTTTTCTGCTGGCCAGTATGGTTTTTTTTGTGACGTATTCGGATTACTTGCAGACTGTCGAGTACAGCCGCGAGGATACCTTGCGGGTGATTGTTAATAATCCAGGCCGTTTCACACTCCTCGGTTTTGCATTTATCGGCGGCTTTCCGTTTGCAGATGGTGATCCCTTGTGGGCAGGCGCTGTGGTGGGTGTGTGGTGGATAGTGGCCAGTGTCTATTTGTTGTGGCGGTGCTGGCAGCGGGACAGGGAGTATTTTTATTTGCTGTCGAGTGCATTGGGATTTATGTATGCATTGATGGTGGCGTGCTGTGTCGGGCGTTATCTGTACATGCAGGAATCCATCGCTTACATCTCGCGTTACAAGCACTACCAGGCGATTTTACTCAGTCTGATCCTGATCGGTTACATGCAGTTATATCCCTGTTCCCGGGTCAGCATCGGGGCGGTGATCCTTGCCCTGGCAGCGACAGTTAGCGGGTATATTCGTTTTTTGCCACAGATTGAGGACTTGTCCTCCACCGCGCAGGAAAGAATATCGCGTTGGGCTGCCGATGGATCGTATGACTCACTGGGTATTATCGGTGTGGCGCCGTATTCCGATCAGATCCTGTTCTGGGCGATTGATAAGGGTTTGTATAATCCGTATCGCGAGAGCAGAACCATTCTGCATCAACACCAGCCTCCCAGGACATTGCCCCGCTGTGGCATGGAGGGACAATCTTTCGTTGCGATGGATGCGTTTGTGCTGAGCGAGCCGTCTTCCCTCGGCGCGCGGGTGATGCTGTTCAACCGGGATGCCCAACTCCACATCAGCAGCTTGTACCTGTGCAGTGAGCAGGCGAATTATCAACTGGATGCCAGAGAGGCCGTCAGTGAGATGGCCGTGCAGAAGGCTTTGCTTGCGCCGGGCCAGTACAGGCTCGGGTTTGTTACAACCAAGGGTGAACACTTTGCGCTTAACCAGACATTGACTGTCCCGCGCCAGCGAGAAAAGCACGCTTGTACAACACCCGATGATGGCGGGCCTACCGTCAGGTTCAGCCTTGAGGTCAAGCGGGCTTTCTGTGATCAGCCTGTCAGCCGCGAATAATGCGGATCGCAAAAATGCCTATTTTTTATAGCGGATAATCTGGTTTGGTCTGCATTATGGATTGTGCTGCAGGTTCGATTTTTTGTTGCGGCGCTGCTTGCGCTGCAAACATAAGCCGGAAGTCTTCAAGAAATTGCAGGATTTCTGCATGCGACATTTTTGAACAGCGTTCCAGATATTCCGGTGTGAAATATTGCACGGCTTTCATGGCAGGTTTCTCAAAAGGCAACGGCATAGCCACCTACCACGGCAAAAATGGCGCCATGTTGCTGCAAGGATAGGGTGACACGTTCAATAAACATGGCCGCAGTATAACGACGACTTGCTAAGCCATGGAAGGCGAACGGCCCGCCTACCTGTCCTCCGTCACAGCTTGTTGCAGGGGGGGGTGAATGCTACCCTCAACGCATAAACAAAAAGGATAAGGACACCGTCCATGCACCTGACCATTGCTCGTTCATCAAACCTTGCTGTTTTCCGTCGAATACTTGCCTGTTGTTTGCTG
>DAOMGE010000077.1:0-5675 GCA_035430165.1 Pseudomonadales bacterium | reverse complement strand
TCACCGGCCTCAAGGCGGCGGTGGCGTTTTCCTCCTGGCTGTTCACCATCATCAAACGCGAATGCCGCAAGCTGGAGCGGATGATGTTCAGGCACGAGCCGATGGAAGATGAGCTGATCGAGCAGCAATTGGCACATCGACCGGACAACGCCCTGCGCATCGACTTGGCCAATGCACTCGAATCCTTGCCAGCACATTACCTGGAAGTGGTATTGCTGCGCGATTTCGAAGAATTGACCATCGCGGAAATTGCAGAACGGCTGGGCGAACAATCCGGCGCGATAAAAAGTCGCTTGCACCGCGCTCGGGAGCTGGTGCGGGAGTACATGCTGAGTCCGGCTAAAGACGACAAACCGGCGTGAATTCAAGGTAAATGCACAAGTCCACCTGTGCAAGCAAGCCAGCATCCACGTTGCCATGTACCATTGGTATCCTCTTTCATATTCCCTACAGAGTCCGTCCCGGAGAACCGTATGACCCCAAAAATCGGCAAAGCGGGGATGATTTCACTTGGCCGGCGATAGGGTAGTGAAAATATACCCACTTCATTATGGTGGTATCTAACTGACTGTAAGCATGGCCTACAGAGGGAGCGCCACCTTGGCCACACTCATTTTCTCAATCTCAGTGGGTTTGAAATCACCGAAACCGAACTGAGGCTCATCGCAAACGCGGCGATCATCGGTGATTACAGCCAGCTAGTGAACGGATACAGCAATCCTGCCGCCAACGGCACACCCAGCGCGTTATAGAACAAGGCAAACCACAAATTCTGTTTCATGTTGCGCACGGTGGCAGTGGAAAGATGACAAGCTTCGGCGATGCCACGCAGATCATCCTTGACCAATGTCACCTGGGCACTGCTCATGGCAACATCGGGCCAGTACCCATGGCAATGCCAATATCTGCCTTGGCCAGTGCTGGCGCGTCGTTGATATCACACGCTCGATTGTCCAGACCCACGGCGGCAGCATTGTGGCCCGTAGTGAGAATGGCAACACCACATTTGATCTTTCATTGCCGTATTGAATCCTGAAACAGAAAACCGGATTTCTGCCGATCTATAGATCCCGTTTACGAAAAAAACAGTAAACAAATTCCTGCGCATTACCGGCAGGTGTGTGGTGTGTTTCCCTTTCACTGCCCAGCAAATCGAATGCCTGACCAAACTGCTCATGCAAACCGGCTTCGTCGTAGCGCATAACAGGCAACCCACTACACTTTGTCGGGCCGTCTTCGGCAAACGTGGCTACAACGACAAAACCTCCCGGTTTTACCGCATGCAAGACAGCTTGCACATAAGCTTCGCGCTCCTGCCGTGTAGTCAGAAAATGAAAAACTGCGCGATCATGCCAGACATCATAGGTATGGTAGGGCAAACAGGCATTCAGTACATTGGCCTCACGCCAATGCACCTGTGCGGCTTTTATGCCCAGCCTTGATTTGGCGGACGCCAGTGCTTTACCGGACAGATCCAGCACGGTGATGTCAGAAAATCCCTCTTGCAACAGATCATCCACCAGCGTTGAAGCGCCGCCACCGATGTCGATAATGGATGCCGACAAGGGTGTACCCGCATCCCGAATCAAACGCAACGAAACTGCAGCATGTTCCTGAAACCAGCTGACTTCGTTTGATAACTTGTTGGTATAAACCTGTTCCCAGTGTTCTTTGGATGCCATGTATCGTCTCTCGATCACTCAGTTCAAATTTAAGACCTGCATTTTGCTTCGACGTCCGGCGTTTGAAGATGTCCGAACGGAACACGGGTTTATGGCAAGCACCATTCTCAATGATGTTCCTTTGGTGAAAAACGATCCTGAAAACGTTCCATCACTTTGCGGATGGCGTCATGCAGGGCAGTGCGCAACTGGGTCTGGCGTTCTTCGTCAGTGACGGCAGTAAACATCCGCATCAGCCGTCGATCAGAAAATCCGGTCGCACTGTCAGCCCATACCGTGCTGCCTGTCCGTAAGTCGATCAATTCTGCTTCAACCCGGACGGGGCGATACACTTGATCCAGCGCCCAGAACCCAGAATACGCTTCCGCCGTTTCTTCAACCGCTTCCTGCACCAGATAGGCCCCTGCAATTGCTCGGGTTGCAGGTCTGACATAGGCAATCGCAGCAATACCAAGGGTAGTCACTACTTCAAATGTAATTACACCGCTGCGCCATGTTTTGGGTGTTGCACCATAATCCGATATCCCGATACGCAACAGCATGTCGGAACCTGACTTCATCTGTAACGACTTCAACATGTCAGGATCAAGAGGTTGCTTACGATTCTGAATAGGTAATGCCAACAACGGATCGGGTAATTCCAGCGGAATACTGTTTACACGCCATCCCGGCAGGTCTGCTAGTGCACGGGTAGTCTCTGCCAATACCTGCGCATGTGCAGATACGATGGCCTTTGCAGTTTCGTCATCTGCCTTCTGCGTTATCTTCAAATGATCCCCGGCAACAACACTTCGCACGGCATCATGATCCCGCAGAGGGATCTGTATCAGGCTGACTGTGATGGGGGGGTCTAGTAGCTGACTATCCGGTTTGTTTGATGTTGCACATCCACCAAGGAACAATATCAAGACAATCATTCCACTGCGCAAAACGATATGTTGAGCAAGCCACTCCGCCTTAAATTTCGCAAAAACTGCGAATAGATTACAAGGCGAAAAGCTTGCTTCAATCATTCATATCACCTGGTAAACAATGATTTCCACATTATTTTTTACACTTAATGGCCACCGCATTTTACTGCAAATGTATCAACCCCTGATAACCGGGTGCAGAGACATCCAGCCCTTCATAATCGGCAACCCTTGCCGGCTGCGCCCTGATTACCATAGCGGCCTTCCTGCTGCTGGCTCTGGCTGCCAAGCCCTTCAGACTGGAATTGCTGTAATCGGTTTATTGAGATATTTGTCATTATCTGCCGCCCTGAGCGACAGTTGAACGGCCAGCAAGAACACCGGTGAATGCAACATCCTGCGGAACCTGGAGCAAGTGACCAAGGAAGAAGCCTGTTCCTGTCATCATCCAGTGTAAAGCGAATCGGTACTAGGTAACTGGCAATGGCATTTATCCCGACGGCTGTCTCTGTTACTGTAAACCCATGACACGCCGCACCCGCCAACGTACCGCCCTCCTCGCACGCCTGCTGGCTGTGTGGTTGGTATTGTTTCTGGGCTGTCAGGGCATGGCTCTGGCCGCTGGTCTGTCTGTGCCAACAGTCAACACAGGCAAAGCCATGGCGGGCATGTCGAATTGCCATCAGGCAGCCAAGGCTGTGACAGGGTCGGAAAAAAGCTGTCACACCGATTGCTCCCACATTGAAAAAGCATTTGATAACAGTGGCACCGTTGCAGTCTGGGCAGTTACACCACAACCCACCTGGGTAGCAGCAACACCAGCTACCAGAATCGTCACCCAATTCCCGCCACACGATCCCATCGTCGATCCCCCGCCTACGCTGCGCCTGCACCGTTTTCTTGAATAAAACCCTCTGATGTCTGCTTTGCGTTTGCCGGTTGCATTGCGTGATCGGCATGACTTCATGCGTCAGAGGATTTTTCCGTGCTTTCATTGATTACGTTGAATGTTTTTCATCGCGATACATCATGGTGTCGCGCGATAGTTTTCACTTTTTTTACACTGCTGTTGTTATTCAGTGTTTGTGCCGAAGCTGAACGCAAGGTCTTGTACTGGTATGACCCGATGGTGCCGGACAAGCATTTCGACCAACCCGGCAAGTCGCCTTTCATGGATATGCAACTGGTGCCGAAATATGCACCAGAGGAGGATGTGTCCGGTGGCAGCGTAACCGTATCCAGCAGCCTGCAGCAGACACTCGGTGTGCGCACGGCAGAAGTCTCGGCGCAACCATGGCATGAAACCGTGCACGGCTCAGGACGCTTCATGCAAGCTGAAACCGAACGTGTCAGCGTGACAGTTCGCGCGGATGGATATGTCGAACAATTGTTGGTGAAAGCGGAAGGCGAGCACGTCGAGCGCGGCCAGAAAATTGCCAGCCTCTATGCACCGACCCTACAGACCGCACAAGCAGAATACCTGCTGGCATTGAAGCAACCTGGCGTGAACGCGCAGGCAAACCGGGCACGCCTGCTGAAGCTAGGCATGTCTGATGCCGACATCGCGCAGCTGACCGAGTCACACCAGATCCTGCCGCGCATCAGCGTGTACGCACCGGCCAGTGGCTATGTGATGGATCTTGCCGTGCGCGAAGGCAGCGCCATCACCCAGGGCGGCAGCCTGATGCAGCTGGCCAACCACCAGCACATCTGGTTCATCGCCGATATACCGGAACGCGAAGCAGCACAAGTCCATACAGGGCAAACGGTACTGCTGCAACCGGACAGCCAGCCCGGCACCACCCTGACCGGTACCGTGCAATACATTTACCCGGAGCTGGATGTGGCCACGCGCAGCCTGAAATTGCGTGTCGAATTGGAAAACAGCGGTGGAAAACTACGACCGGGCATGTATGCGCAGGCGACCCTGTCACGCGAAGAAGAAACAGTGTTGTCAGTCCCCAGTGAAGCGGTCATTGCCACCGGTACCCGTACCGTGGTCATTGTGAAACAAGGCAATTACTTCCGCCCTGCCAACGTGCGCATCGGCCGCGAACAGGGCGGGCTTACGGAAATTCTCGATGGGCTTAAAGTCGGTGAAACCGTCGTGACATCCGGCCAGTTCCTGATCGATTCCGAAGCCAGCCTGTCCGGCGTCCTGGCCCGCATGGGCACGACAAGCCACGCTGCAGACACACAGACCACCGGTGCGCAACCATGATTGCCGCACTGATTCGCTGGTCCATTCACAACCGCCTGCTGGTATTGCTGGCCTCTGTGCTGCTGACGGCCTGTGGCGTTTTTGCCGTGCTGCACACACCATTGGACGCTATTCCGGATCTGTCCGACACGCAGGTAATAGTGCACACCGAATGGCCGGGCCAAGCCGTGCAGACAGTCGAAAACCAGATTACCTATCCGTTGACCACTACGCTGCTGTCGGTGCCCGGTGCCAAAACCGTGCGCGGCTACTCCTTCTTCGGCGACTCGTTTGTCTACGTGCTGTTTGATGACAAGACCGATCTCTACTGGGCGCGCTCGCGCGTGCTGGAAACGCTCAATCAAACCAGCGGTCGCCTGCCAGCCGGTGTCACGCCGCAACTGGGGCCGGATGCCACCGGCGTGGGCTGGGTGTACGAATATGCACTGGTGGATCGCAGCGGCCAGCACGACCTCGGTGAGCTGCGCGCCTTGCAGGACTGGTTCCTGCGCCTTGAACTGAAAACCGTACCGGATGTGGCGGAAGTCGCCAGCATCGGCGGCATGGTGAAGCAGTATCAGGTGCAGGTAGATCCAGAAAAACTACGACGCTATCGCCTGCCCTTGTCTGCCGTCACCGCGGCCATTCAAGCGGCCAACCGAGAAACCGGCGCAGCGACACTGGAACTGGCCGAAGCAGAATACACCGTGCGTTTTCGCGGTTACCTACAAACATTGGAAGATTTCGGCGCCATCAGCCTGGGTGTCAGCGAAAACGGCACGCCGGTTTTCCTGCGTGATATCGCACGCATCCAGATCGGCCCTGAGTTGCGTCGCGGCATTACCGAACTCAATGGCGAAGGTGAAGTAGCCGGTGGTGTGA
>DAOMGE010000076.1:0-6010 GCA_035430165.1 Pseudomonadales bacterium | reverse complement strand
TGCAGGCGCAGTTTGTACACGCTGCCGCTGGGTGTGACCGTAGCCGCAAAACTGCTGTCAACGGAGCCATCACTGTTGAGGCGTGCAAGCTGGCTGTGTGCTATGCCATTGACGGTGGTGAAGCTGCCGCCGATCACGAGCTTGCCATCCGGTTGCAGGACAACGGTATTGATACTGTTGTTGGCGCCGCTGCCCGGATTGAAGGTATTGTCCAGACTGCCGTCGGCATTCAATCGTGCAACACGGTTGATACTCGTGCCGCCAATGGCCGTAAACGAACCGGCAACCAGTAATTTGCCATCCGGTTGCAACGCGATGGCATAGATACTTCCGTTGGCTGCGGGGGCAAAGCTGGCATCCAGTGTGCCATCGCGGTTGAGTCGCGCCGCGTAGTTGCGTGCTGTGCCGTTGTAGCTGGTAAATTGTCCGGCAATGTAGAATTTTCCATCCGGCAATGCGGCCATATCGAGCACCAGGGAGTTGGTGCCTGTTCCTGGTGTGAAGCTGCTGTCTGGTGAACCGTCAGGCATGACGCGAATAATGCGGTGGAGGGATACACCGCTGCGCAGGATGATGTCCCCGGCGAGTACGATGCGGCCATCGGCCTGCTCCAGCATGGTGGAGATCTGGTTTTGCACGCCGGTAAAGTTGAAGGCGGTATCCAGTGTACCGGCTTGTGGGCCGGTGCAGGCGTTACCGATGCCGTCATGGTCGCTGTCCAGTTGATCCGGGTTATAGACCTGCCAGCAATTGTCGGTGGTGTTGGGTATGCCATCCGCGTCAACATCGGGTTCCAGCGTCAGGCCATTGCAACTGGCCTGTGCGCCGCTGCAGCCGTAGGGGTTGGTGTCATTCCAGCGATCCGGCAGGCCGTCGTGATCGGTGTCGACCGAGGCAGCCGCATTCAGCGGGAAGGCGTCTGTGGTATCCGGCACGCCATCGTTGTCGTCATCCGTGTCTTCCTGCAAAGCTGACGTTTGAACCGTGACATCGTCCAGATAGAAATCAATGCCACAGCCGCCGGCCGCATTGCAGACGGGTACATACCACTCCAGTTTTAAAGTGCCACCGGCGGGGACATCGAACGTGTAATACGTCCACGAGGACACGGCATTGTTCAGCTGGACAAAGCTGGAGCCATTGTCACGCAACTGTACGCGCGGTGAACTGCTGGCTCCCATCGGTTGCTTGTACCAGAAGCCGATGCGGAAAGGGGAGGTGTACGTGAAGGTGCGTGACAATAGCTTGGCAGCTGATGGGCTGCCGGACAGTCTTATGGCAGAGGGAGCACTGTGTGCATCGGTTGATGTCGCGCAGCCTGTGCAGCTCCAGCCGTTGGCTGCTGAGGCACCGCTGCTGAAGTTTTCGGTGAACACAACGGGTGCTTTTGCGATGTTGATGGTGTCTGGCATGCCGTCACCATCCGTATCGACAGAGGCTTCGGCATTGAGCGGAAAGGCATCGATGTTGTCGGGTACACCATCGCCATCGGTATCAGGGATGAAAGAAGAAAAGCGCAGCACATTGTAATGCGTGGCAGAGAGATAGTTGCCGGAAAAACTGCCGGCTGCAACAAGCTGGCCATCGGGCTGCAACAGCAATTGTCGGGTGCCGTTGGTGTTGGTGAACGTGGCGGGTGGGACGAAGGTGCTGTCGAGTGTGCCGTCGCTGTTGAGACGCGCCACTGTGTTGCGGGCTGTGCCACCGACACTGCCGAAATAACCGCCGATGAGGATCTTGCCGTCACCCTGCACGGCGATCGTCTTGATTGCGTTGTCGAGCGTTCCGGTACCAAAAGTTGTATCGAGGCTGCCATCGGCATTAAGGCGTGCGAGATTGCTGCGGGCGATGCCATTGAAGGCAGTAAAATTGCCGCCAACGAGAACCTTGCCGTCTGCCTGCACGGCCATGGTATTCACCATGCCGGTGTTACCAACTCCGCTGCCGGGATTGAAGGTGGTATCGACAGCGCCCGTCGACAGCAAGCGCACGATCCCGTTGCGTGTGTATCCATTGAAGCCGGTGAAATTGCCGCCCACCAGGATCTTGCCATCGCCTTGGACTGCAATTGCATTGACGTAAGGTGTATCGCCGGTTTTGGTAGCGCCTGTGCCCACGGCAGTATTGAAAGCCGTGTCTGCCGTACCATCGCTGTTCAGCCGGTTGATCGACAGATCGAGTACGCCGCCGACGAGAATCTTGTCATCGGTCTGTACGGCCGAACTGTAGACTATGGAAACAGAGTTGGCGACCTGTCCGGCGAAAGCTGTATCGACACTGCCGTCACTGTTGTAACGCGCGAGGGCAGGTGCCATTGTGCCGCTCACCCAGAAGAAATCACCGCCAATAAAAATCTTGCCAGTGCTTTGCACGGACACCGTGCGGACGTACCCTTCCGTCGCGCCAGTGCCGGGATTGAATGCGGTGTCAAGGCTGCCATCGGCGTTCAGCCGCGCAATACCGCTGCGTGCGGTGCCGTTCACCTGGGTGAACCAGCCGCCTACCACAAGCTTGCCGTCAGTCTGGCGCGCCACCGATTCCACTGTGTTGTTCGGGCCACTGCCAGCAGTGTTGAAGGTGGTGTCAAAGTCACCCGGTGCGGCATGCAACCCGCAGCTCAAAAGCAGGCAGCTGGTGGCGAGGAATCGACGGAGTGGAATGAGGATGTCCATGCTGTAATTCCTTGTATTTTTTTTAAGTTTTGTTGGTCAATGTATAGCATGTAGAGAACTGACTGCAAAGTACTTTTTTTGTGATGGGCTAAGTGTTTGGAAGAGGAACTGCAGGTGCAATGTGTCATAGCAAAGTATGCTCATTACATTCGGTGGTGGTGTTTCTTGCTACGGTATCTGGCAGAGAAAATTTACCATGGGCGAACTGAAAAAATCCTGTATTGAGGAGAGATGAATTGATGACACGTATCGTTGCGCTATCCGGCAGTTTGCGTCGTGACTCCTACAACACCTGGTTGGCACGCGCGGCCAGTCAGCTGGTGCCAGACGGTGTCGTCGTGGAAGTGGTCACCCCGCATGGTATCCCGTTATATGACGGTGATCTGGAAGCGGAACATGGTATTCCGGAGAGCGTGTTGTCTCTAAAACAGCGCATTGTGGCAGCGGATGGATTGATCCTGTTCACGCCGGAGTACAACAACGGCGTGCCTGGCGTATTGAAAAATACCCTTGACTGGCTATCGCGTGCAGATCGTGTTGCAGTGTTTGGTAATCGTCCTGTGGCTATTGCAGGTGCAACACCGGGTGGATGGGGAACCGTGTTGGCACAAACTGCCTGGTTGCCGACACTGAAAGTACTCGGCACGGTGACTTACACTGGCAAGGGCATGATGTTATCGAAGGCCAACACGGCGTTTGACGCAACAGGGCAGCTGATCGATTCCTCAGCCAGCGCCTTGCTGGGAGAATTTATGCGTGGTTTTGTGGGTTTCATCGAAACACTGAACAACGGTGCAGAAAAACAATAACGGGGGCAACGAATCACCCCCGTCACATAACCGTCAGAGACTACTGAAAAATCTGTCCGCACCCACACCATGATCTACATCCGATTCCCGGCACAACGCTGAAGCCAGTCGGAATACGTGGATCAGTGCCTCGCGGTCATGGCCCACGCAATCAGCCATGCAGTGAAATGCCACCAGTTTGTCCGCTTCGGGTTGTGAACAATGCAGTACTTCCCGCCAACAATTACGAACGCGGTAATCCACATTGTCTGCTTTTACGACAGGCCCCTGATTGGCGTACGCTTCAGGGTTCATTATCAGCATGAGGCGATAGCAAAAACCATTTTCTTTATCCGGTAGTCGATGCCACAGATATTGAATTCTCGCCTTGGGTTGTTCTGGATTGTATTTTTTCTGGTAACGCACCGTCCAGCCGTTAAAGCGATCCATGAAAAGCAGGATTGTGTCGCATCCGTACTGCTCGCCGGGTGTCATATACCTCGCCGGCACGGTGAGTATCAGGCAGGATACGTACATGCTGGTCTCGAATGACATGGCGGCATCGATCGTGCGCAAGACACTACCCAGTCTCTCTGGACGATACAGATTGCGATCTAGTGGAAGCCCCTGAAACTGGTCGATAGGTTCAATGCGCGCTTCTGAAGCGGGTGTTGTGGTCGGATGCATTGATTGTGCTTCGTGCAGGTCTTGTGTAGCCATGGCCTCTTCCTCATGCAGGTCTTGTGTAGTCATGGTTTGGTTTCTCCGGTTTGCGTGTCATCAGTGGTTTGTGTGTTATCGGTTTCAGCTTCAGGCAGCAAATCATGCAACCCGGATTTGCGTGCCCATCGGGTTTCTTCACGGCGTAGCGCATTCATCAGGATCTCAACCTGTTGCAGGTTCTCCTGAACTTCATCCAGCAAGCGCTTGCCGTAGCTAACGTCGTAGTGCGACAGGTTTCGCACGGTGTATTCGTCCTGATACTGTCTGCGTTCGGGCAGCAAATGAAACCAGGCATACATCACGGACAGTTTTGGCTGCAGTGGCATCATCGTGGCAACGCCAGTAATGCCCCATGTGGAATCGACAGGAAAAGAGGGGTGATGCAAGGCGTGGTAGTCGTACAGAAAATACTGTGCCGGTTTGAAACCCAGTAATGCCGCGCGTTCGATAGCTTCCTCACCGGCTTTCCAGCGTCGTGATGTGCCACGGCTGAACATCTGGCAGGCGCCTTGCCAGAACAAGGCTTCTCGCTGGATACGGAAAGCTGGCGAGTTACCGAGATCTGCCAGCTTCTTGAAGATCTTGTAGGCCTTTTTGCGGGTGTTACTGTCGATGCTGTCGATGTCACGTTCTGCCAGTCGCAGGACTGCCGGCAAGAAACCGGTTTTCTGGGCACCCTCGTAAAACTGCCGTGCCTGGTCAAAGCGCATGGCGTGACAAAAAGGATCTTCACAAGCAGCGCCCAGGTTGAAGCACGCCAGCGGATGGTTTTCTGCAGCGGCCTTTTGTAGCCATTCAATCGCTTTTTCACGATTGAGCGGTACACCAATGCCCAATGCGAATGCCGTACCCAGATTGGCCTGTGCCTGGACGTTGCCTTTTTGGGCTTGCGTTTCCAGCCAGTCGATGACCGGTTTCAGTTGTGGATATTTCTCAGGGGCAATGCCGTCAAATATGCCTGGGTTGTAGAGCGTATACATGACAAATCTCCAAAAAAATGCCAGGCGACAGCAGCACTGCCTGACCCGGCCTGGTGAACAAAGGTGAGAGAAGACAACGATCACATCGTTTGGGTAATGTGATCCTTGCTATTGGGGAGAGCCTGTCATTTACGATTGTTGCCAAACATATGCAGGCCATTGACGTATTGCTTGCTGTAAGCCTTGCAGAGATAGCTCATTCGCTCGAATACACGACCTACCGAATACAGCTCATCCCGTGAGGCGTAATGAACAGTCTCGCCATGGGAGAACTGCACCAAATTCTGCGCTGTATCCAGGGGAAGACAGGTTGCGCGTTGCCAGGCCGTAATCATGCGATTGGCCAGATTGGGATGATCACTTTTCCAGTTACCCAGTTGGTGATAGGCCTGTTTGTTCAGCAGGATCATGCCGTGGTAATGCGGAAGGACTGTTCCGGCATTCTTTTCCCGACACCAGATGTAATGCACCGTAGTGGGATGAACACGACCAAAGTATTTCTGCTTGATGTGCCTGTCCCACTGTATCTGTTGTTTGAGCGAGTCGAAGAATGACAGTATTGGCGCATTCGTATGGATCCAGTCCGGATTGATGTACTCGGGAGTACGTGGGTAATGCAGGTCAAACCGGAATGCACTGATGGTGGAATGGGCAGCCAATGCGCTATGGAGCACACGGTAGCTGGTTGCCAGGTACGGCTCGATGAAGGGATTGCATTGATCCAGTATCGGCAGGTTGCGGTACTCCCTGCCGTAGTACAGGATCAGGTTCTTGTTTTCTTTGAGGCGTTTGTACACGACGATTATCTCCTTGCATGAGGGTGAAGGGATTCATGCATCGGATAAGT
>DAOMGE010000075.1:0-6138 GCA_035430165.1 Pseudomonadales bacterium | reverse complement strand
AAACCGCATGTAATGCAAGATCACATCACCGAGTTTCCACAAGGACTGGAACACCGGCACACCCAGCATGTTCACGATCACCAGCAGAAATAGCAGCCGGTTGCCGTATTGCTGGTTCAACAGCGCGTAGCGGCGTGCGAGATTCGCGGGCAGCAGGTACGGCAGGATGTGATGGCCATCGAGCGCGCCAATCGGCAACAGGTTGAACAGCGCCAGCAAGATATTGATATGCGCCAGATACGAAAAGAAAAACTGGCCCGCCGGTGATGCGAGCACGCCGATGTGATGCGATACCGCAAACAGAAACAGATTCACTGCCACCAACGCAATCAAGGCATTCATGGCCGGGCCAGCCGCAGCAATAAAGAACCTTCCCCATGGCGATGAGAGGCGAAACGGGTTGAAAGGCACTGGCCGTGCGTAACCGAAACCGATCAACACCACCAACAGCAAACCCTGCGGATCGATATGCGAGAGCGGGTTCAGCGTCAAGCGCCCCGCTTTTTGTGCGGTGTCATCGCCAAAGGCATACGCCGTCGCGGCATGGCTGTATTCATGAAACGTAAGTGACAGCACCAGCGCAAACAGCACCAGCGCAAACACCGCGTATTGGCCTTGCATCAACAACGGCAGCATTTATCAAACCTCAAATAAAAAATCGTAGGGGCGCGATTCATCCCGCCCTTGAAAAAAGGGGTCAGAGTTAATTTTTGCTTCGCAAAAAACACTCCGATCCCTTTTTTCACCCTTTTTTCCCGTGTACGCCATAGTACGTCCCGCATAGCCTTTTTCATACAATCGCGCCATGATGAACTCACAGCCACTTGCCTGATAGCGACAACCATGCCCTTGCCTGCCGACCACCCTTTTCATGCCGCTGCCTGCTGGATAGAACATCAGCTGGGCGGTGTCGTCCGCGATGTGCAAAGCCAGGAGCGCTGGCGCCACGCCTGGTATTTCACGCTGGAGAGAGATCAGCAATCCTTGCCCATGTATTTTCGCGGGCATCGGCCAGGCCTGGGCAAAAGCAGCAAACGCTTGTTGATGGAAATGCAGGTGATGCAGGTGCTGGAGCAACACGGCATCCCGGTGCCGCATTGTTACGGTCTGTGCCCGGCCGAGACGGGGCTGGAAGGCATCGTCATGGAACGCAAGCCCGGGCAAGCCAATCTCGCGTTGCTCGACAACCCTGCCGACCAACACCGCATTCTCGACGCCTACATCGATGCACTCGTCGCCATGCACAAAATCGATGTGCGTGCGTTTGATGGCATCGCCCTCACGCGCCCCGACAACAGCGATGAAATAGCCCTCGCGGATTTGCCCTACTGGGAAGCCAGCTATCGCAAACAGAAAGTGCGACCGGAACCGCTGCTGGAATTTGCCATCGACTGGCTGAAAAACCACGCACCAGCGAATCGCAATAAAACCGTTTTTTTGCAAGTGGATTCTGGCCAATTTATTTATCACAACAAAAAACTGAGTGCGTTGCTTGATTTTGAATTGAGCATGCTCGGCGACCCGATGGCCGATCTCGCCGGACTGCGCACGCGCAATTTGTCGGAACCACTGATGGATTTGCCTCGCGCATTTCAACGCTACGAACAACAAAGTGGCGAAGCGATAGATCACTATGCGCTGGATTACCACACCGTGCGTTTTGCGTTGATGACGCCGCTGCCGATTGCTGCACTGTGCGCCTGCCCGCCACCGCGCGTGAATTTGCCGCAATACCTCGGCTGGTATTACCTGTATTCGATGGTAGCAATACAAGGCATTGCCCGTATCGAAAATATTGTTCTCACAGAACCCGAGCTACCCACGCTACCGGACGATCCACACGGTTTACAACCGTCTACACCCTTCAGCCCGGCGTATCGCGCCCTACACCAACACCTCGATGCCTTGCACGCCGAAGCCGAATCGAATAATCGCTACGAACTGGATGTCACGCGCCGCACCGCGCAATACCTGCAACGGCTGGATGCCATCGGCGCCGATGTTGAACACGCCAACCAGCAGGAACTCGCCGCCTTACTCGGCACACCGGTAAATAACTGGCTTGATAGCCAACAACAACTGGAAGACAAAATCCTGCAGGGAAAAATTCACGATCGCACCGCGCTGCTGGATTATTTCTACCACAGCTGCAAACGCCATTTGCATTTACTGGGCCCCGCGTTGCGGGAACTGGAAAATGTCAGTATTGAATGGGGCGCCTGAAAAAAGGGGTCGGAGTGTTTTTTGGAAAAAAGGGGTCAGAGTTAATTTTTGCTGCGCAAAAAACACTCCGACCCCTTTTTTCCCCTACTGCAGCAATACACATCATCCTGCCACCGTTGCGGATTGTGATGGATGTAATCGGTAATTGCCGCGTACGCCTGTTCGTTACGGATGATGTGTTCGTGGTAATTGCGTTGCCATACGGGTTGGCCTGATGTCGTGTTCATATGGTTAATTTGTTTGGCGGCCACCATTTTGAATCGACCTACCAATTTTGATAACAACATGCCTCTTCTATGGCTCGATCCATGTAGGGGCGATTCATGAATCGCCCCTACGGGGTTCCCGGCAACGATTTGTACAATCCCGTGAAAATGATTCGGCATCACCACATATTCACCCAAAACCACCAACGGAAAATGATTTGGCATGTCACGCCACACCGCATCCACCATCACGCCCGCCGCATTCAACACCATCGCACCATTCACCACATCGCCAAACAACGGCGCGCGTTGGTGTGTACACACGGTAATGAAATACGCACCGGGTTGCGAATAATCAAACCCGCGCAATCGAATCGAACGACGACGATGTACATCACTGTTGTATCGCATAACACATTCCTTGTGTAATTTGCGCCATTCTACATCCGCAGGGGCGATTCATGAATCGCCCCTACCGCACCAATTTTTCCAATCCGTTTAATTTGATTTCGTACATCAACGCCAGTTGTTCGCCGAGTTTGCCCTTGGGAAAACCTTCACGATGAAACCACACCAGATACGGTTCGGGTAAATCAATCAACTTGCGACCTTTGTATTTGCCAAACGGCATGGTCTGGTTGACCGCTTCATTCAGTGCTTGTGTATCCAGTGTGTTCACACATCAATTCCGTGGTGTGGGGTTTGTTTTGTCGAGCAAATCCTTCAAACCCGCAAACGGGTTATGGGTGGCGGGCGCAATGACTTTCGCCTGTGTGGAACCGTACAAAATCTGCTCATGAAATTTGGTGTGTTCATGATCATGGCAATACAGGCACAACAATTCCCAGTTGCTGCCATCCGGCGGGTTGTTGTCGTGGTTGTGGTCTTTGTGGTGAACCGTCAACTCACGCAAATTGGCGCCAGTAAATTCACGCGCACAGCGGCCACAAATCCACGGGTACAACTTCAGTGCACGTTCGCGATAACCTTGTTCGCGTTGGGCGTAGCTTTTTGGCCTGTCTGTTGCCATCGTCAATTACCTTCCTGTAAGGGCGATTCACGAATCGACCCTACTACAACGTATATAAAACTTACTCTGACCCTGATTCTTTTAATTATTTCAGCGCGAGTTTGTCACGCGCCCAGACAAACACGCACGGTGGCACCACAATCCACGGCAGGTTGGCGAAGAAAAACTTGATCCACAGCCCGACAAAACTGTGCGTATTCACATTCGGTAAACCTTCCAGCAATTCCGAGAGGTAATAGAGCGACGCTGAGTACAGGTGCACCACTGCCGTGCCCGCCATCACCAGCACCGCTGTGCGATCGGCGCGGCCACTGCGCAAGAAACGCGTGAGCGCCGTAGCGCCCACCAGCCCGTTGGTGACCGAGAGGATTTCCATACCGAGCAAGGTGGACGAAGGGTGTGCGTAGCGCGCGTCACCGCCATCGATGTACGCCCACCAGGCATAGGCCCACGGCGCATCCGGGCTCACGGCGATGGTCTTGTGCAACAACAGCCACGCGAGCTCCCATGTCAGGTGCGTGAAATACGACATGCCGAGAAACATAAGCACCAGCGATTCGAGCCGGCGGCGGCGATCCCACGCGCGCAGGCACGCCAGCGGCCAGAACGAGGTGGTCAAGCCGATGGCGATGCCGAAGCCGTACACCACGGACAACACATCGGCCGTGGCATGGCGATCTGTACCAACACCAAACACCGCCACCGCTGCGAGCGGAAAAGACAGCGCCACGGCGCCAAAGAAAATCATCCGAGAGAGCAGTAGTGCATTCATATTTTTCCCCAATACCCGAAACCGACCCAGACTTTCCGTTTCAACATTAACACGATATTTCCAACCCGTAGGGGCGCATTGCATGCGCCCTTTCATGAATCGCCCCTACGCATTTTTATTTCAATTTTTCATCTATAACCATGTCTTCTTTCTGCCAGCGACCGTTTCAGCCATCTGTCCACGCAGCCATGGAAGCAATTGTGCAATTGGCATTGCGATATCACGAACAAATCCTGCACCCACAATGTCTGATTGAAACAAGGGCGTGAGCAGCCGGCTCATGGTTTGATAAAAACGAATCGAACCATTTCTGGATATCTTGAACTGTGACCACACGCCGTCCCAGTCGTCACTCGCTTCTACAGCGTGTGCGATGGCAGATGCATCAAGCAGCGCCATATTGGCTCCCTGCCCCAGTTGCGGGCTCATGGCATGGGCAGCGTCGCCAATCACACCAATACGGCCACTGCCCCAGTGAGACATGATCACGTCACGGTAGGTGGCGGGTAACAATTCAGATGCACTTTTTATATTGTTGATCAGTGGTGACAACGCGGGCCACAGATTTACTACCTGATGTTTCCATGCAGCAAAATCGAACGCATCGGATTGCCAATGCGGCATCGCCGACACCGGCAGGCTCCAGAACACACTCAGCATTTGTGTGCTGGTATCGTCTGGAATGCAACCCGTTGGCAAAGCACCCAGCATCACCGCTGAACCGTCGTAACGTTGTTGTAAAAAAGGTTTATCCAGGCTGGCGAGTTCTTCGGTTAACGGGCGGATCAACCACATAGCACCCCAAGGGTACTGTTTGTCATAGCGAACCAGCGCTGGCGGACGAAGATGGCTTGCACTACCGTTGGCCACCAGCACAGCGTCAAACGCTTCGCGATGCGTCTCACCATCACGGGAGAAATTGACCCATGCCTCTTTGGTGTTTTGTTCAATCGACATGACTTCACAACCGAACCAACGTGTGTGCGGCAACGCAGTGAGTGCTGTGTCCAGCACATGGCACAGCGATGCGCGATGAACACCAAGACCAAACACATCCTGCGTGTCATTCAGATGTGCGTATTCCACTTGCATGATGGCGCGACCCGATTTTGTCCAACCATACAGCGCATCAATGCGATGGCCGTATTGCAGCATATGATCAAGGCAACCCAGCTCAGCCAGCGCAGCAATACCAGAAGGCTGCAACAGAATGCCTGCACCGACAGTCGTTAGCTGTGGCGCACGTTCAATCAGCGTGACGTCATGTCCATTCCGCGCCAACAGTGTGGCCGCAGCCAACCCTGCTGTTCCGGCACCGATGATGGCAATGCGTTGGTTTTTCATTCAGCTCAATCCTCTATCAGTGCGCAAACTGAATGGAAAATTGTGAAGCATCACACGTCTCAAATTCTACAGGTCGATGGCATCATTGCGCTTTCAAGGCTCGTCTCGTTCCTTCCGATGGCCTCCATACCGTCTGGTACTGATCCATTGCCACACAGCCATGAAAATGGGCTGGTTGGAGAGCCTTTGACGACGATAGGACGAATGGTTAATACCTTGTCCGTCAACATCGCATTGGCCTTGTTGCCAAAAGTGACATTGAATGCACCGTTCACTATCTCAATTCTCTTTACGTAATTGCCGAGCAAGAACTGGGGTGCAGGCATGCCGGCAGCAGCATTATTTGCCGGAAAACGACCGGTATGTTTGTAATATTCAGCAGCAGTACCCTGAAGTTCTCCCACAATGACCAGTGACTCCGCAATCTGGGCCCTCATCGTATATGTCTGATAAGACGGCAATGCAATCGAAGCCAGAAGTCCGGTAATCGCCACCACAATCAGTAATTCTATTAGTGTAAAGCCACGCGCCTTCATAATTTGCTCCTTCGACTACTGTGTCAA
>DAOMGE010000074.1:0-6767 GCA_035430165.1 Pseudomonadales bacterium | reverse complement strand
CTGGTTTGGGTAAGCGGTGGGGATTATGGTATTTTGTCGGCCTTTCCGACCCTCCTTCCTGCGGTCCCTTACTGGAGCCTGTGATGGCTATTGAACGTCAACAAGTCGAGCAGCTGGCGCGTCTGGCGCGCCTCAGTCTCGACGAATCCACCCTTGCCCGTACCACTGCCAGTCTCGGTGATGTGCTGGCGCTGATCGACCAGTTACAAGCGGCCGATACCACCGGTATTGAACCGATGGCGCACCCGCTGGATGCGGTGCAGCGTTTGCGTGATGACGTGGTGACCGAGCCAAACCAGCGTGAAGCGCTGCAAGCGATCGCGCCGGCGGTGCAGGATGGTCTGTTCCTCGTGCCCAAAGTGATCGAGTGAGGGGATGATCGACATGCACAATCTATCAGACATACATGGGCTGACACTCGCCCAAACGGCACACGCGCTGGCAGAGAAAAAATTTTCCAGCCGCGAAGTGACACAGCATTATCTCGATCGCATTGCGCGTCTCGATAAAAACTACAACGCATTTATTACTGTGACCGCAGATCTCGCACTGGCTGAAGCCGATGCCGCCGATGCGCGCCGTGCTGCGGGCAATGCCGCGTTTCTGACCGGTGTGCCGTTTGCGCACAAAGATATTTTTTGCACGCAAGGTGTTCGCACCAGTTGCGGTTCGCGCATGCTCGATAATTTTATTTCACCGTATGACGCCACCGTCGTCGCGAAATATCGCGAGCAGGGCATGGTGATGTTGGGTAAAACCAACATGGATGAATTCGCGATGGGTTCCTCCAACGAAACCAGTTTTTACGGTCCGGTAAAAAATCCGTGGGATACCGGTTGTGTGCCCGGTGGTTCATCGGGTGGCAGTGCAGCCAGCGTTGCGGCAAGACTGGTACCGGGTGCGACGGCCACCGATACCGGCGGCTCGATTCGCCAACCGGCAGCACTATGCGGCATCACCGGTTTGAAGCCGACCTATGGCCGCGTGTCGCGCTGGGGCATGATCGCGTTTGCATCGAGCCTCGACCAGGCGGGGCCAATGGCGCGCACGGCAGAAGACGTGGCGCTGATGTTGGGTGCAATGGCGGGTTTTGATCCAAAAGACTCTACCGTGCTGGATCGTCCGGTGCCGGATTACACAGCGACGCTTGCCAATGATTTAACGGGATTGAAAATCGGTGTGCCCCGCGAATATTTTGGCGAAGGCTTGCACGCGGATACCGCAACGCAAGTGCAAAATGCATTGCGCGAATACGAAAAACTTGGTGCAACGCTGGTAGACATTTCCTTGCCGCATTCTGCGCTCGCAGTGCCGGCGTATTACGTGATTGCGCCAGCGGAATGTTCGGCGAACCTGTCGCGATTTGATGGCGTGCGTTACGGTCATCGCTGTGAAAAACCGCAAGACTTGAATGATCTTTATTGTCGTTCGCGCGCCGAGGGTTTTGGTGAAGAAGTGAAGCGCCGGATTCTCGTCGGTGCCTATGCCTTGTCTGCCGGTTTTTACGATGCCTATTACCGCAAGGCACAACAGGTGCGCCGGTTGATCCAGCAGGATTTTGTCGATGCGTTCAAGCAAGTGGATGTGATCATGGGGCCGACCTCGCCATCGCCTGCGTTTGCGTTTGGCTCAAAAGGCAGTGATCCGGTCGCGATGTATCTCGAAGATATTTACACCATTGCTACCAACCTTGCCGGTTTGCCCGGTATGTCATTACCTTGTGGTTTTGTTGACAGTAAGCCAGTCGGATTGCAGATCATCGGCAATTATTTTGATGAAGCGCGCATGCTGAATGTGGCGCACCGTTATCAATTGACAACGGCATGGCACACGCAATCACCGGTGGAGGCTGTTGTATGAGTTGGGAAACCGTTATCGGCCTCGAGATTCACGTCCAGTTGGCTACGAAGACCAAAATATTTTCAGGTAGCTCGACGGCGTTTGGTGCAGAACCGAATACACAGGCGTGTGCAATCGATCTTGCACTGCCCGGCACGTTGCCGGTGTTGAACGCGGAAGCGGTGCGCATGGCCTTGTTGTTCGGTCTGGCGATTAATGCCGAGATTCCGAAGCGTTCGGTATTCGAGCGCAAGAATTATTTTTATCCCGACCTGCCAAAAGGTTACCAGACCAGCCAGCTTGCCGAACCGATTGTCGGCGCCGGTTATATTGATATCGATCTGGCCAATGGCAGCAGCAAGCGTGTGCGCATTCATCATGCTCATCTGGAGGAAGATGCGGGCAAATCCTTGCATGAGGATTTTGCTGGCCAGAGCGGTATCGATTTGAATCGTGCCGGCACACCACTGATCGAGATCGTTACCGAGCCGGATATCCGCACAGCTGAAGAAGCCGTGGCGTTTGCCAAAAAATTGCATGCGATTGTCACCACGCTCGGCATTTGTGACGGTGAAATGTCACAAGGCTCCATGCGTTTTGATGTCAACATTTCTGTACGAAAACCGGGTGCACCACTGGGTACCCGCACCGAAACCAAGAACCTGAATTCTTTCCGTTTCATGGAGGAGGCCATTGCGCTGGAAGTGGAGCGCCAGATTGATGTCATCGAAGACGGTGGCCGGGTGATCCAGGAAACACGTTTGTATAACGGTGACACCAAGACCGCGCGCTCGATGCGCAGCAAGGAAGAAGCCAACGATTACCGTTATTTCCCGTGCCCGGATCTGTTGCCGGTGGTGATCGAAGACAGTTATCTCGCACAACTACGCGCCAGCCTGCCGGAATTGCCGGACGCGAAGCGGAAACGTTTTGTCGAGCAATACGGCTTGTCGCAAGACGATGCAACACAGTTGAGTGCGGAACGCGCCACATCCGAATTCTACGAGCAAACGGTGACTGCATCCGGTGACGCCAAGCTCGCTGCCAACTGGGTCATGGTGGAATTGATGGCAGCCTTGAAACGAAGCAATCTGGCGGTGCAACATTCCCCTGTTTCGAGTGAACAACTGGGCGGTATGATTGCGCGTATCAAGGATGGCACTATCTCCGGCAAGATTGCGAAGCAGGTGTTTGAACTGATGTGGACAGAAGGCGGTAGCGCTGACGACATTATCGACAAGCAAGGGCTAAAGCAAGTTTCTGATTCCGGTGCGATCGAGAAAATCGTAGATGACATCATTGCTGCCAATCCACAGCAGGTAGAAAACTATCGGGGCGCCAGTGAAGACAAGCGCCCGAAAATGCTGGGTTTCTTTGTGGGCCAGATCATGAAGGTGTCACAAGGCAAGGCAAATCCGCAGCAAGTGAACGAAATTTTGTTGAAAAAATTGTCCTGAAAAAATCAGGAAGGTGATTATTTATGACAGAGATGGAAAAACCGGCACAGCAGAAAAAAGACAAGAAGGCTGTTGAAGACGAGTTGCGCACCGATGAACAGCTGCGTTTTTTTCTGGGTGTGCAACCGCCGGCTGGTGTTGATGCTGATTATCACGCGTTGGAAATTGCCTATCGCAATATGAAGCCTGATGAGTTTGCGCGTTTTATCAGTTTCTTCAAGGCGGATTCGCGCAACGTGCAGGCGAGGAATCCAGCCGGTGAAACCATCGCCGACGTGTTGAAACAACATCGCCTGGGTGCTTCCTATCTTGCGGTGATGTAGGATCTGGCGCCCAACAAAAAAGCCGGCATATTTGCCGGCTTTTTTGTTGCTGTCGCAGAATCAGCGACGGCGTGTAATGACGATGGGCATGTCGTCGCTTGGCTTCGGCAGCGGGAATGTCTGCATGTAGACATCCTGTTTTTTGTGGCGTGCTTCAAAGTCATAGCGCTTCATGAACTTGAACAGGAAGTTACGGTATTCCATCTGGGCGAAGTGCATGCCAATACATTTGTGCGCACCGCCACCGAACGGATGGAACTGGAACGCATGTTTCTTGTGCTCGGCACGCTCGGGTGAGAAACGTTCTGGGTCGAAGATGTGCGGGTTGGTCCAGTACTCTTCCATCCAGTGAGTGAAGCGTGGCAAGGTGAATACCATGGTGTTGGCTGGTACGCGCTGGCCAGCCATTTCGCATTCGCGGATGGTACGGCGTGGCACAGAAGGCACAGAAGGACGGATACGCTGCACTTCATTGAACACCATCTGCATGTACGGCAGTTTGTCCTGGTCTTCCCACAGCAAGCCGTCGAGATCCACGGAATCGATTTCACGGTACAGCTTTTCTTTTGCTTCCGGGTTGCGAGCGAGGTAGTAGATGGTGTGTGTGATTGCCGCTGTAGTCGTGTCGTGGGCGGCAAACATCAGGAAGATGGCCTGATCCGTTACTTCTTTCGCGGTAAAAAATTCGCCATTTTCATCTTTTTCACGGCTGAAAAGGCTCAACATATCCTTGCCGTCGCCTTTGCGTTTCTGGTCGATCATCGGCGTGAAAAAATCCTGCAGGTTTTTCTTGCCGCGCATACCCGTGTGGTAGGCAAAGCCTGGAATGTTCCATGGTACGAAGTACATCAAGCCTGCTACTGCATCGAGGAACGCCTGATTCAGGTGGCGCACGCGATCGCCCTTGTAATCGGTTTCACCGGCAAAAATATCAGCGGCGACTACCAGTAGCAGATCCTTGATGTACATGAAGAAGGGAATGGTTTCGCCGGTGTTGGCTTTGGCATCCCACTCGTCCAGCGCGCGGTCGTAAATGCGGTTGATTTCGCGTGTGTAGTGTTGCAGCGCATCATTCTTGAAGGCGCCTTGCACGATACGGCGCTGGTGCTTGTGGTGTTCGAAGTCCTCCATGATCAGGCTGCCTTCGAAGAACTTCTGCACGCGATCCAGGAAGCCCATTTTCGAGGAGAAGTTGCGATCCATGTCCAGCATGACTTGCTGGGCCAGATCCGGACCCAGTGCCAGCACGCCGCGCACGCCGGTTGTCGCTACCCGCTGCAGGGGGCCGTATTTCTTGTAACGCTCTTGCGCCCAGATCAGCGGATCCTTGACGTAGCCGATGGTGTGGCCCAGCAGGGGCAAACCATAGTCACCCGGGATATGGTCCAGGTCGTTGCAGTTCGGCTGGTTGATATAGTCGCCGTAGGGGGAAATCGCTTTTGCCATGTGAGTGATCCTGCTGGAGTGTGACAGGTGAATTGTTACAGGGCACCAATTCTAGGCGTGTAGGCAATCAGGAAAAATCGGCTATTGCGATGATGGGGCAGGGCTGCTACGGCAATTCACCCAGATCACGCAGCGTCTGGCGCATCAGGTCCAGTTCGATCTGGCGCGCAATGTGCGTCTGTTTTTCATTCCATTTCTGGTAGCGGTCGATATAGGTATCCAGCGGGATTTCCGCGCCCTTGATGCCGATGCCGACGATGGTTTGTGGAAAATAGTCCGGGCCGTACCAGCCGACATGGGATTGCGTAAACGGTTTCAGCAGCGAGCGGAAGGCATCCGGCGTGTAACGCCAGAAATCATTCGGGGTTTCGTGGATGAAATAATCCAGCACGGAACTCATCACCAGCAAGCCGCCGGGCTTCAGGATGCGATGCACTTCTTCCACGGCGCGATGCGGGTACTCGACGTGTTCCAGGGTGTCCATCAGGAACACGGTGCCGGCGGTGTTGTCGGGCAAGTCGATGTTGTGCAGGTTCAGGACTTTATCCACGCCGGGGCCGGCGCGCATATCGCAGCCGACGTAATCCTTGCCGACGAACAAGGGGCGCAAGTCAATATCCTGTGGTGAGTATTCGATCTGGTATGAACCGAATTCGTAGATGGGCTCATTGATTGGCAAAGTGTCGACGATGATGTTGACGTATTTCCACAGCGGTTTGCGCATTATTGTTCTGCCAGATAGCTTTTCAGGATATGCCACAAACGGTCGCGGATACCCGCGCTCTCGTTGGCGAGATGATGCCGTGCATCGCCAAGGTAATGCAACTGTGCGCCCGGCAATTTTTGCTGGATGTGCGGGATGTTGTAACGCCAGTCCACTGTCGTGTCCTGCTCGCCCTGCACAATCAGGCTACTGATCGCCAGCGTCGGTTGCGCATCAAAACCATCGAGCCAGTGTTTCATCGCCGAGATCCAGTTCACCATCAGCCAGCGCGATTGCAGGGGATCGGTGTGACGACAGAACGCAACAAAACGCGCATCATGAGAGTTGTCATGAAACTGGCGTGGCAATTTCTTGATGACGCGATGCAACAGGAGATATGCCCAGCGGCCACTGTTTGCCCATGCATGCGGTCGCAACAACGGCGCAAGCAAAACAAGTTTTCGCAAAGGCTGGTCGGAAACTGACAGCAGGAAATTCAACAGCGCGGCACAACCGGTGCTCTGTCCGCAGGCGATCCACGGTGTTGGCAGGCGGGATTTGCAAGCGGTGATCACAGCATGAATCGCTGCACCGTATTCATCAAAACTGTCGATAGCCGCAGATTCCCCGTCAGACAAGCCGTGACCGGGTAAATCAAACGCCAGCACGGCATAACCCTGTTCCAGGAAAAAACGGATCAGGTGGCCGTAGAGTCCGACATGATCGTAATAGCCATGTACCACCAGCACGGTGCCGACAGGCGAAGCGGGCCGCCAGCACTGCACAGCCAGTTTGCGCGAGTCACACAGGATCCAGCCAATATTGTGCAGCCCCGGCAAGTTATCGAGTTGGTAAAAGCGCAGGTATTCCCGCACATCAGCAGATGATTGCTGTGCGTCCTGATCCAGCTTGAATGGCTGCAGTGCAGCCTTGAGTGCGACAAAGTTTTGCATGGCCGGAGTTTACACTGTGGGGGCGCCGCTTGCTGCGCCCTGGTTT
>DAOMGE010000073.1:0-7052 GCA_035430165.1 Pseudomonadales bacterium | reverse complement strand
CCGATGACGCACTCGCACAAGCATTATCCAGATTCCCATCACCAGCATTCACATTGATGATATTCAGGACACTCTGGGTGCGAACATAATAATTCCCATACCTGCCAGCGCCACTCCGGCACCCGCCATATCCCACACTGTTGGCTTGATGCCATCTACTACCCACAACCACAAGATGGCAGCACCAATATAAACACCACCATATGCCGCATAAACTCTCCCAGCCGCAACCGGATGCAGGGATAACAGCCATGCAAATACCACCAGGCTCACTCCCGCTGGCACAAGCAACCAGGCTGATTTTCCTTGTTTTAACCAGAGGTAAGGTAGATAGCACCCGACCAATTCCGCTATCGCCGTAATGAAAAATAATCCAAATATTTTCAATTCATTCATTGATTAATTCCACAGAAAATAATCCAGATCATAGCCTTACTTACCTTTCCGAAAACGGTAGCGTCCCGTGATTTCAGCGAGCGCGGTAACCACAAACAGGGCAACCGTTTTAAACTTAAATACCATGGCATTGTTCCAGGATGCGGATCAGTCAGATTCATCACTCTTGCGATAAACCGCCGCATAGAGTGCCGGCAGGATAACAAGACTGAGCAGGGTTGCCGACACAATGCCGCCAATAACCACAGTTGCCAGTGGTCGCTGTACTTCCGCACCCGTACCCGTATTGAGCGCCATGGGTAGAAATCCGAGCGATGCAACAAGACCAATCATTACAACTGGTCTCAATCGCATTAGTGATCCCTCGATGATCGCCTGGTCTATTGATCTGCCTTGCTGTAACAGATCACGGAATGCCGAGATCATCACCACACCAGTCAGCACAGCAACCCCGGATAATGTGATAAAACCTACACCCGCTGTAATCGACAACGGTATACCGCGCAATGTTAGTGCGGCCACACCACCAGCCAATGCCAATGGCACACCACTGAAAACCAACGCAGCGTCTTTCATTGAGTCAAATGTCATCAGCAACAATGCGAAAATAAGCACCAGTGTCACGGGCACCAGAAGGCCCAGGCGCTGTGTTGCTGATTCAAGTTGTTCGAAAGTGCCTCCGTAACTGAGCCAATAGCCTGCCGGCAATTTCACCTGCTGTTCAATTGCTGTGCGTGCTTCGGCAACAAAGCCGCTGAGATCGCGGTCGCGTATATTTGCCGATACCACGAGACACCGCTTGCCGTTTTCACGGCTGATCTGGTTGGGGCCTTGTTCTTCGACAACGTCAGCAACCTCATTCAGTGGTACATAGCCTTTGTCGTCAGGAAGGGGAACCGGCAGTCGCTGCAGCGCTCGCAAATCACCGCGTAATTTTTCTGGCAACCGGACAACAACATCAAATGGACGATCACCCTCGAAAATATGCCCTGCGGTTTGCCCGCCAATTGCCGTCATGGCCAGTTGTTGAATTGTTTCAATCGAAAGCCCAGCTCTGGCAAGCGCATCACGCTTGGGTGAGATTACCAACATTGGCAGGCCTGCAGTTTGTTCTACCTTCACTTCGTCAGCCCCTCGAATTTTCTGCAAGACTTGCGCAATATGGTTGCCCTGCACGCGTAGTTCATCGAGATCATCGCCATATATCTTGACGCCAAGATCTGAGCGCACTCCCGATATCAATTCATTAAAACGCCGTTCGATGGGTTGGCTGATCTCGTAATTGTTCCCTGGAACCTTGGCGATGACAGCCTTCAATTCTTCAAGAAATTGCTCTTTACTCTTATTGTGGTCAGGCCACTGCTCTTTGGGTTTCAGCATCACGTAGCCATCGGCCATGCTTTGTGAATCGGGATCTGTGGCTACTTCCGCTGTGCCAATTCGTGCGAATGCCGTTTGTACCTCGGACAATTTGCTCACAATGGCTCGCTCCAGCTGTTGTTGCATTGCGACCGACTGTGTAAGGCTGGTGCTCGGTATGCGGACAGCCTGCAATGCGACATCACCCTCATCAAGGCTGGGAATAAATTCAGCGCCCAGTCGCATCGCGCCATATCCTGCAATAACAACAATGACCACTGAACTGGCTATGACAACATTACGCCAGCGCACTACTTTTAGTAGCAGTGGTTCATAATGCCTCTTGATGGTCGCTACCAGCCAATTATCTTTTTCTTCAACTCGACCTGTCAGCAACAATGCACATGACGCTGGTACAAATGTGACGGACAGAATCAGAGCCCCAAACAATGCGGTGACTACGGAAAATGCCATTGGGTGGAACATTTTTCCTTCCACGCCGGTCAGAGCGAAAATAGGCAAGTTAACCAACGCCACTACGATGACACTGACAAGACTGGGCTTGAATACCTCACGAGAGGCTGAAAATACAGTATGAAAGCGCTCTTCCGTGTGGAGCACTCTGCCAAGATGATGCTGACGTTGAGCAAGTCGCATCAGGCAGTTTTCAACAATAATCACTGCGCCATCAACGATCAGTCCGAAGTCAAGTGCTCCAAGCGACATAAGGTTTGCGCTGACTTTACTTTCAACCATTCCGGTAATCAGAATCAGCATGGTTATCGGGATCACCAGTGCTGTTAACAGCGCTGCACGCATATGCCCAAGTAACATCAGCAATACAGTGGCCACCAGAATGGCGCCTTCCAGAAGGTTTTTTTGCACAGTGCGGATGGTTTTATTGACAAGATTCGTGCGGTCATAAACGGGTTCTGCGTACACGCCAGCAGGCAGAGTCTTGTTGATCTCCTGCAGTTTTGCAGCCACTCGTAAGCTTACAGTGCGGCTGTTTTCGCCAATCAGCATGATAGCGGTACCAAGCACAGTCTCCTCTCCGTCGCGTGTTGCAGCGCCGGTACGCAGCTCCCTGCCAATGCCGACATCGGCTACATCATGTACACGGATTAGGTGGCCGTCATGTGATGTTACAACGATATTTTCAATATCGTGGACAGTGCCAGCCTGACCAGGCACACGCACCAGTAATTGCTCTCCGCCTCGCTCGATATAACCTGCCCCGACGTTGCTGTTGTTGTGGGTTAGCGCGTTAACGACATCGTCAAATGCCAGTCCAAAACCCAGTAATTTTTCAGGATAGGGTGTGACATGAAACTGCTTCGCAAAGCCACCTGTACTATTAACTTCTGCAACACCAGGCACCTGGCGCAATTGCGGACGAATCACCCAGTCCTGCAGTGTGCGCAGTGCCATGGTGTCATATGGCGTACCATCAGCTTGACGCGCATTTTTTTCCGCATGCACGGTATAGAGAAATATCTCGCCAAGACCCGTGGAAACCGGCCCCATTTCCGGTTCGATTCCGTTAGGTACAACACCCTTGGCTTCCTGCAGGCGCTCGCTGACCATCTGTCGTGCAAAAAACAAATCGGTGCCATCATCAAATACCGCAGTGACTTGTGACAGGCCATATCGCGACAACGATCGTGTATATTGCAGGTGAGGCATGCCTGCCAGCGTAGTTTCTACAGGAAAGGTGATGCGCTGTTCAGTTTCCTGGGGTGTAAATCCGAGCGCTGTTGTATTGATCTGTACTTGGACATTGGTAATGTCTGGTACCGCATCAATTGGTAGATGCTGGTAATTCCAAACGCCCAGCGCTGTTGCTGCACTGACAAAAAAAAGCACCAGCCAGCGACGGTCAATCGAAAAACGAATCAAGGCATCAATCATAGGGAAACCTTAATCCTTGTCATCAATGGAAGATTTTTCGATATCTGCTTTGATGACAAAGCTGTTGTGCGACACGTATTTTTCGTTGACTTCAATACCGTCAATGCTTTCTGTAATTTCTCTATCACTACGCCCAAGTTTTACCGGGCGAGCAATATAACCGCCTTTATTCTCAACAAAAACAACAACGTTATCATCAATCTTTTGCAGTGCACTGGTCTTTACTGCTAGCGCCACTTTATATTCCTTCAGCGTGATATCGCCCGTGACATACACGCCCGGTGTCCAAAGGTTTTGTGTGTTATCGAGTTGAACGAGCACTGAAACGCTCTGCGTCTCAGTGCTCGCAACAGGTGATATCCAGTCAACATGACCTTGCGCTACAGTGTCACCTTGTAACGCATGTACGGTGACGGGTTGACCTATACAAACCAGCTGGCGATCCTGTGCGGGCAGTGAAAAATCAACCCGCACTGTAGACATGTCGGCAATTGTCAAAAGTGCTTGCTCGGCGGTTACTTCGCCTGGATTGATTGTTCGCTCGGTAACGATGCCGGAGATGGGTGTTTTTACAGGAAACGTTTGTAAGCTGTCGCTGCTCTCGACGGTAGCCAATACATCACCCGCATTGACATGATCGCCCAGTGAGACATTGACCGATTTCACGACACCGGGATACCGGGATCTGATACTGCGCACGTGCTCTGCGTTGGTCTGCACAATACCGCTAAGTGGCAGGGTTTCTTTTATGACTGCCGGACCTGCCGTACCAAGGGTTATTCCTGCATTTTTTGCAGATTCTGCGTCGATCGTAACAATGCTCTCTGATTGAATCTTGGTGTTCTCTGTGGATTCCGTCTTTACCTCTGATTGCCCTCGATCTGAAAAGCCAGCCATTGCCATGATTAAAAAAACGGCAGTATATTTGTCCATGTAAACCTCACTTAATCTCATTAGCTGTTAGTGCCTGATCTGTAAGGCGCTCGATTTCAACCACGATCCTGTGATACATAGCAGCTGAAGCAATGGATGCACGTTGCAATTCAAGTAATTCGCGTTGGGCATCCACAAGTTCCAGATAGGAAATCCGACCCTTGTCATAGGCATCACGTGTCTGGGCTAGCGAAGCCTCCGCTTGTGGCAGCAGATGCGAGCGTAATTCAACGACCTCTGCACGCGCCGATTGCAGCTGCTGATAAAGCCCGAAAAGATTGGTTTGTGCATTAATCAGCGCTGCTTGTTGCTCGACCTCGACCTGTTCACGATGCAGAGAGGCTTCGCGAATGGCTCCTTGGTTGCGATTGGAAAAAGGCAGTGGCATCGAAAAATTCAAGACAATGCCGTTATCACCAGTATCCTCAGCATGACGCAAGCCGCCGCCGATCTTCACATCCGATGTTGCTTCAGCTTTTGCCAGCTGCCATTCAGCCTCGCGCAATCGGCTTTCGTTGACGTAGTGCAGAAATTCCGGGCTTTCCTGCAAGCGAGACATCAGCGTGTCGAAACTGGCCACAGGAGGAAGATCGAAGAGATCTGTCTTTACACTGTCAAATCGCGGCTCGGTACTACCCCACAGCGCGGCCAGTCGGTGATGCGCAGCAAGCAGAGCCCGTTCAGCCTGTTGCTGATCCAGTTGTGAGCGACCGAGCGCAATAGCTGCCCTGGATTTTTCTACAAGCGGTGAACGCCCTGTATCGACACGTGCAGAAATAGTGTCATGCGTGTTTTGTGCCAGGGAGGTAGCGCGGCGTGTCAGCGACAATAGTTCCTGCTGCTCAGCTATTTCAATATAGCAACGTGTCACGTCGGCCAGAACATCCAGTTGGGCTGTATCGCGCTCGATGTTTGCACTATCACGACCAAAGTGTGCCACATCTATGCGGCGACTCCGTTTTCCACCAAGCTCAATAACCTGGCTCAGCGCCAAGGTTGATTCGAGTGAAGCCGTGCCATGCATGCTGCCACTACCGCCGAAATTTTCCAGCGTTGCTTCCAGTTCAGGGTTTGGATGCAACGCCGCCTGCACGATTTTTGCGTCGGCAACGCGAATTTCAAAGTCGGCAGTTTGCAATAAAGGATTTCGCTGCAGTGCAGCCGTAATAGCCGCCGACAGTGTCAGCTCTCCATGCGGTTCAGTAAAATCGGCAGCGACAGATGCCATTGAGCACGACAGTACGCACGCAAACACCGCAGCCGAAGAGCCGCGAGTCAGGTAAGAAAACATACAAAACTCCCACAGAAAAAAGCGCGCCGGAAACGCGAACCATCAAAATGTGATCGATGTGAAGGAGTTAGAGTGGCGGCGCGCGCGGTGGCGCATGCAGTGAATACAGATCGCCGGCGTGAACGGGAATGCGGTCACGCCGGAATGGTAGCAATTGCGTGAAGAGAGACAACAGCCAAAAAATGATGAGCAAGGAACACAATAACGGAGCATCAAGCCCGATAACCAGCAACTTGATGATGCCATCGTCAGCTAGGTTCAGATCGACATCTTCACGGCCAGGAGTATCATTCCCGTCACCAAAAGCAGGGTTGCCACTGCGAAGCTCAATTGGCGGCTCTTGGCCATCAACACATAAATGCCAGTAAGTGCCACACATACGTGCACCGAGAAGGAATACACACAGTAGCCCAACGAGCCAGCCTGATTTATGTAAGTCGCGCATCACACCGACGCCACACGGGATACTGGCAGGCAGTCAACCATAATTGGGTATTTTTTACAATTAAAACTGGATACGAAGACTGTCAGAAGATTTTCCATGTCGATGCCGCAATGAGTGCAGGGTTGCCTATTGTTCATCCTCCGCATTTTCTTATGCGCGCTGTGAATTTTTTGTCAAATATTGCTTAATTTTGTTGACTAGCTTATGCCCAAACAAGCGGTGGCAATCCAGGCTTTGGTTTTCATGATGTGCTTTCTCCGGGTTCAGGGTTGCTAATACATACAGTTGGTTGACTACCCTATGTAAATAGCAATGATTCTTATTTGTTACAATCATCAAGGCATCAAACACAACCCGACTGAACTTAAGTTGTCTCTCGCGTTCCAACGGTTATTCCTGTAAAAAAGATGCCATGAACCACTTTCACCGACCAGCTGCCCGCCGATTTACCAGCCTTGCCATGGGCCTGATGGTGATGCTGTTGCTCGCCTGTCAGGGTATGGCCATGGCCAGCACTCCTGGTACTGGCAGCGAGCATAAGAGCACTATGATGGCTGCCATGCCGGGTTGTCATCTGATGCAATCCATGACGAAATCATCTGCCGGTGACAGCGATTGCCAGCATATAGTCAAGGCGTTTGATAACAGCGGCACGGCAAGTCTGGTGTGGGCTTATGCACCTGCCGTTCTGCCTTCGTGGACAACACACGTCGAAAC
>DAOMGE010000072.1:0-7452 GCA_035430165.1 Pseudomonadales bacterium | reverse complement strand
ATGATCGACAATTACGACTCCTTCACCTGGAACGTGGTGCAGTACCTCGGCGAATTGAAAGCCGACGTGAAGGTAATCCGCAATGACGAGCTGACGGTGGATGAAATCATCGCGCTCAACCCCGAGCGCATCGTGATTTCTCCCGGCCCCTGCACCCCCACAGAAGCCGGCGTCTCGCTGGAAGTTATCACTCGCCTCGCTGGCAAGTTGCCCATCCTCGGCGTTTGTCTCGGCCACCAGAGCATCGGCCAGGCCATGGGCGGCAAGGTCGTGCGTGCGCGACAAGTGATGCACGGCAAGGTATCGGCGATCTATCACAACAATCACGGTGTGTTTGCCGGATTGCCCAATCCGTTCAACGCCACACGCTATCACTCACTGGTGATTGAAAAAGCCTCGCTGCCCGACTGCCTTGAAATGACGGCATGGACGCAACATGCCGATGGCAGTGTTGATGAAATCATGGGGGTGCGCCACAAACACTTTATTCTGGAAGGCGTGCAATTCCATCCCGAATCGATACTCAGCGAAAGCGGCCACGCGCTGCTGCAAAATTTTTTATTGATGCAACAACCCGCGGCCGCTGCATGATGAACGCACCACACGCCAGCGCTGTCCAGCAGGGCATCGCGCAACTTGTCGACAAGAAAGACCTTTCACATGCCGACATGCATGCCGCGATGATGGCCGTCATGAGCGGTGAAGCCACTGCCGCACAGATCGGTGCTTTCCTGGTTGCGCTGCGCATGAAAGGCGAAACCGTGACAGAAATTACTGCAGCGGCTGAAGTGATGCGCGCGCTGTCGACTCCGGTTGCCGTCAACATCCATCGCAAACATCTGGTGGATACCTGCGGCACAGGTGGCAGCGGCATACCCCTGTTTAACGTATCGACTGCCAGTGCCTTTGTGGTTGCCTGCGCAGGCGGTTTTGTTGCCAAGCACGGCAACCGTTCTGTGACATCGAAATCCGGCAGCGCCGATTTGCTGGAAGCCGCCGGCGTCAACCTCGACCTGACACCGGAACAGGTCACACGCAGCATCAATGAAACCGGCGTGGGTTTCATGTTTGCTGTCAGGCATCACAACGCGATGAAACATGCCATCGGGCCGCGACGGGAAATCGGTGTGCGCACCATTTTCAATGTACTCGGCCCGTTGACTAACCCGGCCGGCGCACCGAACCAGGTACTGGGCGTTTTCCACGCGGGACTGGTGCGACCGATTGCCGACGTCCTGAAAAATCTCGGTAGCGAGCACGTGATGGTTGTGCACTCACAGGATGGCCTCGACGAGATCAGCCTCGCTGCCCCCACACACATTGCTGAACTGAAAGACGGCGTGATTCGCGAGTACACCATCACACCGGAAGAGCTCGGCTTGCAGCGCCAGTCCATTGACGCGTTGATGGTGGCGAATGCCGTCGAGAGCCTGGCATTGGTCAAGACGGCATTGACTGACAATCACTCGGCAGCGGCTGACATCGTTGCCCTCAACGCCGGCGCCGCAATTTATGCTGCCAATCTTTGCAGCACATTCAAACAGGGCGTCGACATGGCGCGCGATGTACTGGGCACCGGTATCGCCTGGGAAAAAATGCAGGAATTTGCTGTTTTCACGCAGCACGTTGCCTGACTCTTGCAAGCTGTCACGAGTTCACTTATCGCCATGAATACACCTACCATCCTGAAAAAAATCATTGCGCGCAAACACGAGGAAGTGAACGAGCGACTGCAAAAAGTGTCACTGGACGATCAAAAAAAACGCGCACAGGCACAAGCGCCCGCACGCGGTTTTGTCGCTGCCATCGAACGCAAGCTGAAAGCCGGCGATGCCGCTGTGATTGCAGAAATCAAGAAAGCCTCGCCCAGCAAGGGCGTGATCCGCGAGAAATTCTATCCGGAGGAAATTGCACGTTCCTA
Organism: Pseudomonadales bacterium; assembly: GCA_035430165.1. Lineage (GTDB taxonomy): Bacteria > Pseudomonadota > Gammaproteobacteria > Pseudomonadales > UBA7239 > UBA7239. Next base: position 5,531 of record DAOMGE010000072.1, on the reverse strand, counting down.
TGAACGCGGCGGTGCCGCCTGCCTGTCTGTACTGACGGATGTCGATTATTTCCAGGGTTGCGACGAATATTTGCAACAAGCACGCAACGCAACAAAGTTGCCGGTATTGCGCAAGGATTTTACTGTCGACCCGTACCAGATCTGGGAAGCGCGCGCGCTGGGCGCAGACTGCATCCTGTTGATTGTTGCGGCGCTGGAGGCAACGCAATTATCCGACCTGAATGCCTGTGCACACGAAGCAGGACTGGATGTTCTTGTTGAAGTTCACAATGCCGAAGAGCTGTATCAGGCACTGCCGCTCGGCAACCGGCTGATCGGCATCAATAACCGTGACCTGCATACTTTTAACACGTCATTGAACACCACGTATGAATTGCTGTCTGATATTCCGGATGACCGCATCGTCGTCACTGAAAGTGGCATACACACCATCGATGATGTGAAGGCCATGCGCGGCCACGGCATCAACAGCTTCCTGATCGGTGAAGCGTTCATGCGCGCCGCTGATCCCGGTATGCAGTTACTGGAAATGTTCCACTAGCAGACTGGCAACGGACGGACAGAATGCTGTTTTTGTGTGATATATCACGGCAGGGCCATACGTCTCTGGTGGTATGCTGGGGGTCGGGCAATGTGGAAGAGTACGCAAGGTGGCAGGGTTAACCGCATGATTGGCGCAAGAAGCGACTGAATGTTATGTCTGTAGAATCCCAGCTCGAACAAGCACTGGAAGAAGGCCAGTTCTCTGCGCATGCCATTGCCGCAGATGGCGCTTCCATGCATGAAACCTTGCTGGCCCGCATCAGTGCGTTGCAAGAAAAGGGCCTGCCCGAACCGGAACCCCTGGAATTTGCCGTGCAGGTGGCTGCGCCCATCGAAATGAGCCGGCGCGACGCCAATACCCTGTATTTCTGCGACCAGTTGTTCGAACAGTGCCAGTCACAAACAGATCTCGACGATGAACTGCTGGCGCCTTTCATGCAATTGCGGCCGCTGGTCGCCGGTGTGATGCTGCGAGACCCCACTATCCTGCAATCCTTCCAGCACCCGCTATACCAGCTGCTGGACCAGATCTGGGATGCCGGTCGCTACTGGTATCCCGAACTGGGGCGCCAGGGTGAAAAATACCGTGCCCGCCTCGTCGAGCTCCTGCAAAAACTGCGCACGGCAGACCCGGTTTCCACGCCCTTTCGTGCCTGGCTGGATGAACTGTCCGGACAACTGGAAAAGGACAACCAACGCGCGGAAACGCTGTCGCGACGTATTTGTGAATCCGAACGCGGCTCCCTTGCCGGCCACCACTCCGAGCGCTATGTCCGCAAGCAGCTGAACGAATTCCTGACGCAGTACCCGATGCCCGCCGCCATGGAAGAGCTGATCAAGGGTCCCCTGCGCAGTTCGCTGCACCTGTTATTCCTGAGCCAGGGCCCCAACAGCGCTGCGTGGCAGAACGCGATCGAAACAACGGATATGGTGTTGCAATCCCTGCAATCACCCACCAACGAAGAAGAAAAGAAACGGGTCTACAAGCTGATTACCCAGGTGCGCGGCTTGATGGGCAAGCAACTGATCAGCATTTCCAACCCCGAAGAACTGGCGGCATGGGAACGCAAGATCGAATCGCTGCACATGGGGCTCTTGCTCGACGACAAGATCGAAGTCCGCAATGCCGAACCCCTGCCGATGATTGATGAAGGCACCGGTTTCAGCGCCAACCTGAGTGCAGCCCTGCTGGAGCAGGTGGCACGTATTCCGGAAGGCCAGTGGCTGATCTACCAGAAAGACAATGGCGAAACCGTGCGCTGCCGCCTGGCCATGAAAATGGAAGAAGCTGGCCAGATGCTGTTTGTGAATGTGCTCGGCGCCAAATGCCTCGACAAGACACTGGAAGAATTCGCCTTCCTGCTGGCCGACCGCCATATACGCCTGCTGAATGCCGACAGCAATTTCTCGCAAATCCTGCGCGACACCGTCACGCACTTCCTGCAACTTCGCCAGCGCCAGGCCATGTTGCAGGCCGACAATGTCGCGCGCCAGCAAGCCGAGGAAAACCGCCGCCGTGAAGCCCAGCAAAAAGCACGGATGGAAGCCGAGCGCATCGCCCTGGAGCGGCTAGCAGCCCAGGCGCGTGCGGAGGAACAGGCGCGCCAGATGGCCGAGGAAGCCGCCGCCCGCGCCAGGGAAATTGCGCGCCAGGCGGAAGAAGAAGCACGCCGCGCCGCTGACGATGCCCGCCGTGCTGCCGAAGAAGCCATTCGGGCCGCTGAAGAGGTCGAACGCTACGCAGCAGTCGAAGCTGCCAAGCGGGCACAGGAAGAAGAGGCGCAAAAACAGGCAGAAGCGGAAAGGTTACGGGAGCATCAGGCCCTGCAGGTCCAGCAATCCCAACTCAAGCAACTGGAGACGACCATGCAGGCAGTACGCACCTTGTGTGTGGGTGCCTGGGTAGAACTGAAAGTTGCCGGCGAAATGCAGAAATGCAAACTGGCAGCCGTCATCAACGCCTCGGACAAACTGATTTTCGTCGGGCGTGACGGTCGCAAGCTGGCCGAACCGCGCCGCGACGAATTGATCAGCATGATCATGGCAGGCAACGCCGCCATCATCCAGCAGGGTGACCAGTTTGAAAGTTCACTCGCGAAAGTGATACAGACACTGAGAAAAGACTGATAGCCCATGCAAGACATAGAAGACAAGACAGAGGATTGCAAACGCGGTGAGGCTCGCATCTACAGCGAAGTCACTGTGTTTGTCGAAACCTTTTCTGCGCCTTCCGGTGAGGCACTGAACAACAATATCCTGATATCCAAGACGCTGGATCTCTCTGCAAACGGCATACAGGTTGTGATGGATCGCCCCATTCATCTCGGCAGTATCCTGCAACTGTGTATCTCGTTCGGCGATGAGGATCGCTTCTATCTGGTGGGCGAAGTGCGCTGGGTTGCAAAATCCGCAGACAATGAACATTTCCTCGTCGGATTCCAGTTGCTGGAATCCGATAACAGCCATATCGAAAACTGGAAACACAAAGTTTCCGCGATGATGGACAATCCTGCCATTCGCGTGCAATAAAAAACGACGTCAGGTCGGCAACCAGAACGCGCCGAAAGATTCTTCCACACTCGCCGCGAGGCGATCCAGATCCGCTTCCTGCCTCGCACGATAATCAAACGTTACACTTTGCTGCAAACCGGCCCACTGCAACAGGCTTTGCAGCGATTGCTCGCTGTCAAAAATACCATGCACATAACTGCCGAAAATCTGCCCGTCGGCAGACACCGCGCCATCCGTATGGTCGCCCAGATCCAGCGCCGGTGTTTGCAGGGCCGGGCCACGACTGACACCGCAATGGATTTCATAACCGGATACTTGCGCGCCCGTCGCCAGCAATGTGCCATCGACGCGCAACAATTGTTTTTCCGGTTCCAGCACCGTATCAAAATCCAGCAAACCGAAACCGTCCAGTGTGCCGGCCTCCCCTTCCAGCGCGGAAGGATCGGCAATGCTGTTGCCCAGCATCTGGAAGCCGCCGCAAATTCCCATCACCTTGCCGCCGTAACGCAAATGCTTTTGCAAATATTTTTCCCAGCCGCGCGCGCGCAGGAACTGCAAATCAGCCCGCACGCTTTTACTGCCCGGCAGGATAACCAGATCCGCAGGCGGAACCGGATCGTCGCCCCAGACAAACACCAGATCGACTTGCGGATGCAAACGCAACACATCGAAATCGGTGTGATTGCTGATGCGCGGCGTCACCGGCACCACCACACGCAAGCGCTCCCCATCCTGCATCGCCGGCTGTTGCTCGGCAATCGCATCTTCTGCCTCCAGATGCAAACCGTGCAGATAGGGCAATACCGCCAGCACTTTCTTGCCAGTGCGCTGTTCGAGCCAGTCAATGCCCGGTTGCAGCAAGGAAATATCGCCACGGAATTTGTTGATCACAAAACCGACCACGCGTTGCTGTTCTGATTCACTCAACAGATCCAGTGTTCCGCACAAATGTGCAAACACACCGCCGCGATCAATATCCGCCACCAGAATCACCGGGCAATCGACGGCTTCCGCAAAACCCATGTTGGCCACATCGCGATCGCGCAAATTGATTTCTGCAGGACTGCCGGCTCCTTCGACGACAATCACGTCGTATTGTCCCGACAAGCGTTCAAACGACTGCAACACGTATTGCATCGCTTCGGATTTGTAATGGTGGTAACCCCATGCCTCCATATTGCCGATGGCTTTGCCGTGCACAATCACTTGCGCGCCGGTATCCGTATTCGGTTTCAGTAAAATCGGATTCATGTCCGTGTGCGGCGCCAGAAAACAGGCTTGCGCCTGTACGGCCTGCGCGCGGCCAATTTCACCGCCATCCACCGTCACGGCACTATTCAATGCCATGTTCTGCGGCTTGAACGGTGCCACGCTCACACCATGCCGCGCCAATGCACGACACATGCCCGCGACCAGTGTGCTTTTTCCTGCATCTGACGTGCAGCCTTGCACCATCAGGCAACGCGGCGCACGAAAGGGTTCGCTGCGCAGCGCAGCCAAGTCAAAGGGTACAGGCGTTACAGTCACGGGATTATTTTTCCTTTGCCATTTCGTTTTCAGCATCCGCCACTATTTGCGTCATTTTCAAAACACTATCGGGATTCAAGGCAATGGAGGCGATGCCCTGCTGTACCAGCCAGCGCGTGATTTCCGGGAAATCACTGGGCGCCTGCCCGCAGATGCCAATGTATTTTCTCTGCTTGCGACACGCAGTAATCGCCATGCCCATCAACACCGCCACCGCCGGATTGCGTTCGTCAAATTGCGGCAACAAACCGGAATCGCGATCTACACCCAGCGTGAGCTGCGTCAAATCATTCGAGCCAATGGAAAAACCGTCGCAGTGTTCCAGGAACTGTTCTGCCAGCAAGGCGTTGGCAGGAATCTCGCACATCAGGATCAGCCGTAACCCGTTTTCACCACGCTGGAGACCGTGTTCTGCCATGATCGCAGAAACTTTCTGCACCTCTTCCACGGTACGCACAAACGGCAGCATCACTTCGAGATTGGTGAGACCCATATCTTCACGCACCTTGCGGATAGCACGGCATTCCAGCGCAAAACAATCGCGGAAATTATCTGCGTAATAACGTGAAGCACCGCGAAAACCGATCATCGGGTTTTCTTCCTGCGGCTCGAACGCTGCACCACCAATCAACTGCGCGTATTCGTTTGACTTGAAATCGCTCATGCGAATGATGACAGGCTTCGGATAGAACGCCGCGGTAATCGTCGCCACACCTTCTGCCAGTTTCTCGACATAAAAATCGACCGGACTGTTATAACCGTGCGTGTGCTCCAGTATTTCTGCCTGCAATGGCTTTGCCAGCGTATCAAACGACAACAGTGCCTGCGGATGCACACCGATATGGTTGCTGATAATAAATTCCATGCGCGCAAGCCCCACACCGCTGTTCGGCATTTGCGCCACGGTAAATGCCTGGCCGGGATTGCCGGCAATCAGCATGATGTGCGTC
>DAOMGE010000071.1:0-7452 GCA_035430165.1 Pseudomonadales bacterium | reverse complement strand
GGTATCTCGACTGCATGTTTGATCGCTATGCCGGTGGCGTTGAGGTAATCGGTGCGCCGCACAAATGGTTGTTGCATGCCAACTGGAAATTGCCGGTGGAAAACCAGTTGGGCGACGTCGGCCACGGGCCATTCCTGCACGGTTCCTTGTTGAAAGGTACGGAGCAAGTCTCGGAAATTGAAGCGCACGGCATGAATGTGGTGCCGAAACCTGGCCATGGTGTTGCAGTGCGGTTGATGCCCGCGGGAACGCCGCCAGAAAATTGCATGTGGGGTACGGATGGTATCGCTGCGTTTGACCCTGAAGTGCAAGCCTATCTGATTGAGCAACAGAAACAGGTGGCTGAGCGATTGGGTGATGTGCGCAGTCGCTTGCGGCCGCTGACGTACAGCGTGTATCCGAATTTTTCTTTTTTGTGGGGTAACAACACGATACGTGTCAGTCATCCGCGCGGGCCGGATAAAGTGGAATACTGGTCGTGGTGGGTAGTCGATAAAAATGCGCCGGATCACATCAAGGAAAAATTGCGCGTCAATTACACCTTTTTCTTCGGTGCGGGAGGTGTGCTGGAGCAGGAAGATTCCGAAGCCTGGTCACAGCAAATTATCGGCAGCCAGATTACAGCAGCCGATGACATGCCTTTCTATTACGGCCTCGGTATGGGAGATGCGGCGCCGCATACGGAGATTCCCGGTATGGCCGGCTCCTGTTATGACGAACATTATGCGCGTGAATTTTATTTGCGCTGGCGGCGTGAGCTGGAGCAGGGGAGTGCTGGCTGATGGGCGATCGAATCGAATCCCGAAAAGTTTCATTGGAGCTTGCGCACGAGATCCAGCAATTCTATTTTCGCGAGGCGCGTTTGCTGGATGATCGGCAGTACCAGCAGTGGCTGTCTCTGCTGGCGGAGGATGTTGCCTATCGTGTGGAGTCGCGACACACGCCATTTCTTGATGCATCGAAACGCGAAACGGAAGCCTTGCTGGATGTGTCGCAGGAAGTCAGCAGCGGCATGGAGCCGCCGTTGCGCGATGATAATTTCCTGACGCTCAGCATTCGCGTGATGCGCTCGTTCAAGATGAATTCGTGGACAGACAATCCGCCAGCACGCACCACACGTCTTGTGTCGAATGTCGAAATTAACACGGGCGATGCGGAAGATGTGTTACTGACGCACAGCAATGTACTGATCGCTTACAGTCGTTATGGCATGGACAATCACAGCTACAGCGCCAGACGTCGCGATACGCTGCGCCTTACTCCTGCGGGCTGGAAAATCTGTCGCCGCGAAGTCTTGCTGGACTGGCATGTGATTACCGGTCCTTCGGTCGGGCTTTTTTTCTGATGCAAAAACAGATTCGTCGCCACCACGTCAATGCCATCACCGATTTCACCCATGTGCATCCGGTGCTGGCGCGTGTTTACAGCCATCGTGGTGTGCAGGGTGATCATGAGCTGGATTATCGCCTGGAAAAACTGCCGTCACCCGATACGCTGAAAGGTTTGCCTGCTGCAATCGATTTGCTGGTCACTGCACTGCAACAGCAACTGCACGTGCTGGTTGTCGGTGATTTTGATGCGGACGGTGCGACGGCGACGGCATTGGCGTTGCGCGGCTTGCGTGCGCTCGGTGCGCAGTATGTCGATTTTCTGGTGCCGAACCGTTTTGAATACGGATATGGATTAACGCCAGAAATTGTCGCACTGGCACAACAGCGCCAGCCGGATCTCATCATCACCGTCGACAACGGTATTTCCAGTGTTGACGGTGTGCGCGCCGCGCGTGCTGCCGGCATGAAAGTATTGGTGACCGACCATCATTTGCCGGGCGATGTGTTGCCGCAAGCCGATGCGATTGTGAATCCCAATCAGCCGGGTTGTGCATTTCCCGATAAATCGCTCGCCGGTGTCGGTGTGATGTTTTATGTGTTGCTGGCCTTGCGAAAAACATTGCGCGAGCTGGACTGGTTTACACAACAGCAAATTCCCGAGCCGAATCTCGCCAGTTTTCTGGATCTGGTGGCGTTAGGAACCGTGGCGGATGTAGTGCCGCTTTCACATAGCAATCGCGTGCTGGTGCAGCAGGGTTTGTTGCGAATACGCGCGGGAAAATGCAGTGCAGGCATTCGGGCGTTGGCAGAGGTAGCGGGGCGGCCATTGCCGCGACTGGTCGCAACCGATTTCGGTTTTGCTATCGGGCCGCGCATCAATGCAGCAGGCAGGCTGGACGATATGAGCCATGGTATTTGTTGTTTGCTGACGGACGATCCCTTATTGGCAAAACAATATGCGCTGGAGCTTGACGAGATGAATCGCGAGCGACGCAGTATTGAAAGTGCGATGCAGGAAGACGCGCTGAACGATGCGCGTTTTTTGCGCTGGGCTGAACAGCACGCGGATAATCTGCCGTGGAGTCTGTGCCTGTACGACAGCAGTTGGCACCAGGGTGTGATCGGTATCCTCGCGGGCCGCCTCCGTGAAAAATTCCATCGCCCGGCGATTGTGTTTGCTGATGCGAACGAAGACGAGATCAAGGGCTCGGCGCGCTCCGTGCCCGGCCTGCATATCCGCGATGCGCTGGACAATATCGCCGCACACCATCCGCACATCCTCAACAAGTTTGGCGGGCATGCGATGGCAGCGGGCATGACCTTGCGCCGTGAACATTTCGACACGTTTTGCGAATTGTTCGAAAGCGAAGTGAAACAGTGGCTCGATGAAACCGATCTTGAAGCCGTGCTGGTCAGCGATGGCGAACTCGCCGCGCAAGAATTGAATCTGGAACTGGCGGAAACTTTGCGCGCTGCCGGGCCGTGGGGACAGCGTTTCCCCGAGCCTTTGTTTGACGGGGTGTTCGCCGTCAAAAGCCAGCGCATCGTCGGTGAGCGCCATCTCAAGTTGCGTGTGGCATCGCTGGAGGATTTATCAAACGATATTGAAGCGATTGCGTTTGGTGTGGATACGGCGTGTTGGCCAGACAATAAGGTGCAGCAGGTGCAACTCGCCTATCGTCTCGATGTGAACGAGTATCGCGGTTTGCGCAGCGTGCAACTGCGGGTGGAGGCAATTCGCGCGTTGTAGGGGCGCATTGCATGCGCCCCTATCGCAGAAAACCGTTCTCGGCGAGAAATCCCATCGTCAGTGCATTGCCGGTTTTTGGGTCTGCCGCTTTTTCACCGAGCAGCAATCGCTCCAGATAACGTGCAATCACATCCACTTCCAGGTTGACGCGTGAGCCAACTTTATAATCACCAAACACGGTCTTCTGTTGCGTGTGCGGCACGATATTCAATTCGAATTCGCTGCCGTGTACGGCATTCACGGTGAGGCTCACGCCGTCGACGCAGATTGAGCCTTTGTGCGCGATGTATTTTGCCAGTGCATCCGGTGCGCGCAGTGTGTAGCGAATGGAGCGGGCATCGTTGTGGATGCTGACGACGTCGCCCACGCCGTCGACATGGCCGCTGACGATATGGCCGCCGAGGCGGTCGCTGGCGCGCAGTGCTTTTTCCAGATTCACCGGCGCGCCATTTTTCAGTGCGCCGAGCGTGGTGTAGTCGAGCGTCTCGACGGAAACATCCGCCCAGAAACCGTCGCCGGGCAATGCCACCACGGTGAGACAGACGCCGTTGGTGGCGATGCTGTCACCGAGTATCACATCGGATAAATCCAGGTCAGCAGTGTGGATGCGCAAACGTTTGTCGCCGCTGCGATTTTCACTCGCCACCAGTTTTCCTACTGCTTGCACGATGCCGGTAAACATAAAATCCAGTCCTTCAATCAAGCGGTTTGACGGTGAAGCGCCAGTCATCACCGACGGCGCGCACGTCGAGAATTTTCAGGTTGTGTGCTTCTTCCATCGCTTCAAACGGCAGTGTGAATAATGGTCGCGCGGTGCTGCCCAGTAATTTCGGCGCCATGTAGATAATCAGTTCATCCACCAGTTTTTCCTGCAGGAATGCGCCGGCGAGTGTGGCGCCCGCTTCGACCAGTATGTCGTTACAGCCGCGCCCCGCGAGTTCTGCGAGCAGTACGCGCAGGTCGGCGTGATGGTGCTGTAACGGCAACGACCAATGCTGGATATGCGATGGCAGTGCAGTCGGCGCCGCTTTGCTGGTACACCACAGGGTGGGTGCGGTGTCGTCAAATATTTTTGCATCCGGCGCGATGTGTGCGTGCTGGTCGAGCAATACACGCCGCGGACGGCGGTTGCCGAGTGCCGCGAGCAATTCCGGTTCGCGCACGTTGAGTTGTGCGTTATCAATCAACACAGTGCTGGCGGCGGTGAGAATGGCGCAACTTTGCGCGCGCAATTTTTGCACATCCTGTCGCGCCGCTTCGCCGGTAATCCATTGTGATTCGCCGGATGCCATCGCCGTGCGGCCATCCATGCTCATCGCCATTTTTACCCGCACAAATGGCAAGCCGGTTTCCATGCGTTTGATGAAGCCGGGATTCAGTGCGCGCGCTTGTGTTTCCAGCACCGGGCCATCCACCAGAATGCCGGCGTCACGTAATTTTTGTAAACCCTGGCCTGCGACTTGCGGATTCGGATCCTGCATGCCGTAGACCACGCGTGTGATGCCGGCGTTAATCAATGCTTCACAGCAAGGGCCGGTCTTGCCGTGGTGCGAGCAGGGTTCCAGCGTGACGTAAGCTGTTGCACCGTGCGTGTGACCACTGGCATGTTGCAGTGCAACAATTTCTGCATGCGGGCCACCGGCCACGGCGTGCCAGCCTTCCGCAATCACCGCGTTATTTTTGGTGATGACGCAACCGACGCGCGGATTGGGCGACGTGCTGTAGTGCCCGTTATTGGCGAGTTGCAGTGCGCGTGCCATGTACTGGATGTCATTAGCGGGCATGTCGTATTACCCGGCAGTTTGCGGCTGCAGCTTGTCGATCTCGGCACGGAATTCGTCGAGATCCTTGAAGTCGCGATAGACAGACGCGAAGCGCACGTAGGCCACCTTGTCGAGCCTGCGCAACTGGTCCATCACTTTTTCACCCACCACACGCGATGACAATTCGCGTTCACCGGTCGCCTGCAGATAATGTTTGATGTGTGTGATGGCGGATTCGATGTCTTCCATACTCACCGGGCGTTTTTCCAGTGCTTTTTGCATGCCGGCGCGCAACTTCGGTTCGTCAAACGGGACGCGTGAACCGTCACTCTTGATGATGCGCGGCATCAGCAGTTCGGCAACTTCATAGGTGGTGAATCGCTCGTGGCAGCCGAGGCATTCGCGCCGCCGGCGCACCTGGTCGCCTTCGGCAACGAGGCGCGAGTCGATTACCTTGGTTTCTGTCTCTCCGCAAAACGGGCAATGCATGGCCAGTGCTTCCTTGGTCTACAATGGCGCTGATTGTAACGGCGAATTGCCGGAAACGGTGAGCGCCAGACGGAGTGAGTCCCTGCCATGTCCAAGACCAGCCATTTTTTCGCCTACCTGAGCAAACTGCGCTGGATCGAGCGCTGGGGCATGAAACGCAATGCCATCCGCGAAAATGTGATGGAGCACAGTTTTGAGGTGGCGGTGGTGGCGCATGCACTGGGTGTCTTGCACAACCGCTGGCATGCCACGCAACTGGATCTCGGTACACTGGTGCTGACGGCGCTGTATCATGATGCATCGGAAGTGTTGACCGGCGATTTGCCGTCACCGATCAAATACCACAACGAAAAAATCCGCGATGCCTACAAGGAAGTGGAACACGCTGCCGAACGCGAAATGCTGGCGATGTTGCCGGAAAGCCTGCGCGAGAATTACGCGCCATTCCTGTTATCTGAAAAAGTCGATCCTGCGCTCAAGCAACTGGTGAAAGCGGCAGACCTGATCGTCGCCTACACCAAATGCAAGAGTGAAATGATCGCGGGCAATCCGGAATTCAGCAAGGCAATGCACGATATGGAAGAGAAGCTGTCGCAAATGCAACAGCCGGAAGTGCGCGAGTTTTGCGAGAAATTCCTGCCCAGCTTTGACCTGACGCTGGATGAGCTGATTCGGCCGTTGAGTCAGGGATAATTCCCTTCGACTCCGCTCAGGGAACAGTTATCGAAAAAGGGGCCAGAGACAAAAGGGAATAATTCTCAAGTGTCTCTGACCCCTTTTATTCAAAATGTGATGGAGCACAGTTTTGAAGTGGCGGTGGTGGCGCATGCACTGGGTGTCTTGCACAACCGCTGGCATGCCACGCAACTGGATCTCGGTACACTGGTGCTGACGGCGCTGTATCATGATGCATCGGAAGTGTTGACCGGCGATTTGCCGTCACCGATCAAATACCACAACGAAAAAATCCGCGATGCCTACAAGGAAGTGGAACACGCTGCCGAACGCGAAATGCTGGCGATGTTGCCGGAAAGCCTGCGCGAGAATTACGCGCCATTCCTGTTATCTGAAAAAGTCGATCCTGCGCTCAAGCAACTGGTGAAAGCGGCAGACCTGATCGTCGCCTACACCAAATGCAAGAGTGAAATGATCGCGGGCAATCCGGAATTCAGCAAGGCAATGCACGATATGGAAGAGAAGCTGTCGCAAATGCAACAGCCGGAAGTGCGCGAGTTCTGCGAGAAATTCCTGCCCAGCTTTGACCTGACGCTGGATGAGCTGATCCGGCCGTTGAGTTAAATCCTCCCTGCTATCTTTGCGGACGTCCACTTTTGATTGGCAAATAAAAAGGTGCCGGAGGGATTTAAAAATGCGCAAATTGCTCAAAAAATAATCCCTCCGGCACCTTTTTCATGTATCAACGGTAAACCGGATGTTTTGCGCACAGCGCTGACACTTTTGCGCGCACTGCATCAATCGTTGCGTCGGCGTTGCCTGCTTCCATTGCGTCAAAAATATCGCAAATCCAGTTTGCCAGTTCCGTGCATTCTGCTGCGCCAAAACCGCGGGTGGTGCAGGCCGGTGTGCCGATACGGATACCGGATGTCACCATCGGTGGGCGTGGGTCATTCGGCACGGCGTTTTTGTTGACGGTGATATGCGCACGGCCGAGTGCAGCGTCTGCCTCTTTGCCGGTGATGTTTTTATCGATCAGTGACAGCAGGAACAGATGATTTTCAGTGCCGCCGGAAACCACTTGGTAACCGCGTGATATGACCGTCGCTGCCATGGCTTGTGCATTGGCCAATACCTGTTGTTGGTAGGCTTTGAAAGAGGGTTGCAGCGCTTCGTAAAAACACACGGCTTTGGCAGCGATGACGTGCATCAACGGGCCGCCCTGGTTGCCGGGAAACACGGCGGAATTCAGTTTCTTTTCCAATGCTTCGTTGGCGCGCGCCAGAATCAGACCGCCGCGTGGGCCGCGCAAGGTTTTGTGCGTGGTGGTGGTGACTACATCAGCAAACGGCACAGGGTTGGGATAGATGCCTGCCGCCACCAGACCGGCAACGTGCGCCATGTCCACGAACAGATACGCGCCGACTTTATCGGCAATGGCGCG
>DAOMGE010000070.1:0-7600 GCA_035430165.1 Pseudomonadales bacterium | reverse complement strand
ACAGCCAGTATTTTTCTTGTCTTCGCAATAACCAATCAACGCATCTTTCATTTTTTTCCATATGGCAAAAACAGAAACGCCCGGATCATCCGGGCGTTTTTTATCTTGTTCCTGTTTTTTTGGATCAGAATACCGCGCCGTAAATACCCAGCATCAACGCTGTCACAGATGCCGACGCATGGGAAATACGTTGCTTGATACGCTCACTGGCACCCAGCATGGTTGCCACGCCCAGCAGCACAAAACCGACCAGCACATACAGGATCAAGCCTGCCACCGAATATTCCATCAGATTACCTAACATCGCCCTGATTACCTCTTCTAGTTGTTTTGTCGTGTCATCCATAGCCTTTCCTCCTTACGTACACATACCTATAAGACCTGAAAAATTGATAAACCGCAAGGTCTGCAGGGACAAGAAAGGTAGGATGGCCGGTTTTATTTTTTGGCCGGCCTACCCTGTTCGATCAAGCGGGACAATGCCGCCACATCTTGTCTGGCCGCGTCCAGGTCTTGCGGCTTGAGTCGAGCGGCTGTTTTTTCCCGGTAAATCACCGCATCTGCGCTACCACCCTCTGCAGCAATCGAAAACCATGCGTAAGCCTTGCGGTAGTCAGGATCGCTGCCGCTGCTTTGTGCGTAATAGATCAGGGCGAGGTTGTACTGCGCATCCGTTGCACCCTGCTGGGCGGCCATCGTGTACCAATGGATGGCTTCGGGGTAATCCTGCGGCACATCCTTGCCTTCGCTGTAGATCACACCGAGGTTGTACTGGGCAGCATCATCACCCTGTTCAGCAGCTCTCGTATACCAATCGACAGCTTCTTTCATGTCAGGCAAGACACCGCGACCCTGGTCATACATCAAGCCGACGTTATATTGCGCTGCAGCGTAGCCTTGCTCAGCGGCCTTCAGGAACCAGCTGAACGCTTCTTCCTCATCCTTGCTGACACCCCTGCCCTGGCTGAACATCACGCCCAGATTGTATTGAGCAACTGCATAACCTTGTACGGCAGATTTCCTGTACCACGCCACGGCATCCGCTGCAGATTGCTCGACACCATCACCGTTCTGGTACAACTCGGCAAGACGCGCCTGCATGACAGGATTGCCTTTTCTGGCACTGGCCAACAATTCATCGAAAGTCTGGCCGGCAATAACGAAGGGACATACAGCAGCAAACAGAAGCGCGATACTTATCTGGCGAATCATGGACACATTCCGGTTATCTCAGGCGGCGAACTTTACCATGGAGGCCGGCCTTGTACCGCTCACCTCACCCCTCCACACCGCTTTTCAGGATATAACTGCACGTAACCGGCGGTGTGTAATAACTGTCACCAAAAAGTATTTTTATTCGCGTACGCCAATCCTTGTTATGCCGTAATTCATAAACGAGTTGCAGCAGGCCACCCAGACCCAGTCGCAACGGGTTGTAGTACAACGGCGGCTGGCCGGTAAGGCCGACGAGAGGTTTTTTATCGCGCAAGGGTGTATAGGTGCCGAACAGGATGTCCCACATAAAAAATAAACCACCGCCCATGTTGACCATATTAACTTTGTAATTTTGCTGGTGCGTGATGGCATCACTGCGCTCGGCAGAATGGTGCAGGTAATGGTAAACACCGCCGCCAAATGCAAAGCCAGGCCAGCTCAACCAGCGCTTCTTTACTGCCCATTCATAAAACACATCCGAGTGACCGATAATTTCGGAAGACATAAATATCGTATTGATCACAAACACTTCGCGATACAGGGGTTCTGCCGCAAACAGCTTCGTGATAGCAGCAAAAATAAACACATAAGGCACCACAAACACGATAAACAACGGGAACGCAAAGAAAACCGCTGTGGTGGAAAATTGCGACAAGTTGGGCGACAGGTGATGTTGTCGGTGAAACAACATCCACAATGCGCGAGACTGATGTCCCAGCCGATGCAGCCAGTAATGCACAAAACCCGCAACATGAAACACCAGCAGTGCAGCAATCCACGGGTTAAGTTCCACCAGTGTCGGCACATGCGTCATTACCCATCTGTTAGCGACAGTCACAATATGTTCGATCAGAAGCCAGCCATCAGCGAAATTTCCTCCGGAAATTTTCAGAACCACACCAATCAGCGCCAGCACTACCGGAATCGACAGCGCGCCCACAGCATTCGTAAGAATCATGATCACAACAATATGTAATGGAAACTTGTAACCAAAAGCGCGTTCGTAACCGAAGTAACTGCCCAGCATGATCCAGGCACGAAATGACAACGTGGCGAGCAACAAGATACCAATACCCCAGCCCCACAACGCTTGCGCACCCGTCAAGCGATCAAAAACCAGCTCGCGAACCACGCGCGTGGTCTGCTCGTCCCCCAGCCCCGGCCCGAGATAGACAAGGTTGTGCCACAGCAGCGGAAACTGCACAAAAAACATGGCGGTAAAAAACACCACGAAACCCGACACCCACGGCCGGTAACGTTCGGGCAGGTCGTACAGTTCACTGTTCCAGAGCCGATGCAACATCGTTATCTGTTTCATGAATAACCACCTCTTTCATGAATGGCGAAATCCTTGCTGACGGGCGGCGTGTAGTCAGACTTGCCGAAAAGAATTTTCATCCGCGTTGGCCACTCCCGGTTGCTTTTCCATTCATAAACCAGTTGCACCAGACCTGCCATCAACAAGCGCAAGGGATTCAGGTGCAGTGCCGGATTTCCTGTCAAACCGATTCTGGGTCGCGAAACCGGCGGTTTTACATACGTGCCAAAAACACGATCCCATAACATGCAGGGTCCTGCACCAATATTCGTCAGGTTGGTGTTGTGGTTTGCATAAACCGGATGCGATGCATGGTGCAGATAGTGATACTGCGCTGTACCCGTCAGATAACCAATAAAGCCGATGATCCGGTATTTGAAGCCCAGGTAGTAAAGCGCTGAATGGTGGGCCGACACTGCACCAATATTGGTGATGATATTCAGGATGATGATCTCCAGATACAGCGGCTCGGCCGAGAAAAGTTTGGTAGCAGCGCCAAAAAACAGCACATACGGAAACATCACCAGGAAACCCAACGGAAAGGCCACCACCACATTGGTCGTCACAGGCTCGATCATCGTGGTCGGATAGTGGTGTGGCCGATGCAATAATAACCATGGCAAACGGTATTCGTGTGCAAGCCTGTGCAACCAGTAATGCGGAAAATTGATGATGCTGTAAATCAGCAACACATTGATCACAGGTGGCAACTCGATCAGGGTGGGCACATAGGCGTTGGTCAGCTGGTGCGCGTAGGCAACTATTTCTTTTGCAGCATCGTAGCCCTGGCTAAAGTCATAACCCATGCTGATGGCGACACCGCCAAACACGCTGTAAACCAGGGCAACACCCGTAAACATCAGTACATTGAACAGCAACAGCGTGTAAAAAAGATTGATGGGGAATTCTGTTTGTGGCTTTCCTTCTTTGGCGTTGTCATTGGGATAGGTGGCGTTGAGTGTTTGATAGTGGATGTAGCCATGGAGCATGGCCCAGCAACGAAAGGCGAACAATAACGCCAGGGCGCTTGCCAGTGCGATCGCTGCCGCGCCATTTCCGCTGGCTTTCAGTGCATTGAATTCGTCACGAATGTAGTCGAACGAAGTCTCATCTCCCAAGCCGGGGCCGAGATAATCCAGCAGATGAAAGTAGGTAAACATATTGAACGATATGGTTACCGCCGATAGGCCGATAATGACAAAGGCTATCTTTTTGTACGCTGTCTTGTTCCAGTCAAATTCTTCTGCCCAGAGATGTCGCCACATCGTTGCAGTCCCCTGATTTTTTTTCAGTCAGCTGATGTTGTCTAGCAGATGCAAACCCGGCACCAACCGGCGCCTCACGTAATGTTCGAGTTCCTCGCGACTGCGTTCGGTGGTGCGAAATGTCAGGAACGACAGCGCATTCCTGCTCCAGTACTCCGAGATTTCTTCTGCCTGCGCGCCGAGGGCGGGATGACGGCGAAACACATCGCCGAATACCACCTGGCCGAACATATCGAATGGCAGATCCATGCGGATGGTGGACAGGAATTCATTGCCAGGTTCCACCATCAGCGCGAGGATCGGGTTACGCGGCAACACTTCCACCAGAAACAGGAAGGCCTCGACGAACTGGTCCTCGATGCTGTCGATGCCACGGACATGCTCGGCGATCGCCAGCGCCAACTGGGTGCCCTCGCGCAGGAAGGCCTCGCCCAGCAGGTCAAATTTACTGCTGTAGTAGTTGTAGACCGTCTGCCGCACCAGACCGGAACGCTCGGCAATATGGCGCATCGACACCTTGTTGAAGCCCAACTCCCGCACGCAGGCGATAGCCGCATCCTGCAGGCGCTGGCGCACTTGCTCGTCATGGCTGGGGTATCGTTCGGGCGGCGGGCTAGCCATGGCAGCATTGGAAGACACGGGACATACTCCTGGGGTGACGCCAGCAATCATACGACACATTTATAATAATTGTCATATTCAGGCGACATTTTGATGTATTATGTCGTCACTCGATCATTGCGAGGGCAATGCCATGACCCGCCACCAGGCCTACCCACTGAAAGTCCGCCAGATCGACTTTCAGTTCAGCGACAACATCCCGTTCCAGTGCAACCCCCACAACCCACACTGGAGCAACTTCGTCAATTTCATCACGCTGATTGCGCCCGGTTTCGAGCGTTATTTCATCAAGGCGATCCGCCAGGTGATGCCACAGATCAAGGACCCGGCAGTAAAGGCCGACGCCGACCTGTTCTGCCAACAGGAAGCGCAGCACTCACGCCAACACCTCGCGCACATGAAAGTGTTGTCGGCACACTACCCTGGTCTCGATGATGTACGCCGCGACGTCACTGCCTCTTACGAACGGTTGTTCGAGCGGGAAAGCATGGCGTTTCACTTGTCGTACGCAGCATCCGTCGAGCTGTGTTTTGGCCCGCTCGCAAGCTTTCTCGTCACACACCGCGATGCGCTGTTCAAGGGCGGCGACCCGACCATCGCCTCGTTCATGTTGTGGCATCTGGTGGAAGAATTCGAACACCGCAATTCCGCGATTGATGTGTACAACGACGTGGTCGGCAGTCATTTGTTTCGCGTGAAATCTGCCATCGGTGTTGCAAGGCATCTGGCGGAAATTGCAAAAATTGTGCGCGATGGTTTTGACAAGCATGTACCGCCCGGCACGCTTACTGTGCCACCGGGTGATGTGACAAAACTGTTCCAAGGTATTCCACTGTGGGATCAGTTGCGTCTGGGCGGCAACTTGTTTTGCACACTGTTGCCGTATCACAACCCGAATGGTATCCAGCAACCGGATTGGGTCACACAGTGGTTTGCCGACGAAGCGACCGGCAAGGACATGACTACCTATTACTCTTGTTAGAAAAAACATTCATGGCAGGATATTAAAAAATCACCACAGCATGGTTCTACGAATTGCCGTCATGGAACGAAAGCGATCAGCCCTGTAATTGCTCGCGCCACATCCTGTGCCAGAACTGCACCACCGGTTCGTTACGGCCGATAACTATTTTTTCACGCCCACGCGTCAGGCCCTGCTGGCATTCGATAGCAGCTGGCAAATCTTCATGCTCGAACGCTTTTCCACCGAAATCGTAGGCAGCACGAGACGCTTCCATGTTTTCCGGATAGCGACACACGCCGCTGTAATACACCACTGACGTATCCGGCGTATTACCAGGTTCCGTGCGGATGATCTGTGCATCTTCCGGATTGGTGATCACCACCGTACCGGGAAACAGTGCATGACTGACCGCGCCGGGAATCGTGGCTGGCCATTCACTGCGATCTTTTTTCTGCAGCTTTTCAGTGCCTTTCATGGCAAAAGACCAGCGACTGTGACGACCAAAAAAATCGTGTACGCAATTGGGTTTAAGCCACTGTGCCACACTGTCACGGTGCAGGGTGGCAAAGTGATAACTCTCGTAACTGAGTGCCGCAATCAGCTTCCAGTTGGCGTTAACTTCAAACCGGCGCGTCTCCAGCGTGTGCATTTGCCCGAACGCAAAACCGGAAAATTGCGCTTCAATGTCAGCGAGATGGTTGTCGACTGTTGCTTGCGACATCGCAGGATTGATACCGACTACAACCAGCCCCGAACGATCTGATACCGGCAACTTTTTCAGATGGCAGTGGTGATCCGGTTGATCAAACGCCTTGTCCTGTGGACGCGCATGCAGCTGGCCGTTGTGCTGGTAAGACCAGCCATGGAATTTACAGGTGAGCCGCGTTTTGTTGCCACAACCATGCGCCACGCGCGCGCCCCGATGTGCGCAAGCATTGACCATGGCATGCAGCTGATGGTCGTGGTCGCGCGTGACCACCACCGGCACACCCATCACGTCTGCGGTCATGAAACTGCCGGGATCTTTCACCTCGCCAGCAAAACCGATCACCTGCGGGCTGTCGAGAAAAAACTGCTGTCGCTCACGCGCAAACCGGGCAGGCGACAAAAAATCTGCAACATCTTCCTGCAGCATTTCTCCTGCTTCATCCTGCGTATTACTGGCGATACGCTCGATCAGGCGAGCGAGCAGCATCTGTGTTTGTTCCCTGTTCATCCTGCATTCTCTTCCAGTATGTGTATTCCGGAGGTATTTTGTACGGGATACCCAAGGCTGGCAAGGCAGTATTCAAGCCTGCGCAGGGACTGTGGTAGTCTCCCTGTGCGCGGGCGCAGACAAGCCCGACGGTGCCAACAAACTGCTGGAAGTACAGTGTGATACAGCAAGAATAACGGAGGTTTACTGACAATGAATCAGGCATTGATACTGCAACCTGCATGGGACTTTTTTCTGCATCATTTTGGTGGCTTCCTGAGCTCACCGGGATTCATCCTGACAGCCGTCATGCTGGGAGTTTATGTGCCCGGTATTGTTTTTTCGATAATTGATGTATTTATCAGCAAGCGCCTGACCCTGAAAGAATGTGCAGCCGTTTACTGGCGAGCAATGAAATGGTATTCGACCCTGTATATCGTGGCGATGCCGGTTTTTCTTCTGGTGCCGCTACCGATAAAACTCACAGTACCCGCAACAGCGCCCGGCTTTTTTGAATTCAGCAAAGACATGGTGCTCTATTTTTTGCTGGGGGATATTACATCCTACTTCTGGCATCGCATCGAACATACGAACCGCTGGTACGCAAGACACGTGCATTATGTGCATCATTTTGACAAGCCACCGCTCAGTATCTGGACAGCGATGGTGGTGCATCCTGTAGAAGGTTTCTCGGTATTTGTCTTTTTCCACCTGTACGGCATTGTGTTTCCGATTCATCCCTTCACATTTTTTGTTGCCGCGTTTTCACTGACCGCCGTCACCATGATTACCCACTGCGGCTACCGGATACCGGTTTATGACACATTGTTCGCCAATTCACCGTGCCACGATTTTCACCATGCCAACAGGAAACCTACAAACATCTCGGTGGTCCTGACAATCTGTGACCGGCTTTTTGGTACCTACCAGAAAGCCTGAAAACGTGCGTGATTCACCTTGGCAACCGTGACTGCGGTTGGAGGTATAATTGGCGCCCCAGGCCCAGCGACTTGCGCACTACA
>DAOMGE010000069.1:0-7658 GCA_035430165.1 Pseudomonadales bacterium | reverse complement strand
TTGCGCCACGGTAAATGCCTGGCCGGGATTGCCGGCAATCAGCATGATGTGCGTCTGTGGTTTCGGCAGCGCACCCAGGTCAATCTGCTCACAGACAAACGGCAATACACCTTCGTAGACAAAACCTTTTTCCCCATCGGCACAACTCACGGTCACGGGCGCAGCATCCGGCAATACCTCAGTCGCATTGCCCGTGCCAACCACAGCAGGAATACCGAGTTCGCGCGCAATGATCGCGGCGTGACAGGTACGGCCACCGCGATTGGTGACAATCGCACTCGCGGTTTTCATCACCGGCTCCCAGTCGGGATCGGTGATATCCGCCACCAGCACATCACCGGGCTGTATCAATTGCATCTGGCTTTTGTCGCGCACAATGCGCACCGGACCCGCACCGATGCGGCTGCCGATACTTTTTCCCTTCACCAGCACCTTGCCTTTGGCTTGCAGGTGAAAGGCTTCCTGTATCAACACATTGCGATTGGCATGCACGGTTTCAGGACGCGCCTGCACAATAAACAATTGTTGCGTGATACCGTCGCGCGCCCATTCAATATCCATCGCACAGCCGTAATGCTCTTCAATGGTGAGCGCCTGTCTTGCCAGCGCGATCACTTCATCGTCGCTGATACAAAAACGCTGCTGGTCGGCTGCACTCACATCTTCATTGCGGGTAGAAAATGCACCGGACTCGTACACCATGCGCAATGCCTTGGAACCGAGCTGGCGTTTCAGGATCGGACGGAAACCCTGGCGCAAGGTCGGCTTGTGCACCGTAAATTCATCGGGATTCACCGCGCCCTGTACCACGTTTTCACCGAGACCGTATGCAGCGGTGATGCTCACCACATCGCGAAAACCGGATTCGGTATCGAGCGTGAACATCACACCCGCTGCACCGCAATCCGAGCGCACCATTTTCTGCACGCCGATAGACAGCGCCACTTTCATGTGGGCAAAACCCTTGTGTACACGATAGGAAATCGCGCGATCTGTAAACAGCGAGGCGAATACCTGTTTGCAGGTTTCCAGCAACTGCGGCACACCACGGATATTGAGGTAGGTTTCCTGTTGGCCGGCGAATGAGGCATCCGGCAAATCTTCTGCTGTCGCGGAACTGCGCACGGCAACATCGGTATTCTCGCCGTATTGTTTTTCCAGTTCCGCATACGCCCGTGCAATCTGCTCACACAACACTGGCGGCATCTCGGCAGCCAGGATTGATGTGCGGATTTCCTTGCCCGCCGCTTGCAGTGCCGCCACATCGTTGGCATCCAGTGCATCGAGCGTCGCCGTGATTTTTTCACGAAGCCCGTTGTGATCGATAAAAAGCCAGTACGCCGCCGATGTGGTGGCAAATCCGTTCGGCACCTGCACACCGCGCGGCGCGAGTGTGCTGTACATTTCACCCAGCGAGGCATTCTTGCCACCGACGAGTGGCACATCGTTGCGATTCAATTCGGCAAAACAGCGAATCAGTTTGTCTGTCATGGCGTTTATCCTGTTTGTTGTCGTACTTGTAAAACAGCACGTCGCTCACTATAACGCCCGGCGACGCCGTGTGCATTGCGCCTGGCCAGCCCTTCGTATTACATTGGACGAATGCGTACCTCACGTTCACCCTGGCTCACACTCGACCACTGGCTGCCCGGATACTTTCGAGAGACGGAAGATCAATGGGAGGCCATGCAGGCGCGCGTACTCACCTTGCTACTACTGTTGTACGGGGTTGGCTTTATCCCCGTTTGTATTGCAGCGACGGCTGCAATCATGTTCGGCATACTCAACACCGCCATTCCCGCCATGATTACTGCGTCCGGCTCTGTCGCAGCGCTGGCATGCCTGTACCAGTTCCGGCGCACCGCCAATCTCGATCTTACCAGCCGGCTTTATGCCTGGATGGCACTCGCCATGATTCTTGCCATCATCATGTACACCGGCGGCTGGGAATCACCCGTTTGCGTATTCCTGCTGACGCTGCCCATCATCGCCGGTTTTGCGATGGAGCAGAAATCCCGACTTAACTACGCCTTTTCCGGATGGCTGCTGTACACCGTGTTGTTCTTCCTGCACCGCAGCGGCTATGTTTCTGTGCAATTGATTCCCCACGCGCTCTTGCCATTTGCACAAGCACTGGTCTGGACATCCGCACTGGTTGCCAGCGCCAGTTGCCTGATCCTGTTTGAAATTTCGGAAAGCCGTTTGTCATCTGTCCTGGCCAGGGACACGGAGGAACTCGAGCGACAGGTACTGGAAGATGACCTGACGGGCGCACTCAATGACCAGGCACTGCTGGCACGCATGGAAGAGCAGACCAATATTCCCGGATCTGCTGCTGTGCAACGCGTGGTTTATCTTGTCGTTAATAATTACCGCGACATAGCGCGGTTTTTTGGCTATGAATCTGCAGATGCATTTCTCTCGGAAACGGCACGACACATACGCCAGATAGCCGGCAATGCAGTCGTTATGGGGCGCAATGGCACCCATGAATTCGTCCTGTATGCCCCGGATTCCAGCATCAATAACATGCAATTTTCCCGCATGCTGGACAAGTTCCGGGCGCTGGACAACAAAGGGCTTTCACTGCCGGATAACAAACGTTTCCTGCTGGATCTGGATATCGGCGTTTCCACCACCACTGACCACACGCTGTCTCCCGGGGCATTGATTGATCTTGCCCGCACCAATCTCGAACGACGCACAGATGATGAAATTTGATCTCTTAAATCAGCTGGACCGTTTCCTGCCGGCCGACCTGTTGCAATCAGACGATGAAACCCGCCTGATGAAAGGCAGGGTCATGACATTCCTGAGCCTGATGTACCTGTTCTCACTCGGCTCGATGGTGCTTGTTTTCACGTTGCTCGGATTGCTGGGGATTTACAGCCTGTGGAGCGCCGTAGTGAGCTCGATCATTTCCTGCTGCATTTACGGATACGAGTTGTGGTATTTCAGGCGCGGCGGCGATCTTTTCACTGCAGCCAATATCGTGATGTTTACCATGGTCACCGCCACCGCAGCCTTCATTTTCCTGACGGGTGGCTATACATCGCCCGTGATGATGATCCTGTTATGCACACCGACCTGTGCTTTCCTGATGGAAGGAAAACAGGCGGGTATCTTGTGGACAGTTGCCGTAGGCGCCATCGCCTGTTTCTTCATGATCCTGGATGTCGAGGCAATAACATTGCCCAACATCGTGGAAGACAAACTGTTCGATTATCTTTGCTATTCGGCATGGCTGTACGGGTTCATGATCGCCACCAGCGGCATCGCTTTTTATGGCAGCCTGACTAAAAAACTCACCGTCGCCGCCAACACTGAACGCATGCAACTGAAAGCAAAAGCAACCTACGATGCGTTGACAGGCGCCTTTTCACGACAGGCTTTCCGCCAGCGTTTACCGCAATGGCTCAAAAACCAGGATGGCATGCTGTTTGCCGAACTGGAAATAGAAATCAGACAATTCCAGCAACGGGAACAGCTGGAGGCGCTGTTGACCAACTGCGTGCAAACGCTGCGATCCATGTTTGGCGCCAAACTGTCTATTGCGCGCAGCAGCAGTGCCTGTTTCCAGATACTGCTGCGGAGTGTTCCTGACGCCAACCAGGCGCACGCCATCCTGCAAACCCTACACAACCGGTTAACCGGGCTCATCGAAAACGAACAAGCCGATTTCACCCTGGGCGCAGTCATGACACCGCATTACACCAACGTGCTGGAACACATATTACAAACCGCACGCGCAGGCATCCTTGAAGCAAAGACACAAGGCTTGCCCTATATTTTGTACACAGAAGCTGATCGACCGGAATTCAAATACCGGCTTGGCGTCGCCGACTATGCGCGTTACCGCTACGCAGAACTGCTGGCAAAACAGTAATTGCGCTTGCGATTGAACAGCGGGCACAAGTATTCAATACGGCAAGCTTGCAAGGCCATCACGTTGCTACCATCCGCTTTGCCGTAACGCGCATCACCCACCACGGGATGACCCAGCCCTGCCAGATGCCGGCGGATCTGGTGTTTACGACCGGTATCGATATGGATGTGCAGATGTGTTTGCCGATTGCCGGCATCGTAAACCGCACTATCGATCCATGTGACGGCGTGTTTGCCATCGATATCGCCATCTATCCTGAACGGCAATGCCTGCAACGTTAATTCACCGCTGACACTGGCGCGATAATGTTTGGCGATCTTGTTGGACTGGAACAACGCCGACAAGGCCGCTGCCGCTTTTTCCGTGTGCGCCACCAGCATCAGCCCACTCGCTTCGCGATCCAGGCGATGCACCAGGAATACCTTCCGATCCAATAATTGTTCAACAATACGTAACAGCGAACAATGATCACCCTGCTTCGATCCTTGCGACAACAAACCTGCTGGTTTGTACCACACCGAATACTGCTGCTCATCCGCCACCAGAACCGGTTGCGGTGGCTCCAGCGCAAGAATCGCCGCATCAAAATAAACATGCAGGATACTTTTTTCCGGTAATTCACGGGTGGCACGGCGCAAACGATCCTGTTTCTTGCCAACCTGCAACCAGACCGCCCCACAAGCCAGCGCTTTTTTCAGCTGCATGCGCGACAGCGGTGTGTTTTCTGCCAGCCAGTCAATTGCGCGCTTGCCGTTAGCCGTTATCGCAATGCTTTTTTCACAATGTGTTATCGGTGATTCAACCATATCGCGTGCAATCAGTTTTTCAGGGTGGAGAGAATATGCCGATAACTCGCCAGTCTTTCAGGAAACACGGCACCACTCGCTTCTGCCGCCAGCAAGGCACAGTCCGGCTCGTGCTGGTGCTGGCAATCGCGAAAACGGCAGTGATCGGCATAATCGCGCAAATCAACAAAATGTGACAACAATTGTTGCGCCGGCACATGCTGCAAGGTGAATTCGCGTATGCCGGGCGAATCAATCAGGTTGCCGCCTTTCGGCAAGTGATAAAGGCGCGCAGTTGTGGTGGTGTGCTTGCCCTTGTCGACCATTTCCGACAACGCTCCCGTCGCGATTTCGATGCCGGGTAACAATGCGCGAATCAACGAGGATTTTCCTACGCCGGACTGACCTACCACAACCGCTGTCTTGTCACTCAGGAATGCTTCCACGGACTCCAGACCCACACCCTCATGCGATGACACGGAAAAAACCGGATAACCGATAGCGCGATAAATCGACAAGAGTGTTTCGATGTGATCGCGATTGCTGTCATCAATCAGGTCTGTCTTGTTGCAGAGGATAACCGGCTGGATCTCGTGCATATCCGCCGCCACCAGATAGCGGTCAATCAGGAAAGGAAACGGCTCCGGGCGCGGCGCAATCGTGATCAGCATGGCATCAATATTCGCCGCTACCGGCCGCAACAAACCGCGACTGTCAGGGCGCGACAACAGCGAATGCCGTTCACACGCAGCGACCACGACAGCGGCCGCATCCACACCGGCTTCCTCGGCCGGCAAGCGCACAATCACATGATCGCCCGTCACCAGTTGCGCAATATTGGCACGCAAGGCACAGCGGACAACCGCAGGTTCTGCACGCGTATCCGACAGCAATTCGACATCCAGCTGGCTGCCGTAATGCGCAATCACCAGTGCTTCCTGTTCTGCGCCCAGTAGCGTGTCATCAAGCAGTTCAGCAACATCTGTCACCGCATTGCGCTTGCGTTGCTGGTGGCTGTGGATACGGCGGCGTTGCTGGTCTGTCAGGCGTCTTGCCATGCGGCGACTTCACTTCAGGAGAAATAGCGGTGAGAATGGTGTTCACCTTATCAAGAGCCCTGCAAGATGCAACCGAAAGCCGCAGTAGATAAAGACAACCTGGTCTGGATCGACCTGGAAATGACAGGCCTGAACCCGGATACCGATGTCATTATCGAAATTGCCACCCTTGTCACTGATAGCCAGCTGAACATGCTTGCCGAAGGGCCGATGCTCGCTGTGCGCCAGTCGCAAGCCACCATGGATGGCATGGACGAGTGGAATACCCGGCAACACGGCAAGAGCGGGCTGACGGCACGTGTACTGGCAAGCGAAATCGATGCAGCTGAAGCGGAAAGGCAGACCATCGCTTTTCTCGAACAGTGGGTGCCAAAAGGTGCATCGCCGATGTGTGGCAACAGCATCTGCCAGGATCGCCGTTTCCTGTGGCGCGGCATGCCACAACTGGAAGCGTTTTTTCACTACCGCAATCTCGACGTGAGCACGGTAAAAGAATTGGCAAAACGCTGGCGACCGGAAATTGCCGACGGCGTGAAGAAAAACAGTTCACACCTGGCACTGGACGACATCCGCGATTCCATTGCCGAATTGCAACACTACCAGAAATATTTTTTCATTCTCTGAGCAGGACATCGCCATGCGCAAACTGGGCAACACGGACATCAGCATCAGTGCACTCGGGTTAGGCACCTGGCAATTTTCCAACGGCGGAAATTTTGTTGGCGGTTACTGGAGTGCACTGGCGCCTGAGTTGATGCGCGACATCGTGGCAACGGCGATTGAAAACGGTATCAACTGGTTTGACACCGCGCAGATGTATGGCAACGGCACCTCGGAACACAATCTTGCACAGGCGCTGAAAGCAGCAGGCAAACATCCCGGCGATGTCATCATCGCGAGCAAGTGGTGGCCGGTGTTGAAAACCGCCAACAACCTGCTCGACACGATTGACGATCGCCTTGCCTGCCTCGAAGGATTCCCACTCGATTTGCACCAGGTACACCAGCCTCTATCGATCTCGTCGGTGACAGCACAGATGCACGCGATGTCGGATTTACTTGAAGCTGGCAAGATCCGCTCTATCGGCATCAGCAACTTCACCGCCAGGGCGATGTGTACCGCCGATGATGTGTTGCGTTCGCGCGGACACAGCCTGGCATCGAATCAGGTGCGCTATAACCTGATGGCACGCCAGATCGAGAAAAACGGCATTCTTGACGAGGCCAAAGCGCGCGGCATCAGTATCATTGCCTGGTCACCACTGGAACAGGGCATGTTGAGCGGCCGCTTCCACCGCGATGCATCCAGCATGAACAAGTTGCCGTGGATGCGGAAGAACGCCCTGCGTTTCCAGAAAGGCCGCATCGAAAAAAGCCGGCCATTGATCGAGACGCTGGAACGTATCGCCGCATTGCACAATGCCTCTGCCACGCAGGTGGCACTGAGCTGGCTCATCAACGCGCACGGCGACACCGTCGTCGCTATACCCGGCGCCAGTTCTGTTGCGCAGGTCAAACAGAATGCCGGGGCGCTGGCCTTGCAGTTGAGTGAGAGTGAGCATCAGGAAATTGACGAAAAATCACGCTGGCTATAGCAGCCAGATCAAGATCACTGTCTGGCCCCGCATTACAATCAGACGCATTCGAAGGAGGTAACACCATGCCCAAGCCGACACCGGAACAGATTAAATCCGCGCTGGTTGCCGCCGAAAAATTGCGCGAAGACAAGGATGAAGATTCACTGGGGCACTACCTGCTCTACCTGCATGACAGGAACCAGCACCTGGAAAGCGTCTATGAGCAAGTCACCCATTACCTGCACTCCGGTCAGGCGGCGCGTGAACACAGCCTGCTGGTGCGCACCATCGAGGAAGCTGAACGCGCTGCGCATCCTCACGAAGATGCGCCGGCAGTTTTTCCCGGGGATTGA
>DAOMGE010000068.1:0-8383 GCA_035430165.1 Pseudomonadales bacterium | reverse complement strand
CGGCTTTCTGTTGTGCCGCGAGTTGAGCCTGTTCGGCGGCTTTCTGCTGTTCAGCGAGTTTTTGTGCTTCTGCGATGCGAGCTTCTTCAGCGGCTTTCTGTTGTGCCGCGAGTTGAGCCTGTTCGGCGGCTTTCTGCTGTTCAGCGAGTTTTTGTGCTTCTGCGATGCGAGCTTCTTCAGCGGCTTTCTGTTGTGCCGCGAGTTGAGCCTGTTCGGCGGCTTTCTGCTGTTCAGCCGCTTTTTGTGCTTCCGCGTTGCTGGCTTCTTCTGCTGCTTTTCGCTGCGAAGCAATTTGTGCTTGCAAGGTGATCTGGGCCTGTTCCGCTACAGTAGGTTGTGCCTGCTCTGCTGTTTCGGCAGCGACATCGACTTTGCCTGAGCCATTATCTTCATCGGCGATATCATGAGCACCTCCATTGAGTGCAGCAAGGCTTGCTTGCGCGGAGGCATTTCCTTGTGCAGCGGCTTTTTTGAACCAGTTGGCGGCTTTGGCATCGTCCTGTGGAACGCCCTGACCTTTGGCATACATTTCTCCCATATTGTTCTGGCCGACGGCATCGCCCTGTCCGGCGGCCTTACTGAACCAGCTGAATGCTTTTTTATAATCTGTTGTGACGCCTTTTCCGCTGTAGTACATCCCGCCAAGATTAATCTGTGCTGAGGCATTACCTTTCTCAGCCGCCTTGGTATACCACTTGAAAGCTTTCTTGTAGTCTTGAGGGATTTCTGTGCCGTTGGCATACATCATGCCCAGATTTAACTGGGCAGACACATTGCCTTGTTCAGCGGCTTTGGTATACCACTTGAGTGCCAGCTGATTATCCTGATTGGTTCCGTGCCCCTGGGCGTACATCGCGCCAAGATTGTACTGGGCTTCAGCAATACCTTTTTCAGCCGCTTTGCTGAACCAGAGGAAAGCCTGCTTGTAGTCTTGTGGGATATCCTTGCCATAGAGATACATTTCGGCAACGACGGTTTGGGCGCCAGTATCACCAGTATCTGCTTTTACCAATTGCTCATCAAAAAAAGCCTTGTCAGCCATGGCCAGCAGGCAAGTGGAAAGTAGCACCGTTGTCAGCGTAATTTTGCGAAGCATGTTGGAATATCCTGTAATAGACAAGTCGGGATCAGTGCGGTTATTTGCCGCTAGTCCCTATTTATTAAAACTGTTTCGGATTATGCGCGATGGTTTAAAAATGTCAAAGCCAGTCACTGCATATCACTTCTTGTAGTTTTTGATGGACTTCGTTATTTTTTCCATCTCATCTTGCGCTTGCTCCAGCTCTTCAGGCGTCAGTTTCAAGAGCGCGATATCCCGGTTGGATATTGCGTTGGTATTACCGCCTCTGGCGGCCAGATAAAACCAGATATAGGCTTTTTTGTAGTCAGGCGGCGCGCTTTTTCCACTTCGATACATGCCGGTTCCATATAAGACACCAAGAGCGTATTGGGCTTCGACCTTGCCCTGCACAGCTGCTTTGGTGAACCAGTCTAATCCCTGCTCGCAATCTTTGGCTACGCCATCTCCACTGCAATACAAAACGCCAAGTTGGTGTTGGGCATCCGCATTACCTCTTGTCGCCGCTCTGGTGAACCAGATTGTGGCTTGTTCGAAAGCCTGGGGTACAAGTTTACCTTCTGCGAATATCATTCCCAGTTTTACCTGCGCAATATCCATATCTTGTTCGGCAGCCGCAGCGTACCAGTGAACCGCTTCCACGATGTCTTTGGGGGCGCCTTTCCCTTGTTCATACATGGTGCCCAACTCATATTGGGCGCTGGCATTACCAGACTCTGCTTTCCTCAGTTGCTCACTGAGCGAAGGGGTCGCAACAGAACACTGAGAGGCAGTAGCCAGCAGAAGAACCCATGCAAGCTGTCTAATCACGTTTGGCATCCTGTTTGCGGGTCGTTGTTTTAGTCTCGAGGATATATATGGTGCGAAAGGAGAGACTCGAACTCTCAAGGGTTGCCCCGCTGGAACCTAAATCCAGTGCGTCTACCAGTTTCGCCACTTTCGCAGATGGTCTTTCCTCTCCTGGCTCGATCTGGATAATGCGGGCATCGGAAGGCGCGTCATTATGCCATTGCCATCAAGGCGGCGGCAAACAGGTCGACGCAGGCCTTTGCTTTGCTGGGGCAGTTACGGCACAATGCCGCCGCTTGCAGGGGCTTTGGCGTCTGCTATGTATAAACCAACGAGGTGAATGAATGTCGAAAGAAGACTGTATTGAGTTTGAAGGCGAGGTGGTTGACACCCTTCCCAATACAACTTTCAAGGTCAAACTGGAAAATGGTCATGTTGTGATGGCGCATATATCCGGGAAAATGCGCAAGAACTACATACGTATCCTGACCGGTGATAAAGTGAAGGTGGAAATGACGCCTTACGATCTTTCCAAAGGACGAATCACTTACCGCGCACGCTGAATTTCTCCCAAGGCGGCTACAGCCCTTCGGGCTATGTCGTATCAGGCTGGAACGGCAGCCTCTTCAATACAAAGTGACAGCTCTCCGTTTTCGACTCCTACACTGACCTTGCCACCTGATCTTGATAATTTGCCGAACAGTACTTCCTCGGCCAGAGGCTTCTTGAGTTTCTCCTTGATCAGGCGAGCCATTGGTCGTGCTCCCATACTACGGTCATAACCGCGTTCAGCCAGCCACTCTCTTGCTTCATCATCGATATCCAGGGTGACTTTCTTGTCATCGAGCTGTGCCTGGAGTTCGACCAGAAACTTGTCTACTACAGTTTTGATTGTGGTTCTTTCAAGTGGTGCAAATTGCACGACTGCATCCAGGCGGTTGCGAAATTCCGGGGTGAACACGCGCTTCAATGCTTCCATTCCATCCGAACTGTGATCCTGTCTGGTGAAACCGATACTGCTGCGGCTCATTTCACTGGCACCGGCATTGGTGGTCATGATCAGGATGACATTGCGAAAATCTGCCTTGCGGCCGTTATTGTCAGTGAGTGTGCCGTGATCCATCACTTGCAATAACAGGTTGTAAACATCCGGATGTGCTTTTTCAATTTCATCCAACAGGATCACTGAATGGGGTTGCTTGGTGACGGCCTCTGTCAGCAAGCCGCCCTGATCAAATCCGACGTAACCGGGAGGCGCACCGATCAATCGCGATACCGTGTGGGCCTCCATGTACTCCGACATGTCGAAGCGGATAAGCTCCATACCCATCACAATAGCAAGCTGTCTGGACACTTCGGTCTTGCCTACACCGGTTGGGCCGGAAAACAGGAAAGAGCCTATCGGTTTTCCTGGCGCAGAGAGACCCGCTCGCGACAATTTGATTGCAGTCGCGAGTGTATCGATGGCTTCGTCCTGGCCGAAAACGACCATCTTCAGTTTTTTATCCAGATCGCGCAGTTGTTCCTTGTCAGACAGCGATACGGTTTTTGGCGGGATGCGTGCGATCTTGGCTATGATGGCTTCGATGTCTGTCACGCTGATCTGGCGTTTACGTTTTGAAGGTGCTTGCAGCTGCTGATAGGCGCCGGCTTCGTCAATGACATCAATTGCCTTGTCAGGCAGAAAACGGTCGTTGATGTAGCGCGCTGACATTTCTGCCGCGGCTTTCAAGGCGGCATCGGTGTAGCGCAAGCGGTGGTGTTTTTCAAAATACGGTTTCAGTCCGCGCAGGATACGGTACGTGTCTTCCACGCTTGGCTCGCCGACATCGACTTTCTGGAAGCGGCGGGAGAGGGCGCGGTCCTTGTCGAAGATGCCGCGATATTCCTGGAATGTGGTGGAACCTATGCAGCGCAAATCGCCGGACGTCAGCAGTGGTTTGAGCAGATTAGAGGCGTCCATTACGCCGCCGGAGGCAGCGCCCGCACCGATGATGGTGTGGATTTCATCGATAAATAAAATCGCACCTTCACGTTTTTTCAATTCTGCCAGCAGGGCCTTGAAGCGTTTTTCAAAGTCACCGCGATATTTTGTGCCTGCCAATAGCGACCCCAGATCAAGCGAATATACCGTGCAATTTGCCAGAATTTCCGGAACCTGTTTGTCAACTATCAGGCGAGCGAGGCCTTCGGCAATTGCTGTTTTGCCGACGCCGGATTCACCTACAAGTAGCGGATTATTCTTGCGGCGACGGATCAGGATTTGCGAAACACGTTCGACTTCCTGCATTCGACCAACAAGTGGATCAATACGACCTTGACGTGCCATTTCATTAAGGTTGGTTGCGAAAGCATCAAGCGGATCTTGCGAGTTGCTATCACCAGCTTGTTGTTCATCATCCTGATGATGTTGCGGGGCTGGATGGTCATGTTGTTCATTCTGGTCGGCCATTTTGGAAATGCCGTGGGTGATGTAATTGACGACATCAATACGCGCCACATCCTGTTGCTTCAGGAAAAAAACGGCCTGGCTTTCCTGTTCACTGAAAATCGCCACCAATACATTGGCGCCAGTGACTTCGTGTTTACCCGAAGATTGTACGTGGAAAACGGCACGCTGCAGTACGCGCTGGAAGCCGAGGGTGGGTTGCGTTTCGCGTTCGGTATCGGATTCCGGAATCAATGGTGTAGTCGAATCGATAAACTCTGATAGCTGGCGGCGCAGGGCGCTGATGTTAGCGGTGCAGGCTTGCAAGACCTGTGTGGCAGCGTCATTGTCAAGTAATGCAAGTAACAAGTGTTCAACGGTCATGAATTCATGGCGTTTGGCGCGGGCGCCCTTGAAGGCGTGTTTGAGTGTGACTTCCAGATCCTTGCTTAACATTGTTGCTACCTCAGAATGCTTGCCGGATTACTCGTCATCGTTGCTGCTGCCATCCGGTTCTATCTGGCACAGTAGTGGGTGTTCATTTTCACGTGCGTACTGGTTGATTTCTTCAGCTTTGGTTTCAGCGATATCACGTGTGTATATGCCACAAATTGCACGTCCTTCGGTGTGGACTTTCAGCATAACCCGCGTCGCCTGTTCACGTCCCATGCCAAAAAACGCCTCAAGGATGTGTACGACAAACTCCATGGGCGTGTAGTCATCGTTCAGCATGACTACCCGGTATAGGCGCGGCTTGCCGAGTCTGGGCTTGACCCGCTCAGCGAGTGCTGAGCCGGTGCTGGCGGGGTGTTGCTGGTCATCCCCCTGTGTGGCGGTAATCAAGGGCTGCATGGATTAGCCTGTTTGCATGACGAAAGCTGCTTGCATCAATACCTGTGAGCACATTCTACACAAATCCTGTGACACCACTCTGATTCACAAATTCCGTCGGTATGAGGAAATGCATGGAGTGGAGAAAGATCAGGTCAACAAGTCGGCAAATATCTTTGGTTGACACCGTGAGACTATTGACTCGCCCAGCGAATCTGGTTAAAAAAGAACCACAGCGACCCAAAAAGCAGTCAATACGTTGCTGACAATAAGTAGAAGTGACTACATCAGTTCCCGTGGGCTACGGTGCCGGTGCTAGGGAAGATGTAAAAAAATTGAGGGTAGTAGCATGCCAACGGGCACGGTGAAGTGGTTTAACAACGCCAAGGGCTATGGTTTTATCCTGCCCGATGCAGGTGGTGAGGATCTGTTTGCTCACTATTCCACAATAACGATGGATGGGTACAAAACCCTCAAGGCCGGTCAGCAAGTCAGTTACGACATCATCCAGGGTCCTAAAGGATTGCATGCGACCAATATTGCCGCCGTCGGTTTTGTCCCTCGGTCGGCTTCCTCTGCAAAACTCCCTGAAGATTGAGGCTGTCTGACAAAAAAGCCCTCAATTTGAGGGCTTTTCGTGTTTTCTATGCTCCGCTCTGAAGGGCGTCGCTCACATGTGCTTGATCATTTCGTCACCGAATTGTGAGCATGACATGAGCTTGGCACCTTCCATCAAACGCTCGAAATCGTAGGTAACGGTCTTGGCCTGAATAGCGCCGTCCATGCCTTTGATCACCAGATCCGCCGCTTCCATCCAGCCCATGTGGCGCAACATCATTTCTGCCGACAAAATCAGTGAGCCTGGATTGACCTTGTCCTGGCCTGCATATTTCGGCGCAGTACCGTGTGTAGCCTCGAACATGGCGATGGTGTCGGACAAGTTGGCACCGGGAGCGATACCGATACCACCAACCTGGGCGGCCAGTGCGTCCGATATGTAGTCGCCATTCAGGTTGAGAGTTGCAATGACACTGTATTCTTCAGGGCGCAGCAGGATTTGCTGCAGGAATGCATCGGCGATGGCATCTTTGACGACGATGGTTTTTCCTGTTTTCGGGTTCTTGAATTCGCACCATGGACCTTCGCCGATCAATTTTGCACCAAATTCATTCTGTGCGAGTGCATAAGCCCAATCACGGAATCCACCTTCGGTGAATTTCATGATGTTGCCCTTGTGCACGATGGTCACGGAAGGCTTGTCGTTGTCGATAGCATACTGGATGGCTTTGCGTACCAGACGTTCTGTGCCGGCTTTTGAAACGGGTTTGACACCGATGCCGCAATCCTGTGGAAAGCGAATTTTCTTCACACCCATTTCATCGATCAGGAATTTGATGACCTTGTTGGCCTCGTCCGTGCCGGCCTTCCATTCGATACCCGCGTAGATGTCTTCGGCATTTTCACGGAAGATCACCATGTCGGTTTTTTGTGGTTCTTTTACCGGGCTGGGAACGCCCTTGAACCAGCGTACAGGGCGCAGGCAGACGTAAAGGTCGAGCTCCTGGCGCAGGGCGACGTTCAGCGAGCGGAAGCCGCCACCGACGGGTGTGGTCAGTGGACCCTTGATGGATACTACAAATTCCTTGATCGCGTGCAGGGTTTCTTCTGGAAACCAGTTGCCGTCATAAAGCTCAGCAGATTTTTCACCACAGTAGATTTCCATCCAGGCGATTTCCCTGGTGCCGTTGTAGGCTTTTTTTACCGCGGCATCGATAACCTTGCGCATGACCGGCGTGATATCAACACCGGTGCCATCCCCTTCAATGAAAGGAATGATCGGTTTGTTCGGGACATTCAGGGAGTAATCGGCATTGGTGGTGATTTTTTCACCGTGAGCAGGGATTTGTATTTTCTGGTAGGCCATGGCTTTACTCCGATGATGTGTACCTGAACAATGGTAGGCCACCCTCGTGAGGTGGCAACTGTCCCGAATTATATACGACTGGGGCAAAACGCTTGTAGTTTTTCTACAGGATCTGCGTCATATCTTTGGTGTATTTACCGGATTCGAGTTCGAATGAGTCAACTGGTACTGTTTAACAAACCCTACGGTGTACTGTCGCAATTTACTGACGACAGCGGTCGCATGACGCTCAAGCCGTTTTTCAATGATGCCCGCATCTATCCAGCCGGGCGGCTTGATTTTGATTCTGAAGGATTGCTGTTACTGACGGATGACGGAAAGCTGCAACAGAAAATCAGCGATCCTCGTTTCAAGATGCCCAAGACCTATTGGGTACAGGTGGATGGTGCGATCACCGACGAAGCGTTACAGCAGTTGTGTAAGGGCGTGTTGTTGAAAGACGGGATGACAAGACCGGCCACGGCACTTCAGATGGATGAACCTGCACAGTTATGGCCGCGCGATCCGCCGGTTCGCTACCGTGCAAGTATTCCTACCAGCTGGATAGCTCTCACCATCAAGGAAGGGCGCAACAGGCAAGTTCGCCGTATGACAGCTGCGGTAGGGTTTCCTACGTTACGCCTGATCCGCGCATCCATTGGCCCATGGGCGCTTGATGCGTTGCAGCCAGGCCAGTCTGTTGTGACAACAGTCTAGTTGACGGTAGTGGCTCACTTATCCCGTGTGGATTTATACCAGTGGATCAACAAATTCATGCATTTCCCTGAGTAAATCGGGTTGTTGTTCCAATGATTTCAGCCTGTCCCACGGGCAATCGAGAATCTGGTAATAGCTGTTGTCAAAAAGGGGCTGTGGATTGCATGTGCGTTGCATGACGTCGAATCGTGCAGATTCCTTGGGAAATAATCCGGATATCTGTTTGTCCTTGATCAGCCAGTACTGGACAGTTCCCTTCCACGCCAGTACCCCGTTGCTGCTGATGGATAAATTATCGCCAATAGCTTTATAGCAATCTGGCATCACTTCGCTGCCAGGCAATAAATACATAACGGATCGGGGTACTGATGCCCAGCCGCAGTAGGCGAGCGCAGGCCGTTGCGGATGTGCATTCAGGAAATTGACGACATCCTGCGTGGCTGTCTTGTAAGCAATTTTTTCTGCAGTGGGAAGGTAGCCATGGAGTAGGCTACTGCGCAGTTCAGTGGACATCACCAGTGGCCATGCAGCCAGCATCACCAATGGCAGCAAGATAAGGCGCCGGTTGTAGAAGAGATAGATTGCGAATAAAGCTGAAAGCCAGATGGAGGGCAGGGAATATTTCGATTGCAGTGCC
>DAOMGE010000067.1:0-8487 GCA_035430165.1 Pseudomonadales bacterium | reverse complement strand
TTCACGGGGTTTTCAGCGAGACATGCACCACTCATGCACGGATGCGAGGCAAATCTGGCACAACGCGCACCGGATTGGCGCGCAGGAGATTGGTTATGTGTGATGTTGTACGATTCAGGGTACCAACCGGTAACCAACTGCCGTTTCTGTGAGTATATGCTTGGGCTGTGCAGGCTCGTCTTCCAGTTTCTGGCGCAAATGTCCCATGTAGATACGCAGATAGTGACTGCGCTCGGTATGCTTTGGCCCCCATACCTCCTGGAGCAATTGCCGCTGGGTCATTACCCGGCCGACATTGGCAATCAGCAATATCAGCAAACGGTATTCAATCGGCGTCAAGTGAACCTCGTTACCTGCTTTGGTAACAATACGTTTACCCTGGTCAACACAAATATCACCGAAGCAGAATAGTGGTGTGTTTTCTTGTAGCGCCAGCTGGCGTCGCAGATTGGCGCGAATACGTGCCAGTAATTCTGCAACGCCAAACGGTTTGGTCAAGTAATCATCTGCGCCCGCATCCAACGCGGCAACCTTGTCGTGTTCTTCCGTGCGAGCCGACAATACAATCACCGGTGCGGGTGACCAGCAACGAAATTCGCGAATGAAGTCGATACCATTGCCGTCAGGCAGACCGAGATCAAGGATCACCAGATCCGGTTTCCTGGTACCCGCTTCCACCAGCCCCTGCTTCAACGTACCAGCTTCAAAAACTCTCCAGGATTCAGCATTGAGTGTGGAACAGATAAAGTGTCGAATTTGCGCATCGTCTTCGATAACAAGAATGTTCAAAACATTACTGGACATCATCAACTCTCCTGCTCGCGAACATCACTGTCGTCAGGCTCCAGCACTGGCGGCTGAGTCCACGGCAATTCAAACACGAATGCTGCTCCTCTGTTTTTTCCGTCAACATCATTATGGTTATGCGCACTGATCTTGCCGTGATGCGCTTCAACAATGGCCTTGCAAATTGCCAATCCCAGCCCTGCACCGCTTGTTGCTGATTCGCTTTCACCGCGTGTGAATTTATCAAACAGGTTATTATCCAGAACAGGGGGAAATCCCGGCCCGTTATCAGACACCGATACGATCAGTTTTTTCTGGTCAATCAGCGCGGAAACTGTCACAGCTGTTCCGGTTGGCGTGTATTTTGCGGCATTCTCCAACAGATTAGCCAACACACGCTCAATCAACACTGCATCCATTTCCACCAGCGGCAAATCGGCAGGAATGTGCGTGATAATCCGGTGTGACGCCAGCAACGGCTCCAGCGATCGAATGGCACTACCCACTATTTCCTCCAGCGAATACCAGTCTTTTTTCAAGCGGATTTCACCGCTCTGGATGCGCGCCATATCAAGCAGGTTATTGACCAGTGTGTGCATGCGCGTGGCAGATTCCCGTATGGCCTGCACAATTTCCTGTTGCTTTTCCGGCGCCAGGTTTCTGGACAAACTCAGTGATTCGGCAAAACCTGTGAGTGCAGTCAGGGGCGTGCGCAAATCATGGGAGATGGCGGCAAGTAAGGAATTGCGCAAGCGCTCTGATTCCATACGCACCAGCATATCTTGCGAGATATCGACAAAATGCACCCGCTCCAGTGCCATGGCAATCAGGCTGGCCAGCGTTTCCAGCTGACGCTGCTGTTCGGGAATCATCAACCAGCGTTTGTTGTTAGGTTTGATAGCCAGAATGCCACGTATACGCACCGGCGCCCGCAATGGAATGTAGCGGTACTCGCTTGACGGCAGTGTGTCAGTAGCAAAACCGGCCTGTTCGTTTTTATCGAAGGCCCATTGTGCAATGCCCTGATCAATATCCTCACACTGACCCTGCGGTTGCGGTGCTTGCAAGCGTTCATCCAGATCCGGTAACACCAGGGCAGCTTGCCCGCCGAATGCGCGCTGCACGGTTGCAATACTGGTCTCGACCACCTGTTCAACCTGCAATGCCCCGGAGAGATCGCGCGCAAATTCAAACAGCATTTGTGAACGCTCCTCACGCAAGGAAGCAATACGCGCCTGGAAACGCAGTTTGGAGGTGAGTTGTCCAGTAATAAGGCCAACCGTCAGCATGATAAAAAACGTGAACAGGTATTGCACATCGCTGACAGCAAACGTGAAACGTGGCGGAACAAAGAAAAAATCAAACAAGGCAACATTGAGTACGGCAGCAAATACGGAAGGGCCTCGACCAAACCTGACTGCTATCAACATCACAGTAAGTAGAAATAACATGACAATGTTGGCGAGATCGAAAACCTGAAGCAGTGGCGTGGCGACCAATGCTGTCAGCAGGCATAACGCGCCACTCCAGATATAGCGCTGGAAATCCTGTGGTTGCGATGTATCTTCAGCAGGAGAGATCTTGCTGCGTTTCGAAATGTTTTTTTCAGGTTTTCCAATCTGCATCAGATCAAGATCAGGCGCCAGTTCTGCAATATCGTCGCCGACACGGTGTTGCCATGGCCAGCTACGCCGTTGCGTATCGTGACCGATCACAATGCATGACAGATTGTGCTGGCGTGCGTAGCGCACCAGTGCGCGTGCAATGTTGTCGCCTGTGAGAACTGCTGTTTGTGCTTGCAGCTGCTCTGCCAATTTCAGCACGTTGAGAATAATTTCACGCTGGTTTGCGGCAATTTGCTGGCGTGCCGGTGTTTCCACGTATACAGCATGCCAGCTGGTGTTGATCTGGCGCGCCAGCTGTGCGGCGCTGCGTACCACATGCTCCGCACCGGTGCTGCTGCCTATACACGCGAGAATGGCATTATCAGTTTTCCAGATACGGTTGATGGATTGTTCAACGCGGTAATTAAGCACATCGTCTTCGACACGATCGGCGGTGCGCCGCAATGCAATTTCGCGCAAGGCCATCAGGTTACCCTTGCGGAAAAAACTGCTGGCTGCGTGCTCTGCCTGTTGCGGCATGTACACTTTGCCCGCTTTCAGTCGCAGCAGTAATTCATCTGCAGGCAGATCCACCAGCACCACTTCATCGGCTTCGTCAAAAATGCGATCGGGAAGTGTTTCAGAGACAAGTACGCCGGTGATACCACCGACGACATCGTTCAGGCTTTCCAGATGCTGGACATTCAGTGTTGTCCACACATCAATGCCGGCAGTAAGCAGTTCTTCGACATCTTGCCAGCGCTTCGGATGACGGGAGCCTTCAATGTTCGAGTGTGCCAGTTCATCTACCAGCAACAGGGCCGGTCGACGTGCAAGTGCGGCATCAAGATCAAATTCAGTAAATTCACGACCGCGGTAATTCATCTGTCGCAGGGGTAAATGATCCAACCCTGCTGTCAACGCTTCGGTTTCCTTGCGCCCGTGGGTTTCGATGACACCCACCACCACATCGAGACCTTCCTGCTGTGCGCGGTGGGCAGCATTGAGCATCGCAAACGTTTTGCCCACCCCCGCTGACGAACCGAAATAAATTTTCAGCCGACCCTTGCTTGCCGTATTTTCCTGTTTCTGGACACGGGCAAGCAGTTCATCAGGGTTCGGGCGCTCAGTATTGTCGTTCATCCTGGTCTGATGATGCGCTGGCTTCAGGGTTTACTGGCTGCATCAAGCGCCAGATTCAGTTGCAGCACATTGATACGTGCTTCGCCGAATAATCCCAGTTTGCGTGGCGCTATCTGCGCATCCACCAGCTGCTGCACGTTGTTGACCGACAAGTGACGTGATTTCGCTACGCGATTTACCTGGTAATTGGCTGCGTCAACGCTGATATCCGGATCGAGGCCACTGGCTGACGCCGTGACCAGATCAGCTGGCACCGGCTGCGTATTGTCGGGATCAGCGGCACGCAGTGCATCAATGCGCGACTTCACTGCCGTCACCAGCGCAGGATTCAAGGATCCAAGATTGGAGCCACTGGAAGCACCCGCGTTATACGGTTGTGGTGACGTGGCAGAAGGACGGCTCCAGAAATGACCGGGATCACTGAACGGTTGGCCAATCAGTACAGAACCTATCGCCTTGCCATCCCGCTCGATCAAGCTACCGTCGGCCTGCGCCGGAAACAATGCACGGGCAATGCCGGTGGTGACCAATGGATAGAGCAACCCGGTCAGCACCGTCATGAAAATGAACAGGCTGATTGCCGGCCGCAGCAGCGATGCCATCGATGGCACTTCAGTTTGTGGGGAGGTGGCCGTTACAACATGCAATGTGTTCATGAAGCTCTCCTTAAACCATACCGGTGACAGTTAACAGCACATCAATCGCTTTGATACCAATGAATGGCACGACGACACCACCAAGCCCGTAGACAAGCAAGTTGCGGCGCAACAACAACGCCGCACCGAGCGCGCGATATTTCACACCTTTCAATGCCAGCGGGATCAGGAAAATAATCACCAGCGCGTTGAAAATCACGGCTGACAAAATGGCAGATTGCGGGCTGGTCAATCCCATCAGGTTCAGCGCGCCGAGCTGTGGATACGTGGCGACAAATGCGGCAGGAATAATCGCAAAATATTTGGCGATGTCATTGGCGATACTGAACGTGGTGAGTGAGCCACGCGTCATCAGCATCTGTTTGCCGGTTTCAACAATTTCGATGAGCTTGGTCGGGTTGCTGTCCAGATCCACCATGTTGCCTGCTTCCTTGGCGGCCTGTGTGCCGGTGTTCATCGCCACGGCGACATCCGCCTGTGCCAGTGCCGGCGCATCATTGGTGCCGTCACCGGTCATCGCCACCAGCATGCCCTGGTTCTGGTAACTGCGGATCAGTTTCAGTTTATCTTCCGGTGTGGCTTCAGCCAGGAAGTCATCCACCCCGGCTTCTGCGGCAATGGCGGCAGCAGTCAGGCGGTTATCACCGGTGATCATCACCGTCTTGATGCCCATGCGGCGCAGCTCGGCAAAGCGCTCCTTGATGCCACCCTTGACTATGTCTTTCAACTCGATGACGCCTAACACCGTCGACTGATCCGCCACCACCAGTGGTGTGCTGCCGCGACGGGAAACATCATCAACAATGGCTTGCAACTCATTTGACCACCTGCCGCCCTGAGGCTCGACATAGCGACGGATCGAGTCCGCTGCGCCTTTGCGAATCTGGCGTTGCCCCATGTTGACGCCGCTCATGCGCGTTTGCGCCGAGAAATGGACAAATTCAGCGCCCAGCGCCTGGATATCACGCTCGCGAAGGTTGAAGCGCTGTTTGGCCAGGATCACCACACTGCGGCCCTCCGGGGTTTCATCAGCCAGTGAGGCCAGTTGCGCAGCATCGGCCAGCTCGGCCTCCGTCACGCCGGGTGCAGGAAAGAACGTGGATGCCTGTCGGTTGCCAAGCGTGATCGTGCCGGTCTTGTCCAGCAACAAGACATCAACGTCGCCTGCCGCTTCCACAGCACGACCTGACGTGGCAATGACATTGGCCTGCATCAAACGGCTCATACCTGCCACGCCGATGGCAGACAGCAAACCAGCAATGGTGGTGGGAATCAGGCAGACCAGCAGTGCAATCAGGACCGTCAGTGTGACCGGTTCGCCACCGCCCGCCACGCTGACACTGAACAACGAGAAGGGCAACAGGGTGACAGTCACACCGAGAAACACAATGGTGAGTGCCACCAGCAGGATGGTCAACGCGATTTCATTCGGCGTTTTCTGGCGTTTGGCATTCTCGACCATGGCGATCATGCGGTCGACAAAGGTCTCGCCGGGATTAACGGTGACACGCACCACAATCCAGTCAGACAGCACGCGCGTACCACCCGTCACGGCAGAAAAGTCACCACCGGATTCGCGAATGACCGGTGCCGATTCGCCGGTGATAGCGCTTTCGTCCACCGAGGCTACGCCCTCGATCACCTCACCGTCGGCCGGCACCAGTTCACCCGCAGAAACCCACACCACATCGCCTTTACGCAACTCGGCAGTAGGCACGGTATACCACTGCGCACCGTGGTGGGGTTCACGCAATTTCTTGGCCCAGCTTTCACGCTTCAGTGAGCGCAGTGACGCGGCTTGCGCCTTGCTACGCCCTTCGGCAAGGGATTCAGCAAAATTGGCAAACAACACGGTAAACCACAACCACAAGCACACAGCAAGAATAAAACCGGCAGGCGCATCACCCGTACCCCGCAGCGCCTGTATCCACAGCAGTGTGGTGAACAGGCTGCCGATATACACCACAAACATAACGGGATTACGCGATTGGATACGTGGATCAAGCTTCTTGAAGGATTCTGCAATTGCCGGTTTTACCAGCACAGGATCAAACAGGGCAAACGTTGTACGTGACATGTCAGTTTTCCTCGAATCGTAGGTCGGGAATCAGTGGTGGGTACCGAACAGCATCAGGTGCTCGACCACCGGCCCCAGCGCCAGTGCAGGCACATAGTTGAGCAAACCCACCAGCAGTACCGTGCCAATCAGCAACACAATAAACAGCGGGCCGTGCGTCGGCATGGTGCCCAGGCCAACAGCAATCCGTTTCTTGGCCGCGAGTGCCCCCGCCATCGCCAGCACCGGCACGATGACGCCAAAACGCCCGAACCACATCACCGCAGCGAGCAGATAGTTGTAGAAGGGTGTATTGGCTGACAGCCCGGCAAACGCACTGCCATTGTTGTTGGCCGCGGATGACAGCGCGTACAGGATTTCAGAAAACCCGTGCGCTGCAGGATTGGCAACACCGATGCGACCTGCATCGGCCATCACCGCAATGGCGGTACCGGCGAGCACCAGCAACGGCGTGACCAGAATGGCAATCGACGTCATCTTCATTTCAAATTTCTCGATTTTCTTGCCTAGATATTCCGGCGTGCGCCCGATCATCAACCCCGCAATAAAGACCGCGAGTATCGCGAATACCAGCATGCCGTAGAGACCCGAACCGACGCCACCAAATACCACTTCACCGAGCTGCATCAGTACCAGTGGCATAGCACCACCGAGTGGTGTGAATGAGTCATGCATGGCATTTACTGCACCACACGATGCTGCCGTGGTGATAGCTGCGAACAGACTGCTGTCAGCAATACCGAAACGCACTTCCTTGCCCTCCATGTTGCCAGTTGATGTATCCATACCGAGCGTTGTCAGCAATGGATTGGCCTGTTGTTCGTAATGCATTGCACCTATTGCAAACACCACAAACAGGATCGTCATCGCCACCAGAATGGTCCAGCCCTGGCGCATATCGCCCACCATACGACCCAGTGTCAGGCACAGTGCAGCTGGAATCAGGAAAATCGATACCATCTGTAAAAAATTGACGAATGCGTTTGGATTCTCATACGGGTGCGCCGAGTTGGCATTGAAAAAACCACCGCCATTGGTGCCTATCATCTTGATCGCTTCTTGCGAGGCGACCGGCCCCATCGGCAGCGTCTGTGTGTGCGTGATCACCGGTTCCGTAATGACTGAGCCACTGGCATCTTTCATCGGTTGTCCACTGGCATCCACTTTCGGGCTGTCATAGTGGATTTCTTCCACAGTATTTATATTTTTGTAGCCATCAAAATTCTGGATTACACCCTGGCTGACCAGAAACACCGCAAACACCAGCGAAAGCGGCAACAACACGTACAGGGTGATGCGGGTGAGATCCACCCAGGCATTACCAATGGTGTCCGCGCTGTGACGGGCCAGCCCACG
The DNA here is from genome assembly GCA_035430165.1 of Pseudomonadales bacterium. Lineage (GTDB taxonomy): Bacteria > Pseudomonadota > Gammaproteobacteria > Pseudomonadales > UBA7239 > UBA7239. The sequence continues at coordinate 865 of DAOMGE010000067.1, read as the reverse complement.
AATCAATGCAATGACCACCACAATACCTGTAGCAGCCGAAAGGAAATTCTGTACCGCGAGCGCCAGCATCTGTGTCAGGTAACTCATCGTGCTTTCGCCGGCGTAGCCTTGCCAGTTGGTGTTGGTGACAAAACTGACAGCAGTATTGAACGCTGAATCCACACTGATGTTGGCCATGGCCTGCGGGTTCAGCGGCAGTACTGCCTGCAGGATCTGCACAAGAAAAACGGCCAGTACGCCGATGCCGTTGAACAGCAGAATAGCTAGCATATAGTGCAGCCAGCCCATTTCGCGCTCGCGCTGGATGCCGCACACCCGGTAGATCATATTTTCGATCGAGGCACCGCAGCGAACAGTAGGACTATCCATAATATGCGCGATGTAAATACCCAGCGGTTTGGCGCAAGCCAGCACCACAACCAGAAACAACGTCAGCAGCATCCAGGCATGGCCGGTCATAAAAATGGTTCCGGTCATCATGAGAATTTCTCCGGGCTGAGCAGTACAGCCACCAGATACACCAGTAACCCGACGGCCACTATGCCGGCCAATATATACAAATTACTCATGACAACCACCTCCTGCAGGATCGTGTGACCACTCTAGCAGCACACATGTAAAACTGTTGGCAAAAAACGGGGGACAACTGTAAAAATGCTGTAAACGTACTCTTGCAAGGCACCTGTATCCTGCAGTTGATGTACTTTTGTTGATCGTTATCAAACTATCCCCACAACCGGAGGCCCTGAAAAAATGAGAGTCCACATCCTGCAACACGTCGCCTCCGAAGGGCCTGGCAGCATCAACCACTGGCTGGCACAGCACGATGCCGTCGTCACCTTTACGCATTTTTATGCAAGTGATG
>DAOMGE010000066.1:0-8536 GCA_035430165.1 Pseudomonadales bacterium | reverse complement strand
CGGTTTGCAGGTGTGGCGTTCACGTTTGAAAGCAAAACTGCGATCATAAAAACCGCCGCCCATGCCGAGGCGATTGCCGCTGCGATCAAAACCCACCAACGGCATCAACACCACTTGCAAGGCCCACGCCGGCAAATGGAAATTGCGGATGTGTGGTTCGGGAATGCCGTAACGATTCTTGAACAATGGATCACCGCTGCGATAACGCACAAACCAGACGCGGTTCGAGCCATCCGCATGCAGACGTGGCAGGTAACAATGCTTGCCCATTTTTTCCAGAGCGAGCGCTAACGGACGCGGATCAATTTCGCCATCATTCGGCAAGTAGTAGGCGATATGCTGGCTGCGCAGCACTGGCAAATAATTTTTCAGCGCGCGCGCGAGTTTTTTGCCTGCCTGTTTCTGTTGTGCAGGCGACAAGCGGCGACGCGCCTCGCGCAATTGTTTTCGCAATGGCTTGCGCGAAAGTTCAGGTGAATGATTCATGGCAGGATTTGCGAGGATAAGTGCCCGGGGCGCCGCTGCCGGCGTAGCCTTGAACCCGACGGTTCAAGGTGGATGCACCTGTGCTGCCTTAAGGCTTTCCGACGGGCGGACATGCACACGGGCAACAAGCTAGATGCACCCTGGGTATGTATTATCGGCTCGAGGACATAACCGACTGGCGCACACCCCAGGTTGAAATGAGTATAGCGCAAAAAACGGAACCTGCATCAGGGTTTTGCGAGCAAGGCGCTATAACTGCGCATGATGCTACCGCTGGGCCAGCTCAATTCCACCAGAAAATTCAGGGCAGGTTCCTTGATCGGCTGTTCGCTGGTTAACACCAGGCTGGGGCCTTGCTTGTGATTCAGGTCCACCCGGAATTTGATAGTCGAATAAATCCTGTCACGCGTCAGGTTATGTTTGGCAAATGCTTCCTCTGATGCCATTTGTCCGATGATCTGCATTTCGTTCAACGATCCCGGTTTCAACAGCGGTATGCGCGCACGGAAAGGCTGGTTGACAGCAGATTCCACCACAATTTCCCCAAGCCCGATCGCAAACGCCGACTGCACCAGAAACAGCGATGACAATACCAGCAGGCTGGCAACGGTTTTCTTGATGAGGTTTTTCATATTCACAGTTCCTGTATGAACATTGACAAAAATATTTTTCCGGATCGTATGCCGCCTGATATTACACGGTTTGAAGACCGGACAACGCCAACTGCAGCACAATCCGGTTAAGCACCTGCATCCACAGCACGCAAGAAAGCTTGCGCCAAAACCATGTGGCCGGTGAGACTGGGATGGATACGATCCCAGCACAAACCCATCGGATGGGTATGTTGCATCAATGCATCCAGCGCTGCCTGCGTATCGACCAGGATCGCAGCATGTTTGCCCGCCAGTTTACGCACGACATCACCGTAGGCATCCATGGTCGCGCGCATGGGATCACTACGATTGGGCTCCAGAAAATACGGCGTCATCAACACCAGGCCTTGCAGGCCGGGTTTGGCGCTTTCTATCAATGCATCGAGTTCACGTTCGTATTCATCGATCAACACATGCTGTTCCGTGCGCAGCGGCGTATCAAACTGGCGCCACACATCGTTGATGCCGATAAAAATCGACAACCAGTCCGGCTTCAGTTCCAGCACATCCTTACGCCAGCGCGCTTTCAGTTCGCGCACGGTGTTGCCATTGATGCCCATGTTGATAACGCGGATAGCATGTGCAGGAAAATTGGCAGCAAGCCAGGCATTGACGAGACTGACATAACCGTTGCCGGTTTCATTGCCTTCCGCCACCGGTTTGGCACGATTACTGTCGGTAATCGAATCGCCAATGAACAACAATTTACTGTGTGGCTGTATACGCATAACGCATCATCTATCAATTTTCTGGTTGCGCAGCCGCAACGCATTGCTGATAACCGAGACTGAACTCATGCTCATGGCAACCGCTGCAATCATGGGCGACAACAACACACCGGTAAACGGGTACAACACACCGGCGGCTATCGGCACGCACAGGAGATTGTAGGCCAGCGCAAACGACAAGTTCTGTTTCATATTGCTGACGGTCGCAACCGACAAGGCATGCGCCACAGCAATGCCGCGCAAATCGCCTTTCACCAGTGTGACCGGTGCACTGTGCATCGCGATATCCGTTCCCGTGCCCATCGCAATGCCGACATCGGCTGCTGCCAGTGCCGGCGCATCGTTAATGCCATCACCCGCCATTGCCACAACGCGTCCGAGGCGCTGCAAGGTCTCCACCAGCTCCAGCTTTTCGTCCGGTTTGATTTCGGCATGCACATCGGTGATGCCCAGTTTATTGGCAATCGCCTGTGCAGTTGCCGTCGCATCACCGGTTGCCATCACGATACGGATGCCTGCTTTTGCCAACACAGCGAGCGCTTCTGCTGTGCCCGCTTTTACCGGATCGGAGACCGCCAACAAACCGGCGAAGCGGCCATCTATCGCAACGTACATGACGCTGGCGCCTTCGTCGCGCAATTTTTCCACGACTTGCGGAAAATTATCGACAAGATCATCGTCAACCGTTTCATCAACGTAATTTTTTTTCTTCGCCTCGCTGTCGACAAGCACCACATCGCGTGAAACCTGTGCGTGCGCCATCATCGCCGCATTGCCGAGCACAACGACTTGCCCGTCAACAAATCCACCCACACCCATGCCGGTATATGCAATAAAACCCTTCACTTTTCCCAGCGGCAGATGCTGTTCTCGCGCCGCATTCACAATCGCTGCAGACAACGGATGTTCACTGCCCTGCTCCAGGCTTGCCGCAAAACGCAGCAATTCATTGCGGGTAAAACCGTTGGTTGCCAGCACGCAGTCCAGTGCCGGTTTGCCTGCCGTGAGTGTACCGGTCTTGTCGACCACCAGTGTATTGACCTTGCGCAGGTTTTCTATCGCCGCTGCATCGCGAAACAGGATGCCTTGTGACGCCGCTCGCCCGCTTGCCACCATGATCGACATCGGTGTCGCCAGTCCCAACGCGCACGGACACGCAACAATCAGCACAGCGACCGCATTGATCAGCCCGTACACCCAGCCGGGCTGTGGACCTAACAGTCCCCACGCCAACCATGTCAGCACTGCCACACCGAGCACGCCCGCGACAAAATATCCGGCAACCACGTCTGCCATGCGCTGCATCGGCGCTTTCGAGCGCTGTGCCTGCGCCACCATTTGCACGATTTGTGCGAGCACCGTTTCTGCACCGATTTTTTCTGCACGCATCAGCAATGCGCCCGTGGTGTTGAACGTGGCGCCGATCAGTGCGTCACCACGGCGTTTGGCCACTGACATTGATTCACCGGTAATCATGGATTCATCAACCGCACTGCTGCCTTCCAGTACAACACCGTCGACAGGAATTTTTTCGCCGGGTCGCACGCGCAAGGTGTCACCCACTTGCACATCCGCCAGCTGCACATCCGTTTCACTGCCATCGGCTGCAATACGCCTTGCGGTTTTCGGCGACAGGCCGAGTAACAGCCTGATGGCGTCGGATGTTTTCGAACGCGCTTTCAATTCAAGCATCTGGCCCAGCAAGGTCAGGGAAATAATTACGCAAGCTGCTTCGAAATACACACCGACATGACCGCCATCATGGAACGAAAGCGGGAATAATTGCGGCACCAGTGTTGCCAGTGCGCTGTAAATAAATGCCGCGCCCGTGCCGAGACTGATGAGTGTCCACATATTCAGGCTGCGATGCACAATCGATTGCACGCCGCGCACAAAAAACGGCTTGCCCGCCCAGAACACCACCGGCAGTGAAAGGACAAACTCAATCCAGCTTTGCGCCATGTGCGGAATGTGTGCAGATACCTGACCCGGCATGGCATGCGACAACATGGCCAGCAACATCACGGCAATACTGAATGGCAGCGTGTACCAGAAGCGCTCGAGAAAATCCTGCAGCTCCGGATTTTCCTCGCCATCCACTGCAGGCAATAACGGCTCCAGCGCCATACCGCATTTCGCGCAAGTGCCGGGATGATCCTGTTCGATTTCCGGATGCATCGGGCAGGTGTAATGCGCACCGGGCGGTGCAGTCATTGTTTCAACATCTGCCTGCTTGTGCAGGTAATCCTGCGGCGCCGCAGAAAATTTTTGCAGGCAATGGTTGCAGCAGAAATAGTAATCCACACCGGCATGTGCCACATGGTGTGTCGAGTCCGTTGTCACGTCCATGCCGCAAACCGGATCGCGCAAGGAAGTCTGGATGTCATTCATGTTGGTGATGTCCCGGTTTTTTTACCTGTACTGTATTGGTTGCACGGGTGGAGGATGACGCACTGCTGGCCGCAGGCGTATCACCACGGTAGCGATACGCCTGCGTGCCGACCGGATTACTGTACCAACCCGGATCGCTGTAATCACCCGCCTGCAGATCATCCCGCACTTTCAGTACCGTGAACATACCGCCCATTTCCAGCGCGCCGAAAGGGCCTTCGCCTGTCATCATTGGCAAGGTATTTTCCGGCAGCGGCATCATCTCGCTCATGCCACTCATATCCGCCATGCCATTCTTGCCCATGCCCATGTAATCCGGCACCAGCTTCTGTATTTTTTTCGCCAGTTCCTTTTGTTTGACGCCAATCATGGTCGGCACACGGTGCCCCATCGCATTCATGGTGTGGTGCGATTTGTGGCAGTGCAACGCCCAGTCACCGGCTGTCGCGACAAATTCAAAACTGCGGATCTGCCCGACGCCGATATCCACCGTCACTTCCGGCCAGCGTGCGGCTTCCGGAATCCAGCCGCCGCCCGTGCTGGTCACTTCAAAACTGTGGCCATGCAAATGAATCGGGTGATTGGTCATGGTGAGATTGCCAACACGGATGCGCACACGCTCACCGGTGCGCGCCACCAGCGGATCGATGCCGGGAAACACGCGCGAATTGAATGTCCACAAATTGAAATCCGTCATTTCCATCACGCGCGGCGTGGCAGCACCGGGATCAATCGCGTACGCCGACATCAGGAAAAAATAATCGCGATCCACTGGCATGAAAGACGGGTCTTTCGGGTGAACGACAATGCCACCCATCATGCCCATCGCCGCCTGCACCATTTCATCGGCGTGCGGGTGATATAAAAACGTGCCGGATTTTCCCATCGTGAATTCGTACACGTAGGTTTCGCCCGGCTTGATCGCCGGCTGGTTCATGCCGCTGACGCCATCCATACCTGATGGCAACAACATGCCGTGCCAGTGCACACTAGTGTGCTCCGGCAATTTGTTGGTGACAAAAATCCGGACACGATCGCCTTCTACACATTCAATGGTCGGCCCCGGACTCTGGCCATTGTAACCCCACATATTGGCGACCATGCCCGGTGCGATTTCGCGTGTAACGGGCTCAGCAACCAGATGAAATTCTTTCACGCCTTCATTCAGCCGATAAGGCAAGGTCCAGCCATTCAGTGTTGTGACCGGCGTGTAACCTTCCGCATTTTTTGGCGTCGCCAGTGTTTTTGCTTTTGATTGCGTGATGATGTCAGGCAAGCCTGCTGCCTGCACACTGGAAACCAGACCGGCACCCAATGCTGTGAGCCCGACATTGCGCAAGAATTCGCGACGGCTGTTTTTTTCCTGCTTGTCCATGTGATCACCCATTGCACAACCTCATTGCAACGCACTGTCCAGTTGCGCATCCGCCAGCCAGAAATCACGCAACGCCAGCATACCGGATTCTGTACTCGCCACTTGCTGTTTCGCTTGTGCCAGCACATCAAACGTACTGAGTAGCATACCGTTGTATCGCAGCAAGGTTTCATTGGAAATTTTTTGCTGCACCGGTATCACTTCATCACGGTAATGACGGGCAAGCTCCCAGGCCGTGTGGTAGCGCTGGTAGGCATCACGCGCTTCACTGCAGGCTTGCACCGCAGTTGCAGCGGTTTGTGCCAGTGCACGCTGGTAGATTGCTTCGGCTTCGGCTTTTTTCGAATCCCCGCTATCAAACAACGGCAACTCAAAACTCACCTCGAAACCCGTCTGTCCTGGCTGACCAGAAAACGTATTGCGCTGGTAGCCGAGATCCAGCACGTTGATAAAACGCGTACTGTTCGTCAACTTTTGTGCGCGCGCCGTGTTATCCAGTACCTGTTTCGCCTGCCGCACATCGATGCGCTGCGCCAGTGCCTGTTGCTCGATATGTTTCAGTGTGCGCGCCTGTTCAGGCAATGCGGGCAAACTGTCCGGCAAAATCAACGCATCGACCTGTGTCAAACCCAGCAATCGCAACAGCTGTTCTCTCGCACTGCTGGCATCGGATTGTGCACGATGCTGCAATGCGATGGCTTCGTTATGAAACGCCTGTTCCTGTGCTGCATCCAGTGCACTGATATTGCCCTGCTGTTGGAGGGAAACTGCGAGATCACGCCCGGCTTCGGCAGCGGTGACCACATCCCCGGCATACCTTGCACGCTGCTGTGCGGCGATTGCTTCCACCCAGGCCATACGAGTGTCACGCGCTAACTGCAACACGTATTTTTCTACTGCCAGTTTTTCAGCTTCGAATTGTGCATGCGCCAACGGTGCGCGCACAGGGGCCGTGAGTAAACCCATAATATCCAGCACGACGGTGCGATCGGTTTCATGTGCACCGCCTTGTGACAAGCGCGCCAGTGAAATACCGGGATTCCGCGGTCGTGCTGCACGGACAATTTCAGTTTCGCTGATGCGCAGTTCGGCAAAACGCGATTGCAGCCCCGGATTGTTGAGCAGCGCCAGCCGCACTGCGCTTTCGCTGTCCAGCGACTGTGCAAGCAACCGGTCGCGCAACGCCGCTCGCGTTTCAGCAGTGACCGCATTGTCAGCGGGCACGCCTGCCACCTTGGCAGCCTTGCTGCGCACCTCGGCTTCACCACCGTCTTTTGACAACACGGCGCAGGCACTCATCGCGGCAGCCAACAGCAACACGGGGACAAGCTTCACCCATGGAGGCAATAAATCAGGTATGGCAAAAAAACGCATGCAGGGGACTCTCCTCTATCCTGCCGTTTCTCTCCCCATTATGCGCCAACCGCCCTGGCATCGCATGCCCTGTGGCTCACAGGGAGCGTGACCTTTATACTGGCCACTTCTCACCCGTGAAGATCCCGCCATGCGCCGTTTGTTACCCATCACCCTGTTTGCCCTCTTTCTCACTGCCTGCGGACAGACAGGCCCTCTGTACTTGCCAAAAGAAGGGGGCTCAACGCCTACCGGTAAACCTCCCGTGGAAAAAATGACTGAGGGACGCTGAGCATGAGTATGCAACTGCAGGTGTTCACGCACCATCAGGGCGAACTGTGCGCAGAAGGCGTGAAACTGGCGGATATCGCTGCCCGCTACGGTACACCGACCTATGTTTACAGCCGCGCAGCCATCACCGCCAGTTACCATGCCTACACTGAAGCACTGGCCGGTTGCGACCACCGTGTCTGTTTTGCAGTAAAAGCCAACTCGAATCTCGCTGTGCTGAATATCCTGGCACGGCTCGGCGCGGGCTTTGATATCGTTTCCGTTGGCGAACTGGAGCGCGTGCTTGCGGCAGGCGGCAAGGCGGATGGCATCGTGTTTTCCGGCGTAGGCAAACGCGAAGATGAAATCGTGCGTGCACTGCAAGTCGGCATCCACTGTTTCAACGTTGAATCGCGCGCAGAATTGCAGCGCATACAAACCGTCGCAGCTCGCCTCGACATCGTCGCCCCGGTTTCGCTGCGCGTGAATCCGGATGTCGACGCCAACACGCATCCCTACATTTCTACCGGCTTGCGCGAAAACAAGTTCGGCATTGATATGATCGAAGCACTCGACGTGTATCGCGATGCAAAAAAAATGTCGCACATCAACGTCAAGGGAATCGATTGCCATATCGGTTCACAATTGACGGAACTGACGCCGTTTCTTGATGCACTGGAACGCGTACTCGGCCTGGTCGACACGCTCGCCGCAGAAAACATCCACATCGAACATCTCGATATCGGCGGCGGCCTCGGCGTGGTGTATCGCCCCGGCGATTACGCACCGACACCCGGCGATTACATGAAAGCACTGCGCGCGCATCTCGGTGAGCGCAAACTGAAAATCCTGGTCGAACCCGGCCGCTCGATAGTCGCCAATGCTGGCGTGTTGTTGACGCGCGTAGATTTGCTGAAGTCGACACCGTCGCACCATTTTGCCGTGGTCGATGCTGCGATGAACGATTTGATTCGCCCGGCACTTTATCAGGCCTGGCAAGACATCGAAGTGGTCAAACCACACGCAGGCAAAGCGCACGTGTTCGATATTGTCGGCCCGATTTGCGAAACCGGCGACTTCCTCGGCAAGGCACGTGAACTGACGCTGGACGCCGGCGATTTGCTCGCGATTCGCGGCAGTGGTGCATACGGTTTTGTGATGAGTTCGAACTACAACAGCCGTACGCGCGCTGCGGAAGTGATGGTCGACGGCGACAAGGTTTTCACCGTACGCGCACGCGAAACGCTGGAAGATTTGTGGCGCGGGGAATCATTGCTGGC
>DAOMGE010000065.1:0-8568 GCA_035430165.1 Pseudomonadales bacterium | reverse complement strand
ACTCGCCGCCCAGCAGAAAGCGGCTGAAGAAGCTCGCATCGCGGAAGCACAAAAATTGGCCGAGCACCCTCCACAGGAAAATACCATTTCCGGGCAACACGAAACAGCAGCAGTCGTATCACAAGACAACGACATTAGCGGCTACACCAAATCAGCCAAAAAAGGTGATGCCCTTGCCCAATACAAGCTTGGCCAGATTTACAACGAAGGAAATGGCGTGACACGTGATTACGAAGAAGCTGCCAGGTGGTATAAGAAATCGGCAAAACAAAATAATGCAATGGCACAAAACGCCTTGGCAAGTTTGTATCTCAAAGGTCAGGGAGTAGACAAGGATTATGGAGACGCACTGAAATGGTACACCCGGGCTGCCCAGCTAGGCTTTGCAGAAGCGCAATACAATCTGGGTAACTTCTATTTTACTGGCTACGGCAAGGAATTCCGTAACGATTACCAGCTTGCGCTGCAGTGGTACACCAAGGCGGCAGACCAGGGCTTCGCCAAAGCACAGCACAGCATTGGCGACATGTACTACGTTGGTTATGGTGTACAAAAAGACTACCAACAGGCAATTGCCTGGTATACCAAAGCTGCCGAACAAGGCCTCGCCGTGGCCCAGAACAACCTTGGTGCCATGTACAGTGAGGGACAGGGTGTAGCCCGGGATTACAGACAGGCCTATATCTGGTACTGGGTAGCTGCGAAAAACGGTTATCGCAATGCCGTTAAGGACAGGGATGAATCTGCAGCCAAACTCGAAGCCTCAGTCCTGTCAAAAGCACAGAAAGATGCTGCTTCACTACTCCAGAAGATTGGTGTGGCGACACAAAAGTAAAACCATTTGCACGCCGGAAACAGCTAAACAAAAAGAGGCGCTCCACAGCGCCTCTTTTGCTTTGACATTCCCTGACCTATCCGCATAATCGCGGCAGCATTCTTTCTTTTCGGGATTCACCATGCGCAATATATCGATTCGTTTTTTCTGTCTTGTGGCATTTTCCGCCCTGCTCTCACTGACTGCCTGCGACAAAAAGGAAACACCGGTGGCAGCAACTGCCGTTGCCGTTGCCCCCGTTCCACAGTCACTGACCGTCAAGATCGGCCATGCTGGCCCATTGACCGGCGCACAGGGACATCTCGGCAAGGACAATGAAAACGGCGTGCGACTGGCCGTCGATGAGCTGAATGCAGAAAACGTAACCATCGGTGACAAGATTGCACATTTTGAATTACTGTCGGAAGACGACATGGCTGATCCACGTACTGCCACTCAGGTTGCACAAAAACTGGTGGATAGCGGTATCAGCGTCGTGATCGGACACATGAACTCCGGCACTTCGATTCCCGCATCAAAGATTTATCACGACAGCGGCATCGTACAGATTTCACCATCCGCCACAGCAATCGCTTATACAGCACAAAATTTCCCGGGCGCAATGCGTGTGATGGCCAATGACAGCCAGCAAGGTGCACAACTCGCACACTATGCAGTAGAAAAACTCGGCATGAAAAAAATAGCCATCATTGATGACCGCACCGCCTACGGACAGGGTCTGGCTGATGTATTCGAGATCACTGCCGTGTCATTAGGGGCAACCGTTGTCAAACACGAATTCACCACCGACAAATCCAGCGATTTCAACGCCATTCTCACCAATATCAAAGGCACAGATGCACAACTGCTTTTCTACGGCGGTATGGACGCACAAGCAGCGCCAATGTTGAAACAGATGCACGACCTTGGTTTGCCATTGACGCTGATGGGCGGTGATGGCTTACGCACCGCAGAATTCCTGAAACTGGTTGGCAATGACGGAAATGGTGTAATCGGCTCACTGCCAGGCATTCCGGTAGCCAACATGCAGAACGGTCCGGCTTTCCAGAAAAAATTCGAGGCGCGTTTCGGTGTTATCCAGCTGTATGCACCCTATGCGTATGATGCGACACGCATGGTGGTTGCCGCGATGCATGAAGCAGGCAGCGCTGAGCCTTCCAGATTCCTGCCCGTCCTGCAAAACATGCACTATCAGGGAGTCACTGCCAATATCGCTTTTGATAACAAGGGCGATCTGGCCGATAGCGCTGTGTCACTCTACAAGGCAGTAAATGGTGAATGGCAATTTATCGAAACGGTGGGCGCAAGATAATTCTTTTCCATGGAAATGCTTGCGCAACAAATTGCCAATGGCCTCATTCTTGGCAGCGTTTATGCGCTGATCGCCCTCGGCTACACCATGGTGTATGGCATTCTGGGCCTGATCAATTTTGCACACGGTGAAATCACCATGATGGGCGCGATGATTGCTGTCGCTGCCCTCAATATATTCCTTCATGTACTCCACCTGCCACCACTTCTTGCCCTGTCGGCTGCAATCTGTATTGCCATACCCTGCTGTATGTTGCTCGGCGTTACTATCGAACGCATTGCCTATCGACCATTGCGACATGCACCCAAACTGGCTTCATTAATCACGGCCATCGGTGTCTCCATCGTGTTACAGAATGTGGCGATGATGGTGTGGGGGCGCGGCTACCAGCGTTTCCCTGACATCATTCCTGCAGAAAATGTATCCGCTTTCGGTGCAACACTGACGCCCGTAAAAATCGCCATTGTCTTGCTTTCTGCTTGCACGCTCCTTGGCTTGTGGCTACTGGTCAACCGCACAAGACTGGGACGCGCAATGCGTGCCACCGCACAAAATCCTGAAGCGGCGCAATTGATGGGGGTAGCCATCGATAAAGTGATCGCCGCCACCTTTGCCATCGGCTCGGCACTGGGCGCACTGGCCGGAATCATGGTGGCGGCCAACTATGGGCAGGCCGACCCCTATATGGGCTTCCTTCTCGGCCTGAAAGCGTTTTCAGCAGCCGTACTGGGCGGCATTGGCAACCTGGCCGGTGCCGTGATTGGCGGTTTGTTACTTGGTCTTATCGAAAGCCTCGGCGCAGGTTATCTCGGCACTGCCACACATGGCGTGTTTGGCAGCAATTACCAGGATATTTTTGCCTTCATGGTTCTGGTCGCAGTACTTGTGTTGCGACCGTCCGGTTTGCTCGGCGAACATACAGCGGAACGCGCATGAGCGCCTTGAAAAACATTCCCTCACGCGTCCTGTTCGGCTACGCCACAGCAATAGTCGCTGCTGCAATACTGCCCTTGCTGACTGGCGCGGCTTTCGGCAACAGTTGGGTGCGTGTGCTGGATTTCACCCTGTTGTACGCAATGCTGGCACTCGGACTCAATATTGTTGTCGGCTATGCGGGATTGCTTGATCTCGGCTACATCGCGTTTTATGCCATTGGTGCTTATGTTTATGCATGGCTGGCATCCCCTCACTTCGGCTTGCATCTGTCGCCATTTATTATCTTGCCAACAGGTGCCCTGGTTGCAGGACTGTTCGGCGTAATTCTCGGCGCACCCACGCTTCGATTGCGAGGTGATTATCTCGCAATCGTCACACTCGGTTTCGGCGAAATCGTCAGGCTGTTTCTCAATAATCTTGATCGTCCCGTCAATATCACCAACGGCCCACAAGGTATCAACCTGATTGATCCGCTCATCAGCATCACTCCGTTTTCGTTTTATGGATTGCGCGTCACATCCGTATATTGTTATTACTACCTGTTTCTTGTGCTATGTGCCGCAGTGGTTTTCTGCTGCATACGCTTGCAGGATTCACGCATCGGCCGCGCCTGGATGGCAATACGCGAAGACGAAATGGCAGCCAAGGCCTGCGGCATCAACACCCGCAATATCAAATTGCTGGCATTTGCGATGGGCGCATCGTTTGGCGGTGTTTCCGGCGGGTTATTTGCAGGATTCCAGGGATTTGTCAGCCCGGAAAGTTTTGTATTGCTCGAATCGGTGATGGTGTTATGTATGGTGGTTCTCGGTGGCATGGGCAATATTGCCGGCGTGCTACTTGGCGCCGCCCTGCTCACCATCACACCAGAATACTTGCGCGCAATTGCAACACCTGTACAAATGAAAGTGTTCGGACGCGCACTGGTCGACCCGGAAAACCTGCGGATGCTTTTATTCGGTATCGCACTGATTGCCACCATGCTGTTTCGCCCACAAGGGCTCTGGCCTTCGCGCCAACAATTGCCGGCAACAAAAAAATGAACGAAGTGCATTCAACGCCATTTTTAATGGAAGCACGAAACCTGTGCAAAAAATTTGGCGGCTTACAGGCATTGAATGATGTGTCTTTCAACATACCGGCAAACTGCATCTACGGCATCATTGGCCCGAATGGAGCAGGAAAAACCTCGTTATTCAACGTCATTACAGGCATGTATCAGGCTGATAGTGGCGCCCTGCTCTTCCATGGCAAAAACATTCTGAACCAGCCACCCCATCTGATCGTCAAACACGGCATTGCACGCACATTCCAGAACATCCGTTTATTCGGCAGCATGACTGCACTGGAAAACATCATGGTCGGCTGTCACACGCAAAGTCATGCTGGCCTGATCGGTGCTGTATTACGCGGCGACCGTACCCGCACAGAAGAAAATGCGATCCGCGAACGCGCCAATGCCTTGCTACAATACGTAGGCCTCTACGGCAAAGGCCAGAGACATGCACGTGAATTATCCTACGGCGACCAACGCCGCCTCGAAATTGCCCGCGCACTCGCGACAGAACCTAAACTTCTTGCACTGGATGAACCGGCAGCGGGCATGAATCCTTCTGAAACACGCGACTTGCAGACTTTGTTGCAACGCCTGCGCGCCGACCACATCAACGTCATGTTGATCGAGCACGACGTAAAACTGGTAATGGATTTATGCGACCGGATTACTGTGCTGGACTACGGGGAAAAAATCGCTGAAGGCACGCCCGCTGAAATCCGGAAAAATCCAAAAGTGATTGAAGCGTATCTGGGTGTGGCTTCCTGATATTCAGCTTCCTGGCATTTAACCGATAAGGGCACCCACAAGGGATGCCCCTACTACGCCAGAAAATAACGATCAAATATCAACGGAAAATCATTGTTGCTGGTTTGTCGGAATCACCTGGATTTCAACACGACGATTCTGCGCGCGGCCATCCGGTGTGGAATTATCAGCAACAGGATTGCTCGGGCCAGCACCGGTTGACTGGATCCGGTTGCTTGCCACACCCGCCCTCGTCAGATACATACTTACCGCCATCGCACGCTGTTCCGACAACTGGTTGTTATAAGCCAGGTTACCCGTGCTGTCGGTGTAACCGGTTATCTGTATTGTACTGTCAGGGTATTTGACCAGGCTGGAAGCCAACTGGTTAAGCGTACTCTGGAAAGAAGGCTGGATGGTGGACTGGTTGGTGGCAAACGTTATGTTGCCAGGCAGGATAATGTTCAGGGAATCTCCATTGCGCTGGACATCCACACCAGAACCTTGCATTTGCTGCTTCAATTCAGCTTCCTGCTTGTCCATGCGATGGCCATAAGCACCACCCGCCACACCACCGATGGCTGCACCCAGCAATGCCCCTTGCGCGCGATGATGTTTATCCAGCATCGCACCCAATACGGCACCGCCTGCCGCGCCAATACCGGCACCTTTTGCCGTTTTGTCCGTTGTGCCATCGGCATCCATACCAGCACAGCCCGCCACTGTAAGTACAGACACAGCGAGTACAGAACCAATCAGTTTTTTCATGTAGTCAAACTCCGTTGGGAAAACGTTGATGGAAGGATACAGCGCTATTGTATCGTCACAGATTCTTTGACAGAACTGCCACGATAAGTTCCGTTCATTAACAACAGTTTTTCTGTGTGGATAGCTGCATTGAGTGGATCAGCATCGATGTAATCCGGAACGCCGTCGTTGTCGTTATCTATATCCAGCGTCAAAGCATTGCAAGTTGTTGCACCTACTGCACAATCGAATCCATTAGGCTGTATCCAGGTATCCGGAAGGCCATCTTTGTCGGAATCCATGGCTGCTGCCGCATTGGCTGGAAAATAATCGGCTGCATCTTCAATGCCATCCCGATCAGCATCACCGGTGTGGATACGCAGAATATATTGGCTGTATGGATTAAATCGTCCCCCGAGCAACACTCTTCCATTAGCCTGAATTGCAAACGTAGACATGTTATTGGGCAAATCTAACAGAGTACCTATATTAAAACTTGCATCCTGTGAGCCATCGATATTCAACCGAAGAAACTGGCTGGTCGATGAGTGATAGTGGTTCATATTGCTTGCAACTAAAATCTTCCCATCTTTCTGTTTCACAATAGATGCAACTTCAGGACCCACTAATGAGCCAGCATCAAATCCAGTATCTAATGATCCATTTGAATTCAAGCGAGCAAGATAATTTCTACTGCTGCCATTAAATGCAGTAAAAACACCACCAGCAAGAATTTTTCCATCATCTTGTAAAAGAATTGTATCCACATACATATTAAAACCTGAACCAGTATTAAAAGTGTGGTCCAGCGAGCCATCTGGATTTATACGAGCAATCCTATTGGCAGATAAACCATTAAAAGATAAAAATATACCACCTACAAGAATCTTGCCATCAGACTGCACGGCAAGTCCGTACACATAACCAGCAAAACCTGTGCCCGGATTGAATCCATTATCTAATGAGCCGTCAGCATTCAATTGGGCAATATAATTTCTTGGAACACCATCAAACGAAGTAAAAAAACCACCTATGACAATTTTCCCGTCACCACTTATGGCAAGCGCATACAACTCACCATTAGCACCTGTGCCGGAATGAAAACCCGCATCCAAAGATCCATCAGGGTTCAAACGAGCAATATGACCCTGGCTGATACCGTTGTAAGAAATAAAATGACCCGCTATCACTATCTTTCCATCAGGTTGAACTGCCATCTCATAGGCAGAACCGTTTACTATGGTGCCGGAGTTGAAGCCTGCATCAAGCGAACCATCAGGATTGAGCCGTACTACAGTATTATTTTGCGAAGTAGAAGCCCGAATTTCAGCAATAATTTTTCCATCAGGCTGAGTTACAAGCCTGCTTGCACTAATGTCTGGATCAACTGAAGAATTGAAACTCGTATCCAACGAACCAGCTGCACCCACTGCCCACGCCTGCATCGACAGCATCGTTCCTGCCAGCAGTAAATAGGCGATTAATAAAAAATGAATGGGCTTTTTTATTGCCAATGATTGTACTCCTTTACTGAACTGCCTTTGTAGTTTCCATTCAGCGGCCACTTTGTACTGTTGGCAGGGTTCAACGGTTCGGGGTCGAGATAATCCGGAACGCCGTCGTTGTCATCGTCAAGATCGGCATTATCGCCTATACCATCGCGATCGTTATCTGCAGACTCTGCTGCATTCGCAGGAAAATAATCCGCCGCGTCTTCAACACCGTCGCCATCCTGATCTCCAGTATGAACACGAGCAATATGAACTTGGCTCACTCCATTAAACGTAGTGAAATCACCTCCGATTACAATCTTGCCATCGGACTGAATTGCAATAGCAAAGTAGGATGTATTGTTAGTGGTAGCTGCAACAGGATTAAAACTGGCATCAAGCGAACCATCTAAATTAAGTCGTGCAATATTGTTTGTGTTTACATGGTTATATGAAGTGAATCGACCCACGACAAAAACTTTCCCATCTGCTTGCTGAGAAAAACCGTACAAATCAGGAAATGTAGATGTGCCAAGCCCGCTACCAGAATTAAAACTGTTGTCCACAGAACCATCAGCGTTCAATCGAATAATCGATACAAGATTGCCAGCCATAATCTTGCCATTGGTTAGTCGATAGATTGACTGCGCCGGCCCACCTATGGTCGTAGTGAAACTGTTATCCAGGGATCCATCGACATTAATGCGAGCCAGACCATTTCTGGCAAGGCCGTTGTAGGTTGTGAAAGCACCACCAATCAGGATTTTTCCATCTAATTGTTGTGCTGAAGTCTTAATGTAACTATTAGGGCCATTGCCAAGATTGAAACCAGCATCAAGAGTTCCATCAACATTCAGGCGTGCAATGTAATGCTTTGACACACCATTGTAGCTACTAAAATAACCGCCAATAATGAACTTACCATTGTCATCACTCAAAATCGAGAGAATCTCGGAATCTGCACCAGTGCCACCGGGATTGAAAGATGCGTCAACTGAACCATCCGGATTAAGACGAACAATATGATTGACGGTAACGCCGTTAAACATAGTGAAATATCCAACAAGGACTATTTTTCCATCCGGCTGAAGAACAAGCGAATTGGCCCATGCATTGGCACCTGTACCAGGATTAAATAATTCATCAAGTGAACCATCTGCATTAATACGGGCAATAGAATATCTGGTGACCCCGTTGTACAAAGTAAAATGCCCGGCAATAACAATCTTGCCATCGGGCTGAACCACCAATGCATCGACGCGGTAATTTGTGCCGGAACCAATGGCAAAACTTGTATCAAGCGAACCAGCTGCATCCACTGACCACACCGGCGCAGGAAACAAAAAACTCGCAAGTAACAGACAAATGGAAAGCATATGGCGAGCAAGTCGGCTCATGGGTGGTGTCCTTGTTCGTTCTTTTTTGATGCCATGACGATAGCACTCGC
>DAOMGE010000064.1:0-8965 GCA_035430165.1 Pseudomonadales bacterium | reverse complement strand
AACTCCCGACCCCGACCTTGGCAAGGTCGTGCTCTACCAACTGAGCTATTTCCGCCCGAGAACTGCTGCACAAGAAATGTAGCAGTGAAAAAATGGCGTCCCCTAGGGGAGTCGAACCCCTGTCGCCGCCGTGAAAGGGCGGTGTCCTAGGCCTCTAGACGAAGGGGACGCGTAGGTCTCCGTTTGGAGAGGGCGCATTTTATGGAGCAGGAGCAAGTGCGTCAAGGCGTTTTGTAAAATACTTCCCGAATCACGGGCAATTATAAAATCGGCATGTAAAAAACAACCATGCAAATACAACAAAGCCCGCTCGGGGCGGGCTTTGTTGCAGGTTAACCCTGGTTATCAGGTAGTGGTTTTTTTGGCTTTTTTCTTGTGTTTTTTAGCCTTGTGTTTTTTGGCCTTATGTTTTTTGCTGCTCTTGGTGTGTTTTGTAGCCGGGGCTGGTGCTTGCTCTGCAGCAGGTGCAGCTTCCTGTGCCGCAGCGGGCACTGCCGGGGCAGAGGACACGGCGGGTGCGCCTCCAATGACAGCGGGTGCCGCTGCCGGCCCTGACTGGGCAACGGCCGTGCTTGTTACACCTGCAAGTAAAACCGACAGGGTGGCAGCTGCCGCAGTTTTAGCTGCTTTCTCTAGTTTGTTCATCTTGTTTCATCTCCACTGAAGGTCGTGTATCGGAAATCCTGATCGCTGACTGCAGGCTAATCTAAAGCGGTCAGGCAGTAAATAAAAGGGGGTGATACCTAAATATTTACCGTTTGTGTGGGGAGTCTTCTATGGAATCGTCCCCACACGGTATGGTGCGTCGCTTACAGATTTTTGCTGATGAACTCGTCCGTGTATTTTTTCTGCCGGGCAGAAATTTGTGCGGGCGACTCAATAATCACCACCTCATCCGGTGTGATTTTGAACAACGGCTGGCCTTTCTTGATGATGGTGCCATCGTTTTCTACCAACACGGCATTTACAGTTCCTGAAAACGGGGCATAGACCTTGTTGAACATTTTCATAACTTCAACAATATACATGACGTCGCCCTTGTTGAAGTGCGTGCCCACATCGAGATATTTGTCGTGACCCGGTGCTTCACGCGGATAGAACATGCCGCCAGACAACGCAAGGATTTCATCGGATTTTGCTGATGGAGGAGGCACCAGGACTTTTGCCATACGGTCCTGGAGTTCCTTGTCGTGCAGTTTTTCAGGAATGTCGATTGACAGGTCGGCGTTGACTTTCAGGCTATAAAAGCCGCATTTTTCGGCCAGATAGGGTAGTACAGCGAGAATCTCGCAGCCTGCCTGGAAACCTGCGTGTGCTGATTGCACAGCTGGCCATTCTTTTTTAGCAATGCCTTTCGGTGCTTCGTTGCCGGCAAGCAATTTTTGCAGTTCATCCCAGGATGGTGCGCCGAGTTTTTTATCGAGAGCTAAGTAAAAGTGAGTGGCGTCTTGCAACACTTCATTGTCGTGATCCCAGATCACATAAGCCGCCGGTGCTTTACCTTGTGCTTCCATGTTGAGGAAGTGATAGGTGTCTGCCAGTATCTTGACCGGATTTTCCAGCCAGCTGACTTTGCCTTTGTTTACTTTGAAATGGGGTTTGTGCAAGCTCAACCAGCCGGACAGTATGTGTGGATTGCCGAGCAGGGTGTCAAAAAGGCGATCAAACAGCGTGATCTTGCGATCAACCACTGCAGCAACGGCTTTCTGCATGTCCTTGTCAGCGCCGGCTGCAGCGATAGCGCTTTTGCGCACAGCTTGCCAGGCGTGTGGCAAGTCAACCTGGTTGGCCTGTTCTTTCAACATGCCAACCAGTGTCAGGTAGGGCACGATAAACCTTGTGGTTGGACGGGCATTGATATTGTTGCCGACAAACCAGTTCACCAGACCGTAGTGAAAGTCGAGGTTGGTGGCGAGATCCTTGCCACGTAGCACCGTGCGGCGCAGTACATCACTCATACGCTGGTAGGTTTGCATGCGATCGTTACCAACAGTCAACAGCAAGGCGATGTTGGAATCGTAGGCACCGGCGAGTGTGTACTTCATGAACACATCGGTATCCGGGTTGTGCATGGAAATGCCCTGATCATCACGGATTTCGCCATCGACAGGATCGGACCATTTGGTGATCACGCCACCTGCGTGTGGTTGCAGTGCATCATTGGTTGCATTGAGACGCGCTTCAACCGAAGACAGTTCACGCACACTGCGTGTCGGTTTTGGCAGGCGCTTGCCGTGTCGGGCCAGCAATACCATTACATTAACCAGAGAGGTAACCGTAAAACTGTCGGCGCTATCATCAGGATTGGTGAACGTCAACGCGTAGCAAAGTTCTGTCACGCGGTGTTCTACCTGAATGCGTGTATTCATTTCCATGAAGTAGTGTCGTGCGCCATCGACGATACATTCAAACGTCGCCACCGAATTGAGTTTCACGGCTTCGCCAAAGCGGACGGCCTCTGCCTCCATCTTGTCGAGGATTTCTATGTCGCGTTCCAATTGTGCGGCTTCTGCTTTTCTGCCTGCAGATTTGGCTTCAGCATGCGCATTGCCCAGGTCTTCACGAATTACCGATACTTCCAGCAATTTCTGCTCGTGCATTTGCAATGAACAGTCGCGACCGCCCATGGTAATGCACCAGCTGCCGTTGCCTACCACCTGGATTTCCTGGTGGCGTGTGGTTTCGATATTCATTTCGATCAGGACGTTCTTGTTGTCGCCCACACCGTTGCATTTCACTTCAGCGAGCACCTCTCGCACCAGTGCAGGTGTAATGGCGGCAGCTTGCTTGATCTGCTCTTCTTTCGAGCCTTTGTAGGAAGAGGGCGCATTCAGTATGCGTTGGCCTTTACCGCCGCCGCCTGAAATGGCTTTCAGGCGGAAACGGTTGTCGGGATTTTCTTTGAATACTTTCAACATTTCTTTGTGGAGTGCGGCACCGAGGTCGTCAACGGTAATCACATCCACGCGTGCCTTGTAAGATGCTGCGAGAATCGCTTCAGCCTTGTCTTCCAGTGTTTTCAGCTTGTCGAGCTTTACGTCGAGTTTGAATTCCCTGGCGCATTTGGCGAGTGCAGCGTCATCTTTATACTTCGCAAGCAATGCCAATGTCGTGCCATTGTTGATGCCGGGAGTCACAGACACGCCCGCAGCAAGAGCGGTGCGTTTCGCTTCATCCTTCAGGCCGGCAGCACTCTGTGTGAAAGAGCCAGGGCCGATAAATATCAGTCCTGCATTTTCCATGGCAGAAACCATTTCGGCATCTTCAGACATGAAGCCATAACCGGCAAAAATACTGTTGTAACCGTTTTCGTGGGCAATGCACACAATTTGCTGGATGCGTTGGTGGCGTTCTTCCTTATTGGCCCCTGTGTAATCCGGGACACGATGCACGCGCGAAGGATCAGTCAGCTTGCGCAGTTCCGGTGCCAGTGCGTTGGTATAGGTAATGGAATCTTTTTCCGACAGCAGAATGCCATAGTTGTTGATTCCCATCTCATCAAATACATCCATTGCTTCCTTGCGGATCGGGCCGCGACAGATGATGAGCGGTTTCATATCGCTGCAGTCAAAGCTGCGCACCCATTCGGATTCATGTTGATCCAGGCGACGGTCGGCGTGGATTAAAGGGTTATTCAGGTAATTCTGTTTGCTGCCCACTTTAAAAACCTCTATAAACGATTCGGTGTGTTGTAGGGGTGTGATTTATCACGCCCGGGCGCCATGAATGGCGCCCCTACATGCATCTGTCAGAAAAACTCCCGCTGGATTTCAGACAGCGGAGACGGTTTGTAACTGCGCAAATGCAATTCCAGGTTGATGGCAATTTCCTTGCGCAAATCCGATGGCATGACAATCGATGAAATCGAACCCAGTGACAGGGCTTCGTTCGGGTTCATGAGTTCACGTTCATAGCGTTGGGCGAGCAGGGCTTCTTCCTGTTTGCCCCAGGCCGCTGCACCTTGTGGATCTTTAGCAGCACGAATTTTTGCTTCAGCGCGAATCTTGCGCACTTCATCCTTGTATACGAATTCGACACCGGCGGGACCCATTACCGCGAGACGTGTCGTTGGCAGGGCGATAACGTGGTCGGCACCAGTCGGGTAGTTATTGTACGAGGCATAGGCGCCACCAAATGCGTTGCGGATGATTACCAGGAAGCGTGGTGTGCGCAGGTCGATAATTGCATCAAGCATGGCGCGGCCTGCTTGCACGATACCACCGGTTTCCTGTTCGCGACCCGGCAAGAAACCGGTGGTGTCTTCCATGAACACCATCGGGATGTTGTACAGGTTGCAGAAGCGGATGAAGCGTGCATTTTTGTACGCGGCGGCTATATCAATTTGCCCGGATGCAACGGCAGAATTATTTGCAACAAAACCGACAACATTGCCGCCGATACGCCCGAGTGCGCAAATTGTGTTACGTGCGCGTTCCGGTTGCACTTCAAAAAAATCGCCGTGATCACAGATTTGCTGGATGATAATGGCGATATCAAAGGGTGTATTGAAACCGCTAGGCGAGTTGAAAGCTTTTTTCAGCAGGATGTCGATATCCCAGGTCTTGCGATCAACCGGATCTGATGTTGCGCGGAAAGGCGCCATGGTTTCGTTGTTTGATGGAAGGTAATCGAGGAGTTCGCGTACGAGATAGAGCGCGCTGGCTTCGTCTTGCGTGACAAAATCGGTAACACCGGATTGTGAATGCACTGAAGGGCCGCCCAGTTCATCCGGTGTAACGTCTTCGCCGAGTACAGATTTGACAACACCGGGTCCAGTCAGGCCGAAAAAGGTTTCATTGGGCTGGATCACGAAACTGCCCTGGCGCGGCAGGTAAGAACCGCCGCCAGCGTTGAATCCGAACATGCACATCAGCGATGGCACGCGACCGGAAATCTTGCGCAGGGCTGTGAAGGCTTCGGCATAGCCGTCGAGACCACCGACGCCGGCTGGTACGTAGGCGCCAGCCGAGTCGTTCATGCCCACCACGGGTATTCCCAGTTTGCCGGCCAGCTTGAACAGGCGGGCGAGCTTGTCACCATTGGTGGCGTCCATCGAGCCGGCACGAACTGTGAAATCATGCCCGTAGACGGCGACATCGCGGCCATTGACCTTGATGATGGCGGTCACGAGGCTGGCGCCGTCGAGGTTCGGTCCCCAGTTCTGGTACAGCACAGTCGGATCAACACCGTGGTCACACAATACATTGATACGCTCCCACACCGTCATGCGCTTTTTCAGGTGCTGGCGCTGGGTGCTGGCGACGCCGGAAGCCAGTCTCGGGCGCTGGATCAGGTCGTGTCCCAGCTTCAGGGTGGTCTCGTACAAGCCTGGCTCATAGGCCATCTGCCCCGGAATCTTGAAGGCGACTTCATTGGTTTCGGCAAACGGGTTCTTCAGTGACGGAGAGATCAGGGAGGGTTTGGTCATGGATGCCCCATAGGTATGACTTGGAAGAGGGTAAAAGAAAAGACGCGAAACGATACTTTCTCAGGGGGGGGCAGTCAATGCGCAATAGGGCTTTTGGCGCGGTCTCGCCAGGGATTTGCGGCTACAGTAGCGACGGGTAAAGTATCGTTGCAGGCAAAGGGTAAACCAAATGGCAAGAGTCTCTGTACAGTTACCGGAACAATTCGGTTTTGCGATGGAAATGACTATCCCGATTGCATTCATCAATCGCGGTAATCATCTTGGTAACGATTCGCTTGTTTCATGTCTCAATGAAGCCCGGCTGGCGTTCATGCAAGCACAATTCGGTGATCCGTACACGGTCGATGGTGCGGCGATGATCAATGCGGATCTGGTTGTCGAGTACAAAGCCGAGGCGTATCACGGCGATCGTTTGCGTATTGAAGTGGCGGCGAATGATTTCCACAAGTACGGTTGCGATTTTGTCTATCGCGTCAGCTGTGTGGCGGATGGCCGCATCGTCGCCCTGGCCAAGACCGGTATGTTGTTATTTGACTTTGATAAGAAGAAATTGAAAGTTGCGCCTCCGCCATTTTTTGCCGCTTTCGGTGTGGCGGGAATGTGAGGTCTTTCAAAGATCTGTCAAGGGTAATTCCAGCGGCCGTATTTCGCCGAGCCGGAAATAAGACAGGGCACGTGCCAGCTGTTGGGCGTTGTTGTCCAGTCTGGTAAACAGGGCGAAAGAGACAGGATCGCCGGTGGTTGGTTTTGCGTCGACTTCATTTTGCAGGCACCATGCCACGCGCTTGGCGATGCCTTCGCCGGAATCAATCCAGTGTTTCACTTCTGGCAGTTGTTCGCGCAATGCGGGACGCAGCAGTGGAAAATGCGTGCAGGCGAGAACGACGGTATCCAGATTGTGATGCATTATTCCGTCGCGGAACGGTGCCAGGATCCGGTATAACTGTGCATGATCCACGAGCCCGGTGCGCAAATGTTCTTCTGCCATCCATACCAGCTCACTGCTGCCAATACGCACGAAATGGCAATCCGGTGCAAAGTCATCAATCAGTTTCTGGGTGTAAGGCCGGGCGATGGTGGCCGGTGTTGCGAGCAGGCCGATGCAGCGTGACTGGCTGACTGCGGCCGAGGGTTTGATTGCCGGCACTACACCGACAACCGGTACACGAAGTTTTGCACGCACCGCCTCCAGTGCCACGGTACTGGCAGTATTGCAGGCCAGCACGATGATGTCGGGCTGATACTGGTTTTGCAGCGCCCTGAGCACGTAGGTTACGCGGTCAATGAGCTCTGCGTCTTTTTTGGTGCCGTAAGGGAAGAACGCGTTGTCTGAACAGAAGATCCACTGGTGAGTGGATTGCCGGATATCGATGTTCTTCTGGATCGCACTCAGGATTGTCAATCCTCCCACACCAGAATCAAAAACCAGAATACGAGCCACATCTACCTCGGCAGTTTGAACCTGATCGCATCATAGCAGCTGCCATGCTGCGCAACAGCTGGCATAATGCCAACTCTCGCACATCTTCCGGACTTTACCCATGGCATTTCCCAAGATCGGCAATCTGGCACCCGCCTTCAGCTTGCCCAACCAGGATGGTAAAACTGTTTCACTCAAGGATTTCAAAGGCAAACGCGTCATTCTCTATTTTTATCCCAAGGCCATGACACCGGGTTGTACCGTGCAGGCTTGTGGATTGCGCGATAGCGCCCGGCAATTGGCCAGACTGAACGCAGTGGTCCTGGGAGTGAGCCGGGATCTGCCAAAAGCGCTGTTGAAGTTTCGTGAGCGCGATAACCTGGACTTTGAACTGCTGTCGGATCCCGACCATGTCGTCTGTGAAAAATACGGTGTGTGGGAAATGAAAAAATTCATGGGTCGTGAATCGATGGGGATTTTGCGCACAACTTTTATCATCGGTGTCGATGGCAAGTTGCGCCATATTATGGACAAGGTTGCTACCAAAACGCACCACGACGATGTGATCGCCTTGTTGCAAGGCGAATTAAAGTCTGTCTGATTTTTATTTCTTCTGATTCTTGATGTAGGGGTTGATTATGAGTTTCTTTATTTCTGATGCGGTGGCGCAAACAGCAGCACCGTCTGCAGGTGCAAGCCAGCAGAGTGGTATTTCGATGATGCTGATGATGGGCGGCATGTTTATTTTTATGTATCTGGTCATCATTCGTCCGCAACGTAAACGCCAGAAAGAGCAGGAAGCCCTGATGAGCAGCATCAACAAGGGCGATGAAGTCGTCATGACCTGTGGCATCCTTGGACGCATCGTGCGTGCAGAAGGGGATTACATCGTCCTCAATACGGGTGAAAATATCGAGCTTAAATTCCAGCGGCAGGCAGTACATGCGGTGTTGCCGAAAGGCACCATCAAGGCAATCTGACTACACATGGCAGGCTGGCGTTATCCGCACAGTGATGTGCCGGAAAGCAAACTGTCGCTGGCCTGTCTTCCCACGCCACTGGTGTTGCTGGAGCGGTTGAGTGCGAGCCTCGGTACCGGCCAGCGTGTCTGGATCAAACGTGATGATCTCACCGGTTGTGCTTTATCCGGCAACAAGGTGCGCAAACTCGAATTCACATTGGCAGATGCCTTGCAACACGGTGCTGACACGATCATCACCTGTGGCGGTGTGCAATCCAACCACTGTCGTGCCACAGCTATCCTCGGTGCGCAACTCGGCCTGAAAGTTCATCTCATCCTGCGCGGCACGCCGCAGGAAATGCAATCGCTGAGCGGCAATGTATTGCTGGATCTCTTGTGTGGTGCAGAAATCGAATTGCATCCCGCACATCACTACAACAAGAATTTCAAAGTGCTATATAACGACGCGCTTGATCGCTATCGGCAAGCAGGATCCAGGCCGTACTGGATTACCACGGGTGCATCCGATGCTGTCGGTGTTTGGGGTTACGTCGCTGCGTGTGAAGAATTGCGCGCGGATTTTGAAAAACAGAGAATCACCAATCCGCACATTGTTTGTGCCAGCGGTTCCGGCGGCACGCAGGCAGGGCTTGTCGCCGGCAACATCCTGCACGAGCTGGATGCAACGGTATGGGGCATCAACGTCTGTGATGATGAAGCCTATTTCCTCAGGAAAATTCGTGATGACCTTAAAGCCTGGAAGAAAAAATACAGGTTGTCGTTTGCGATTGATGAATGGGATATCAACATTATTGATGGATATGTCGGCGAGGGTTACGCCAAGGCCAGTGACGAATTACTGGCGTTGATCGCTGATGTGGCCCGCCTGGAAGGCCTGATACTCGATCCGGTTTATAGCGGCAAGGCGTTCTACGGCATGCTGAGCGAAATCCAGCGCGGCCGGTTTGCCGATAGCAAAGACATCGTTTTCATCCACACAGGCGGTATTTTTGGCTTGCAGCCCTACGCAGGACAGCTGGCGAAGGTGTTGGCCGGGTAGGGGCGATGCATGAATCGCCCCTGCAGTTGTTGCAGGGCATGGCGAGTGCTATCGTCATGGCATCAAAAAAGAACGAACAAGGACACCACCCATGAG
>DAOMGE010000063.1:0-10442 GCA_035430165.1 Pseudomonadales bacterium | reverse complement strand
AGCACGACCTTGCCAAGGTCGGGGTCGGGAGTTCGAGTCTCCTTTTCCGCTCCATCTTTATCCCCGGATTTCTTTTCTCCAAGCTCTCCGTTCTGCACGCCACCCGCGTCTGATCTGGCATAATTCTGTACCCATTCCCGTTACATGTGAGCGCACAATGGATCTTGCCGTTTCAATCAATAACCTGCATAAAACCTACGACAACGGGTTCTCTGCCCTGAAAGGCATTAATCTCGATGTTACCCAGGGCGACTTCTTCGCCCTGCTCGGCCCGAACGGCGCTGGCAAATCGACCATTATCGGCATCCTCTGCTCACTGGTACGCAAAACATCCGGCGATGTAAAAATTTTCGGACAGAATATCGACACACATTTTGCCGAAGCGCGAAAAAATCTTGGTGTAGTGCCACAGGAATTCAATTTCAGCCAGTTTGAAAAAGTGTTTGATATCATCACAACACAAGCCGGCTACTACGGCCTGCCTTCAAAACTGGCAAAAGCACGCACCGAGTTTTACATGAAAAAACTCGACCTGTGGGACAAACGTGATGTCGCTGCTCGCATGTTATCTGGCGGCATGAAACGCCGACTGATGATTGCCCGCGCGCTGATTCATGAACCCAGGCTGCTTATCCTGGATGAGCCGACAGCTGGTGTCGACATTGAACTTCGCCGGTCGATGTGGGAGTTCCTGCAGGAAATCAACAAAGCCGGCACAACGATTATCCTGACTACACACTATCTCGAAGAAGCAGAAAACCTGTGCAGGAATATCGCGATTATCAACAAGGGCAGCATTATTGAAAACACCGCGATGAAATCATTGATCCAGTCACTGGATCAGGAAACATTTGTGATGGATCTGAAAGAACCCGTTAGCAAGACACCACATATCAATGGCTTTGCCATCAACCAGCCAGACCCACAGGTTCTGGAAGTGGAAGTGCAACGCGGCACCGATCTGAATTCGGTTTTTGCTGCACTCAGCGAACAAGGCATCCGCGTCACGAGCATGCGCAATAAAGCCAACCGCCTTGAAGAGCTTTTTGTCAAATTGTTGAATAAGGATGACAACACAACAACAAGCACGACAGGAAAACACGCATGAACAGTTACGAAACCTGGATTGCCTTTTACACTATCCTGGTGCGTGAGATTCGCCGCTTTACGCGCATCTGGGTACAGACGTTACTGCCACCTGCTATCACCATGGGCTTGTACTTCGTGATTTTTGGCACGCTGATAGGCAGCCGCATCGGCCAGATGGGCGGCTTTACCTACATGGAATTTGTCGTGCCGGGCCTGATCATGATGTCGGTGCTGACCAACTCCTACGCCAACGTTGTGTCCTCATTTTATGGCAACAAATTCCAGCGGAGCATCGAAGAGCAACTGATTGCACCAATTCCCAACTGGGTGATTCTTGCAGGCTATATCGCCGGCGGGGTGGCACGTGGTTTGTGTATCGGCCTGATTGTCACTGTGCTGTCGCTGTTTTTTACCCGCCTGCACATCCAGCACTGGGGCGTGATGATCGGCGTGGTGTTGCTGACATCGATCCTGTTTTCACTAGCCGGGTTAATCAATGCGGTCTACGCAAAAAGTTTTGATGACATATCGATTGTACCCACCTTTATCCTGACACCACTCACTTATCTCGGCGGTGTATTCTATTCCATCAACCTGTTACCACCGTTCTGGCAAGCAGTGTCCCAAGCCAATCCGGTTTTGTATATGGTTAACGCCTTCCGTTATGGCGTACTGGGCATCAGTGATGTCAATATCGGACTCTCTCTTGCGATGATTGTATTTTTTATCATCATCGCCGGCTTTTACTCGATGCATCTCCTGAAAACCGGCCGTGGCTTGCGTAGCTGATTTGCCATGAACATCAATTACCAGGATCTCCCGCTCGGCAAACAGACTGTCTATTCTGACCAGTACGATCCATCCTTGCTGGTCGCCGTACCGCGTGCGCAAACACGTGATTTCTGGCCAGAAAATGATAAATTGCCTTTTCATGGCTCCGACACCTGGACTGCCTACGAATTATCCTGGCTCAATGACAAAGGCAAACCAGAAATTGCCACTGCACTATTTATTTACAGCGCATCATCGCCATCCATTGTCGAATCAAAATCGCTGAAGCTTTACCTGAACGCACTGAATCAGTCAGCATTTTCTTCTTTTGATAAAGTCACTGCAATCATTGCAAGCGATCTTTCGCAAACGGTTGGTGCAGAAGTAAATGTTTTGTTGCTTCCGGCACATCACGCATCGGCAACCGGCATACAAGACTGGAACGATACCTGTATTGACGATCTCGATATTGCGATCACGCAATACACACCGGATGCCACATTATTAGAAACGCATACAAACACACTTATCGAAGAAAGTGTTTGCAGCCATCTGTTGCGAAGCAATTGCCCGGTGACTGGACAACCCGACTGGGCCAGTGTGCGCATCCATTATCGTGGCGCAAAAATCTCGCATGACAGTTTGCTGCGCTATATCTGCTCATTTCGTCTGCACCAGGGTTTTCATGAGCAATGTATCGAACGTATATTTTGCGATATCTGGCAACAATGCCAACCAGACCTGCTCAGCATTGAAGGCCGGTTCACCCGGCGTGGCGGAATCGACATCAATCCGTTCCGCTCCAGTCACAGCGATATGCGACCGCTGAATACGAGGCAATTGCGCCAATGATGCGTTATGTGTTGCGGCGCTTGCTGCTGACCATACCAACCCTGCTTGGCATCACACTGCTGGTATTCAGCCTGACGCGTTTCGTGCCAGGCGGCCCGATTGAACAGATGATCACACAGGCACAGCTTGCCGGTGGCGAAGGTGGAATCCATATCAAACGCGATGCGTCAGCATCCAGCACATTATCGGATGAGCAATTAGCCGATTTGCGGGCGTACTACGGCTTCGACAAACCTTTACTGGTGAGTTATACACAATGGCTCGCACGTATTGTGCAACTGGATCTGGGCACATCATCGCGCTACCAGGAGCCGGTGTGGAACCTGATCACCGAGCGCATGCCGATTTCGCTTTTCTACGGCACTATCACACTACTGCTGAGTTACGGGGTCTGCATTCCACTCGGGATTGCCAAAGCCCTTCGTCACAACGCGCACTTTGATCACTGGACATCCGCAATCATTTTTCTGGGTTACGCGGTACCGAATTATGTGCTGGGCATTGTGCTGCTTTCATTGTTTGCCTCGCATTGGGACCTGTTTCCGCTGGGTGGATTTGTCAGTGACGATTTCGGGGATTTCACTACCGCCGGCAAGATCCGTGATGTATTCAGTCACGCCGTACTTCCCGTCATTTCCTACATGGCCGGTGGTTTTGCTGTCACTACCATGGTGATGAAAAATTCATTGCTGGAAAACCTTGCCAGCGATTACGTGCGTACAGCTATCGCCAAAGGACTGACATTCCGGCAAGCAATTTTTCGCCATGCACTGCGCAACAGCCTGATCCCCCTCGCCACTTCCTTTGGCCAGAATATTTCCATCATTCTGGCAGGCTCTTTTCTGGTGGAAACTGTTTTCAATATCGACGGCATGGGCTTACTCGGATACGAAGCTCTCGTCGAGCGTGACTATCCCGTGGTCATGGGCCTGCTATTCATTTCCTCAGCACTGTTCCTGATTGGCAACATCCTGTCAGACCTGTGTGTGGCGGCTATCGACCCGCGCGTGCGCTTTGACGGAGATCGAGCCGCATGAAACTGCATCCGCAAACACGCAAACAGTGGCAGCGATTTCGCCAACATCCGCGTGGATTTTATTCAGCCATTGCCCTCGCGTTCCTGCTCGTCCTGAGCATCGGCGCAGAGCTGCTGGCGAGCAATCGCGCCCTTGTCGTGCATTACCGGCAACATTTCTATTTTCCGACATACGGCGCCGTATTGCCCGGTACTGTTTTCGGACTCGATTCTCCCGGCGAAACTGACTACAGGGCACTGCAGAAAAAAATCCTCGCAGAAAATAACGGCGACTGGCTGGTGATGCCCCTGATACCCTGGAATGCGTTCGAAAGTGATGCGATTGCCGGCCAATTCCCGCCGCTACACCCCTCTATCGAGCACCGGCATTTTCTCGGCAGTGACGGTGCGGGACGCGACATTGCTGCACGCCTGTTGTACGGCTTCCGCCTGTCGATGGCGTTCAGCATCCTGTTACTGCTGTGCAATTATGCCATTGGCACACTGGTCGGCTGCGCCATGGGTTTTTACGGTGGCAAATTTGATCTCATCATGCAGCGCATTATCGAGATCTGGTCATCCGTGCCAACGCTGTACGTCATCATGATTGTCGCCTCCATCATGAGACCGGGTTTCTGGGTACTGATCGGCATCATGGTATTTTTCGACTGGACAGCCATGACCTGGTACATGCGCACCGCCAGTTACAAGGAAAAGGCACGCACCTATGTGCTTGCCGCCCGCGCACAAGGTGCCAGCAATTGGCGCATCATCACGCAACATATCTTGCCGAATACACGGTCATTGCTGATTACCTTCGCACCGTTTTCGATTGCTGGCGGCATCACCTCACTCACTGCACTGGATTACCTGGGCTTTGGTTTGCCACCGCCCACGCCGAGTTGGGGTGAATTATTGCGCGAAGGCATTGCCCGCCTCGATAACGGCTGGATACTCGGTTCCGTCGTCACTGCGATGATTCTGGTATTGGTCCTGGTCACGTGGATTGGCGAGGCGCTTCGCGAAGCCTTCGATCCAAAAACGCATACGGTGTACGAATAATGTGGTGCACTGATACCCTCTCCAGGCGCTGCGCGCCACCCTCTCCCCGTTACGTGAGAGGGTTTTGGTGCATGATGCTATTGTTTTCCTTGTTGCTGGTAAGTGCTTGCCAGAAACATGAGACTGCAAACACGCAAATTATCATCCAGAAAAATCTTGCCCCGTATCCCGTATCGACAACGCCGTTGCCAACTGACCTGCAATGGCAAACCAACAACAGTGATCCGGAATTTGCGGATCCGGCTGCCAGACGCGGCGGCACCTTGCGCGAATACGTGCAAAGTTTTCCACTGACCCTGCGACTGGTCGGCCCCGATTCGAACGGCAGCTTTGCCGGTTATATGCGCGCACTCAACATGAGCCTGCTCGATCGTCACCCCAACACATTGAAACCGATTCCGGCACTCGCCACGCACTGGGCTTTCGGGCACGACCATAAGACGGTTTACTTCAGGCTGGATCCGGATGCACGGTGGTCCGATGGCGAAAAAGTCACTGCCGATGATTATATTTTCTGCCTCGAATTCATGCGTTCGAAATTCATTGTGGCTCCTTTTTACAATGAACATTACAGCACGCAAATTGTCGACGTCATCAAATACGACGATTACACCATCGCCGTGATTTCTGCCAATGCAAAACCGGATGATGAATTACTGATGGAGCAGGTAAACCTGAATCCCGTGCCAAGGCATTTCCACAAGCTGACAGAAAACTGGGTGCGTGACTACAACTGGTTGCCAGAACCCGGGACGGCAGCTTACAAAGTCGCTGACGTGCGCAAAGGCAAATATGTGGAATTCGAACGCATTGCCAACTGGTGGGCCAATGACAAGCCCTACTATCGGCACCGTTTCAATCCGGACCGCATTCATGTGAAAGTCATCCGTGACAGCAACATCGCCTGGCAATATTTTGAAAAGGGTGAGCTGGACGGATTCAGCCTGACGCTACCGGATTTCTGGCACAACAAGGCCAAGGGAGAATTGTTCGACAAGGGCTATTTGCAAAAGCTCTGGTTCTACAACGACATGCCACAATCACCACAAGGTTTGTGGCTGAACATGAGCACACCACCGCTGGATGACAGCAAGGTGCGTGAGGCGATTGCCTACGCCATGGATTGCGACAAGGTGATCAACACCGTCCTGCACGGTGACTACGCTCGCCTGGAACGGCTGAGTGTTGGCTACGGCGAATACGACAACGACAGCATCAAACCGCGCAACTTTGACATTTCCCACGCCGTGAAACTGCTGGAAGCGGCAGGCTGGAATACGCTGGACAATGACGGCATCCGCATGAAAAACGGCCAGCGCCTGAGTCTGGTGCTCAGTTATGGCAGACCCGAGCATACAGACCGGTTATCCATACTCAAGGAAGAAGCGAAAAAAGCCGGCATTGAGTTGCAACTGCAATTGCTGGACAGCTCCGCTTTTTTTAAACAGGTACTGGAGAAAAAACACCAGATTGCCGCACTGGGCTGGAGCAGTGGCGGATTGTCACCGGAATACCGTCAGTTCTTTCATTCAGAAAATGCCAACAAACCGCAAAATAACAATATTGTGAACTATGCGGATCCGGCCATGGACAAACTTATCGAACAATATCGTGCTGAATTCGACAAATCCGTACGGGTTGAACTTGCGCACCAGATGGAGCAGAAAGTGTATGACAGCGCGGCTTTCATCCCGCTGTTCAAGGTGCCCTATTTTCGTGAAGCCTACTGGTCCTGGATAAAATTACCGCAAGACGCTGCCTTGCAATCGAAATACGCAACCCGTACCAGCAGCTCGGCTATCGATGCCATGGGTGCAGGCCTGTTCTGGATTGATGTGGAAGAAAAAAACCGTATCCGCGACTTGCGCAGCACTGGCAAGGCCTATGGACCACCGGTCACTATCGTCGACAAGACCTGGCAGTGAACACATGAGCAATCCCGTAAATCCCTTGTCTCCCCTGCTCGCGCTGCACAATGTCAGTGTCAACATTCGCACCGACGACGGTGATCGCACGGTATTGCACGATGTCTCTTTCGATCTGCACAAAAGCGAGACACTGGCGATTGTCGGTGAATCCGGTTCAGGCAAAAGTATTTGTGCGCAATCGATCATGGGGTTGCTACCAAAACCTGCTGCGCGCATGACGTCTGGTGAAATTCATTTCGCGCAGCGCCGCATCGACAACGATCCCGATGCACTACACCACATCCGTGGCAAACACATCGCGATGATTTTCCAGGAACCGATGGCAGCACTCAATCCGGTGCAAACCGTTGGCACACAACTGGCCGAAGTGTTCCTGCTGCATTTTCCCGCGCTTGATGCAACGGAGATACAACGGCGCAGCATCGCGCTACTGGAAAAAGTCGGTGTCAGTGATTCCGCACAACGCCTGCTGGCCTATCCGCACCAGTTGTCTGGCGGTTTGTGCCAGCGCGTGATGATTGCGATGGCACTCGCCTGCGAACCTGACATCCTGATTGCTGATGAGCCGAGCACTGCGCTCGATGTCAGTACCCAGCAACAACTGCTGCTGTTACTGCAGGATTTGCAGCAATCCCTGCAGCTGGCCATTATTTTTATCACACATGATCTCGCGCTCGTTGCACAGTGGTGCCAGCGTGTCGCTGTGTTGCAACATGGTCGTGTGTGTGAAATTGCCAAGACAGCGAACCTCTTTTCACAACCGCAACACGCTTATACGCGTGAATTGTTGGCGGCCATCCGTGAAGTACCGCCACGCCACACACAGGTCGAACAGCTTCCCGTACTACTGACCGCACATAATCTTTGCAAGCAATTTGCAGCGCCAAAAAAATTCCTGCAGAAAACACCGCCACCGCAACAGGTTTTGCGCGACATCAGTTTTACTATCCACCAAGGAGAAATCCTTGCCCTGGTCGGTGAATCCGGTTGCGGCAAAAGCACACTTGGCCGCGCATTGCTGTTTCTGGATCCACCGGACAGCGGCGAGATCACCTACCGGGGTAAAACACTGGAAAGCCATGATGCACAATCGTTGCGCTATTTGCGCCGTGAATTGCAGGTGATTTTCCAGGACACCAATGAATCGCTGAATCCGCGTCACACGATTGGTCGCCTACTCGCAGAACCGCTGGAAATCCACGGCGTAGACACTGCCGCCGGACGTGAAGCCCGTGTACGCGAACTGCTGCAGAAGGTGGAATTGCCTGCCGACAGCATCAATCGTTTCCCGCACGAATTTTCCGGCGGACAGCGCCAACGTATCGGCATTGCCCGTGCCATTGCCTTGCAGCCGTCCCTGATTGTTTGCGATGAAGCCGTATCGGCACTGGATGTGTCCACACAGGCACAGATCATTGCCCTGCTACTGAAACTGAAACAGGAAATGGATCTCTCGCTGCTGTTCATAACGCACGATCTCGGCGTGGTACGCAAGATCGCCGATCGCGTGCTGGTAATGGACGCGGGCCAGATTATCGAATCCGGTAGCTGCGCGCAGGTTTTCAATACGCCGCAGCATGCAACCACCCGGCGATTACTGGCGGCTTCACCTGTCATCCCGCAAGAGTATCTGCCGACGTGAATGCCATCATGCAAAGTCACCACATCCGTACAGAGCGCCTGAATATTCATTATCTGGAAGCAGGCAGTGGTGAACCGCTGCTGTTGATTCATGGCTGGCCGCAAACGTCTCATTGCTGGCACAAGGTGATGCCAGAATTGGCAAAATATTTTCGCGTGATTGCACCGGACTTACGAGGCTTTGGTCAGTCTGAAAAATCCGGTTACCCGTTTTCCAGATCGCAACTTGCCGCTGACATCGCATCATTGCTCGATGCCTTGCACATTGACAGCGCACACATCGCCGGTCACGACTGGGGCGGCATGATTGCATTCAAATTCGCTATCGATTTTCCGCAACGTGTGAAAAAACTCTGTCTCATCGATTGCTCCACGACCCACTGGCCACACTGGGCTGCGCACGGCTTGTGGGCCAAGGTGCCTGGCTGGGCAGAAACTTTTTTTGCGCAGGGCTATGAAAGTTTTATTCGCTGGTGTTTTGCCGGTGAAGCGGCCAGCTATCCCGATGGTGTTGTATCTCCCTTCCCCCTGCAGCCGCTGCCAGGGCTCGACTGGTGTGATGCGTCGTCATTGCAGCACTATATCGACAACCTGTCGCAGGCCGGCACACAAGCTGCCTCCGTGTCGCTGTACCGCGATGCACTGCCGTTTTATCGGCAAGCCACTGATGGCAGCTGGCGGGCGTCCAGTGCGGATGAATGCCGCACTATCTGGCAACACCCCGGCGGGCCATTCCGTCATCCCGACTATCGCACCGCCATCTGTTTTGCACCTGAGGATCTCGGCAAGACGATTACCGCACCCACCCTCTACCTTTACACGCCCATGCTATTGCCCGGAGGCTTCCGGGACGGGCAGCCCCTTGATCACTACCAGCCAGGTGGCGATCCCTACAGCGACAGCATCGCAGCACCGTTTGTCAGCCTGCAGTGTGTGGGCATCAACAGCGGCCACTTCATTCCCGAAGAAAATCCTGCAGCCGTCATGGCAGCCCTGAACGATTTTTTGGGATCAGCGGCGAACTATCCACAGCAGTAATCGGCTGGCACAGGTGCACTGCCACCCGATTTGTGGATAATGAGTTCCCATAATTGATTGCCTGCTGCGGTTTCCATGGCAAAAAAATTCTTCCGAAAACTGGCTTCGGCTTCGGCCTCGATCAAGAACAGTGGTGTTTTGGGACCTCTGGGTGATCGCATCCATGACGCCAACCTCTGGCACCTCAATCGCCACAGCGTCTCGCGTGCGTTCTTTGCCGCCTTCTTTACCAGCATCACGCTGATGGTATTTCCGTGCCACATGATCACATCGGCTTTCATAGCCGTCTGGATACGGGCCAATTTGCCCATTTCCATCACTCTGGTATGGCTGATCAATCCGGTAACGATCCCGCCCCTGGCATTTGCTGCACTCAAGATTGGCCTGTGGGTCATGCCAGGAACACGCACAACACATGTCAGGCAATTGATGCAATTCGACTGGGAAGGCTCAGGTTCACTTGGCGACAAGGTTTCAACTTTCTGGCACCTGTTTGAACGTGTGTGGCAACCGTTTATGCTGGGTTCGGTAACGCTGGGATTGGCTGTGGGGATTGCCAGTTATTTTCTGATCCAGCTTTTCTGGCGCTGGCATGTCATCCGCACCTGGAATGCGCGCCAACTGAAACGCCTGAAAGCAACCCATCCGGGCCTCTAGCCGATCACGCTCCGTGCTTATGCCGGCCGAGGCCGGCAACAAGGAGGTTTCATCATGCGACACCTGTTAACCGTCATCATCCTGATTGCTGCTGCCGCAATCTACTACTACAAAAGCAAGGAAGAGCACATTGAAACCGCTGCGGAATTTGTAAAAAACCATCCGCAGCAACAGAGTTCGCCAGCGCCTGCCAAACCACGAAATCCCGACATTCCTGAAGCCGCCTGGCAATCCTACGAAGACGCAAAAGACGCGGTTTACCAGCGTGACTACATACGTGCCGAACGCGATCTGGCAAATGCTGTCCGGATAAAACCGGATTTCACGGAAGCGTGGTACAACCTGGGCGCTACACAAAGCCACATTGCTATCGACATGGTTAACACCTC
>DAOMGE010000062.1:9396-10478 GCA_035430165.1 Pseudomonadales bacterium | reverse complement strand
GCGTTTGGTATTGGTTTGTTAACGCGGCTGAATCAACGCCATTTCGCCGTGCAAAGCCTGGTGTTATGCCCGACACGCGAACTGGCCGACCAGGTAGCAAAAGAATTGCGTCGGCTCGCGCGCTACATGGATAACATCAAGATCATCACGCTGTGTGGTGGCGTCAGCACCGGCCCACAATTGGCGGGGCTGGAGCACGGCGTACACATTGTCGTCGGCACGCCGGGCCGCGTGTTCAAACATCTGGCAAGAGGCTCCCTGGATCTCGCCCACCTCAACACGCTGGTGCTGGACGAAGCTGATCGCATGCTCGACATGGGCTTTCACGATGCGATTGTCGACATCGTCCAACACGTGCCGAAAAAACGGCTGACACTGTTATTTTCTGCAACGTATTCCGATGCGATCCGCGATATCAGTGAAAATTTCCAGCGCAACGCCATTGCGGTTACCGTTGAATCACTGCACGCAGAAACCCATATCGAGCAGGTGTTCTTTGAAGTTCAGGATGCAGCGCGCGCCGACGCTGTCGCCAATTTGTTATTTCATTACCGGCCAGAATCCGCAGTGCTGTTCTGCAATACCAAACAGCAGTGTGATGAAATCACGGCGGCGCTGCGTCAGCAGGGTTTTCACGCGCGGGCCTTGCACGGCGACCTTGACCAACGCCAGCGCGATCAGGTGCTGGTGCAATTCGGCAACCGCAGCTGCCCGGTACTGGTCGCCACCGATGTTGCAGCGCGTGGACTCGATATCAAGGATCTGGCCGCTGTTATCAATGTTGAACTGGCGTTTGATCCGGAAGTACACATCCACCGCATCGGCCGCACCGGCCGCGCCGGTCAGACCGGTCTGGCACTGAGCCTGTGTACCCCGCGTGAAATGCAGCGGGCCAGTGCGGTCGAGGACTACCAGCAGCAGAAACTGGTGTGGCAATCGGTGCCGTCGCGCGACAAGGGTGCTATCGCCGACGAGCCACGCATGGTGACGATCAACATCAATGGAGGCCGCAAGGACAAACTGCGTCCGGGCGATATCCTGGGCGCATTGACAGGCGATGGCGGTATCGCAGGCACCGCCAT
>DAOMGE010000062.1:0-9296 GCA_035430165.1 Pseudomonadales bacterium | reverse complement strand
ATGGTGACCCGCAGCATGCGGCGCGAGGCCGGATCCATCGTCGTTTCCCATAACTGATCCGGGTTCATCTCACCCAGACCCTTGTAGCGCTGGATGGTGTGGCCCTTGCGGGACTCATCCATCAGCCAATCCAATGCCTGTTTAAAGCTGGTGGCCGGCACGGTTTTCTCGCCGCGCTTGACGTAGGCACCCTCTTCCAGCAAGCCCTGCAATTGCAGACCCAGTTTGACAATGTGCTGGTATTCCCCGGAAGCAAAGAAATCGCGCTGCATCACATGCTCCATCGGCACGCCGTGAGCCGTGATACGCACTGCCGGCAAGTACAGGTGGCGCTCGTGGTCTTCGTACACGGTGGCGTCAAAACGGTGACTGCCGTTCGCGGCCAGCTCCAGGGCAGCCTGCAGTTTCTGGCACCAGGCAGTGACCACATCGCGCTGGCCCAGTTGCTCAACCGTAAGAGCCGGCTGGTAAATCAACTCTTCCAATACCAATGGCGGGTACAGGCGCGACAAGCGCTCGACAATTGCCATCACGTTGCGATACTCGGTCACCAGCGTCTCCAGCGCGGAGCCACCAATGCCGGGAGCCTCGGCATTGACGTGCAAACTGGCACCGTCCAATGCTGCCTGCGTCAGATAGTTAGTTAGTGCCTGCTCATCTTTCAGGTATTGGTGTTGCTTGCCTTTGGCAATCTTATACAGCGGTGGCTGGGCAATATAGATATAGCCACGCTCGATCAGCGTGGGCATCTGGCGGAAGAAAAAGGTCAACAACAGGGTGCGGATGTGTGAGCCATCAACGTCAGCATCCGTCATGATGATGATGCTGTGATAGCGCAACTTCTCGATATCAAACTCGTCCTTGCCGATACCACAACCCATGGCGGTGATCAGCGTACCCACCTCCTGCGATTGCAACATCTTGTCAAAGCGCGCCTTCTCGACGTTGAGGATCTTGCCCTTCAGCGGCAGGATAGCCTGGGTACGGCGATCGCGCCCCTGCTTGGCAGAACCACCTGCCGAGTCACCTTCCACGAGATACAGTTCGGACAGCGCCGGATCTTTTTCCTGACAATCCGCCAGTTTGCCGGGCAAGCCGGCAATGTCCAGCGCGCCCTTGCGACGGGTCATTTCCCGCGCCTTCCGGGCAGCCTCGCGGGCACGGGCGGCATCGATAATCTTGCCCGCGATGGTTTTGCCGGCCGCTGGCGTTTCCAGCAAGTACTCTTCAAGCTTTTCATTCATGGCGGAGGCGACCACGTTGGTTACCTCTGATGACACCAGCTTGTCCTTGGTCTGGCTGGAGAACTTGGGATCCGGCACTTTCACCGACACAATAGCTGTCAGGCCTTCACGGGCATCTTCACCGCTGGTGGCTACTTTCTCTTTCTTCAGGAACCCCTCTCTCTCCATGTAGGCATTGAGAGTGCGGGTCAGCGCCGTGCGGAAGCCCTGCAGGTGGGTGCCTCCGTCACGCTGGGGGATGTTATTGGTGAAACAATAGACGTTTTCCTGATAGCCGTCGTTCCACTGCATGGCCACTTCCACGCCTATGCCGTTAGTGCCCTCGGATTGTGGAATATTGAAATGAAACACATTGTTCAGGGTACTTTTGTTGGTATTGATGTACTCAACGAAGGCCCCCAGACCGCCTTCATACTGGAAAATGTCTTCCTTGCCGTCGCGCTCGTCGCGCAGCACGATGCGCACACCGGAGTTGAGGAAAGACAGTTCCCGGAGGCGTTTGGCTAGAATATCGTAGCTAAAATGAATATTGGTGAAGGTTTCCGGTGACGGCCAGAACTGGATCTCTGTGCCACGGCGATCGGTGTCGCCCACTTCGCGCAGCGGGTATTGCGGCACGCCATGATGGTATTCCTGCTCGTACAGCTTGCCATTGCGGCGGATATTCATCTGCAACTTGGTGGACAGCGCGTTAACCACCGACACACCTACGCCATGCAGGCCACCAGAGACTTTGTAGGAGTTGTCATCAAACTTGCCGCCTGCGTGCAGCACCGTCATGATAACTTCTGCAGCCGACACTCCCTCTTCCGGGTGGATATCTACTGGAATACCTCGACCATTATCCGTCACAGAAACGGATTCGTCCGGGTGGATAGTGACCGTCACTTCCGTGCAATAACCCGCCAGCGCCTCGTCAATGCCGTTATCCACGACCTCGAACACCATATGATGCAAGCCGCTGCCATCATCGGTGTCGCCGATATACATGCCGGGGCGCTTGCGCACCGCATCCAGACCTTTCAGCACCTTGATGCTGGAGGAATCGTAGCCACTGTTGTCCTCTGCGCCATGGAGCGTTTCGGAGCTGTTTTCCTGCTGCTTGTCGATATCACTCATCTTGCTGTCTAACCCCGTTTACCTGTTATTGGGCTGGTTGCCCCGGCTCATTGAGCCGACACACGCCCATGTTCCACGTGAAACCATTTGGTGCCCTGCCCCGTCGTCGGCCAGCAATCCTGCAGACTCTGCGGATCAGTTGCCGTCACAAACACCTGGCTGCGCATGGCTGTCAGCTGCCTGCACAATGCCTGGCGGCGCTCCATATCCAGCTCGGCTGGCAAATCATCGACCAGGTAGATACAGGTCTTGCCTGTCAGCTCGTGCAGCAAAACCCCCTGGGCAAGCCGCAAGGCACAAGCCAGCAGCTTTTCCTGTCCGCGCGACAGCACGTCTTCAGCCGGCTTGCCTCCAATACGAATATCGATATCGGCGCGCTGCGGGCCGCTGTGTGTGGCGCCCTGCTGTTGGTCCCGCTGCCGGTCCCGTTCCAGCGCCTGTGCCAGCCCCGCGCCGTCCGCCCAACCACGGCGATACAGCAATTCGGGCGTGTCCAGCAGTACCAATTCTTCAAGCAGATGCAAAAAATGCGGCCGCAGGCGATTCAAATACGCCGCGCGCATAACATCTATCGCTTCCGCACAAGCTGCCAGTTCCGCATCCCACGGCGCCAGATCCGCATCGTCCATTCTACCACGCCGCAACAATGTGTTGCGGTGTTTCAACGCCTTCTGCACCCGCCGCCAGTGAAACAAAAACTCTGGTTCCACGTGAAACACTCCCCAATCCAGGAATTGACGCCTGATACGTGGGCCGCCCTCCAGCAAGGAAAAAGACTCCGCATTGATAAGCTGCAGCGGCAACAATTCCGCCAGCTGCGCCGCCGCATGCACGGGGTTGCCGTTGATCTTGAACAGCTGCTGCTCGTTACGTGAGCGCATCACCCCGACAGTAGAGCGCCCGCGACCATCCTGCTCGCCCAGTTCGCCATACACCACACAACGGGTGGCCAGATGATTGATGACCGGAGAAAGCTTGGCGCTGCGAAAGGAGCGCGCGCGCGCCAGAATAAAAATAGCTTCGAGGATGCTGGTCTTGCCGCTGCCATTGGCGCCGGTGAAAATATTGACGCCGCCACACTCTTGCAGATGCACGCTTTCCAGGTTGCGGACACCGCTGATTTGCAGGTTGCGGATGGTCATACCTGATCAGTTTATCTGCAGTAAAAACAACAAACCCGGCATCGGCCGGGTCTGCTGATCGCAAAAACACCAATCATTACAGGCGCATCGGCATGACGACATATAAGGCATCCGAGCCATCCGCCGACTCAATCAAGGCGCTGCTATTGGCATCCGCCAACGAGATACGAACGATTTCTGAGCTGAGGGCGTTCAATACATCGACCAGATAACTGACGTTGAAGCCGATTTCAAAGGAGCTGCCG
This sequence comes from Pseudomonadales bacterium, assembly GCA_035430165.1. Lineage (GTDB taxonomy): Bacteria > Pseudomonadota > Gammaproteobacteria > Pseudomonadales > UBA7239 > UBA7239. Next base: position 5,546 of record DAOMGE010000062.1, on the reverse strand, counting down.
CTGTAGTCGATAGCAACCGTTTCTTCGGCCTCTTCCTGCTCCGGGTTGTTGGCAACCAGCGTTAACTGGCCCGCCTCAAGAATCAGGCGAACGCCACGATACTTTTCGTTGGACAGGATGGCGGCACGGGAAAACGCCTGGCGCAACTCCTGGCGATCAGCATTAATCTGGTTATTGCCTCCGCGCGGAAGCACGCGTTCGTAATCGGGGAATTTGCCGTCGACCAGTTTGGTGGTGAAAGTAAAATCTTCCGTCTGGGCGCGCAAATGGTTGGCGCCCAGCATCACGCGTACCGGCACATCACCGTCGGCAAGAAAACGCACCAGCTCCATCACGCCCTTGCGCGGCAGGATCGACTGGCGTGGACTGCTGACACCTTCCACTGGCATATTGAGCGTGCAAAGCGCCAGGCGGTGCCCATCGGTAGCCACACTGCGTACGGCATCGGGGCCGATCTCCAGCAACATGCCATTGAGGTAGTAACGCACATCCTGTTGTGCCATCGAAAAAGACACCGCGTCGATGAGGCGCTTCATCTGTTTCTGCTGCAACTCGAAAGACAGGGTATTCGGACCGTCTTCTACCGCAGGAAATTCGGAGGCCGGCAGCGTCGACAAGGTGAAGCGGCTACGGCCAGATTTTATTGTAACCTTTTGATTTTCAACGGAAAATTTTATTGTTGCCCCGTCAGGCAGCGACTTGGCAATGTCCAGCAGCTTGCGCGCCGGCACCGTGATTTCACCTGACTGTGCGTCCTCCTCGTCTACCGCCACGCGACCCACCAGCTCCACCTCAAGGTCTGTGCCGGTCAACGACAGCTGCCCCTCATGCAGAACCAGCAATACATTGGAGAGCACAGGAAGAGTCTGGCGGCGCTCCACAACGCCCGCCACCAGTTGCAGCGGCTTCAGCAGTGCTTCACGTGAAATCGAAAATTGCATGTTCAGGCTCCCAGTGCCAGAAAGTTCTGTTCGTTAAATTCAGTTCATCCGCGCATCATGCATCACGTTGTGAGTGCGCGCAGCAGCTTTTTGTAATCTTCGCGCATATCGGCATCGCTGTCGCGCAACTCGCGGATTTTACGACATGCATGCAGCACAGTGGTATGGTCACGCCCACCAAATGCATCACCAATTTCAGGTAATGAGTGATTGGTCAGTTCTTTTGCCAATGCCATCGCCATCTGGCGCGGACGCGCTACGGAACGGTTGCGTCGTTTTGCCAGTAAGTCGCTGGTTTTGATCCGGTAATATTCGGCGACAGTCGACTGGATATTATTGATGCTGACCAGTTTATCCTGCAGCGCCAGTAAATCTTTCAGCGCCTCGCGCACCAGTTCGATATCAATCGGGCGACCGGTCAGACGCGAATGCGCTTTCACGCGATTCAATGCACCTTCAAGATCACGCACATGCGAACGAATGCGTTGCGCAATAAAAAATGCCACATCATTAGGCAGTGAAACAGGATGCTGCCCATCGCCTGCTTTTTTGAAAAGAATAGCAACACGTGTTTCCAGATCCGGCGGCTCGACGGCAACGGTCAAGCCCCAGCCAAACCGCGAACGCAAACGCTCTTCGAGACCATCCACTTCTTTTGGATAGCGATCACAGGTCAGGATCATCTGTTGCCCGCCTTCCAGCAGCGCATTAAAGGTGTGGAAAAATTCTTCCTGTGAACGCTCCTTGCCTTCAAAAAACTGGATGTCATCGATCAGCAACGCATCCACCGAACGATAAAAGCGCTTGAATTCGTTAATTGCATTCAATTGCAGCGCCTTGACCATATCTGCCACAAAACGCTCGGAATGCAGGTAAACCACGCGCGCGTCCGGTTTGCGCTCAAGCAAGGCATTACCGACTGCATGCATCAAATGCGTTTTACCCAGACCGACGCCGCCGTAAATCAACAACGGGTTGTAGGAGCCGCCGGGGTTTTCCGCTACCTGCATCGCCGCTGCGCGCGCCATGTGGTTGGATTTTCCCTCGACGAAGTTTTCAAAGGTCAGGTCACGATTGACGCTACTCTGGTGCTTCACATCGCCTTCAACCTGCAGGGCGCTATTGCGCCCGTGCGGGATCAGGATCGCAGGCGCACGCGGTTGCGCAGTGATAATTTCGACCGGTGGACGGCTGTCATTAGCCAAACCGGTTGTTGCTGATGGTGCGGACTGGAAGCTGCCTGCCTGGGGCTGAACCTGCAGGGTGATATCCACATTGCGCTCACCGCCACTTTGCTCGCGCAACAGCTCACGCATACGGGACAGGTATTTGTTGCTGACCCAGTCAGCAATGAAGCGGTTAGGGGCGCCGATCACCAGCAGGCGATCGTTACTGGCTGCCGACTCCAGCACCAATGGCCGGATCCAGGTATTGAAGAGCTGTGAAGAGAGTTCATCTTGCAGGCGCGACAGGCAATAATTCCATAACGTATGCGCCATACGCACTCCGGTTAAAGGGTTCTGAACGGTTCTCAGGCTGGATACCGGGGTTGGGCAAAGGCTGTTGATACTTTTTCCACAGCCCCCGGATCAGGAAGCGCCATTATCCGCCTTTTTCCTGTGTACTCAAGGCAAAAGGCTTTTGAAAAGCTGCCTAAAAGCTGTTGATAAGGTGTGTATACAAAGGTCGTCCCTGTCGATTCGATGCATCGGGACACCTTGCCGTATGACGGTAATTTTACATTGATCTGCGTCTGGCGATTCTGTACAATGCCGCCTCTTTTTCGCCAGCGTTCCGATCCGCGCTGCTGGCAGAACGTCAAGCAAAGGCAGGTGCAACATGAAAAGAACTTTCCAGCCCAGCGTCATCAAACGCAAGCGTACCCACGGTTTCCGTGCGCGCATGGCTACCAAGAACGGCCGCATTGTACTGAGCCGTCGTCGCGCCAAAGGCCGTAAGCGCCTGACTGTCTGATTGCGACACCCCCTGTCCTCCTGACACCAGACCGGTTCAGGCGTGTGCCAGCCACCGACACCACTTTTCCGGGCGGAGCTGGCACATCAACAGGATTTTCCTCTGTGCAATCCTGTAGTAGCCAATCCCGCAGTGATCAACCCTGTAGTAATCCAGCCCGTTTTTCTCTTGCCTTCGGCAAACAACAACGTCTTCTGACACCGCGCGAATTCAAGGCCGTTTTTGATTGCGCCTTGCACAAGATCTCCCATCGTTCCCTATTGCTGCTTGCCATTCCCGGCGCAGGAGCCCATTCCCGGCTCGGGCTGGTTGTGGCCAAGAAAAACGCGAAGCTCGCTGTGCAGCGCAATCGCCTGAAGCGTTTACTGCGCGAAAGCTTCCGCCACCACCAACACGAATTACAGGGCGTTGATATAGTGGCGCTTGTCAAACCCGGTTTGTGGCAGATGAGCAATGTCGAGATTAACGCTGTCATCGACCAGCAATGGCAGCGCCTGCTGAAATCCATGCAAAAAGAGCAGAAACTGGCGGCGGAACAACCGTCGAACCCGCAACAGGAGGTTCTCGCATGAAAAAGCCCCTGCTTGGCCTGCTGCGCTTTTACAGTGAACAGATCAGCCCGTGCCTGCCGCCCCACTGTCGCTTTCATCCGAGCTGCTCGCACTACACCCGCGAGGCCATCGAAAAACACGGTTTGGCTCAGGGCTCTTATCTCGGGGTGATGCGCATCCTAAAATGCCACCCCTGGCATGCAGGCGGGTTTGATCCTGTACCGGATCCACAGATAACCGAAACCTCTCCCTTTTCATCTACAAGCAGACATTGACGATGGATTTCCAACGCCCGGTTTTACTCATAGCAATCGCCGCCATTTCCCTGACACTGCTGGTGCGATGGCACCAGTTCCAGGAAACACACACGCCTGTCGCCAGTGCCGGGCAAGTGAGCGCATCCGATGCGCCATCACTGGCAACAACCGACAGCACCGCCGACAAGACAGCAGCGGATACCGGCATTCCTGAAGTACCGGGCACGGCTGTTGTACAAAAACCTGCCGCAAGCGATGCGTCCGGCGAAAAAACTATCGACGTCTACACCGATGTGTTGCATGTAAAAATCGACACGCGCGGTGGCGACATTGTGATGGCGGGTTTGCGCGATTATCCGGCGAAAATTGATACACCGAATGAACCGTTTGTGGTGTTGACGCGATCTGCCGATCATCTGTACGTGGCACAAAGCGGTTTGATCGGTGACAACGGCACAGACAAAGGTCGTGAGCGTCCGCTGTTCAGCGCAGAAAAAACCCGCTACGAACTTGCTGATAACGGAAAGGATGTCACTGTCGATTTGCAGTTGTCCGACAGCAACAATACCTACAACAACGTAAAAATCACCAAGCGCTACACATTCACGCGCGGTGATCACCTGATCAAACTCGATTATCTGGTGGATAACAACGGCGCACAGAACTGGAATGCGCATCTGTATGGGCAAATCAAGCGGGATACTCACGAACCTGTCAGTTCGGGCGGTATCGGTATCAAGCCTTTCCTTGGCAGCGCCACCACAACCAGTGAAAAACATTTCTATAAAATGACGTTCAAGGAAATGAGCAAGACGCCGCTGAAAGAAACCGTCAAAGGCGGCTGGATTGCGATGGTGCAGCACTATTTCATCAGTGCATGGATTCCGAACGCCAACGACAATAACCAGTTCTACACGATTCACCAGGAAAGTAGTGACACGTACCTGCTCGGTTTTACCGGTCCGCAAGTAGACGTGGCCGCCGGTAGTAAAGGTGTGTTATCTACCCAATTCTATGTCGGACCAAAAGACGTGTACCGCTTACGCGCTATCACACCCTATCTTGATCTCACGGTGGATTACGGCTGGTTATGGCCTATTGCCAAGGCGCTGGCCTGGTGGACACATAAACTGCACGGTTTCGTCGGCAACTGGGGATTTGCCATTATCGGTCTGACGCTCAGTGTGAAAATGCTGTTCCTGTGGCCGTCAACGCTCAGTTACAAATCCATGGCCGTGATGAAAAAACTCGCGCCAAAAATGCAGGAAATGAAAGACGCCTATGGCGACAACCCGAACAAATTGCGCGAAGAAATGTTCAAGCTGTATAAAAAAGAAAATGCCAACCCGATGCTTGGCTGTTTGCCGATGATCATACAAACACCGGTTTTTATTGCGCTGTACTGGTCACTGATGGAAAGCGTGGATTTGCGCCAGGCGCCATTCATGGGCTGGATTGTCGACCTGTCCGTGCAGGATCCTTATTTTGTAATGCCCGTGTTGATGGGTATTTCAATGTGGGTACAACAGAAACTGAACCCGCCCGCGGCAGATCCCACCCAACAGCGCGTGTTCCAGATGATGCCGGTGATTTTCACCGGTATGTTCCTGTTCTTCCCTGCCGGCCTGGTGTTGTACATGCTGGTCAACAACATCATCTCGATGTCACACCAGTACTGGATCTACAAATCGCTGAACAAACCACAAGCGGCGCACAATTAAACGATAAGGGGCTGTCAGGGAAGATGGCCCGCTCGGCGCGATTCGAACGCGCGACCCCCGCCTTCGGAGGGCGGTACTCTATCCATCTGAGCTACGAGCGGA
>DAOMGE010000061.1:1762-11543 GCA_035430165.1 Pseudomonadales bacterium | reverse complement strand
CGTGCGATTAGCAACCAATATGGCTATCCCAGTGAACATACTGGGTATCGGGCAGACCTGATCATCGAATTGCCAGATCTGGATGGTGTGTCATGAACATCGAATCGGATGCTCGCAATAGCGCTAACGATCCTTTGCGAATCGCTGAACTGAGCGTACCCGGCATGCCAGGCGTTATCGGCATGACGATCTGTCCCGGCAAAAAGGGCCCTTCTATTTATGGCAAGCCCTGGGATCGCGATCTCGACTCCGACATGAAATGGATTCGGTATGAATGGCACGCCGATGTGATGGTCACGCTGCTGGAGCCACATGAATTTTCGATGCTGGGTGTTGAGGCACTGCAGGATCTTGCCGCAACTACGCTGGAGCCGCAGTGGATGCATCTCGAAATCATCGATGGCGATATTCCCGACACGCGTTTTGAGCAACAGTGGCCTTGGGTGCGAGCGCAATTGATTGGGGTTTTGTCTGCAGGCGGCAAGGTACTGGTGCACTGTCGTGGCGGACTCGGAAGAACAGGCTTGGTAGTAGCCCGCTTGCTGGTCGAAACCGGTTTGCCTGCAGATGAAACCATTGCTTTGGTGCGCTCTGTCCGAGTTGGTGCCATTGAAACCGCTGCGCAGGAACACTACGTCAGAAATATTGCGCCATCCCTGCCGGTGTCGTTGCGCCACGGCCTGACATTGCCTTTGTCTGAATTGCTAACAGCGGAGTGCGCTGACCAGGACAAGCTCCACACGTCTGAATTAGCGCTAACCGTTTTTGCCATGGTGATGGCACGCTGGTCGGTGCGATCACCTGAGTTCACCATAAAACGCGCAGGCGCTGCACTGCTGGGTATTCCTGAAACTGCATTTGCAGCATTGATCTCGGGCGAAAACCCGAAAATTGCGGATGCTGTTTTGCGGCGGATTGATTGGCTGTCCCGCATCGCATTATCCCTGTCGACGTTGTTTGAAGGTGACCCGCACCGCGAAGTGGAATGGTTGGAAGTACCGCGCAACGGCAATGATGCGCTGATTGAGGTAATGGGGTACACAACACCGCTGGAGTATCTGAAGACAAATGGCGATGCGGCCTTTGTCTTTATCAGCGACTATCTACGCCAGCGTGCAGAGACACTCAGAAGCAATGACCGCTATTTATTGTGCATGGGCGTGCAGCATACCCTGCTTAATACTACGGACATGGCAGCCATCACCGCATTGCTGCGTAGCGAACAAGGCATAGAAAATCTGACGGAAAACGCAAACCGTGCCTTTGAAAACATCAAACGCTTACCCATCACTGTTATGGATGACAAAAACCGATTAATCATCAAGCGCCCTTATCTGGATGAATTTTTAAATTTTGTCGAGAGCCAGCCTAACCTCGATGTCGCGATAATCAGCTGGGCCGAGCGCAGTTACATCGTGAACTGCCTTGAAAAGGCAGCGCCTGTATTACTAGAACGCTGCAAGTTTATCTGGACAGGTGAAGATCAAAGCAAATACTGGAAACGCCTGTGTAATGGTGATTTGTGCAAAGGCCTGCACAACATCCCGGAACTGCATGGCTACAAGCGCGGCAAAATTCTCATGCTGCAGTATGTTCTTGGTCTTTTCAAAAATGGCATCTTCCCCGAGGAATCACAGGTGATGATCCGTGGATTTCGTATGCATACCCTCAACCCTGAGTCCATGATGGAGGATGGCAAACTCCTGGATGCCATTGAAACCATTCGTCATCTCATCCAGCAGGATGACATCGTTGCGCATATTCGCGAGGCTGAATGCATCCAGGGTGATGATCCATGCTTTAAACCGTTAACCAAAGAATTATTAGTTCGCATCGGCGAGGCGGTCGCCAATTTTGATGTGGACCTCCTTTCACCCCTCGCTGAAGACGACGAGTAGTCATAACTCTCAACATTTTTGCACAAGGTACTGCCAGCATGAGTGACAACAATGAATCAGTAAATGCATGGGAGGGGCAAGCGACCATGCCGACATTTATGGCGATCATGGAACGCTGGGGCCAAGGGGGTCGGAAATTCCGGTATGGCCGCTATCAGGCCGCGTTACTCGGCATTACGGAAGAAGAGTTAGCAGCCTTCATTTCCGAACCTGACGTTGTATTGAGTGAAGACGTCCAGAAGAGAATTATCGGCCTTACCCACATTGCCAATGCACTGGTGCTTCTTTTTAACCATGCTCGGCTGGAAGCCAGTTGGCTGGAATGGCGCAATCCCGTAGTGGACGAACTGCGCAACCTGGTTGGCGAAGACAGTGTTGCAAACTATCTGATGTCGCAAGGCTTGCACGGCTTTGACAACATCAACACCTATTTGGAAAAAACACTCACGCGCGTCAATGCCAATGATCGCTATCTCTTGTGCTTGGGTGTATGCAATACCCTGATCGAAATACCACAAATGTATACGGATCCCATGCTAGAAGTGCTGGCCTTGTGGCAGTGCAACCAACAAGATCCGGCAGCTATTATCCGCAATGCCATGGAGGTTGCACCATCACTGGAAAATGCGATTCCCTTAAGCCAAAAAGTCATGCTGATGAAACGGCCGCACTTGCAGACCCTTGTGGATTTTATCAAGCAGCAGCCCAATCTTGATGTGGCAATTGTTACCAGCGCGACGAGAGAATATGTCGACATGGTCATGAGCAAGGCATCCCCAGAATTACTATCACTCTGCACATTTGTCTGGACGCGGGAAGACCGGGAGAAGTTTCTTATGAACGCCACGGCCAACGAGTTCTACAAAACCCTGCAGAACATTCCGGAGCTGATGGGCTATCAACTGGGGCGAGTTCTAATGATGGAACACAATGACGTTGTTCCCGAGGAACTGCATCTCGCCATCTCACCGTACATGATGTACACGGCACACCCTGACATGCAGGACACAGACGATGCCATTCCCAAAATGCTCCGGCGTATTGGCATCCTGTTGCAAGTTAATGACATTCTGAAGCTGCGCTACCAGGAAGATCAGCAATACGCCGACTACAGAAACAACGTGGACCAGTGGGAGAAAGCGCAAGGCATCTCACTGTTTGACGAGGACTATGCGCAGAAAACGCAGTCTTGCCCCTATGCCCGACCTCGGGCCATGGATGATGAGCCTGAAGATGTGACAATTGAGCCGAATCTAGAGCAAGTTCATCCTACTTGACGCACATGGCAAGCAATATGCAAAAAATGCATATTGCAAATGCAAGTGCAGAAACCGCTGATGGACTTTGTAGTGGAAGCCGCTTGCGACACTGCCACGAAAATCACAGCTGAGGGAGAAACGTATTGCATGCCATTTTCAGCGTTACGAAATGATGTTCAGCATTTCGCAGTGTTCACGTTACGTGAACAGAGGTGGGCACTACGTATCGCGCATAGAAAGCAATGTGCAAAAAATGCACATTGCAAATAAGCAAGCCCACTGCGTTTTACAGTCACATACTTAATTTCACCATGGCAGGAAGATCCGTTTTGCATGTCAGATACTGAACCGCACCCCGTAAGCTATTTCCAGTGCCCCGAAGTCTGCCGAGTGGCGCTGAAGGGCTTTTTTACTATTGCCCAAAAATGGCAGCTGGATGACCCGGAAATGGCCATACTGCTGGGATGCCAAGTTCAGGATCTTGAAGGGTTACGCTTAAATATTTCGCAGATCCTTGATACAGACATGCTGTACCGTATCAGCAATCTATTGGGTATCTACCGAGAGCTCAGAGGGCTTTTTGATGCAGAGGAAAGAGCCAATCAATGGATCAGAAAACCCAACAGTGCTGCTCTGTTCCAGAATAAATCTGCACTCGATTACATGCTGAATGGTCAGTTATCCGACATTGTGAATGTGCGCGAGTACCTCAGTGAAGCCGCAGGTCACATAGGACTCTGATTCTTAACGTATTAAAAGCAGAAAGCCGTGCAGGGTTATGGACAAGGCGCGTTGATACATGCCCAAAAACATACAAATTGAATATTTGATTGTCAATTTGTATGTTTAATATGTGGCACGATTAACGTACAGATACAGTATCTACCCAGAAGCTCTCCGCACTCATCTGAGCCGCGCGGAAACTGGCGCTCGATCTTAATTACGCTGCCAGTGAGGCACAACACAGATATCAGACCTTGTTAAGGTGCGAGAATACCTCAATGGCGCTATTACGGGCTGGCTGTGAAATGCAGGGCCATCACAGGATGTTAAGTAACATATTCAGTGGTGCTTCTGCGAAAATACGAGTCTGTGCAAAATATGCACAGACTGCCATCTGCCGAGCAGCTAGGTATGTTGGGTAAAATTTTAGAATTATTTTACCCAACACTCATGAACGGACTTTGCGATGGCCAAAGCCCTGTTCAGCACACATAGGGGGCTTCTTCTGCTAGAAGATTCCCTCTTTGGCTCTCCGGAGTTCTGCACTACGTCAGCCGCAATTGTTGTTGCATCAATCAATAAACGAATTCAACGCTTATCGTCAGACGCGTGGCTGGACAACAAAAGGTCTGCATTAACACCCTCCCCACCGAGAGCGGCTGGGGTTTTTCCAGATCACGCAGGTTTCCGCGTACTCATGCAGCTTCTTGCGAACTTGCGATTTGTCAGAAACTCGCATAAATTTTCTTACATGAAAACGACGATCAACACCGCTGAACTGATACGCCAGCGCATTGAGGCAATGCCGATTGGAGAGCCATTCACTCCAACAGTATTATTGGAATGCGGAACACGCGCGTCTATCAACCAGACACTCTCCCGCCTCCGCAAAGCAGGATCTATCGAACGTGTGACGCGCGGCGTCTTTGTGCGCCCAGAGAATAGTCGTTTCGTTGGCAGGGTTAGTCCCTCACCGCTGAAAGTAGCCGAGACCGTCGCCAAAACCACAGGCGCCGTCCTCCAGGTTCACGGTGCCGAAGCGGCGCGTCGGCTAGAGCTGACCACACAGGTTCCGACCCAGTCGGTATTCGCGACATCCGGCCCGTCGAAGCGCATCCGCGTGGGGAAGATGGAAATCAGCTTGCAGCATGTCTGTCAGCGCAAGTTAGCACTGGCGGGCCGACCGGCTGGACTCGCACTTGCGGCGATGTGGTACCTCGGCAAGACGGAAGTAACGCCGGCTCTGGTCGAGAAGATTCGGCGTAAGCTGGGATCGACCGAATTTGAGGTGCTGAAATCAGCCACCAGCGCAATGCCCGCGTGGATGAGCGACGCCATCTTCCGCAACGACAAGACGGCCGTTCATGTCTGAGTCCTTCCTGCACCTAAAAGATCACGAGCAGTCCCAAATCTATCGTGGACTGGCTCCGCAGCTTGCCCGCTCGCCAGTAGTACCGACGGCGAGCAATTGCGTGTGCATTAGCGCGGCCGAAATCCAGGCTTGATCACTAGGCAACCGTTACCGAGAACCAGCCCGACAGTGGTGCCAGTGTCTAGGTGCAATTGCTCAAAAAAAATTGGTGGGACAATCAACATGACAGAGCCGCCAATCTTACGCAGATAAGTCGTGTGTATGATGCGCCTCCGTTCTCCTGATCTTGAGTGGGCTGGGCGTAATGGGATTTTTCAAAGTAAAATGCCATTTTATGAATTTACTTTGAAAACACATTAAAAACAATTAGATACAGTAAGGTTCCGTCTACCAAACCGTGGAGTGTTCATGCGACTTAGTGATTCCTAATCAGTACATGCAAAATATGCATGTACTGCCCTAAAAGGTAAGCCTACTGCTTTCACTGGTACCACCGTAACAGCTGCGCTTGACCCAAAATGGGATAATCAAAACCCTGCTTTTGCTGCATTATGCAGGTAAATACTAACAACTACCGACATAAGGCATATAAGCGCCAATTCGCTCTCATCGCGCGCTTCTAGATCAATATCTCATACATATCGATTGAGGCGAGTCTAGAGACAACGCTTACTAGGGCGAAAATAAACACCCACAAGCGATTGTATGTCCACGCTCAGCCTTTAGTCTTGCGTAGCACAGTCAGTAGCCCTATGTTCCAGCAGTGTCGGCCACAATAATTTAGCTTCCAGAAGCAAGGTGTAATAGCTGCGCAACGCATCAATTCGTGCGTCAACTTCTGCTTGCGCTGCCGCCAAACCCTGACGTTGTGCCAGTAACAATGCCTGTAAGTCCTGTTCACCAAGGGCGTAGGCGCGTTGTTCCAGATGAATATTGTCACGCAGTGCGACAAGCGCACCTTGTGCCAATTGCCAATGTTGATAATGGCCTATGGCACTCGCATAAACTGAGCGCGCACTGCTATTTAGCTGCCGTTCTGTCAACACCATTTCCTGATAGGCGCGGTTGGATTGGGCCAGCTGCTTCTGGCGCTCCAGGCTACGATGTGTTCCCGGAATAGGCATACTGATGCTCACACCAACAATACTTTCATCGCCATAAGCCTCTTTTCCAGTAAATATCCCAACCGTGGGATCGGGTATTCGATCCGCTCTGGCACGATCAGCAGTAGCTTGCGCAACCTGTTGTTGTGCGCGACTGACCTGTAATTTATCGTTTCTGTCGGTTATACGAGCCTGCCACCAATCTGCGCTGTGACTGATGGCAACGGGATCAGGCAGGTTGGGCAAATTATCACTGTGTGCTGGGTAGCGCGATGAAAATTGTGCCCATGTTGACGCCTCGGCAATATCCGCCTCTCCGGATTGACGCTGAATGTCCATCAGTTCGGCAGAGGCAAGTTTTTGCTCCAGCATGGACGCATCACCACTTTTGACTCGTTTTGTCACAACATCAAAACTACGTTGCGCGAGTTGCTGTTGCTCACTCAGCAGTATTTTGCGTGAATGTGCAGCTTGCCAATCCAGATAGGCATCAAGCAAATGTGTAGCTGCTGCGCGCATATCCAGATTGCGTTCTGCACAGGCTGCGGTTTTAGCCGCTCTGGAAGCGGTTTTATCAGCACTGTATTTTCCCGGCAAGCGGATAGTGCGTTCCATGCTCGCATTCCACTCATCCGATTTTGGCCCTGTGCCATAATCACGTTGCTGTTTGGTATAACTGGCATTCCATTCATAAGGTGATGCAGCAGTTTGTGCGGCGTCGGCCTTTGCAGCGTCAAATGCATTATTGGCAACTGCAATTTCAGGATCGTTTTGCAGCCAATCAGTGACCAATGCATCTGGCAATATGACAGGCACCTCTATACCAGAAATATCTGCTTCTGGCTTTACTGGCGCTTCAGAAAGCACAGATACAGAAACCCCACACATTGTGAACATGCATAAAACATTTCTTATAACCAAATACGATTTCATTACAATTCTCCTTGCAATAACACAGGGCATAGCCAATAGCGCAACCGGGATCCTGTAAAGCCTCGACGCAAATCTGTCAGTACGTCGTCAACATTCTCAGCAGCCAGCACAACATGAATCAACACGGCATCGCCCCGTCCCAGCACTTGTTCGCCGGGATCCAGCTCTGTCAAATGCCCGCCATGACTGGCAGCCATCTGGCTTGCAAATGTATTAATCACAGGATTGAGCAGCAAACGATCCAGCAATTTTTCTTCCAGCTCAGGGGCGGCAAGTAGTGAAAGACAAACATCATTCATGGGATGGATCCTTGAAAGCAAAACGAGCATACAAGAGGGGGAGAATAATCAACGTCAGCACAGTAGCAGTAATCAATCCACCAATGACCACGATGGCCAGTGGGCGTTGAATTTCCGAACCGGGGCCGCTGGCAAACAACAAGGGGATGAGACCAAAAGCAGTAATGGCCGCTGTCATCATGACAGGACGCAAGCGACGTTTTGCGCCGATACGCACGGCCTGCTCAATCGACAAACCTTCCGTATGCAACTGATTAAAATAACTCACCATCACGACGCCATTGAGCACCGCGATGCCCAGTAGCGCGATAAAACCCACGGAGGCAGGCACCGATAAATATTCACCGGTCAACCACAAGCCGAGAATGCCGCCAACCAGCGCGAAGGGAATATTACTCAGCACCAGCAAAGCCTGACGCACCGAACGAAAACTTGAAAACAACAAAATAAAAATCAGCATCAGAGCCAATGGTGTCACCAGACCCAGCCGTGCAGCAGCCCGCTGTTGATTCTCGAATTGACCACCAAAACTGATGCGGTAACCCTCAGGTAATTTCACCTGTTCTGCAATTTTCTGTTTTGTCTCCTCAACGAAGCCAACCAGATCACGCCCACTGACATTAGCAATTACCACGCTATAACGACTACCCATTTCACGGTCGATCTTGACAGGGCCAGCGACGCGCTCAAGACGCGCAACACTGTTCAGCGGTACCGATTCGCCCGTTGGTGTTACCAAATGCAGATTGGATAAATCACCCAGCGAATTGCGCAGGTTGGCTGGCCCGCGAATCAGAATGGGTGTGCGCCGATTGCCTTCAATGACCGTACCTGCCTCCGTGCCCTGTATTTGCAAACGCAGCGCTTCCTGTACTTTTTCAATCGAAATGCCGAAGCGGCCTGCCGCCAATCGGTCGACCACCACACGAAGGTACTGCACGCCATCGTTTACCACGGTGTAGACATCCTGATTGCCCGGCACCGTCTTGGTCAGCGTTTCAATCTGACTGGCCAGATCGTTCAGCGTGGCGAGGTCAGGCCCGAAGATTTTTATCGCCAAGTCGCCTCTAACACCGATAATCATTTCCGAGACACGCATTTCAATCGGCATGGTGAAGCTGTAACCCGTGCCAGGCAGGTTGTTCAGTACTTTGCGCAATTCATCGAGCAATTCTTCCTTGCTATCCATTCGCCATTCCGAGCGCGGTTTCAACACCAGAAAGGAATCTGTCTGGTTCAAACCCATCGGATCAAGACCAATTTCATCAGAGCCCGCACGCGCCACCACGCCGATCACCTCCGGCACAGCCTTCATGATTGCCTGCTGAATTTTCAGATCGAGCGCAGCGGATTCCTCCAGACTGACGGTGGGTAATTTCTCAATGCCGACAATAATGTCGCCTTCATCCATGGCGGGAATAAAGGTCTTGCCCACATTCAAATACAACACCACGGCCACAACCAGAATGCCACCCGCTGCAGAAAACACGGTTTTCTGATTGCGAAACGCTTTGTCGAGCAACGGCTCATACAGTTGCAATAATTTGCGTGGCAGCCAAGGCTCTTCGTGAGAAACCGATTTGATCAAGTACGAAGACACCACCGGAATGACGGTGAGCGACAACAGCAGCGAGCTGGCCAGCGCAAACACAATCGTCATGGCCACCGGCACAAAAAACTTGCCCTCAAGCCCCTGCAAGGTCAGCAGCGGCAAAAACACGGTGATGATAATGATGATGCCGGTGGTCACTGGAGCAGCCACTTCGCGCACAGCGCGATAGATCACATGCAGGCGCGGCAACTTGCCTTCGGTGGAATCGTGCGACAGTTGCTGGACGACGTTTTCGACAACCACAACAGCAGCATCGACCAGCATGCCGATGGCAATCGCCAGACCACCCAGGCTCATCAGGTTGGCCGACATGCCGACCTGATGCATCAGGATAAATGTTGCCAGTGCCGAGAGCGGCAACACCAGTGCGACCGTGATGGCCGCGCGCAGATTGCCGAGAAAAACACCCAACAAGATCAGCACCAGCACAATCGCTTCAGCAAGAGCCTCTTCCACAGTGCCGACGGCTTTATTCACCAGTGATGCACGATTGTAGAAAACCTTCAGCTCGGTGCCTGCAGGCAATCCTGATTTAATTTCCTGAATCTTGCGCTCGACACCAGCAACCACTTCGCGTGCGTT
>DAOMGE010000061.1:0-1662 GCA_035430165.1 Pseudomonadales bacterium | reverse complement strand
TTACGATTATTGGCCTCAATGCTGGTCTTTAGCATATCAACCGTTATACCTGCAGCTGCCATGCGTATTGGATCAGGCACCACTTCAAAACTGCGTGTCACGCCGCCCAGCACATTGACATCCGCAACCCCAGGTACCGTTCGTAATGCTGGGCGAATCTGCCATTCCAGCAGCGCTTTGCGTTCCATCAGGCTCATGGCGGGATTTTCAACCGTAAACTGAAACATCTCACCCAGTGGCGTGGTGATCGGCGCCATACCGCCTTCAAGACCTGCGGGCAATTCACCGACGATGCCTGACATGCGTTCAGCCACTTGTTGGCGCGCCCAATAAATATCCGTTCCATCCTCAAATGTGAGCGTGATATCGACGATGCCGTATTTCACGGTGGTGCGCAGCATGGCCTGATGAGGAATACCGAGCATTTCGGTTTCAATCGGCACGGCAACGCGGCTTTCCACTTCTTCCGGCGACATGCCGGCCGCTTTCAAAATGATTTTGACCTGGGTACTGGCAACATCAGGAAAAGCGTCAATCGGTAACTGCCTGACGGCATACCAACCTGCACCTGTCAGCAGTGCCATCATGATTAAAATAAAGGCTCTTTGCGCAAGCGCGAAGCGTACTAAGGAATTCAACATTGCCTCATTCCTCTTCCGCGCCGCCAAGACCCTGCCATGCAGCCTTGAGTGCGACAACGCTACTGGCAGCAATGCGCTGCCCCGCTTTTAATGCGCCGGATACTTTTGCGCGCTGCCCCGCGCTGGCAACGACGGTAATGGGTGTTGCCACAAATTGCCCTGCTTCTCGCTCAAACACATACGCCTGCTCACCATCGCGCGCAATAGCAGACACTGGCACATCCCACGTTTCACCGATTGGCATGGGCAGTTCAGCCTGCACAAATTCGCCGGGGTGCAAACGCTGAGTGCCGCCATTCAGTTGTGCGCGCAGCAAAACAGTTTGTGCGCCACTTGCGATCGGGCTGACGCTTAACACCTTGGCTGTAATTCCGCCGGGAATCGACAAAGTACTACCGATAGGCCAACGTGCCACATCACCACTGGGAACCTGCACGTCCAACCATAAGGTGTCGATTGCGGTGACATGCAGTAGCGGATCCGCCATGGACACTCGCTGACCTGGTTTGACTGACAATGCCGTGACGATGCCACCACTCTGCGCAGAAACAATCAATTCACTTTTTACATGGTCTGCATTGGCAATTCTGTTGCTATCCACTTCACTTACACCCGCCAATTGCAGCGCTGCCAGCGTTTGCCGCATTTCGGCATCGGCATCGCGCATTGCTGCATTCGCCTCATCAATACGGCGACGAGGAATAATTCCTTCATTAAACAGCGCCTGTTCTCGCAACATGGCTTGTTGCGCCAGCTTTGCACGGCTGTTTGCCTGTATGGCCGCCAATTGCAATTGACCAAAATCAGGACTGTTCAATATGAGTAAAGGCATACCCTCCACAACAGCCTGATTTTCCTGCACCAGCATTTGTTTGATAACGCCAGCCACTGGCGCACTGACCACCTGTTCGGATTGTGGCGGCAACACAATTTGAGCCGGGAACACCATGCCAGAAGCCTCGGGTTGGGCTGTTAAGGTAATCAGCTCGACACCCAGTGCGCGCGCCTGTTCATCCGTGAT
>DAOMGE010000060.1:10677-12295 GCA_035430165.1 Pseudomonadales bacterium | reverse complement strand
TGTGTTGTTCCCGTATTTCGCCGGTTTTGTGCAACTGGTGAAAGAGGGTGCCGATTTCCAGCAGATCGATAGCGTGATGGAAAAATGGGGCTGGCCGATGGGTCCTGCCTATTTGTGCGACGTGGTCGGAATCGATACCTGCGTTCACGCGGCGCATGTGTTGGCAGCGGATTTCCCGGATCGTATGAAACCCGATTACAAAACCGCACTGGAAGTGATGTACGAAGCCAAACGCCTCGGCCAGAAAAACAGCCTCGGTTTTTACAATTACGAAAAAGATAAAAAAGGCAAACCGGTCAAGGTGGCGAAAGAAGAAGTCTATGCCTTGCTGGCACCGGAGATCGCCACCAGACGTGAATTCAGTGAAGAAGAGATCATTGCCCGTATGATGGTGCCGATGTGTACTGAAATGGCGCGCTGCCTCGACGAAAAAATTGTCGAGAGTGCTGTAGAGGCGGATATGGCGCTGATCTACGGCCTGGGCTTCCCGGTTTTTCGTGGCGGTGTCTGCCGCTGGATGGATGCCATCGGCATGAAAACCTTTGTGGATATGGCGGATCGATTTACTGCACTCGGTAAGTTGTATGAAGTGACTGCCAGCCAGCGTGCGATGGCAGCCGCCAATCAAAAATATTTTATTTAAGGGAGAGAGCGACATGACTTCAGTGAAACCAGGTAGCGCTCTCAATCCACGCGATGCAGTGATCGTCGATTTTGCCCGCACACCGATGGCGCGTTCCAAAGACGGTTCGTTCCGTTTCCGTCGCGGCGACAATATTTCGGCAGAACTCGTCAACAAATTGCTGGATCGCAATCCGCAACTGGATCCGTCGACCATCGACGACATCATCTGGGGTTGCGTCAACCAGACCAAGGAACAGGGCTGGAACGTCGGCCGTATGATCAGCATGGTCACACGCATTCCGTTCACGGTGCCTGCGCAAACGATCAACCGTTTGTGTGGTTCATCGATGTCAGCACTGCATATTGCGGCAAGCAATATCGCCAGCGGTTACGGCGATATTTTCCTGATCGGCGGCGTCGAACACATGGGTCACGTGCCGATGGATTACGGTCTGGAACCAAATCCGCAAGCGAGCAAGAAAGTTGCCAAGGCGGCAGGCATGATGGGTCTCACGGCTGAATATCTTGCCATCCTGCACGGCATCACGCGTGAGCAACAGGATGCATTCGCCGTGCGTTCGCATACGCGTGCCAATGCTGCGCGCGCAGAAGGTCGCTTCGATCGCGAAATTATTGCCATCGAAGGTCACGACACACGCGGCTTCAAGACTGTGTTGACGCAGGATGAAACCATTCGCCCGGATACCACACTGGAATCACTCGCCAAACTGAAACCGGCATTCAACCCGAAAGGCGGCACGGTAACGGCAGCCACCGCGTCACAAATTACCGACGGTGCATCCTGCATGCTGGTGATGGCAGCAGAAACTGCAAAACAACTCGGCTTGAAACCGCGTGCGCGCGTGATCGGCATGGCAGTCGCAGGCGTGGATCCGTCCATCATGGGTTACGGCCCGGTGCCATCAACAGAAAAATTATTGAAACGCGCAGGATTAACGCTGAACGATATCGATTACATCGAACTCAACGAAGC
>DAOMGE010000060.1:0-10577 GCA_035430165.1 Pseudomonadales bacterium | reverse complement strand
TGAAACGCGCAGGATTAACGCTGAACGATATCGATTACATCGAACTCAACGAAGCTTTTGCTGCGCAATCACTCGCCGTATTGAAAGGCCTCGGTCTTGCCGAAAAATTTGATGACAAAGTGAATGTGAATGGCGGCGCGATTGCACTCGGCCATCCGTTGGGTTGTTCTGGCTCACGCATCACCGGCACTTTGCTGAATGTGCTGGAAAATCGCGATGCCACGCTCGGTCTGGCGACGATGTGTATCGGGCTGGGGCAGGGGATTTCGACGGTGATTGAAAGGCTATAGGTCTTAACATAGACGGAAAAGAAGCGAATGGACAAACACTTCCAGGATCTGCTGCTCGAATATGCCATCGCCTTGCAGGATGAAAATCGCAAGGCGATTGAGCAGACGCTCTGGCGGAAATTTGGCACACGCAAAGCTGTGTTTGTGCTGGATATGTCCGGCTTTTCCGTCTTGTCGCAGCGTTTCGGGATTGTGCATTACCTGTCGATGGTGCGGCGCATGCAGCTCACGGCGCAGCCGGTCATCGAGCAGTTTGGTGGCGAAGTGGTCAAGTTCGAGGCTGATAATTGCTTTGCTGCGTTCCCGGATGTGCTGCCGGCGATCCAGGCGGCGACGGCGCTCAATGCTGCTTTTTTCGGGATGAATCTGGTGACGCCGGATGAGTTTGATATCCGTGTGTCAGTTGGCATTGATTACGGCGACATATTGTTAATCGGTGGGCCGGATTATTTTGGTGATCCGGTCAACTGTGCGAGCAAGCTGGGTGAAGACACAGCAGAAGCAGGTGAGATTCTGGTGACGCAACGTGCGTTTGATCGTGTGCCAGCCGATGCGGGTATCCAGACGTCGTCGTTTTCTTTCAGGATTTCCGGTATCGAATTGCAGGGCGTAAAAATTGAATACGCGGCTGCGCCGCAGCTGGCTTGAGTTGAATACTTTCCCCCTTATGCTTCACATCCTCCGCTTCCATTTTGAACAATATTATTTGCCGGGCAAACCGAAGCTGGCATTACTGGCCGTGTGCGAATTGTCTGCGGCTGGCCACATTGCGCGCGCCTGTATCAGTGACCAGACGGATGCATTGCAAAAAATTGCTGCAAAAAATACGCGCCTTGATGTCATTGCGGAACAGGCTGGTATTGCGTTGCTGGATTTTTCTGTGCCGTGGCGTTTGCAGCCGGTGCACATCGCCAAACCGTGGGGACAGGAGATCTGGTATACCGGTATTGAAGCGCGTGGTGTTTCAGGCATTGTTTCTGGCACCGGAACTACGCCCTTGCCCTGGGCGATTTCTCTGGCGCAGCAGCAGGTATTGGGCCATCACCAACAGCCGAATCTGTTGAAAATCCTCGATCCGTTGCCGGATGCGGTTTACGGCGATCTCTATTTTGAATTGCATGAGCAAAAGCGCGAGGTCTACATCGTTACGCATATTGATGAACGTGCGTGGCCATCCGGTATCGGTGCCATCCGTTTCGGGTTTTCTGCAGGCAAGCGCGCACAGTTTTCTTCGGATGCCGATTTTCTCGAAGCCTATCGCACGGCGGTGCGTGAATACCATACGGTGCGACGTGATATTGATGCGCAACTGGATGCTTGTCGGGAGCGTGACGGCATTGCCCTCAATGCACCCGTGACGGCACTGCAGACACAACAGTGGTTGAGCGAGGTGCCGCTGGCTTTGCGGCAGCATGAGCAGTATATGCGCGAGGCGATGGAACGTTTTACTGCCATGCGTGACTTGCGAGTCGGTGATGTGCTGGCTGTGCCGTTGCGCACGCCGCATGCGTTGCAACACGGTGTGCGTACCGTGGAATTCCAGACGCCGGTTTATGAGCGCAAGATTTTGTCGTTTGCACAGAAAGTCTTGACGCAGGCAGATTGGGATACCGACGAAGCGCTGCAACTCGCGCAATTGCAAACGCCGACAGATGAGGTCTTTCCGGTTTTACGTGATAGTGATGGCGTGAAAATCGAACAGATCGTGCAGTTTGATGATTTTACGGTGCAGCGTATTTATCTTGCATCCGGGGCATTCCTGTCATGTGAAACACATGCACAGTATTTTCTGGTGATGGCTGTCACAGGCTGTGTTCATTGCGGCAACAAGGATCTGGCGGCCGAGCAGGCAGTGCTGGTGCCCGCGTCGGCGAGGACGGTGAATCTTGCCAATGAGGGTGATGCCGAAGCCGTTGTGTTATTGGCGCGCCCGGCCTGAAGCCGGTTCAAAGACAGTTGTCAGGCTTCGGTAATCCTGCAATTTTTGCGGCAATTTTGGCAGGGCTGCCGGGAAACAACTGCAGTAAATAAATACTGGTCGATTTTTCTGCGCCCAGTTTTTCTTTCAGGTATTTGCACAGCGGCCGCATGGCTGGTGACAAGCCGAATTGTGCATGAAACCGCCGCAAGGCGTGGATAACTTCCCAGTGGGGTTCGTGAAGGCGAATCTTTTCTGCGTCAGCAATATCCATCGCTATCTGTTCATTCCAGTCGGCCAGATGGCGCAAATACCCTTCGGCATCCCGTTCGATCATGCAAACCAGCTCACGGTTTTATGGTGTTCACAGGCCAGTGCCACAAATCCGCTATCGTCAAGCAATGTCACTGGCGACGAGATGATGTGATGTTGCAAGCCGCGCGCATCGATATCGACTTGCAAGGCGTATAGCGCCAGGCCGGCAGCGTGGAATGCTTGCAGGGCGTTGTCGTCTGCCAGCGTGTATACGCCATTCTCGATCAGCAACACGCTGTCGCCTGTCGATGCGCAGCGCAACAGGCGATCAATCACTGCACTGTTTTCACGCGACGAGATGTTGAGCGTATGCAGGGTGGCGTTCATAGCTGGATCACGCAATCGGCATGTTTTACCAGTGCGCGGACCGCATCGGCAGGCAAGATAGTGACGGGTATGGCCAATGCATCTGCAGGCAGCTGGCGAGCCTGCAATGAAAAACTGTCGGCGAATACATCACGGATATCGTAATACGCCAGCGCACCCAGCATCTTGCCGGTATCCTTGCTGTTGATTGCGCCCGCGTGCTGTCCCGGTAATAAATTCCATACGCCTTCATCGATAAACAACAGTTGTACCTGCTGGTCAAAAGCGGCACACGCGAGTGCAGCATCCAGTGATTCGCGGGTACTGGAATTGCCGTGGGGTGCGTGTTGCAGGATAAAAAGGATATTTTTTTTCACGCCATTCATTTGCATTACCCAAACGTGACGAGGCGATCGCAATCGATCATCGCGTCGGTCAACTGGCCGAGACCACCAATAACCATCGGCGCTGCGAGACTGGATGCATGCAGTTCGTGCCGCTGGCTTTCGCGTGTGTCCACGATGCCGCGTTTGATGGCGGCTGATACGCAGACTACGGCATCTATCCGGTGTTCGCGGCAAAACATTTGCCAGTCTTCTGGAATATCCTGCTCGTCTTGCGGGAAAACGCTCAGTGCATTGGCGTTATACACACCATCCCGATAGAAAAAAACACGACCGATACGATGACCGCTGGCAATGGCTGCCTGCGCAAAACGCAGCGCGGTAGCAGCGCCCTGTTGGCTGAAGGGCGCGGCAGTGACCAGCAGTGCAAATGTCATGGCAGTTTTCATTGCAGGCGTGCCGTTTACGCCTTGAGCAAGGCGAGGGTGGTGTTATAGATGGCTTTGCGTTTGAAAATAAAATCGAAGCGCGAGCCGCCCAGTTGTCGCCACAAGGTCACCGCACGGATACCGCCGAGTAATACGGTGCGGATCTGGTTGGATACCTGTGCCTGTTGCAGTTGTTGTGGATTGCCGTTGACCTGGATGCGAAAACGGAACGTGCTGATGGTGTCCAGATAAACGGCGGCAATGCTGCTGATGATATTGCTGTGTGTTTCGCTGCCGTGGATGCTCACCTGTTTCTGTATTTGCTGCAGGCGTCTGCCAATCGTTTCCAGCATCTCGTGATTTTTGGCGAGTCGCCGCTGCAGGTGCAGCAAGCTGGCACAATAACGCAGGGTGTCGCCACCGTCCGTGCCTTCACGTTCGAATGTGTCGCGCAGAGTTTGCAAGCCGAGTCGCAGGTGTTTGCGATCGATAAAAATACTTTCGCAATCGTCTGCATCCAGCATCAGGATACTGTGTACTGTACCCGCCATGGCCTCGCTGTCACCATTGCCGGTGCGTGCGATTTGTCCGGCCAGCGCAGCCGCCTGGGCGATGCCAGCCAGTGCGAGTACCTGATCGGTAATGGAATATTTTTTCATTGTGAAACGTCCTGCAATGCGTGTTCAATAATGGCGCCGCCGAGACAAACCTCGCCATCGTAGAACACAATCGATTGGCCGGGTGTAATGGCGCGCTGTGTGTCATCAAATACTACACGCAAACTGTCTTCAGCATGCGGGAAAACGGTGCAGCGCTGGTCTTGTTGGCGATAACGGATCTTGCAGGTCAGGGCCGTATTGGCATCAGGTGCTGCGCCGCTGATCCAGTGAATTTGCGAGCAGAGCAAGGCGGGTGCATACAGTGCGGGATGATCACCTTGCGCCACGATCAGCACGTTGCGCTGTAAATCCTTCGCGGCAACGTACCACGGATCCTCGCTGCCATTTTTTGTGCCGCCAATGCCGAGGCCCTGGCGTTGGCCGATGGTGTAGTACATCAGCCCCGTGTGTGTGCCGATTTCATCGCCGTCAACGGTTTCCATCTTGCCCGGTTGTGCCGGTAAATAACGCTCGAGAAAATCCTTGAAACGCCTTTCGCCAATGAAACAGATGCCGGTGGAATCTTTTTTCTTCGCGGTCACCAGATGGTGTTGTTCCGCGAGTTTTCGCACGTCCGGTTTCAGTAAGGTGCCAATCGGAAACAAGGTGCGTGCCAGTGCCGCTTCGCTGACAGCATGCAGGAAATAACTCTGGTCTTTATCCGGATCAAGCCCCTTCAATAATTGTGTTGTGCCATGTTCAGTCCTTACGCGGCAGTAATGGCCGGTGGCGATTTTTTCTGCGCCGAGCAGGGTGGCGTAATCCAGGAAAACCTTGAACTTGATTTCGCGGTTGCAGAGGATGTCGGGATTCGGTGTGCGACCGGCCCGGTATTCCGCGAGAAAATGTTCGAACACATTGTCCCAGTATTCGCTGGCAAAATTCGCGGTGTGGAGTGTGATGCCGAGTTTGTCGGCAACGGCTTGTGCATCGGCAAGATCTGCTTTGGCGGTGCAATATTCGCTGCCGTCATCTTCGTCCCAGTTTTTCATGAACAGGCCTTCCACCGCATAGCCCTGTTGTTGCAGGAGCAGGGCAGTGACGGAGGAGTCAACACCGCCGGACATGCCGACGATGACTCTGGTTTTGGCTGGCGTATTCACGGCGTCAGATAGTCAGGTACGGGGTGTGTAAGGTGAGGTTGGCATTATAACGGCAGCAGCCAGCAGGCAGGCTACTTTTTCAGGGCATCCAGCAGGCCAAGCTGTTCACAGTAGTCTGCCACGCGTTCGGCATAGAACTGCGCGCCCTGCTTGTTCCAGTGCGAATCGCTTTTGAAGTTGAGCGGGAAACGCTCGGTCTTGCGGAAATCGTCCAGCAGCGGGATCAACGGGAATGTTGTCTGTGCTTTTTTCTGTTCGAAATAGCGAAAATTTTCCAGGGCATAGGGGCCAAGTGTATCAAAGCCGCCTTTTTCCCAGCTGTCCGGTGCTTCCTTGTCGGTGTACTGCCAGTGGCGCGGCGGTACAAAGGCAACAAACGGTGCGTGCAGGGTATTGCGCGAATAATCGTCCAGCATGAACAGCGTGGCGTACAGGTCATCAAACAGGTTGAGTGATTTTTCCAGCGGCTGGCGGCCAACAAAATAGCCTTTGTCACCGGAATAGCCCCAGAGCGGGCTGTGCCAATCTACAACAGGCGATATAAAGGCGAGCAAGGTTTTCAGGTGATAACTGAGTCTCGGGTAGTCAACCACAAATCGATAGAAGCCCCGCTGCAGGATCACGGATTTGTAAAACCATTCGTCGCGATAATCCGTCATGTCAATGTTGAGCAGAACGAGATCCGGTTTGTATTTCCTGCCGAGATCTTGCAGCAAGCGATAATCCAGGTATGGCGAACTGGATGTCCAGCCGAAGTTGATGACGTTGATGTCATTGCGATGAAATTTTTCCCGCAACAGGTTTTCCAGCTGCACCGGCGGCGATTTTTCCGGCGACATCAGGAAACCGTAGATAAACGAATCGCCGAGAAAAATGATATTGAAGTCGCTGTCCTTGATGTCGGCCGCTTCATGCGTCGAGCGTATATTGTCACTGTTGAGCCCGCTGAAATGGTTGTCACTGGCCGTCATGCGGTGATCAGGGTTTTTCACCAGTTGCGCAAACACTTCTGCATCAAACACCTGCTTTGCCCCGGCGTAGAGAAGTCCTGCGGATACGGCCAGCAATAGGCTGGCGTAGAACATCCGCACAGGTTTTTGCCGGAAATACTGGAACAGCTTTTTCATGGCCCGTTTTTTTTCATAACCTGTTCTGGCGCACGATTTCAAACAGGCAGACGCCTGTGGCGACTGAAACGTTCAGGCTGCTGGTTTCGCCGAGCATCGGTATTGCAATCAGTTCATCACAGGTTTCTTTCGTCAGGCGACGCATACCGTCACCTTCGGCGCCCATCACCAGTGCCATCGGGGTTTTCAATTTTGCCTGGTACAGGGAATGGGTGGCCTCACCGGCAGAACCGATAATCCACACGCCGCGTTCCTGTAACTGGCGCAAGGTGCGCGCCAGATTGGTGACAACCACCAGCGGCACCAGATCGGCTGCGCCTGCAGCGACCTTGCGCACGGTGCTGCTCATGCCTGCCGAATTGTCACGCGGCACAATTACGCCGTGAACGCCGGCTGCTTCGGCGGTGCGCAGGCAGGCACCGAGGTTGTGTGGATCGGTGACGCCATCGAGTACCAGCAATAATAATTTGCGACCGTGGCGTTCCGCGAGCACGTCGAGATAATCCTCGTCGTATTGTTCACCCGGACGGCATTCCGCGACAATGCCCTGATGGTTGCCGTTGGCGAGCTGATCCAGTTGCTTGCGCGGTTCGCGTGCAATCTCGATATTCTCGCGTTGTGCAGTGTCGATCAGTTTTTGTACGCGATCATCCTGCCGCCCTTGTTGCACATGAATACGCAACAGGCGTTGCGGTTGGGATTTGAGTACGGATGCCACGCTGTGGATGCCGTAGATCCATTCGGTCTGGCTCATTTTTTACCTTTCGGGATGCTGGTTTTCCTGAATGTTTTTTTGTTGCCGGAGGCAGTAGTTTTTTTTGTAGCCGACGGCTTTTTCGCAGCAGATTCCTTTTTCGCAGCGGCACCGGTTTTTTTCGAATTGACAGCGATGGCCGCCGGCTTGCGTTTGCCCGGGCTGCGCACACTGTTCAGCACGGCGAGCATTTCGAGATCAATCTTGCGGTCGTCGAGATCCACACGCACCACACGTACGCGCACACTGTCACCCAGTCGGTAGGTTTCGCCAGTGCGTTCACCAACGAGTCGCTGTCCGGCGGCATCGAACTGGTAATAATCGCGTTTCAGCATGGTCACGTGTACCAGGCCTTCGATGTAGATATTTTTCAGTTCGACAAACAGACCGAAACTGGTCACGGCATTGATCACACCGTCGAATTCATCGCCGACATGATCGAGCAGGTATTCGCATTTCAGCCAGGCCACCACATCGCGTGACGCTTCATCGGCGCGGCGTTCACAGGCCGAGCAGTGAACGCCGAGTGCGTCCATTGCGGCGGCATCGTACGGGTAGATTTTGTTCGCAGGCAGTTTCGGTGCGTTGTCGGTACACACCACCTGCTTGAGCTCCGGTTTGTTGCGGATCAGGTAGCGGATGGCACGATGCACCAGCAAGTCCGGATAGCGACGGATCGGCGAGGTGAAATGCGCGTAGCTGGCGTAGTCTAGTCCGAAGTGACCGACATTTTCCGGTTGGTACACGGCCTGGCTCATCGAGCGCAGCAACATGGTCTGGATCAGGCGCGCATCGGTGCGCGCGCTGACACTTTCCAGCAGTGCCTGGTAATCCGCCGGGCGTGGCTTGCTGCCACCGGGCAAGGTGAGGCCAAGCTCGCCGAGGAAGCTGCGCAGGGTTTTCAGTTTTTCTTCACCTGGCCCTTCATGCACACGGAACAGGGCGGGAATCTGCTGTTTTTCAAGCAGTGTTGCGGCACAGGTATTGGCGGCGAGCATGCACTCTTCGATCAGTTTGTGCGCTTCGTTGCGAACCACCGGTACGATGCGGTCAATTTTCTTGTTGTCGGCAAAAATGATACGCGTTTCCTGCGTTTCAAAATCGATAGCGCCGCGATTATCCCGTGCAGTGCGCAAGGTCTGGTACAGCGCGTAAAGCTCATCGATATGCGGCACCAGGGTTTTATGTTGCTGGCGCACAGCGCTGTGGCGTTGCGGTTTTTCTTCGATAATTTGTGCAACGGTGGTGTAGGTGAAGCGCGCTTGCGAATGCATCAGGCCTTCGTAAAAACGGAAGCCGGAAACACGACCGGCAGTGCTGATGGTCATTTCGCACACCATGCACAAACGGTCGACATGAGGATTCAGTGAACACAGGCCATTCGACAATTTCTCCGGCAGCATCGGTACCACCGATCCGGGAAAATATACCGATGTTGCACGGTGTTCGGCTTCGCGATCCAGTGCACTTTTCGGCGCGACATAGTGAGAAACATCGGCGATGGCGACAAACAGTGTCCAGCCGCCACCCTTGCGTGGTTCGCAATAAACCGCATCGTCAAAATCGCGCGCGTCTTCACCATCGATAGTGACCAATGGCAGGTGACGCACATCCACGCGATGGCGTTTGTCTTTTTCCAGTACCGTTTCCGAGAGTGCAGCGGCTTCATCCTGCACGTCTTGCGGCCATTGCCACGGGATGCCGTGGTTGCGCACCGCGACATCGATTTCCATGCCGGGATCCAGGTGATCGCCGAGAATTTCCACCACGCGTCCCACGGCCATGCGCTTGTGGTCGGGGTAGTGTTCGATGCTGACGACCACCATCTGTCCCTGTTTCGCGTTGTTGCAGGCCTGCGGCGGGATGGCGATGTCCTGGTTGATGCGGGTGCTGTCCGGCTTCACGTAGAAAACACCGTTTTCCTCGAAAAAGCGGCCGGCCAGTTGCTGGTGGGCGCGTGACAATACCTCGACGATGGCACCTTCCACGCGGCCGCGTTTGTCGATGCCGCGCGGGCTCGCCAGAACCACATCGCCGTCAAACACCATGCGCATTTCGCGCGCGCTGAGGTAAAGGTCGTTATCGCCATTCTCGGGGCGCAGGAAGCCGAAGCCGTCGCGATGGGCCATGACGCGGCCCTTGATCAGGTCGGCCTTGCGTGCCGGCACATAGCCACCGCGGCGGTTCTGCAGCAGCTGGCCGTCGCGGCACATGGCACCCAGTCGGCGGCGCAGCGCTTCGATCTGCTCTTCATCGGTCAGTTTCAGTGCCAGGCAAAGGGCCGGGTGATCCAACGGCCCACGGCTGTTTTCGAGCAGGTCGAGGATGAATTCGCGGCTGGCAACCGGGTTGCTGTATTTCGAGGATTCGCGGTCGAAGTGCGGGTCGCGTCCCGGATGGGTGGTGGAGGGTGTCGCTGGCTTGGCAGATTTGCTGGTTTGTGTCGGCGGGCTGGTTTTTTTGTTGCGGGGTGATCGGGTCATGTGTGTCCGTAGGGTTGTGATAGGTTCAGCCAACCATTGTCGCGGCCAGCTGATGACGTCCAGATTACACCGCATTGCCAAGCCAAACAAACGCATTGACAGTAAAAGGTGTGGCAATTAAAGTGCGCGGCCTGCATGGCTGATCGGTATGATCGCTCCCGCAGAGCCCGGATGGCGGAATGGTAGACGCGCTAGCTTCAGGTGTTAGTGACTTATGGTCGTGGAGGTTCAAGTCCTCTTCCGGGCACCATTCAGATGGCAACACGCCAAAACAGAAACCCGCTACGGCGGGTTTTTTATTGCCCGGATTTTTAATGGGCCGCCAGTCGACTCGTTATACTCCGGGCACAGAAACCGGATGAGCCACCATGCAAATCAACCCCGCGCAACTGACCACGGCTGAAAACTACAAACTGTTGACCAATCTGGTCGTGCCGCGCCCGATTGCGTGGGTGAGCAGCCTGAACCCGAACGGGGTGGTGAATCTGGCGCCGTTCAGTTTTTTCAATGCGTTGGGCAGCAAGCCGGTAGTTGTGGTGATCAGCGTGGGCCGCAATGATGCCGGCTCGCCGAAAGACACGGCGAATAATATTCTCGCGACGGGCGATTTTGTGGTGAACATGGTGACAGAGGATCTGTTAGCCGCCATGAATATTTCTGCAGCAGATTTTCCACCGGACGAAAGTGAACTGGAAGCGGCACAATTGCACACGGCCGCCTCGGCGCTGGTGAAAACGCCGCGCGTGGCAGAAGCGCAGGTCAGCATGGAATGCACCTTGTTCAGCTCACAGAAGCTCGGCGCCAATACCTTGATCCTGGGTGAAGTGGTGATGTTTCATGTGGCGGATCA
>DAOMGE010000059.1:10737-12876 GCA_035430165.1 Pseudomonadales bacterium | reverse complement strand
GCAGCCGAACGCGAAATCGAAGTCAAACTCGGCGGCAACATGGAGCGCTACATCTGGACGATGAACGGCAAGACCGCTGCTGATATGCAGCCGATTGCCTTGCGCTATGGCGAGCGCGTCAAGCTTACGTTTGTGAACGAAACCATGATGGCGCACCCGATGCATCTGCATGGATTGTTCGTGCAACTCGACAACGGCCAGCCTGCTGGCAAATTGCCGGACAAGAGTGTCGTCATCGTACCGCCGGGCAAATCGTATTCCGTGTTGCTCACTGCCAATGAACCGGGTGAATGGTCATTTCACTGCCATCTGTTGTATCACATGGCCAGCGGCATGATGAGCAAGGTGGTGGTGGCGACACTGGGCGATAGCAGCACACTAGCCGCACAAGGAGGACACCATGCTCACTAGACATGCGAGACTTGCAGCTGGTTTGCTGATGGGGCTGGTCTGTGCGTCACTTGCACAGGCGCACGATGGCATGGCCGTTTTTCACGCCTTCCGGCTGGACATTGACGCTGGGGAAAACCGTGACAACGAGTCGGTCAGCAACTGGGATCTCGATGGCTGGGTCGGTGGAGATGATCACAAGCTGTGGCTGAAAAGCGAGGGTGAGGTGGTCGACCACACGACAGAACGCAGCGAAACCTGGGCGTTATACAGCTACAACGTCGATACCTTCTGGGATGTGCAGACCGGTATCCGCTACGACAACCGGCCCGCCTCCACGTCGTATGTGGTGGCCGGTGTCACCGGGCTGGCTCCATACCACTTCGAGACACAGATCCATTTGTTTGCCAGCGATGATGGCGATGTGAGTTTGCGGGTACGCGAGGAAAACGATTTTCTTTTTTCCCAGAAGCTGATCCTGAAACCGTATCTGGAACTGAACGCTGCTGCGCAGGATGTACCCGAGCTGGAAATAGGTTCCGGTTTATCGGATGCCAAACTGGGCCTGCAGTTGCGCTATGAAATCACCCGAAAATTTGCGCCGTATGTGGAACTCAGTGCCACGCGCCGCTACGGCGATACCGCAAACCTGGTAGAGGCTGCTGGCGGAAACCGCATGGAAAACACGATCACCGCCGGTGTGCGGCTGATGTTCTAGAAAATATATTTTTACCACTTCATTAATCAGGGGTTACTGCATGAATATGTCAAATATTTCTATCAAAACAACTGCGTCGGCTACAAGGCGTCTATTTTTTTCTGCAATTGCCAGTGGAGTGTTTCTTCACAGCTCGTTATCGCTGGCGAATCCTCATAATGTCCATCATGAGGCAACGCAAGAAATAGCCTCGGTAGAAGAAACCGCTTTCGGCAAGCCCGCGAAAGCCAGTGCAGTAACGCGGACAATTGAAATCAGCATGGGCGATGACATGCGATTCAAACCGGACAGCATTGATATCAAGCAGGGTGAGGTCATCCGCTTCAAGTTGAAGAACACAGGTTCCATGCCACACGAAATGGTGCTGGGCACAGCCGATGAAATCCAGGAGCACGCCGAGATGATGAAAAAAATGCCGGACATGCAGCACAACGATCCCAATATGGTTCGGGTGCAACCGGGCCAGACCGGCGAAATTCTCTGGAATTTCGATCTGGCAGGTGATTTCCAGTTTGCCTGCCTGATTCCCGGTCATCGCGA
This sequence comes from Pseudomonadales bacterium, assembly GCA_035430165.1. GTDB lineage: Bacteria > Pseudomonadota > Gammaproteobacteria > Pseudomonadales > UBA7239 > UBA7239. The sequence goes on along the minus strand of DAOMGE010000059.1, from coordinate 11,228 downwards.
TGCCGGCATGAAGGGCACTATCCATGTTGCTGAATCCAGATAATTTCCCAACCCATCCATAGTAAGGAGAACACCATGAAACTGATCAGAACCCTGTTGGTTACATCTGCACTGGTTGCGTCATCCGCATACAGCTGGGCCGGTTCCAATGAGCAGGAAATTGAACACAGCAAGCACCACCCGGCTGCCGCTGCTGAAAATGTTGCGAAACCATCGAGCGATCAGGCGGGCATGAGCACCATGATGGCTGGTATGCAGGATCAAATGAAAAAAATGCAGGACACCATGCAGAAAATTCATGCTGCTAAATCTGATGATGAACGCAAGGCGCTCATGAAAGAGCACATGACCCAGATGCAGGAGCACATGAAAATGATGAAGCAGATGGGTGCGGGTGGCGGCATGATGTCCGGCATGGCCAGCAAGGAAAAAAATGATGGCATGGGCATGATGGGTGGTGACGGCATGAAGTGCGGCATGATGGACAGGAT
>DAOMGE010000059.1:0-10637 GCA_035430165.1 Pseudomonadales bacterium | reverse complement strand
ACTATTGTTGCCTGCATCGTGGTGAGCGTTATCGGTTTCCTGATCTACACCGGCCACGGTGCCCACATGCTGGGATTTTTGCCTTACCTGATCTTGCTGGCCTGTCCGCTGATGCATATTTTCATGCATGGCGGTCACGGCCGCCATCAGCACGGCGAACAAAAAGATGCAGCACACGGCGATTGCTGTGGCGGGCACTCGCACTCTGAAAAAACAGCGCCGCAGGATTCAGCATCTGACAGCAACCGACCACAAGGAGGTCAGTCATGAACCACGCTGATGCCGTTCCCGCTTATGGTTTATGGGGTCTTGTCATTCTGAATTCTGTGATTTTTATCGGTTTTGCCTTCAGTTTTTTCAAGCCGCATACCCAGTCGGACTGGCGAACCTTCAGTGCATTCTCGGCATTCATTCTGGCGTTGTTTGTCGAGATGTACGGATTTCCGTTATCGATCTATCTGTTCTCGGGCTGGTTGGCCACGCACTATCCAGGTGTGGATTTCCTGTCACACGACAATGGACACCTGATCCATACTTTGCTGGGCATGAAGGGCGATCCGCACTGGGATGTTTTTCACATCCTGAGTAATGTGTTCATCTTTGGAGGTTTCATCCTGCTGTCCTATGCCTGGGAAACACTCTGGAAAGCCCAGCGTGCGCACCAGTTGGCCAGCACCGGACTGTATGCCTATGTGCGGCACCCGCAATACGTGGCGTTCATCCTCATCATGCTGGGTTTTCTGTTGCAGTGGCCAACCTTACCAACGCTGGTCATGTTTCCGGTGCTGGTGTTCATGTACCTGCGCCTGTCCATCAAGGAAGAAACCATTGCCGCAGCAGAATTCGGTGATGCCTATACGCAATGGGCAAACGTGACGCCCCGGTTCATTCCGAAGCTGAGCGCGTTACTACAGACGGATGATTAATTGGCAGGTGCCTGATCCGACAGGGACACAATTATCGGGCAGGGCTGTAGGGCAGATGCATGGCTGCAACTGGCCACCAGCGCTTGTAGCGTCGTCTGCATACGTGTCAGGTCATCCAGTTTCTGCTGGATCTGTTCAATCTTGCCGCTGGCCAGCTGGCGGATGGTTTTGCGGTCAGTGTGTTGATCCAGCTGGAGCAGTTCGCCGATTTCGTCCAGCGAAAAACCCAGTTCCTGTGCGCGTTTGATGAACTGGATACGCGCAACCAAGCTTACCGGGTACTGGCGGTAACTGCCGGTTTCCGGTGGTACAGGCATCAGGCCGCGTGTCTGGTAATAGCGAACGGTCTCTATGCCGACGCCAGCCTGTTTAGCCAGCTTGCCGATTGTCAGGGAGGGTACTGTAGGCATGCGGGGGCTTGACTCTGGGGTTGAGTACAGAGTTTATCGTGGGCATCGTGAACCTGTCACGAGGAGAATGACATGACAGACAAGACATCAGATCACTGCAATAACCATCCGGCACTCGCAGCACCGGTACAGCAATGGGAACCGACCCAATCCGGTTGCTGCAGCCACAAGCATGCTGCCAAAACCGAGCTGGCTGCTGGACTGCTTGACCCTGTTTGCGGCATGACGGTACAGCCCGATTCGCCATGGTGGCATGAGCACCAGGGCAAGACCTATCATTTTTGCAGCCAGCATTGCCAGACGAAATTTGCCGGCAATCCGACCAGCTTTCTCGACCAGCATGCAGCACCCGCGCCGGCTGTTGAAGGCGCGCAATACACCTGCCCGATGCATCCGGAGATTGTGCAGGACGGGCCGGGTACCTGCCCGAAATGCGGCATGGCGCTGGAGCCGATGCTGCCGTCGCTGGAGGAGGAAGAGAATCCGGAACTGCGCGATTTTCGCCAGCGGTTCTGGTTGACCTTGCCGCTGACTATCATCGTCACCACGCTGGCGATGGCTGGGCATTCCTTTCACTGGTTTGCGCCTGATACCCAATCCTGGATTGAACTGCTGTTGTCACTGCCGGTCGTGCTGTGGGCGGCACAGCCATTTTTTGTGCGGGGCGTGCAATCCATCCTGAATCGCAGCCCCAATATGTGGACGTTGATTGCCACAGGTACGGGCGCCGCTTTTCTCTACAGTGTGGTTGCTACACTGGTGCCTGATATGTTTCCGGACAGTTTCCGCTCGATGGGGCGTGTCGGTGTCTATTTTGAAGCGGCGGTGGTCATCATTTCGTTGACACTGCTCGGACAAGTGCTGGAACTGAAAGCGCGGTCGGCCACGTCGGCCGCGATCAAGGCCTTACTCGGGCTGGCACCCAAAACCGCGCGACGTATCAATGAAGACGGCACTGAGGAAGACATTCCACTGACGCATGTCCACATTGGCAATCAGTTGCGCATTCGTCCCGGCGAGAAAGTGCCGGTAGACGGTGTGGTTGTGGAAGGCAGCAGCGCGGTGGATGAATCCATGTTGACTGGTGAGCCACTGCCGGTGCGCAAGCAGAGTGGTGATATGGTGGTCGGCGCGACGTTGAACACCACCGGTGCGTTGGTGATGCGAGCGGAAAAAGTCGGCTCGCAGACCATGCTGGCACAAATCGTCCAGCTGGTGGCACAGGCGCAGCGTTCCAAAGCGCCGCTGCAACGCATGGCGGATGTGGTGGCCGGTTATTTTGTGCTGGTGGTTGTCAGCGTGGCCGTGCTGGCGTTTTTTGCCTGGGGCTTGTTTGTGCCGCAACAGGGGTGGCTGTATGGCTTCATCAATGCTGTGGCTGTGCTCATCATTGCCTGTCCGTGCGCGTTGGGCCTGGCGACACCGATGTCGATTATGGTGGCTACAGGCAGGGCGGCCTCGCGTGGCATCCTGTTCCGCGATGCCGCAGCAATTGAACATTTGCGTAACATCAACACCTTGATTGTGGACAAGACCGGCACACTGACGGCAGGAAAACCCGCGTTTGATTGCGTCATTCCTGCAGAGGGGTTTGAAGAAAACCGTGTGTTGCAACTCGCCGCCAGTCTTGACCAGCACAGCGAACATCCGCTGGCCGCTGCGCTGGTGGCAGCGGCGCGTGAACAACAGATTCCGTTGCTGAAAGCCGATGCTTTCCAGTCGGATACCGGCATGGGAGTCACCGGTGTTGTGGAAGGGCAGCAACTGGCTCTGGGAAGCGTCGTGTTGATGGACAAATCCAGTGTGGGCCAATCCGGCGTTGTCGCACAATCCCTGCATGCGGCGGCAGAGACGCTACGTGCTCGTGGTGCGAGTGTAATGTGTCTGGCAGTGGATGGAAAAATGGCTGGCTTGCTGGCCGTTTCCGATCCGTTCAAAGCCACAACAGCCGAAGCACTGCAAGCACTGAAGTTGCTGGGTATTCGCGTCATCATGGCCACGGGTGACAGCACGACCACTGCCAGAACGGTCGGCAAGCTGCTGGGCATTGATGAAGTGCATGGCGAGGTCAAACCGGAAGATAAACTGGCGCTGGTGAAATCATTGCAACAGGCCGGTGCCAGGGTGGCGATGGCCGGTGACGGTATCAACGATGCACCGGCATTGGCGCAGGCCGACATCGGCATTGCCATGGGTACTGGCACGGACGTCGCCATGAGTAGCGCTCAGGTAACCTTGGTCAAGGGCGATCTGCGCGGTATTGCCGAAGCATGTCATCTTTCCACTGCCACTGTGCGTAACATGAAACAGAATTTGTGGTTTGCCTTGTTCTATAACGCGCTGGGAGTGCCGTTGGCGGCAGGATTGCTGTATCCGTTCACGGGCTGGCTGTTATCGCCGATGATTGCAGCGTTTGCGATGAGTCTCAGTTCAGTTTCAGTGATTTCAAACGCACTGAGATTGAGAAAATAAGTGTGGCCAAGGTGGCGCTTCCTATGCTGGCCACACTTACAATCGGTCAGATACCATAATCAAGGAGTATATTTTCACTATTCTATGGCCAGCCGAGTGAAATCATACCCACCCTGCCAGATTTATTAGTCATGCAGGTCTCCGAAATAATTTTCTACTGCAAAATTTGAAATCAGTGATCATCATATTCCCAGCTCAAATCGTAGCGGTAAACCAATGGCAAGACTGGCGCGTGTGAGTGTTGCCAGCGTAACACTGGTGTCATTTTCATCTAGCAAACGATTCACCACCATGCGGCTAGTGTGCATGCGATTGGCCATTTCAGTTTTGCTAATATGTTTTGCTTTCATTGCCTGCGTTAGCTGCCAAGCAATGACGCGTTTGATGGCAGCCGCAGTAACTTCTTCCTGCATGCCGTCTTCACGGAGCAGGTCATCAAAATTGCTGCCTATATGTTTGTTCATGCCGTTCTCCTGCCAATTTTTCACTTATAAAATTGCAATTAAAAAGTTTTCAGTTACAGTTTTTTCAATCGTGTATTCGCTGTGGCTAATTCATTGGGTGGTGTTTTCTGAGATTTTTTGATGAATGCGTGTAGCAACACCATTTGATCTTCCTTTACTGTAAACAATACGCGTGCAATGCCATCCGCAATGTCGCTGCGAACTTCCCACAGGTTTTTATCTATCTTTCGTACTAGCGGCATTCCTAGCGGCCAACCGAATTGAACCGTTTTAATGTCTGTGCCAATGGTCTTTCGGTCTTCTATTGTTAAAGCTCGCAAAAAATCCCTTACAGGCTCGTTGCCTGCATCGGTGCAAAAGAAAGCGACTGACAAAATGGGTTCGTTCATGGGGAGTTATTGTATCAAAAAAGATACGTATCGAAAAGAGGGTTGTTCAGTAATGACGGAGGAGGCAAGTGGCTTGGCTGTTGTCTGGAATCCAGAAGTATATTTCCACTACTCTATGGTCAGCCGAGTGAAACGAATCCCACCTTGCCGGGTTTGTTGGTCATGGGGGTCTCCGGAATTTTGGCTGGCAATCTTACCAGATCGCCATAAGGGAAAAGCAGATGACGCCGAAGCCGGCGCCATGCCTGCGCAAGACAATCCGCGCGAGGATCAGCCTGACGTCACTACGGCGCTGATCGTGCGAACCAGGCTGGCTTGCAGGTTTTCTACTGACACATCACCCACCAGCGCCGCATGTGCTTGCTGCAGCCGGATGTAATCGGCGATGCCGTGAAACAGGATGCCCAGCACGAACAGGATGCGCAGCTTCTTGTCGGCGTTGCCCAGATGTGAAGCGTAGCGGTCGAGCTGTTCGATCAGCACCACGCTGGACGGTTCGGGCAGGGTCTTGTAGATCGAGATGATGTTCTGTTGCGGGTTGCTGACCAGCTGCGACATGATCAGCAGGTATTCGCGGCCGCCGTCTGCGTCATCCAGTTTGGCCAGCACGGTTGTTACCAGCATCTCTACAGCCTGTGCCAGCGTCAGTGTCGACGCGTCACCCGCCTGCGCCAGCAGCGCCGCGCGACGGGCTTCAATGCCGGTGGCGTGGCGTTCCCAGATGGCGCGTATCAATCCTTCCTTGCTGCCGAAGTGGTATTGCACGGCGTTGGTGTTTTTTTGTCCAGCGCGGATCGCCACTTCCCGCAGCGAGACCGCATCCAGCCCCCGCTCGGCAAACAGCACTTCTGCGGCCCGCAGGATGCGGCCCTTGGCTGTCAGGTCTGTGGGCTCTGGCTTCATCAGTGCTACCTCGGATGAAGGCGGCAGATTACGACAAATACATGATTAAAACGAGTGGCTTAAAAATAAAACAAGTGTTTTAATCTGGCCGGATCACATCGGGATTGGTATACGGACCTACTGGAGAACACCATGAACACACTATCCTTCTGTTTTCCCGCGTCACCAGCGGAACTCACCGTAGACCAGTTAAGCGAACTGATCGCCGTCGTGCATCCGGGTACGATTGTGCAGGCGTTTGACGTGATCAAGGCGAGCAGTTTTGGTGACGGCATGGTCTCGACGGCCGACCGTGCGCAGTTGATGTTGCACTACGCAGCCAATCCCTCCAACTTGCCGCAACAGACGATGCTGAAATTGCAGCGCGACATCGGGCCGATTATCAAATCCATCTACATCAACGAAACGCGTTTTTACCTGCAATTGTCACGCGAATGCGGCATCACCACGCCGCAGGTGCTCGGTGGTGGATACGATACCGACAGCGGCGCCTACGGTTTGCTGCTGGAAGATCTCGGCTTGCAGGGCGCAACATTTCCGAACGTGACGAACAATCCTGATCCTGTTGCGCATGTATCTGCTGTCATCGAACAACTCGCTACGCTGCATGCACGCTTCTGGAACTCGCCTCGTTTTTGTACTGATCTCGCCTGGGTGGAAACGCATCAGCAAGGGCCTGTCAGTGAGTTGTTGTCGATGTCGATGCCGATTGTTTGCGAGGAAGAACTGAAACTGGCGGCGTTCAAGCGCGACACCATTGCCAGCGTAGGCATGACACTGCAGGAACTCATCGATGGCACGAAAGCCTTGCAACAACACCAGTCCACGCTGCCGCAAACGTTTGTGCATGGCGATACGTATCTCGGCAACACCTACGGCTTGCCCGGTGGACGTGCAGGGTTGATCGACTGGCAATTGTGCGTGCGCGGTTACGGCATGCACGACGTGAGTTATGTCATCAACACCGGTTTGCCGGTGGCAGAACGTCGCCAGCACGAACGCGCATTGTTGCAACAATACCGCGATAGCCTGCAGCGCCATGGTGTGAATGATGCGCCGTCACTGGACACGCTGTGGCAGGAACATGCACGCGCAGTGATCTGGCAGTTGTATGTCGGTTGGCTCGGTGTTTCACACGTGAATTACGGTTGGGAAATTCTCGCCACCAACATGCAGCGCGTGGCAACGGCGTGGCGTGATCTGGATACCGGCAAACACATCCAACTATTGTTGGAAAAATAAACCTGGAAAACAAACCATGCAGCGTCATTACAATTTGCCGGGCCTGATCAACTTTCGCGATCTTGGCGGTTATCCCGTCACTGATCTGGCCGGCAATCCGCGACTTGTAAAACCCGGGCGGTTATTTCGCGCCGGGCATTTTCATGATGTGGATGACAGCACACAGCAAGTACTGCAGCAACTGGGTATCGACACGATATTCGATTTGCGCAACAGCAAGGAGCGGGAAAAACGACCAAGCCGCTTTGCAGAAACACATGCGCCCGTCATACACAATCTCGAACTGGATCCTGGCAGTGGTGCCAGCTGGAAAGGTTTGTTAAGTCAAAGCGACAGTACAGGAAAAATAACGCTGGACACGCAACAGGTTGAGCAGGTGATGTGCACGCTGAACACCAGTCTTGTCACCGATCATGCTGCAGTTTATCGACAATTGTTCGAGATATTGCTCGCACACGAACCACAAGCAGCGGTGTTTCACTGTGCATCCGGCAAGGATCGCACCGGCATCGCCGCCGCGTTGTTACTCGCTGCGTTGGGCGCAAGCCGTAACACCCTGGTTGCAGATTATTTACTGACCAATGAGTATCTGGATACCCGACACCACATCGCACGCGCCATGGCAGATGCCGGTACGTGGTTGGCAACGGTCGACAGTGCTGCACTGCAAGCGCTTTACGAAGTGCGCGCGGCGTATATAAATGCGGCGCTGGATAAAATTGATATGGAATACGACAGCATTGATGCCTATCTGGCAGATGCTATTGGTGTTGGCGAAAAGCAGCGGCATTTGCTGCAAGAACGTTATCTTGTTTGAAAATGCTTGTGAATGAGAATCCTGATTGCCAAAAAAATAGCGTGATCGCATGAAGAGTTAACGGAGGATACGATTATGAGAAGCATGCCACTGGCACGCATTTATGGCCCGAACGATATCCGGATTGATGTGGCTGAACGGCCCGCCTGTGGTCCGGATGATGTGCTGATCAGGATTGAGCGCTGCGGCATTTGTGGCTCGGATCTCAGCTACGCCAAACTCGGCGGTATTCCCGGTGCGGCGAGCCCGTTTGCACTGGGTCATGAGTTTGCGGGTGTGGTAGCCGAGGCGGGTGCCAACGTCAGCCACGTGCAAGTGGGCGACCGCGTGGTGGTCAACCCGATGGAGGGTGGCAACGACATTGGCAGCGGCGGCATCAAGGGCGCGTTCGCGCCTTACCTTGTTTACCACAACGCTGCAGCGCATCCACAAGGTGTGATCAAGTTACCCGATGCGCTGGACTTTGATCTGGGTGCAATGGTGGAGCCGCTGTCGGTGGGCATGCATGCCGCGAATCAGGGCAAAGTGGTGGCGGGCGACAAAGTGGTGGTGTTCGGTGCCGGGCCTGTCGGTCTTGCCGCAGCGGTTGCCGCCAAATATTTTGGCGCAGAAAAAGTCATCGTGGTGGATCTTTCTGAAAGTCGTCTTGCTGTTGCCGAAAAGCTCGGCATGATCACGTTCAAACCGGATACCGGCAAGCTGAAACATTTTCTGCGTGAACAGCACGGCATCGTGATGAATGATCACAGACTCGGCAAACAACCGGGTACCGATGTCTTCATTGAAGCGACTGGCGTTGGCTCTGTGTTCCAGGAAATTTGTGGCGTTGCACGCAAAGGTGCGCGCATCGTGGTGGTGGCGCTGCATTTCGCGCCGGTGCAGCTGGACATGATTTCGCTGCTGATGAAAGAGTTGCAGATCACCGGCGCCATCGAGTATCCGGTGGAATTTCCGGCGGTGATCGACATGTTATCGTCTGGAAAAGTCGATGTGCGGCCGATGATCAGTCACAGCTTTCCGTTATCGCGTTTCAACGAGGCCTTTGCGCAGGCGCAGAAACAGAATGAAGCCCTGAAAGTACTGGTGGATTGCCAATCATGAGAGAGCCTGTTTACAAAAAACGTCGCATAGCCCCCGCAGCAGCAGCATTTGACCAGTATTGCGGACGTATTAACAATTTTATCGTGATGACAGAAGCGAATTCCAATGTCTATCTGATTGAAACGCCGGAAGGCGGTATCCTGATCAACACCGGTATGGGATTTGAAACGCCAGTGGTTGATCATAACCTGCGAAAATTTTCGCAAGCGCCGATCAGGTACATCATTACCACGCAAGGCCATGTCGATCATGTCGGTGGCGTGCAGTATTTCCGCAACCAGTATCCGGATCTGCAATACATCGCCACAACGGCTAACGAAGAACACCAGAGCTACGATGCGCGTTTGCAAAAGTTTCGTGCGTCACGTTCGGCTTTTCGCTTTCAGGATGATTTCATTCAGGTATTCACCGATTACGCAAAGGCGGGCTATACAAAAATCAATGCGCAGGATCGTCCGGTAGCGGATATCGCTTTTGACAAACGTTATGAATTTTCATTGGGCGGTCTGGACGTGGTGCTGATTGCTGCTGCCGGTGCGGAAACCAACGACTCTCTGATCGTGTGGTTGCCGCAGCACAAGATTGTGTTGACAGGCAATCTGTTTGGTTGTCCCTTCGGGCATTTCCCGAATCTGGTGACGATACGTGGTGATCGCTACCGCGATGCGTTGACCTGTGCGGCTGCGGCACAAACCGTGCTGGATCTGAATGCCGACTTGTTGTTGTACGGCCACCATGAACCGGTTGCCGGTGCGGAAGTGATTCGTGCGGAAGTCACCGCGTATCGCGATGCGGTGCTCTATGTGCACGATGAGGTGGTGAAGGGCATGAATGCAGGCAAGGCACTGCACACCTTGCAACAGGAAATCGCTTTGCCTGCCGAGTGTGAAGTCGGGCAGGGTTACGGGAAAATCAGCTGGAGCATTCGTGCCATCTGGGAAAGCTATGCCGGTTGGTTCAAACATGAATCGACCGCCGAGCTTTACAGCGTGCCGCAAAAATCGATTCATGCCGATCTGGTGGAATTGGCGGGAGCAGATGCACTGGTTGAGCGAGCCAGACAAAAATATCTGGCAGGAAAAAATGAAGAAGCGCTTCACTTGCTGGATATTGTTCGCAATGCAGAACCGGATCATGCGGGTGCCAGGGCTTTGGCGATTGAGGTGCACGAAACATTGCTGGAAGATGCAAAAACATTTTGCACCACTGGTAATTTCTGGCTGGTGGGTTGGTTGCAGAACCAGATCAAGTTATTAAAAGGTGGCGCAATATCGCCACTATCGTTGAAATAAGGGCTGGCGACATGACGGCGTTAAGAATTTCAGATCTCGCGCAACCGCAATTAACAGAGGCGCAGCAAGGTGCGCTGGATGCAACCAAAGACATGGCGGTGGATTTATCTGTCGACGGCATTCTGTCTGATGCGCGGCGCAAGACGCAGCTGGATGATTTCGGGCCACAGGATTTTCTGCGTCGCTTGCAATTGTTGTGTGACGAGTGGGACAGTGATGCGGGTTTGACCAATATTGGCAAGCTGACGTTGCGCAATTCGTTGGTGCAGTATGCACGCAATCGTTTGTTGATACAGGAAGTGTTGAAGCAACATCCCGAGATACACGACGAGCAGATAGCGCAACCGATTATTGTGTGTGGATTGCCACGTTCCGGCACCACGCACATGCTCAACCTGCTCGCCGCCGACAGTCGCTTGCGGGCGCTGCCACTGTGGGAATCGTATGAGCCGGTGCCATCGCCACTCGATAAACCGCGTGAAGACGGTGTGGATCCGCGTTATGCGCGCTGCCAGAAAAAATGGGACATGACGCAGCAGATGACGCCGCTGCTGGCCGCGATGCACCCGATGAATCCGGATCATATCCACGAAGAACTGGAATTGATGAATCCGGATTTTG
>DAOMGE010000058.1:0-13468 GCA_035430165.1 Pseudomonadales bacterium | reverse complement strand
TGGTACGAGGATTTGCAACTGTGCGCGCGCGGCGATGCAGCAAAACTGGTGCGCGATGGCGTGACGAAACTCGGCGGGCGTTTGCCGGTGAATCCATCCGGCGGTCTTGCCTGTTTTGGTGAAGCGGTACCTGCACAGGCATTGGCACAGGTGTGCGAACTGACCTGGCAATTGCGCGGCACGGCGGGTGAGCGTCAGGTGGCGGGTGCAAAAGTCGGCATCACGGCGAACCAGGGTTTGTTCGGCCATGGTTCCAGTGTGATCCTGAAAAAATGACCCCCTCCCCGCTATGCGGGACTCCCCCTACTGCGCAGGAAGAGTGTTCGCCTCCCCTATATCCATAGGGGAGGTGTCACGAAGTGACGGAGGGGTCACTGCCGCGCACATCCTCAAAAATGCTTTTCGCTATTCTGCTCTGCACGCCATGCTCCACAATCGGTTTTACATATCCCGGCAAAGCATGATCGAGTTTGAACAGGTTATGCAGTGTCCTGGCGGGAATGTTTGCCAGTTCCGGCACCCAGTGCTTGATATAAATACAGTCCGGATCAAATTTTTGCTGCTGCGTCCACGGATTGAAAATGCGGAAATACGGCTGCGCATCACAGCCTGTTGAGGCAGCCCATTGCCAGTTGCCATTGTTGATGCAGGGTTCGTAGTCGAGTAACTGTTCTGCAAAATGGCGCTCGCCGATACGCCAGTCGACGTGCAAATCCTTTACCAGGAATGACGCAACAATCATGCGCACGCGATTGTGCATGTAACCGGTAGCCCGCAATTCGCGCATGCCGGCGTCCACGATGGGAAAGCCGGTGCGTCCGCTTTTCCATGCTTCGATCCAGTCGGTGTTGTCCGGCCAGCGAATGCGGTTGTATTGCTGATGAAAGCAGCCAGTGAATACACGCGGAAAATATTCGCCGATCGAGAAAAAGAAATCGCGCCAGTACAGTTGCCGCAACAACGGGTGCTCGCTGCCGAGTGCCTGTGCAATCGCCCACCAGGCTTCGCGTGGTGAAACGATGCCAAATCGCAGCGCGACAGACAAATGAGAGGTGCCGTTGATCGCAGGTATATCGCGCGTGGTTTCGTAATCCTGCAGGGATGCCAGGTTTTTCAGCGACAGCCTTGCCTGTGCTGCAGGAGAGACATCGTGGTGCATGTTGATTTTTGCAGAACGGATTGCCGCGCCCAGTGACAGTGTCTCTGTGCCGCGTTTCGCCAGCGTGCCGTCGGCCAGTTTGCGCGGTTTGTTGACGGGTAACTGGAACGCGCGCCGAAAGAACGGTGTGAAGACGGTGTAGGGTGTGCCATCCGCTTTCAATGTCTGTTCCGGCGCATGCAGGGTGATGCCGTCAACCGCATGGCAGTCGATGCCGGATTGTTTGCATTGCGCGGCGATGGCGGCATCACGGCGACGGGCGTAGGTACTGAAGTCGCGATGGAAATAAATCGCCTGCGCGCCACATTGTTTTTGCAAGTGCGCAATGCCTGCCGTGTCGTTGTCGTACACCACATGCAATCGGGAACCGTGTTCGCGCAAGCTGGCATCGAGTTCTTGCAAGGCAGCCAGCAAATATTGCACACGCGGCCAATGGCTGCCGATTTGCCGCAGCAGGTTTTTGTCGAGAATGAAACACGGCACGACTTGCTGTGAAGCAGACAGTGCGGTGTTGAGGGCGAGGTTGTCGTGCAGTCGCAGGTCGCGACGGAACAGGAAGAGACTGGTCGGGTACACAGGTAAAGTCGGGGCTTACAGCTCCAGTTGCGACTGGCTACCGAGTGCGCGGGCCACCTTGTCGGTGAGGCGTTGCAGTGTTTCGTCATCGCTGTGCGACAGCCTGCTGTTGTTCAGCAGTTCGTGCGCGATATTGAGGCCGGCCATGACGGCGACGCGCTCGCCACCGATCACATTGCCACTGGATTTGATGGCGCGCATCTTGTCGTCCAGATAGCGTGCCGCGCTGAGCAGGCGATCTTTTTCTTCCGGTGGGCAAGCGACCTGGTAGTCGTTATCGAGGATGCGCACACGAACGGTGGTTGGGGTGGTCATGGCGCTATCCTCAGAGTTCGGTGCCGAGACTGGTGCCGTATTCCTGCTCCAGTGCTTTCAGTCGGTGGATCATCGCTTCAACCCGTGTGCGAGCCAGTTCGTTTTTCTCGATCAGCTTCACACGTTCTTTTTTCCAGCCCATTTCCTGGGCGCGCAGCGTTTTGGTTTCCTGCTCCAGCTGCTGGCAGCGGTAGATCAGCTGGTCAATCTGGTGTTCCAGCGCTCTGAACTGTTCTGCACTCATGTTGCAATCCGCAGATGATTTAGCGCCCTACTATAAGTGAGCCGACCGCAGCGGGTCAATTGAGTTGTTTGTGAAAACACCGATGCAAGTCGCTGTTGCGCAAGGTTTTTTAGTCGATGATGGCGTGGGTTGTCCGTTGCGCAATCGTGCAGAAACCGGTGCCCGGTGGTAGCATGACCTCCCCGATTTGCAGTAGGCCAAGAGGCTGTTGTGGCAACCATTACCCATGAACAATTGAGTGCGCGCCTGCAGGAACTGCAGGTCGCGGCGGCGGCTGATGCACTGCACGGTGCCATCACCGGACTGGCCTGTGCCGGCGTGACGCCGGATCACAGCAGCTGGCTGGAACAACTGGCCGAATGTCTGTCGGTGACGGAACTCGACGATCACCGTGACGCCATGGCTGCCCTGCACGCCTTGGTGGCGCGTGATCTGGGCGATGCGGAACTGGGATTCCGGCTGATGCTGCCGGATGAGGAGGAATTCCTTTCTGTGCGTGCGCAGGCACTGGCGCGCTGGAGTGAAAATTTTGTCTGCGGCTTTGTCGCCGTACAACGCGAACTCACCGACGAGGATCGCGACGTGCTGGCCGATATTGCTGCAATCAGCCAGATTGATGACGATGAAGCGGCGGAGCAATCGGCGCTTAACAATCCGGAAAACGCACACAGCAATGAACTGGATTTCATGGCCCTGTGCGAATACGTGCGTCTTGCGGCGATTGAATTCTATGCTGCCGGCGCAGCAGGCAAGGCAGGAGCTGTTGCATGAAATCGCTGCTGCCGAGAAAGGAATTTGCCGCGCGACGCCAGCGGCTGATGCAAATGATGGAACCGAACAGCATTGCCATCATTCCATCCGCGCATGAAATTATTCGCAACAACGACACACATTATCCGTTCCGGCAAGACAGCGATTTTTATTACCTCACCGGGTTTAACGAGCCGGATGCTGTGGCAGTTTTGATCCCGGGACGCGCACACGGTTCCTATGTTTTATTTTGTCGCGAACGTGATCGCGAGCGTGAATTGTGGGACGGTTATCGTGCCGGCCCCGATGGCGCGTGCAAGGATTACGATGCCGACGATGCATTTCCTGTCGATGATCTCGATGAAATCCTGCCCGGCTTACTGGAAGGCCGCGAGCGGGTCTATTACGCCATGGGTCGCGACAGCGAATTTGACCGGCACGTGATGGAGTGGGTCAACAGTATCCGTTCCAAGGTGCGATCCGGCGCAATTCCGCCCGGTGAATTTCTCGATCTCGATCATTTCCTGCACGAATTGCGTTTGTTCAAAAGTGCCAATGAATTGCAGGTGATGCAACGTGCGGGTGAAATCTCTGCAAAGGCACACAAGCGCGCGATGGCCGTGTGCAAGCCGGGCATGATGGAGTACCAGCTTGAAGCAGAACTGTTGCATGTGTTCGTCAAGAACGGTGCGCGTTTTTCAGCCTATTCCTCCATCGTTGGCGGCGGTGATAACGGCTGCATCCTGCACTATGTCGAGAACCGCGACATGTTGCGTGACGGCGATCTGGTGCTGATTGATGCGGGTTGCGAACTCGACCATTACGCATCGGATATCACGCGCACGTTTCCGGTAAACGGAAAATTCTCGCGCGAACAGAAAGCACTGTATGATATCGTGCTGGCCGCGCAACTGGCGGCGATCAACGCAGTAAAACCCGGCAATCACTGGAATGAACCACATGACGCCACCGTGCGAGTCATTACCGAAGGACTGGTGCATCTCGGCTTGCTGAAAGGTCGCGTTAATACATTAATCAAGAAAGGCGCCTATCGCGATTTCTATATGCATCGCGCGGGTCACTGGTTAGGCATGGATGTGCACGATGTCGGCGAATACAAATGTGGCGGTGAATGGCGCGTGTTTGAGCCGGGCATGGTGCTGACGGTGGAGCCGGGTATTTATGTGTCGCCACACAACAAGAAAGTCGATAAGAAATGGCGCGGTATCGGCATCCGTATTGAAGACGATGTGGTGGTCACCAAAGAGGGCTGCCAGGTATTGACTGCTGGCGTGCCCAAAACCGTGCAGGACATTGAAGCGTGGATGGCCTTGCAACATCCGCATCTGGCAGCCGATATGGATGCCGCGCGAAAAGCGGCACAGGACAAGGCCGATAGTAAAAAATCTGCCGGCAAGAAAGCGGCAAGCAAAAAATCCACGAAGAAAAAACTCGCCGGGAAAAAAACCGTAGCGAAGCAATCCACCGCGAAGAAAACCGTGTTGAGAACGCCGGAAGCCAAGAAACTTGCACTGAAAGCGGCCGCGAAAAAACAGAAAGCCCTTGCCAGGGCGGCGTCAGGCAAAAAATCGGCCAGCGCTACAGCAGCTGCCAGAAAAGGCAGTGGTAAAAAGTGAGCGATACCTTCGACATTGCCATCATCGGCGGCGGCATGGCCGGTGCCGGACTGGCATTGTTGTTGTCGCAAAAGCTGCCCGGTTTTTCCGTTGCACTCATCGAACAGTTTCCGTTGCAGGTCGCCAGCGAGGCGCAATGGCGTGTGCCAAGTTTTGATGCGCGTTCTACGGCCTTGTCGTGCAGCACACAACACATCCTGCAGATGCTCGGTGTCTGGGACAGCCTTGCAGCCTGCGCCGAGCCTATTGGTGAAGTACACGTTTCCGAGCGGCATCGGCCACTCGGTATGTTGATGCGTGCCAGCGAATTATCCTTGCCTGCACTCGGTTACGTGATCGAGAACCGCATACTCGGCAATGTGTTGCTGGATAAACTCCTGCAGGATGCATCCGTCAACATCATCAGCCCCGCGTTGGTGGATTCGATAAAACTGTTGCCAGAATCTGCAGAAATTTCTGTCAGCGCAGAAAAATCCAGCGTGCTGCACAGCAAACTGGTGGTGATTGCAGACGGCGCGCAATCGGCCTTGCGCCAGCAGCTTGGCATTGCCGCCGATACCGTGCCGTATGACCAGCATGCGGTGATCGCAAACCTGCAGCTCGATATGCCGCACAAGGGCGTGGCGTATGAACGCTTTACCGACACCGGGCCGATTGCCTTGTTGCCGCTGGTTGATTGCGAGGATAAGCACCGTGCGGCGCTGGTATGGACAGTCCCGTCAGCCGATGTGGACACATTGATGGCCTTGCCCGACAAGGCATTCCTGCAGTGCGTGCAGGATCGCCTCGGTGATCGCTGTGGAAAATTAGGCGGTGTCGGTGCGCGACACTGTTATGAATTGCAGCGTGTGCAAGCGCGTGAACAGGTACGTTCGCGTGTGGTGCTGCTGGGCAGTGCTGCACACCATTTGCATCCGGTAGCCGGGCAAGGATTCAATCTCATCCTGCGCGATTGCCTGGCGCTGGTAGAAACGCTCGCCGCCGCATCGGCGACTGATCCCGGCAAGCTGGCAACCCTGCAGGAATACTTGCGCAAACAGACCTGGGACCAGCACAAGACAGTCACTGTCAGCGACTGGTTGCCGCGTTTGTTTGGCTCGCGTGAATTGCCGCAAGTGGCGTTTCGTAGTGCCGCCTTGCTCGGGCTGGATTTCTTGCCGGGCTTGCGTGAAAAATTTGCGCGGCAGGCGACAGGAATCTGATGATGACAGGGACACACGACAGGCTGGACTGTGATATCGCCATTGTCGGTGGCGCTATGGCAGGCAGTGCGCTGGCCTGTGCGCTGGCCGGTTCAGCGTACCGTGTGATCGTGATTGAAAACCAGCAAGCCACAGCATTCACGCGTGACAATTTTTTTGATGCGCGTGTGGTGGCACTCAGCGCGGCGTCACAACAATTCCTGGAAAAACTTGGCGTGTGGCAGGATATCTACGCACAGCGCGTTTCCCCTTACGAACACATGCAGGTGTGGGATGCGGAAGGCACAGCGCACATTGCCTTTGACTGTGCAGACGTGCAGCAACCGGCCCTGGGTTATATCGTTGAAAATTCACTGATCGTCGATGCCTTGCAAAAAAAATTGCAGCAGGCTGACAACATCCAGTGGTTGTGCCCGGCCTCTGTGGCGGATCTGCGCGGCAATGATCCGCAAGCATCCACCTGTGAACTGGTGTTGCATGACAAACGCACGGTGCATGCAAGACTGGTGGTTGCGGCGGATGGTGCGGTGTCGACCTTGCGCAATCTTGCCGACATAAAAATCATGGAATGGGATTATGGCCATACCGCCATTGTCGCCACCGTGAAGACAGCCGTTTCGCACCAACGCACCGCACGGCAGCGTTTCATGGCCAGTGGGCCACTGGCTTTCTTGCCATTGCGTGCGAACGATGGCGATGAGCACTGGTCGTCGATCGTCTGGTCCATTGTGCCGGAACAGGCGCAAGCCTTGCTGGATTTGCCGGAAGCAGAATTTGCAGGAAAACTGGATCAGGCTATCGAGCATCGGCTCGGGGAAATTCTTGAGGTGCGCAACCGTTTTGCGTTTCCGTTACGGCAACGTCATGCGCAGGTGTATTATCGCGATCATGTGGTGTTGATTGGTGATGCGGCACACACCATTCATCCGCTTGCAGGGCAAGGTGTGAACCTCGGGTTTATGGATGTGAAAGCACTGGCCGAGGAATTGTTGTCAGCGCATGCGCGCGGCATTGCCGTTGCACACAGCAGTGTGTTGCAGCGCTACCAACGCCGCCGCCGTGGTGACAACCTGACCATGACTGCTGTAATGGAAATGTTCAAGCGGGTGTTTTCACGCAAGGAATTGCCGGTGCGCTGGTTGCGCAATGCCGGCATGCGCAGTCTCGATGCCTTGCCGTTGGCCAAACGTGAAATCATGCGCCGCGCGATGGGTTTGCCCTGATGCTGTCACGGAATGTCTGGGGCATTTTGCTGGTGATTGCTGCGACGCTTGCAGTCATTCTTGTCGGGAAATTTTCGCAATCGCCGATCTCTGAAAGCGGCGGCTTCGGCTGGGATGGTTCGGTTTATCATGAAATGGCGGTTGATCTGGCAGAGCAAAAACCGCTGGTCGGCCCCATCGCGCCTTTTATATACCGTGTGGGCGTTCCCTGGCTGGTAGCAGAATTTTTTCCACAAAACATGCTTGATGGCTTTTTTTGCATCAATGCTGTTTTTGCCTGTGCCGCATCGCTTTTTCTTTTCCTGTTGATGGATGGTGTAATCGTCTCGGGCAGGATCAAGGCACTGGTGATTCTTTTGTTTGTTACCCATTGGCAAAATCCGGCGCGCTATATTGCGCATTATCCTGCTTATGTTGATCCGGCGATGATTGCTTTTGCGCTGGCAGGTCTTTGTGTGCTCCGGGCAATCCGTAACAATTCCGTTTCGCGGCTTTTGTTGCTGGTGTTGTTTTGTGTTATCACTGTGCTGGGGACATTGTGCAGGGAAACATTTTTTATTGTCGCTGTTGCGGCCCTGTTTTCCGGTAATCACTTCAGCGCCGGAACGCCGCTTTTCCTGTCGTTCAGGTCTGTCCTGAAAAATGATGCAATCCTGTGTTTGCCTGTCCTGCTGTCCATGGCAACCATTGCTGCAACCCATTACGCAATTCCGGTAAGTGACCCGCACAATTATTACGATACGACGCTGGTCTGGCTGTACAAGAAAGGCCTGGGACAAATCTTGTATTCCGCTTTCATGTCTTTCGGACTTTTCATTCCCTGGATTATTTATTTTCGCAGGGTGTCCCTGCGTTTTTTTGCACGCAACCAGGAAGTTGCCTGTTTTCTGTTCGGCTGCTGTGCGATTGCCTATCTGGGCGGCTCGGATACCAACCGTTTTTTTTCATGGGCATCGCCTGTGCTTTGCCTGCTGTGCGGTGCAATACTGGACAGGATTGAAAAGCAGGGTGTTGCTTTCTGGTCTGTTTTTTCATTGTTTATGGTGGGACAGGCGCTGGCTAACCGTTTGTTCCTGCTGGTACCGGATTCGACAGACAAGGGCAGCCCCGTGATGTTGCTCACGCCGCTTGCCAATCATTTTGACTACAGTCTTGTGCTACCGGAATACGCATCGGTTCCTGTTGCCAGTACAATAGTTTTGCAATGGATTGTGGTATCAGCAATCTTTTATGTCTTGCTGGATTTTATTAAGATTCACAGCGAACCTGACTAGAGGAAAAAAGCATGGATGCTTTTGAAGACCATAGCCAGCTGTCCTGGCTGGCACTGAACCGACTGCCGGAACTCGGTCCGGTCTCGCAGCGCAACCTGCTCGAGAAAACCGGCGGCATGAACGGTTTGCTCGGCGTTTCCCCCCACGCATTACGTGCGATCCTGAAACCGGATCCGGCTGCACTGTGGCTGGATTTCTGCGCAGGAAAACCTGACAGCGTTTTACGACAACAGGCACAGCGCGACCTGGATCGGGCTGGCGTCGCCGGCGCGACATTACTGCATGCCGAACACGAAAATTATCCGGCGTTGCTGGCACAAACCCATTCGGCACCGACGCTGCTGTATGTACTCGGTGATGTGAATTGCCTGCACTTGCCGCAGCTTGCACTGGTGGGCAGTCGCAATGCATCGGCGAGCGGGCTGGACCTGGCGCGTGAATTTGCCACGACACTGGCGCAACACGGCCTCGCGATTACCAGCGGCCTCGCGCTCGGTATCGATGGCGCAGCGCACAGTGGCGCATTGCAGGCGCAAGGGAAAACTGTTGCCGTGATTGCGACCGGCATCGATGACATCTATCCGCAACGACACCAGAAACTGGCTGCCGACATAGTGGCGGGCGGTGGTGCTGTCGTCACGGAATTTGCGCCACAGACTTCACCGGTTGCGCAAAATTTCCCGCGCCGCAATCGCATCATCAGCGGCATGAGTCTCGGTACGCTGGTGATCGAGGCGTCGCTGCAAAGCGGTTCGCTGATCACAGCGCGTTATGCGATGGAGCAGGGCCGTGAAGTGTTCGCGCTGCCGGGATCGGTGCGTTCCGTGTTTCATCGCGGTTGTCATGCGCTGATCCGTCAAGGTGCGAAGCTGGTGGAAACGACGCAGGATATTGTCGACGAGCTCGGCGGCCTGCTGGCATTCAAGCAGCGTGAATGTGAAACCGTGGAAACCTTGCACAGCAAACACAGCGCGTTGTCAGACGAGGCTGTGCGTGTATTCCGTTTGCTGGATTACATGCCGGTGACACTCGACGTGCTGGCCGAGCGTTGTCGCTTGCCTGTGGACGTGATGTCAGCGGCGTTGCTGGATCTGGAAATGGAAGGGGTGGTGGTGCAGCAACACGGCTTTTACAGCCGGTTGTAAGGTTGCGCCAGCGGTTATTCCGGTTCGCCGAAGCGATCAGCAAACAGTGTTTTTACGGCTGCCAGTGCTTCCTGTTCATCGGCGCCGTCGCAATGCACTTGCAGTGTTGTGCCGCAACCGGCAGCGAGTAACATCAGTGACATGATGCTTTTGCCATCGGCCCGTTGCGTGCCCTTGTAAAAAACAATGCTGCTCTTGAACCGGGCGCACAGTGTTGTCAGCTTGGATGCGGCACGTGCGTGCAAGCCGAGTTTGTTGATGATGTCGAGTGTCGTTTCTATCATGGCCGTAGTCTCAACCCGACGCGCCCAGTTCACGATGCCGGGCCTGTGCATTTTCATAGTCAACGCGAAAATATTTGCGCAGTTTTTCACACAGGTAGACCGACCGGTGTTGTCCGCCGGTGCAACCGATGGCAACAGTCAGGTAGCGACGATTCTGTTTGTAGGCAGGCAACCATTTTTGCAGGAAAGCTTGCAAGTCTTGCTGCATGGTTTGCACTTGTTCTTCCTGGTCCAGGAATTCAATCACCGGCTGGTCGAGTCCTGAATAGCCGCGCAATTCCGGTTTCCAGTACGGATTCGGCAAGCAGCGCACATCGAACACCAGATCGGCATCGACCGGGATGCCGTGTTTGTAACCGAAAGACAGGAATTGCAGCGACAGGTCGGCGTTGGATTGTCGCGCGACACGACTCAGTACCAGGTCGCGCAACTGGTACAGGTTCAGGTCGCTGGTATCGATCGTGAGTGAGGCCAGTGCGGCAATCGGCTCGAGCAATTTTTTTTCGGCTTCGATGGCCGCTGACAGATCGGTATCGCCACTGGAAAGCGGATGCTTGCGGCGTGTTTCACTGAAGCGGCGGATCAGGATCGGTTTTTGTGCGTCGAGATAGATGACTTCGCAATCCATGTGTTCGCGTGCGATACCCAGCATGGCAGGAAACAGCGCAAGATCGCGGCTGGTATTGCGGGCATCAATACTCACCGCCACGCCCTTGGTGGTGCTTGCCTCCTGCTGCATCTGTTGCACCAGTGGCCCGAGCAGGCCAGCGGGCAGGTTATCGATGCAGTACAGGCCTTCGTCTTCCAGTACGTGCAGGGCGGTACTTTTGCCGGAGCCGGATCGGCCGCTGATGACAACCAGACGCATGAGGCTTTCCTGAATGTTTATCCGTAAGGGTTGGTCTGCAGGTGTTGACAGGATGCGGCCAGTGTAGCGCCAAAAAACGGCAACAGCACACCTCCTGTTGTGGCGGTTGACTTGGGGCATCCTGCACAGTAGCGTGGATGCATACAATGACGACAACGGCCTGCACGGGCCTTTCCCTGGTAAAGAAGCGCCTATGTCCAATCCGACCACCACACCCTCCGGCATGCCAGAAAAAAAGCTGTCGGATGAAGATCTCGCCCGCGTCAACGAATACCTCAATTCCACCGTACACCAGTACGAGCGCGCACCGTTCCGACCCTGGTTGCTGATGACCGTGCTCACGGTGATTGTGACCGGCCTGACCGTGATCAGCCTGATCTATGCGTGGATACACGGCGTTCCCCGTTCGTAAGCGCAACCGCCACAGTGAGCAGTCGACAGCAGTGAGAAAACATCGCCGGCAAGGTCAACGTTTCGGGACATGGCTGTCGCTGCTGGACCAGTTTGTGCCGTTGGCTATCCGCGCAGACCGTACACAGCGCACCCGCGCCTATATCGTGATCGGCATCATCCTGATCAACCTGGCAATCTGCCTGTTTGCCGGGGTGGGGATGCTGGCAACCTCCTTGTCATCACAGGCCAAGATGGCAGCTGCCTGCGTGGTGACCGGATCGGCACTGTTGTACATCCTGGCGCTGGTCATGTTCCGCCGCCGCAACTCCTATGTGCTCGCCGGCAATATCGCGGTGCTGGCGATTTATGCGGCGGTGCTCTCCGGCGTCATGCTCACCGGTGGCTATGGCGTGTCGCCGATCATGCCGCTGTGGATTGTGGTGCCGGTGTTTGTGTTTCCACTCGCTGGCCCCCGTTCGGGGATGGTGTGGGCGATCATGATTTTCGTCACCATGATTGCCTTGCTCGCCATGAAGACGCTGGGTCTTGAAGCGTGGCAATTGTCCGATACAGAAACCTTGCAACTGATCGAGCGTGTCTTGCCGATCGTGTTGTGTTTCATGGTGGTGTCGGCACTGATTATTTACGAACACGTCAATGAACGCCTGAACCAGTGGCTGCAGGAAGAGCGTCGCCGTTTTGCGTTCAAGGCCAGCCACGATTCACTGACCGATTTGCCCAATCGCGAGGAATTTTTCCAGCGAGTGAAATCTGCCATGCGTGAAGCCGATGAAAAACGTTTCCATGTGGCGCTGGTCTACATTGATCTCGATGGTTTTAAACCGGTGAACGATACGCTCGGTCACTACGCCGGCGACAAGGTGCTGAAAGTGACCTCGCAACGCTTGCGTGAGGTGATCCGTCATACGGATATTGCTGCACGCATGGGTGGCGATGAATTCGCGCTGATCCTGCAGGGTGTGAAAAAGCGCAGTGATATCGATGTGGTACTCAACAAGATGCTGCACACCGTTGCCATCCCGATCGACATCGATGGCAAGGAAGTCCGCGTTTATGCCAGTGCAGGAATTTCCATTTATCCGCAAGACGGACACCATCCGGATGAGTTGTGTCGTCTTGCTGACACTGCGATGTACGACGCCAAGAAAGTCAAGAATACCTTTCGTTACCATGCGGAATACCGCGCAGCGGAATAAAAAACTCATGCGCAAATATTTTTGTCTGTTGCTGTTGCTGCTGGGAGGGTTTGCCAGCGCGCAGGAGTCACCCGTCACTTCACTAACGCCTTCACAAACCTTGCTCGGGCCGTTGGGTATTGCCAAATTCTCGCCGCTCTACCAGCGTGCCATTGACACCTACTTCACCGCAGAAGCGGCGTATCGCCAGCAGGATTATCGTGCAGCCCGCAACATACTCCAGGTGTTGTGGAAGGATGTACCGCCCGGTGATCCGGCGTGGAAAACCGCGCAGGCGGAATCTGTTGCGCTGCAATCCATCGCCAGTTTCGGCACGCCGCCGGTCTACGCGGCGCTGCGCATGCTGACGGATTGTGTCGAATGGCGCATGAACAACCTGCAGCCTGCAGCGCCAGAGGCAACGGTGCAGTTGACGGTGGTGCTGGTGGGAAAATCTGCCGGCACGGAACCGACCACCCGGGAAGAGCTGGACACGCAAGAAGGCAAGGTTGTGACGCGCACGCTGGATCCGGCTCTCAATGGCGCGGCGGGCGAACAACTGGTGGATGAATCCTATCGCTTGTTTGACGATTACATCCTGGCGATGACGCAAGGGCATCTCCAGGTAAAACGGGTGTATGTGCATCTGCCGGAATTAACCGTGCAGGTTGCCCCGCATCGCGGCGGTGTGAAAATGTCGCGCGAAGCGAGTGAACAGATCTGGAAGGCGGTACCCGCAGACATTGCGCGCAGCACAGACTGGTGGCATCTCGTCTATCCATCCCATGTACCCAAAGGTGCAGCGTTTGCAGGTGAACATTTTGTCACGGGTGGTATGCGCTCTGGCCCGGCGCAAAGCCGTTCGCCGTGTTTTGTCAGCGAGGATTTCAAGTTCCTGCAAACCGCAA
Source organism: Pseudomonadales bacterium (assembly GCA_035430165.1). GTDB lineage: Bacteria > Pseudomonadota > Gammaproteobacteria > Pseudomonadales > UBA7239 > UBA7239. Next base: position 294 of record DAOMGE010000058.1, on the reverse strand, counting down.
ACCAGTATGGCCGACGTGCGCTGACAGACAGCGAACGTCGTGTTGTGCTGTCACAGTGGTTGCAGCACGAATTTTTCCATTACCTGTTTGCCGCCTATCATGAACAGCAACTGGAAGTGACACCACACCAGTGGCACAACCGCAAACAATGGCCGGCGGATTTTGTCGGCAATATCGAAGTGGATTATTACGAGGAAGCCTTGCACAAACGGCTGCAGACCCAGACCCGGCGACCGCTCTACATCGAGTTGCGCCATGCCGGGGAAAAGGTGCCGGAGGGATTAAAAAACAAAC
>DAOMGE010000057.1:10341-13619 GCA_035430165.1 Pseudomonadales bacterium | reverse complement strand
ATCATGTCGTTGAAACCGGATGAGCCGATGGCGACGCCTTTGTTCGCGGGTTCAGTCGCCCGTTCTGTTGTAGCGTTCGCCCACAGCGGCATAACGAGCACAGCGACTGACAGGAAGCGGGTAATGGCGATGGAAACTGGCGAGCGCATGAAGCAGTCCCTTTTTGCTGTTGCGTATTTATTGGTGTCGGGACGACTGTAGCAGCTGGCCGAAGTGCGGGCAAATGATGTGGGGCGTATCTGTAGGGGCAGGTCTTGTGCCTGCCTGTATTTTGAATTTATCCGGATGGATGGACCGGGCGGGCACAAGACCCGCCCCTACCTGTCAACATCAGTGTTCTTCACCCAGCACATAGGCAATTTTGGTGGTTTTCTGGATGATCTGTGCCACCGGGCATTTCTTCGCAATTTCCACCAGACGATTCAGCTGCTCGATGGTGAGATTCGCGCTGCGGCTGAAGCTGAAATTCTGGTTGAATTCAAATTCGGCGCCGTGATCCGTTTTGATAGAACGCATAGTGACATCCACACAAATCGTACCCAGATCCCAGCCCTTGCGATTGGCGTACATCCGCAACGTCGTGGCCACGCAAGATGCGAGGGAACCCAACAACAATTCCTGCGGCGTGGTGTATTTATCCTGTCCGCCGAATTCCGTGGGTTCATCGGTGAAATATTCGTGATTGCGGTGCGTAACCCTGGTCAGGTAATTTTCATTTTCCAGGACTGCTGTCGCTTTTTCTTTCATTAACATAATCGGGTGACTCCATTGTCAGAAGATGCTTTGGCCTATAGCTTGCCGGTGCATCTTACAAGATTTGAAATGGCGGCAGATGGAATATTTGTTGTAGAAAGCTGCGCCGGATCACTGCGATGCCAGAAAACCTCGCCACCCGCCCAGTGCCGTGATGTCTTGCGCGCCATCGGTGGCAACGGCTTCGCAAAGAAACCCCTTCACACTGCGGCCATCGCTTAACTTCACCGTACCGATCACCAGCGGCGAGGGAACCAGCGCCATAAAATCGCCCCAGCGCGCAGCGGGCAGCGACCAGATTTCAGCCTCGATACTGCCGCCACCTTCTGCCACACGAACCAGTCCGGGCCGGAATGGGGGGCCACCCGGCAATGCGTAGAAACGGTAACAATTCGCTGTCTGCACCAATTCACGAAATTGTGCGCCGCGCTCCGTCAATTGCGTGTTCAGTGGCAAATCGCGCATGTGTGCACCGCAAACGACGATATCCATCATTGCTGCATGATCAGTCATGTGAATTTTTCTCCGGAAAAAACTGCCTGGCTATTTCCAGCAACATCAAGTCACTGCCGCTGTCGGCAAACAGCGTCACGCCATTCGGCAAGCCATTGGCAAAGGGTGCGGCAGGCACTGCAACCGCGGCGAGATCCAGCAGGTTCATGAAGTTGGTGTAATAACCGAGATCGGTGTTGCGCTGCACAGGAGACTCGGCGACTTCATCGCGCGTGAATGGCGAACCGATAGTCGGCGTGATAATGGCAGTAACACTGGCGAGAACAGGTTCAATCGCGCGCCGCAAAGCCGCGAGCTGGTACTGCGCAGCAAACGCATCGGCTGCAGAAAAATGTCGTGCCGACGCGATGATACTGCGTGTCACCTGCAGCATTGCATCCGGCTGGTGCTCGATCATATCGCGCACCACTAGCCAGCGCTCAGCCACCCATGGCCCCTGATACAACAATTTTGCAGCCTGCATGAACAACAGGAAATCAATCTCGACGACCTTACACGCCTGTGCATGCAGGCCGGCAATCGTGTTGCCAAATAACTGGCGCGCTTCGTAGTTACCAAAAAATTCCAGTTGATCCGCGCGCGGTACACCGATAATGATTTGTGAAGGCAAATGCTTATCCAGCGCAAACACACGACTGAAAATATCCGCGTCATCATAAGCCTGTGTCGCTTGCAACAAGACACTGGCATCATCGACGTTGTGTGCAAACAGGCTGACACAATCCAGCGAACGGCACGCCGGCACCACACCCGTGGTACCCAACAACCCTTTTGATGGCTTCACACCGACCAACCGGTTCAGGGAAGCCGGCACACGCCCGCTGCCTGCCGTGTCGGTACCGAGGGAAAACGCCACATGCCCGCGCGCCACAGCAACAGCAGAACCGGAACTGGAACCGCCACTGATGTATTCAGGACGATACGCATTGCGCACGGCACCGTAAGGCGAACGCGTGCCGACCAACCCGGTGGCGAACTGGTCAAGATTGGTTTTGCCGACAGGAATTGCACCGGCATCAAGCAGTTTCTGCACCACAAAGGCGTGCTGTTTCGGCACATACGAATACGCAGGACAGGCCGCAGTCGTAGCAACACCTGCAAGGTCAATATTATCCTTGATCGCAAACGGCACACCCCACAGCGGATGTGTTGCAAAATCCTTTTTTTGCAGCACTTCCAGGTAAGGAGATAATTCTGCTTCCGTTAATACATGTATCCACACAGGATTTTCACTATCACGCGCAATGCGTTGCAACACCTGTTGCATGACATCCCGTGGTGAAATATCGCCACACTGGTAGCGCTGCCGTAAATCGGTGATGGTGTATTTATCAGGCAGCATCGTGTTAACTCACCCATTCAGCAATCGCGAGCGGCGTACCGGGTTGCACTTGCATACCTGCCGTCGCCAGGACTTTGGTAATGCGCATTTTTTTCGGCGACGACACCGCCATTTCCATTTTCATCGACTCGACAATCACCACAGGCATGTCAGCCTCCACAACCTCGCCCGCCTGCACCGTCACTTGCCACACACTGCCCGGCACATGGCTGGCAATCAGCACTTCGTTTTCCTGGAGTGCAATCTCACGGTCATCACCCAACTCGGCTTCCATCGGCAGTGACAGATCGGCGTGCCCCAGTTGCAACCAGCGCTCGCGTTCCGCATCAAACGCAGCCTGCTGCGTATTTTTGAACGCAGCGATACTGTCGTTGTGATTGGCGAGAAATGCGTTGTACTCACGCAGATTAAACGTGCCCTCCTCAATGCGGATGTTGTAGCCGCCACGTGGAAATGCCTCACGTATCTCCAGCAATTCCCCTGCGCTCACCGGAAAGAAACGGATGCGGTCAAAGAATCGCAACAGCCACGGTTTTTCAAAAGCCTCTGTCGTGCGCCAGCGATTCCACATCTGCAAGGTGCGGCCGACAAACTGGTAACCGCCCGGCCCTTCCATGCCGTACACACACAGATAAGAACCGCCGATACCGACCGCGTTTTCCGGCGTCCA
>DAOMGE010000057.1:0-10241 GCA_035430165.1 Pseudomonadales bacterium | reverse complement strand
TCTTGTCGCCGGATCATCCCATGACAAGGGCAACCACACTTCGCGCGACGGTACGACCATGTCTTCAATATTGGACAATTCCGTTTCCGCCTGCGCGAGAATATCGAGCAGCGCATGGCGCGAAAGTATTGCATTGTTGTAATGCACTTGCAGCGAACGGATGCCGGGGGTGATATCGACAATGCCATGGATTTTCTGCGCTGTGAGCCATTGCCACAGCGCATGCACACGAAAACGCAGATTGATATCCAGCACCAGCGGCCCGTATTCCACTAACAAGTTCTGGTCGCCCGCTGCGCGATAGACCACACCTGAAAATGCATCTCGCTCGCCTAGCGTTTTGATGATCGCCGGACTGCGCACGGTGGCAATGGTTTTCTGTGGTGCGCATTGCAAGTGCTGCAATATAAATTCACGATCCGCCGAAATGTTCGACGCCGCTTCTGCATCGACAGGCACAAAATGAATGCGATCACCGGGACGCAACTGACCGAGCTTCCAGCGTTCGGCCGCAATCACGGTGACCGGGCAGACAAATCCACCGAGACTTGGCCCATCCGGCCCGAGAATCACCGGCATGTCGCCGGTAAAATCCACTGCGCCGATGGCATACGCATTGTCATGGATATTGGAGGGATGCAAACCGGCTTCACCGCCGTCGACGCGCGCCCACTCCGGTTTCGGGCCTATCAGCCGCACACCGGTACGGCTGGAGTTGTAATGCACTTCCCACGCGGTAGCAAAAAACGTTTCGATATCGTTTTGCGTAAAAAAATCCGGCGCTGCATGCGGCCCTACCATCACGTGCAATTGCCATGCGTGCGCAATCACCGGTTGTGCAGCATCCGGTAACGCGTTTTTCTTTGCCGATGTTGCATGGCGATCCAGATGCAACACATCACCGATGCGCAAGGTGCGTCCGCCGTGACCACCGAATTGCCCCAGCGTAAACGTGCTTTTGCTGCCAAGATAATTTTCTACCTGCACACCGCCGCGTACACACAGGTAGCAGCGCGCACCCGCATCCGCAGCGCGACCCACAACCAGCGTATCGCCTGCTTGCACCGTCAACGTTTGCCAGAACGGCACCGGTTTATCATTCAGTGTGGCGGGAAATGCCGCGCCGGTTAATGCAATCTGGGTTGCACTGCGAAAGCGCAAGGTCGGGCCATTCAAGGTGATTTCCAATCCTGCTGCATCATTGTCATTTTGCAGCAAACGGTTTCCCAATTGAAAACTGAAATCATCAAACGGGCCGGACGGTGGCACGCCGATATCCCAGTAACCCAGCCGTCCCGGTATATCCTGCACCGTGGTATGCGTGCCGCCCTCCAGCACATCCACTGCAAATGATTGCCAGCGAAAATCGTTCAGGTAACGCGTCGTCATTTTTGACTTTTTGACGGTTTCATCTTGCAACAACGCGCACAAATAATCGCGATTGGTTTCGATACCCTGCACCACGGTCTGCTGCAAAGCATCGTGCAATTGTTCGAGTGCGGCAGCGCGTGTGTCAGCATGCACGATAACTTTGGCCAGCATCGGATCATAAAATGCAGGTACGGTGACACCCGCTTCTATCCAGTGATCAATGCGCAATCCCCCAGGAAATTTCACGCAGGTCAACAAGCCGGACTGCGGCTGGAAATCGCGCCACGGATCTTCGGCATACAGGCGCGCCTGGATCGCATGACCGCGAGACTGCACCACCATTTTTTGCAACGGCGGCAATTCCCCAGCGGCTTGCTGCAACATCAACTCAACGAGATCGATACCGGTTACCGCTTCGGTGACACCGTGCTCCACCTGCAGCCGTGTATTCACTTCGAGAAAATAGAATTCCTGCGTCGCGGCATCGTAAATAAATTCAACCGTGCCAGCATTGGCGTAATTGACAGCCGCGCACAAACGGATGGCAGTATTGTGCAAGGCACTGCGCACAATTTCGGATATGCACGGTGCCGGCGTTTCTTCCACCACTTTCTGGTTACGGCGCTGCAAGGAACAATCGCGCTCACCGAGAGCAATCACACGCCCTTTGCCATCACCAAACACCTGCACTTCGATATGGCGCGCGTGTTCAATATATTTTTCGATAAACAGACCCGCGTTGCCAAAATTATTGCGCGACAAACGCTGTACCGAATCGAAGGCATTGGCGAGATCGTCCGCGTCACGGCAAATCTGCATGCCGATGCCGCCACCACCCGCTGTGCTTTTCAACATCACGGGATAGCCGATAGTGTTTGCCGCGCTGATGGCGGCATCCACATCGTCCAGCAAACCTGTACCGGGCGCGAGCGGAATGCCGGTTTTTTCAGCCAGTGCGCGCGCCGTGTGTTTCAAGCCAAACGCGGTAATGTGTTCCGCACGCGGGCCGACAAATGCCATGCCACGTGCCGCACACGCCGCCGCAAAATCGGTGTTCTCACTGAGAAAACCGTAGCCGGGATGAATCGCCTGTGCGCCGTGTTTTTGCGCCACCGCCAGAATTTTTTCTACATTCAGATACGAATCCGCTGCCGGACCCTCGCCGATCAGTTCCGCCGCATCCGCCAGTTGCACATGCAGGGAATCGGCATCAGCTTTGGTGTACACCGCTATCGCACGAATGTTCATCTTTCGCAGCGTACGGATAATGCGGCAGGCAATCGCGCCGCGGTTGGCAATCAGTACGGTATCAAACATGGCCTGCACTCCATATCAACATCTCTACCGGTGTCGGGTTGTAGGCATTGCACGGGTTATTCAACTGCGGGCAATTCGATACCAGCACAATCACATCCATCATCGCCTGCATTTCCACGTATTTTCCCGGTTCGGAAATGCCATCGGCAAACGTCAAGCCGCCTTCCGGTGTGACCGGCACGTTCATGAAAAAATTGACGTTGTGGCCGAGATCGCGCTTTCTTAATCCTGTTTCATTTTCAGCAAGCGCCAGTAAAAAACTGTCGCGGCAACTGTGCATGTAACGCTTGTCCAGTGCATAGCGCACCCGGTTGCTTTCCGATGCGCAAGCACCGCCCAGCGTGTCATGACGACCACAGGTATCCGCAATGATTTCCACCAGCGTTTTACCGCTTTGTGCCAACAGACGTGAACCGACGGTGAGATAGACATTGCCTTGTGCGCGCAAGGTATCAACCGCGCTGTAACGATCGTACGGATCATCCGCATTGAAAAACAAGGTATCGACGGCCTGGTTGCCTTCCAGATCCACAATGCGCAACACCTCACCCGCTTTCAATTCATGCAACCAATAATCACCGGCATTAACAATGAAACGCGATGCGGCAGCCGTGCAATCGAGCGCACTGTCTTTTATACAAAAACCTTTCATGGCAGCTGCACTCCTGTTCTTGTGTCAGCGTGGGCATGCTGGCAAAAACAGCTGGCACTGATATCAAGCCCGCGTGCATTTTCTGGCCGCGCCTGGCGACAGATATCATCATCACCCGCCACACCGCATTCCCATATTTCTGCCGTAACACCAACAGGCGCATAGTGTGTGGATGGATCCATCACATGCTGCACCGTAGCGAGCACCACCAGCACATCGATATCTGCGCGCAAATCGATTACGTCACCGGCTTTGCTGTGATCCGGCACAAACTGCATCGTGCCATCGTTGTCAGTTTTCACTTTGCTGAAAAAATTGACGTTTGCCACCAGGTCGCGGCGGCCGAGGCCGTGCTTGCCGAGTTCCACCAGTAACAGGTCGCGGCCATTTCGATGCCACGCGTTGCGCAAATCCTGGTACGTGCCGTCACCGTATTTGTGCTGCACGATGTCACGTGTGCTGACACCGCTCACCGTGTCATGCCAACCCACGGTGTCGTGCACGATCGACAGCATGGCCTGACCCATATCGGAATACAGGATATGGCCTTGTGCCAGTAAGAAGGTATGCTGGCATTTGAGTGTGTCGGGCATGTTGTAACGGTCAAGCGGCTGTTGCGCATTGAACGCGAGCAGCGCGACATTGGCGTTGTCGGCCAGCGCCGTGAGCCGCAATGCAAAACCGCGTTTCACCACCATTGACCAACCCATGCCACCGCGCAGCGTTTCGCGATAACAGACCTTTTCTGGCTGATAGTTGTCAGATTTATACAGCGTACTCATGATGTGATGCATTCCTATCTGTTGCAGGTTTTGTATTCAGGATTTGTGTTTATGCTTGTGATCCAGTGGCAAGTCATACGAAATTTTTGCGCCGTAGGCATCCGGTTCATGCGGATCAATACGAACCCTGTCAAATACCAGCACACGCGTCGCCAGTGCAAAGCCTTCCTTGATATCGTGCGTGACCATGAATACGGTGAATTTTTTTTCTGCCCACAACTGCAGCAATAGCGCGTGCATGTCGGCCTTGATGCCGGGATCCAGCGCGCCAAACGGTTCATCCAGCAATAGAATTTTAGGTTCGCGAATCAAGGATTGCGCCAGTGCCAGGCGTTGTTGCATGCCACCGGATAATTCATGCGGATATTTCGCACCACTGCTGCCAAGGCCGACTGCATCCAGCATGGCTTGTGCTTTTTCTGTCGCCGCGCGTTTTTTTGCACCGAAGAAACGGGCAGCAATCGGCGCATCGCGCAATTCCAGCCCCAGCAATACATTTTGCAACGCGGTGAGATGCGGAAACACCGAGTAACGCTGGAACACCACGCCACGATCTGCATCCGGTTCTTCCGGCCACGGTGCGCCATCGAGCAACATATCACCACGCGTGGGCTTTTCCTCGCCCAGCAACATTTTAAAGAAGGTAGTCTTGCCACAACCAGACGCGCCGACAATGCTGATAAAGTCACCGGCATTCACATCCAGTGAAATATTTTCCAGCACCACTTTTGTACCGTACTCTTTCCACAAATGCCGGATCGCAATAAAACTCATGGCGCATCTCCCTGGTCAGCTTGCGTCTGCAACCACGGGAATGCGCGCACATACAGCGTGTGCAACACACGATCTGTCACCCAGGCGAGCAAGGTAATCCATGCCACATACGGCAGGATCACATCCATCGACATATAACGGCGCACAAGAAAAATGCGATAACCCAAGCCATCTTCTGCCGCAATCGCTTCGGCAGAAATCAGGAACAACCAGGCAGCACCGAGCGAAAGACGCAAGGCATCCAGCAATCGCGGCAACACTTGTGGCAACACCACACGCATGGCAATTTGCCAGCTGGATGCACCGAGTGATTGCGCCTTGATCATTTGTTCGCGTGGCAAATCCTGCACGCGGTTTTGCATGTCGCGCATGATGACCGGCGCGATGCCAAGCACGATCAGCACAATTTTTGCGACTTCGCCCAGACCACAGATAATGAAAATAATCGGCAGGATTGCCATCGGCGGAATTAGCGACAGCACGGCAATCGGTGGCGCAAAGGTGGTGCGGATAAGGGGAAACATCCCTGTCAACATTCCTGACAGCAAACCGATAACCGCGCTGATGCCGATGCCCCAACCGAGGCGGCGCAAACTCGCGCGCGTATCACTCCATAAAATCACATTGCCTGTGCGCGCATCTTCATCAATCGCGACATGTCTAATACCGGTGACCAATTGCTGCATATCCGGCAACAAACGGTCATTGGCATTGGCAGCATGACGCGCCATGGATGCAGACAGATAAATGCCAGCGGCGATCACAAAAGGCAACAGCACCAGCAAGATTGCCAGGGGGCCCGATGGCCTCAGGTTGATCGCTCGCTTCACATTCACCTCCAGCGTGACAGAAATGGGCAGGCGCACTGCGCCGCTAATCTCCCGGGCTTTTATCCCTCCGTGTCACCTCTGGCGAGGCCGGCCACTCTCGGACCAGTCACCTCCCCTTTGCGGTCGGGAAGCCGGAACCCTAGTGGCCTGTTCACTGTTAGCAATACATATTGCGTGCCAACTTTTCTGGCTGTGCTGTTGTTGTGAATGGTGTGTTTTTTTGTCGCTGCAAGGATTTTGTGCGCGCTGATTGTGCGTTTTTGTTGCGTGTGCGTTTTTGTGGTGCAGGTAAGAGCGCCATCCCTTCGCGATTCCCCCTCCCGGCGCTGCGCGCCACCCTCCCCCCAGATGGGGCAGGGTTTTCAGTTAGCCCCTCCCCCGCACGGGGGGAGGGGTTGGGGAGGGGGCGGGACATAGCATGGCCTGAATGTTGCCTGTTTTTTACCGTCTATTTCCTGAACCGCACTGTTGGACGGCCAACAGTGGCTACACCTAGTGGGACGGCCCACCCAGGGATCACGATGTCTTGTCCGAGAATGCTTTACCCGCAACTGTTTCGCCATCGCGATGGCGTTTTGCCGAACCTGCTCGTATTTACTTATGTCATGGCTGGCGTGATATCCGGTTGGTGGGCAATCCTGCAATCGCAATGGCTTGTTAATGGCGCAGGGGTGTTGCTGCTGGCGCACGCCATGATCATCGCCGCCTACCTGATCCACGAATGCGCGCACAACACGCTTTTTACCGACAACAAAACCAACGCGCGCGTCGGCAATATCCTGCTGTGGATTACGGGCGCGTGTTACGGCACGTATGAAGGCATCCGTCACAAACATTTTCGCCACCATGTGGACCGCGCCGATGTTGTCGCGTTCAATTTTCGTACTTACCTGAAACAACACCCGTTGTTGCTGCAGACGCTGCAAGGGCTTGAATGGTTTTATATTCCGGCACTCGATATTGTCATGCACTGGCTGGTTCCTGTGATGCCGTTTGTGATGCCGACACGCCGTGAACAACGCGCACGCGTGTTGTTAGTACTCATGATACGCACGGCATTTTTCTCGATGATGGCGCTACAGGCACCGCGCATTCTGTTGTTGTATCCGATCGCCTATATGCTGATGCTGCATGTCTTGCGCTTCATGGATGCGTTCCAGCACACGTATGACCTGCATGAAACACTGGAAGAAAAATCCAAAGCCGGGCCAGGTGCATTCGATGCAGAATTTGAAGCCACGCATACATTTACCAACCTGCATTCGGTTAATCATCCGTGGTTAAACCTTTTCACGCTCAACTTTGGCTACCACAACGCGCATCATGAAAAACCCAACCAGCCCTGGCATCGGCTGCCATCCCTGCATCGCAACCTGTTTGGCGCATCCACACCGCAAATGATTCCTTTCAGCAACCAGCTCGCCTGCTACTGCCGCTATCGCACGCAACGACTTACCAACGAAGACCCGATCGATTTCGATGTGGCCGGCAATCAGGGCGCTGATTTTATCGGTGTCGATGGTGTGTCATTCCTGACCGGCCACTGAGGAGCTGCCATGACATCCGTCACGCGTTTCACTCCGCTGTTGTGCGGTACGCATCGCTATGAAAAAACCCTGTCGACACGTGGCAGGGGTGCCGGTGTCATGCTCGAAGCGCCGATACTGGCTTACCTGATCGAGACAAAAAACGGTCGAATCCTGTATGACGTCGGCTGTGATTACAACAAGGTGAATAATCCGCCACTGCGCAGGCAATGGTACGAAAATCCTGCCTTTGCCTTTGGTCCACCCGAAGTGACTGCAGAACAACGCTTGCCATCACGACTGGCGCAACTCGGCCTGTCTGTGCGTGACATCGATTGTGTGATCTGCGGTCATTTGCATTTTGATCACGCCGGCGGTTTGGCAGACATCGCGCATGCCGATGTGCATGTACACCAGCGCGAACTGGCTGCCATGCAGGAACCGGCGGATGACGCCTATTTCCATGGTGATTTTTGCCACCCGGTGAAATGGTGCGTGCATTGCGGCGACTACGCACTGGCCCATGGTGTGCATGCAATTGAAACACCGGGCCATACGGCAGGCCACATGTCACTGCTGATCGAATTACCGAAAGGCAAACCGGTATTGTTGTGTGGCGATGCGGCAGACCTGACAGAAAATCTCGACGAGGAAATTGCACCGGGACTGTGCTGGCAAGACAATGCGGCCATGGCGATCAACAGCATCCGCAAACTGAAACAGATTGCGCACGATAATGACGCGGTGCTGTGGCCGAATCATGACATGGCCTTTTTTCACGCCCATAATACGTTTCCGTCCGGCCAGGAATAATTGTCATGCCTGTTTCAAAACGCTGGCCCGTGCTGGCGCTGGTTTGCTCGTCCATCATCTGGGGTGCCACCTGGATCCCGCTGAAATATTTCGCCGGTCACGGGCTGGATGGCGCGGTATTGTTATTGCTCGCCTACGGTTCCGTCGCGCTGGTTGCCCTGCCCTTGCTGTGGCAACAGTGCCAGCGCTGGCGCACGGAATGGCGTGTCATTCTCGGTATTTTTGTGTGCGGCGGTTATGCGAACGTCGCCTTCAATTCCAGCGTAATGTATGGGGATGTGGTGCGAACCATGTCGCTGTTCTACACGCTGCCGGTATGGGCCGTGTTGGGTGGCTTGTTATTTCTCGGTGAAAAACTGACAGCATCGCGTGTGTTGTCGGTGTTACTGGCACTGTCCGGTGCCTGGCTGATTCTCGGTGGCGTGAATATTCTTGCAAAACCACCCTCGTGGACGGATGTGCTGGCGCTGTCATCGGGATTGGCGTATGCCATGAACAATATTATTTTTCGCGCCACGCCGCAGTTGCCGATTCCACCGAAAATTGCACTGATGTTTTTTTCCGGCGCATTTTTTTCTGCCCTGGTATTACTCAGTGGCGTACAACATTGGCCATCAAACGCAACGCCCTCGCTGCTATGGCTCGCCTGCGGATTTGGCGTGGGCTGGATGTTGTTGGCGAATATCGGCACCCAGTGGGCAGTCACACACATGGAAGCCGGGCGCGCGGCTGTCATCATTATTCTTGAACTGGTGACAGCCATCATCACCTCGATGTGGATCAATCAAACCGGTATGTCGACAATAGAATGGTGTGGCGCAGGATTGATCATGACCGCCGCCATCCTGGAAGCACGGGGCTAAAAATCCTGCTCACAAAATATCGCGCAAAAAAAAGCCGCCCGAAGGCGGCAAAGCGTACCAGAGAGAAAACGGGTCAGGGAGAAAAAATTACAGCTTGCCTTGCGCCGCCATGTCGACGAACGACGGATCAAAACGCAGCTTGATATTCTTGGCATCGCCCAGCACCTTGTCACCGGGGAAGGCAATACCGATCACATCCACGCTTGCCGCACCCTGGCCCAGTAACGCATGGTCAAACGAGAATTTACGCACGAGATCGTTGGAGGTCTGCATCGCCGGGGCGACGGTAAAATCCAGTGTTTCTTTCGGCGTGTAAAACAGCTTGGTGGTTTTCAGCTGCGCTTCATAACCGGGCAAATCCGTACCAGACAATTTCGCCATGTCCGTTTTGGCCTGGGTCGCTTTCGCATCCCCTTTCGACATCACCGCCAGCGTTTCAAACCACGCGCCGACCAGTGCTTTTGCCAATTCGGGATGTGCTTTCAGCGTTTCCGTATTGATCGCCAGCGTGTCGAGAATTTCACCGGGGATTTTTGATGAATCAAACACCTCATAAGTATCCGGCTGTTTTTTGATTTCTGACAACTGCGGATTCCACGACGCTGCCGCTGTCACGTCTTTGGTATTCCACGCTGCCACAATATCCGCATCCGATGTATTCACCACTTTCACATCTTTTTCTGTCAAACCCACGCTGCTGAGTGCGCGCGCCAGGAAATAATGCGAGACAGACAGCTCGACCAGATTCACTTTCTGGCCCTTGATGTCTTTCAGGTCTTTCTTGCCTTTCAGCGTCAGGCCATCATTGCCATTGGAATAATCGCCGACAATCACGATAGATGTATCCACACCGCCCGCCGCCGGGATTGTCAGGGCATCCATGTTCGTCATCAGGCAGGCGTCAAATTTGCCTGCGGTGTACTGGTTGATGGATTCGATGTAATCCAGCTGTTTCACGTTGATCTTGATACCGTATTTATCGGCCCATTTTTTCAGGATGCCGGATTGCTCGGCATAGGGCCACGGCATCCAGCCTGCATAAATGCTCCATGCCATATTGAATTCTTTTTTGTCATCGGCGTGCGTGACAGCACAAGCCGCCATCAACAGTGTTGCCGAGAACAATCTTCCCGCTGCACGTATGACGGAACCGCCAGAAAAATATTGTGTGATAAACATGGAATACCCCGTCTTATGGATTGGATGAGTGGACTACACGTTCTCCAACGCAAAAAGCTTGCCAGCTACCACATTGCTATTCACGGGGTTTTCAGCGAGACATGCACCACTCATGCACGGATGCGAGGCAAATC
>DAOMGE010000056.1:12322-14275 GCA_035430165.1 Pseudomonadales bacterium | reverse complement strand
GGTTTGTCGAATGTGTCGTTCTCGTTCCGTGGCAACAACCACGTGCGCGAAGCGATTCACTCGGTATTTCTGTATCACGCGATCAAGGCCGGCCTCGACATGGCCATCGTCAACGCCGGGCAGCTCGCGGTGTATGACGATTTGCCGCAGGAATTGCGCGAGAAAGTGGAAGACGTGGTATTGAATCGCCATCCCGGCGCGACCGATGCCCTGCTCGCGATTGCCGACAAATACAAGGGCGACGGCACCGGCACGCAGCGCGAGGAAGATCTCGCCTGGCGCGAATGGCCAGTGAACAAGCGCCTCGAACACGCACTGGTGCAAGGCATCACCACCTACATCGTCGAAGACACCGAGGCCGCGCGCCAACAGAGCGATCGCCCGCTCGACGTGATCGAAGGCCCGTTGATGGACGGCATGAACGTGGTCGGCGACTTGTTCGGCGCGGGCAAAATGTTTTTACCGCAAGTGGTGAAAAGTGCGCGCGTGATGAAGCAGGCCGTGGCGCATCTCACGCCGTTTATTGAAGCCGCCAAGGCGCAAGGCAGCCGCCAGTCCAACGGCAAGATTGTGATGGCCACCGTCAAAGGCGATGTACACGACATCGGCAAGAATATTGTCGGTGTCGTACTCGGCTGCAACAATTTTGATGTGGTGGATCTCGGCGTGATGGTGTCGTGCGAGAAAATCCTGCAGGCAGCAAAGACTGAAAACGCAGACATTATCGGCTTGTCCGGTCTGATCACACCATCACTTGATGAAATGGTGCATGTCGCCAAAGAAATGCAGCGCCTCGACTACCATGTACCCTTGATGATCGGTGGTGCTACCACATCAAAAGCACACACGGCGGTGAAAATCGAACCACAATACCACAACAACCAGGTGGTATACGTGCCAGATGCCTCGCGTGCGGTAGGTGTTGCCACGTCGTTATTGTCCAGCGAAATGCGCGACACATTTGTCACCAACCTGAAAGAGGAATACGTCGCGGTGCGCGAACGCACGGCGAAGCGTCGTGCCGGTGACAACCTGGTGTCGTACGAAGACGCGATCAAAATCGGCTCAAAACTGGATTGGGGTGGCGGCGGTTACACACCGGCCATTCCGAAACAACCGGGCGTGCATGTGCTCGACGATTATCCGCTGGAAACGCTGGTGCCTTTCATCGACTGGACACCGTTTTTCATCACCTGGGAACTGGCCGGTAAATACCCGAATATTCTCGAAGATGCTGTGGTCGGCGAACACGCGAAAAACCTGTTCAACGATGCGCAAGCGATGCTGAAAGATATTATCGCCAACAAGAAACTGAAAGCGCGCGCCGTTTTCGGTTTGTGGCCAGCCAGCCAGGTTAACCACGATGATATTGAAGTGTACGCGGATGACACACGCAGCAAGACACTCACGACGCTGCACCACATTCGCCAGCAAAACCACAAGAACGACGACGCGGCATTGTTGTCGCTCGCCGATTACGTGGCACCGAAAGACAGCGGCCTGAAGGATTATGTCGGCGGTTTTGCTGTGACCACCGGTATCGGTTGTGATGAACTGGCAAAAGCCTATGAAGCAAAACACGATGACTATTCATCAATCATGGTGAAAGCACTGGCCGATCGTCTCGCGGAGGCGTTTGCCGAGCATTTACACCAGCGTGTGCGCAAGGAATTCTGGGGCTATGCTGCCGACGAAAACTTCGGCAACGACGAGCTGATCCGCGAACGCTACCGCGGCATTCGTCCTGCGCCCGGCTACCCTGCCTGTCCGGATCACACTGAAAAACGCAAATTGTTTGATCTGCTCGATGCAGAAAAAGCAACCGGCATTACACTGACGGAATCGTTTGCGATGTTCCCGACCGCCAGCGTCAGCGGCTGGTACTTCTCGCACCCACAGGCACGCTACTTTGCGACCGGCAAGATCACCAAAGAGCAGGTGGAATCGCTGGCA
>DAOMGE010000056.1:0-12222 GCA_035430165.1 Pseudomonadales bacterium | reverse complement strand
GGGCTATGACGCTTGAGGTGAAACCATGACTGAACAGAACGACAGCAACAAGGAACTCAAGGAGCCGGGACTCGGCTCCATTGTGCTCAGCACGCTGTCAGCCGCTTTTGGCGTGCAAAGCAGCAAGAATCGCGAACGCGATTTCGTCAAGGGCAACCTGAAATCTTACGTGATCTCAGGCATTATTTTTGTGGTGATTTTTATCAGCAGTATTGTCACGCTGGTGAAATACCTGATTGCGCACGCCGGACCCTAAACCAACCGCACGTTAATAATGCCGTTGATTGCGCGGATTTTTTCCAGCACATCATCCGCAGGTTTTGCCGCGACATCAATCAGGTTGTAAGCCACATCGTCACGGCTTTTATTGATCATGTCGATCACGTTGTTATCACCATCGGCCAGCACTGACAAAATCTGCCCCAGCATTTTTGGTACGTTGCGGTTGGCAACGGCGATACGGAAACCACCCGTGCGCTCCAGCGAAACCGTCGGGAAATTCACGGAATTGCGGATATTGCCGTTCAGCAGGAAATCTTTCAGCTGGTTGGCCGCCATCACTGCACAATTTTCTTCCGCTTCTTCCGTGCTGGCGCCGATGTGTGGCATCGGAATGACATCCGGATTTTTCAGCAGAGCCAGTGTGGGAAAATCCGTGATGTATTTCGACAGCTGTTTCTGTTCCAGTGCGTGAATCACTGCGTTGTTGTCGACAATTTCTTCCCGCGCAAAATTCAGCAAACAGGTGCCGGGCTGCATGGCTTTCAGCAAGTCGGCGTTGACCAGGTTGCGGGTGGAATCCAGCACCGGCAAATGCAGAGAAATAAAATCGACGCGCGACACCAGGCTGTGCAGGTTTTCCACGCGCTGGACGCGATGTGACAAACGCCACGCCGCATCCACGGAAATCGCAGGATCGTAGCCAAGCACATCCATACCGAGATCCAGCGCCATATTCGCCACCAGCGCACCGATGGCACCGAGCCCGACCACACCCAGCGTTTTACCCGCCAGTTCATGTCCGGCAAAACGTTTCTTTTCAGCTTCCAGCAATTTTGACAGTGCGCTGTCATCCGTTTCCTGTTGTTCATCCCGCACAAATCGCACACCGCCGATAATGTCGCGCGAGGCCAGCAACATCGCGGCCAGCACCAGTTCCTTCACCGCATTGGCATTCGCACCCGGCGTGTTGAACACGACAATGCCTCGCTCGGTCATCTCTTTCACCGGAATATTGTTGGTGCCCGCACCGGCGCGGGCGATGCCACGCACGCTGGCACCGACATCTGCAGCCGCCAGTTTGTGGCTGCGCAGCAGGATGGCATCAGGATTACTCATTTCGCTGGCGACTTCGTAATCGGCACGATCAAACTGGTTGAGGCCTTTCACGGAAATCTTGTTAAAGGTCTGGATCTTGTACATTACGGACTCCGGCAGGACTGGGTGGCATACTCTCTGGTGTATGGCATTGTAGGCCAAGCCACCAGACGGCTGGAAAGATCCATCTTTGATTTGATAATAAGAATAAGTTATTAATCTCATAAAAACATTCAACTTTACCGATAGCTCATTCCCCCCTACAGTGGCAACTCCTAACCAACCCCATCGGAGAACGCCATGAGTTCATTGATCAACACTACCGTCCAGCCTTTCAAGACCCAGGCTTTCCATAACGGCGCGTTTGTCGAGGTGACTGAGCAGTCACTGAAAGGCAAATGGTCTGTGGTGATCTTTATGCCAGCCGCCTTTACCTTCAACTGCCCTACCGAAATCGAAGATGCGGCGGATCACTACGAGGAATTCCAGAAAGCCGGCGCTGAAGTCTATATCGTGACCACAGACACGCATTTCTCGCACAAGGTATGGCATGAAACCTCACCTGCTGTTGGCAAAGCCAAATTCCCGCTGGTTGGCGACCCTACCCACACCCTGACCAATGCTTTTGGCGTCCACATTCCTGAAGCCGGCCTGGCCCTGCGTGGCACCTTCGTCATCAACCCGGACGGCGTGATCAAGACCAGCGAAGTGCATGACAACGCCATTGCCCGTGATGTGAAAGAAACCGTGCGCAAGCTGAAGGCAGCACAGTACGTCGCCAACAATCCTGGCCAGGTTTGCCCTGCCAAGTGGAACGAAGGCGCCAAAACCCTGACGCCATCGATCGATCTGGTTGGCAAGATCTGATTACCCGAACACGATTGAAATAAATCGCCCACAAGGCAAACCGGATAGCCGGGTCACAAGCCCGGCTGATCTATCAGCAACAACGCCAAACGAGGACAACGCCATGAGCAACGCCCCCCTTCTCGATGACAACCTGAAAACCCAACTCCGTGGTTACCTTGAGCGACTGGTGTCGCCCATCGAACTGATCACCCATACCGACGACAGCGATGCCTCCCGCGATTTGCTGGGCCTGGTACAAGACGTCGCTGCACAATCGGATCGCATCACGGTGCGCGCAGAAACATCCACAGAACAAACCGCAAGCGTGCGTCGTCCTTCGTTCAGCATCGCACAAACGGGCGAAGCCGCGCGTGTGCACTTTGCCGGCCTGCCACTCGGCCACGAATTCACGTCACTGGTGCTGGCACTGCTGCAGGTCAGCGGTTATGCGCCAAAAATCGAACAAGAAAAAATGGATCAGATTCGCGCCCTCACTGGTCCGTTACATTTCGAAACCTATGTGTCGTTGAGCTGCCATAACTGCCCGGATGTCGTACAGGCATTCAACACGATGTCTGCACTGAATCCCGCCATCACACACACGATGATCGACGGCGCACTGTTCCAGCAGGAAGTCACGGCACGTGACATCATGGGCGTGCCGACTACCACACTGAATGGAGAAATTTTTGGCTCCGGCCGTATGACGCTGGAGGAAATTCTCGCGAAAGTCGACAAAAGCACTGAAGCCAGTGCTGCCCAAAAAATTGCGGAAAAAGCACCGTTCGATGTGCTCGTCGTCGGCGGCGGCCCTGCCGGTGCTGCTGCAGCGATTTATGCCGCACGCAAAGGTATCCGCACCGGTGTTGTCGCCGAACGGTTTGGCGGCCAGGTACTGGATACGATGGCCATCGAAAATTTTATTTCCGTGCAGGAAACCGACGGACCGAAACTCGCCGCCGGTCTGGAACAACATGTAAAAAGTTACGACGTCGACATCATGAACCTGCAACGCGCAGAAGCCTTGCAAACCGTTGACGGCATGATCGAGATAAAACTGGCCAGTGGTGTGACGGTAAAAAGTAAATCCGTGATTCTTGCCACCGGTGCGCGCTGGCGCGAAATGCATGTGCCGGGCGAAAACACATACCGAGGTCGCGGCGTCGCCTACTGTCCGCACTGCGACGGCCCGCTGTTCAAAGGCAAACGCGTGGCGGTGATCGGCGGCGGCAATTCCGGTATTGAAGCGGCGATTGATCTCGCCGGTGTGGTGTCGCATGTCACGGTGCTGGAATTCGATGCCCAGTTGCGCGCCGATGCGGTGCTGCAGAAAAAACTCGCCAGCTTGCCGAATGTAACTGTCATTACGTCTGCGCTGACAACGGAAGTGACGGGCGATGGCAACCGGATGAATGGCATCACCTATACCGATCGTATCAGCAATGCATCCCACCACATCGCACTCGAAGGTGTGTTCGTGCAGATCGGTTTATTACCCAACACCGAATGGCTGAAAGGCACGGTTGCACTCAGCAAGCGCGGTGAAATCGAGATCGATGCGCGCGGTGCAACCTCCGTACCCGGTGTATTCGCGGCCGGCGATGCCACTACGGTACCGTTCAAGCAGATCATCATCGCCATGGGTGCCGGCGCCACCGCTGCGCTCGGTGCTTTTGATCACATGATGCGGCAATAACGCAATGAACCTGCGCGACCTGCAATACCTGATTGCCGTTGCAGACTTGCGCAGTTTCAGTCGCGCCGCCGAGCAATGCCATGTGAGCCAGCCGGCGCTATCAAACCAGATTCGCAAACTGGAAGACACCTTTGGCGTGCAATTGTTCGAACGCACCAACAAGCGCGTGATGACAACCGAAACCGGCGAACAGATTGTGGCGCTGGCACGCAAGGTGTTGCGCGAAGTGGATGCAATGCATGACATCGCTGCCAGCGCACAGGATCCGATGGCTGGAAAATTCCGGCTCGGTGCATTTCCTACGTTATCGACCTATATTTTTCCTGAACTGGTGCCGAAAATTACTGCCGCACTGCCGCGCATCAAACTGGTACTGGTGGAAGAAAAAACCCAGCAATTGATTGATCGCCTCAAACGCGGTGAACTCGACGCCGCCCTGCTCGCCCTACCGGTCGCCGATGATTATTTGCGCTCACAAGCCATATTCGACGATGCATTTTTTCTGGCCGTACCGCCCAATCATGAACTGGCAAAAAAGAAATACATCAATCAGGATGATCTGGGCAGCAGCAAGCTATTATTGCTCGAAGAAGGCCATTGCCTGCGCGACCAGGCGCTGGAAGTCTGTCATTTGTCCGGCACGGAGGAAGACCAGGATTTCCGCGCGACCAGCCTGGAAACGCTGCGCCAGATGGTCAAGGCCGGTACCGGCATCACTTTCATGCCCGCGATCGCCATGCAACCACAGGAAAAAGGCATCCGCTATATTCCGTTCAAGGCACCTGCGCCACGCCGCACGATCGGGCTGGTATGGCGCAAGACCACGGCAAGGCAACCGGTGATTGATACATTGCTGTCGCTGATGAACAGCAACCCAGAGAAGTAATTTTTTTATCCTGCAGCACGCATATTTTCCAGCGCCTGTTTGTCCAGCGCCAGTTCGTTCACTTTCAGGTAAGCCATCGCTTCTTCCTTCACCACCATCGCTTCTTCCACACCCGGAATCTGCATCAACTGCGCGCACAGTTGATCGGCATCACCGAACACAGGCAGCATCAGGTTGGTGAGATAGCGCGGCTCACTCATGGAAAGTGACAGCATCCACCACACCGCTGTCATCGCCATCAACACCACAAACAACAAACCGGGATTATTGAACTGGCGCAGATAGCCACCGCAAAAACCACCGGCGGCCACACCGAGTGACTGGCAGGCAGAAAACACACCCATCGCCGTGCCGCGCTGGCCAGCATGTGACAATTTGCTCACCAGGGACGGCATCTGCGCTTCCAGCAAATTGAACGCAAAGAAAAACACAGAAAGCCCCACCAGCAACCCACTGTTACTTTGATGAAAAGCTGACAAGACTGCAAAAGCCAGCACGAGTAAGCCGATCGCCAACAAGAACACTTTTTTGATCTGGCGTTTGCGCTCGCCAATAATCATCAGCGGCAACATCGCGATAAAACTGCCCACCAGGATCGGCAAATACACTTCCCAATGGGATTTACGTGGCAATTCGAGTTGTTGTTCCAGCAAGGTAGGTACAACAGTAAAACAGGCCATGAGACAGGCATGCACCATGAATACACCGAGATCCAGCCGCAACAAATTGCCGTCACGCAACACGGTTTTCAGCAACAGGGCTGACGGCAAGGTATCACCATGACCCACACGCTGGCCCGCTTGCTGTGCGACGGGAACCGGCACCAGTTTCCACATCACCAGCATGCCGCCTGTCGCCAGCACAAAGGTCACCCAGAACAAACCGGACAGGCCGAAAACGGAAGACAAGGTCGGGCCGGCAATCATCGCCAGCATGAACGACAAACCGATACTGGCACCGACTGTCGCCATCGCGCGCGTGCGGTTCTGTTCGCTGGTGAGATCGGAAACCAGAGCCATCAGCGCGCTCGATACTGCACCGCAACCTTGCAGGAATCGACCGAAAATCAAACCGTAAATGGATGTGGAAAGTGCTGCAACAATGCTGCCAGCGGCAAACAGCAGCAAACCGGAAACCACCACCGGGCGACGACCAATGCGATCCGACAGGAAACCCATCGGAATCTGCAACACGCCCTGGCTGATGCCGTAAATTCCCATCGCCACACCCATCAGAAATGGCGTGAATCCCTGGTAACCCGGTGCGTAAAGTGCCAGCACCGGCAGCACCATGAACAGGCCGAACATGCGCATCATGTAAAGGAATGCCAGCGAGGCGACCGCGCGTTTTTCGTGTTTCAAATCGACAGACATGACAGCCAGAATCCGGGACAGCAACTTGGGAAGCCGCGCATTCTAGCAGCTGATGCTGGCAGGAAGGAGATCAGAACCGGTGTTCGACGCCGATACTGGCACCATCATTCTGGAGTTTGATCAGGTAGTTGACGCGTGTGCTGGTCTCTATCGACACATTCAGGCCTTTGCCATCCAGCTGCATGCTGTAATCATTTCCGGATTGCGCAGGTGACAGGGAGTATCCCCCTTTTTCATCCGGCAACCATTTGCTGCTGTGCACCCGGTTTGCACGCCATTGTTTCCAGGCCTCTTTCGTAACGGCCCGCATCAACTTGCCAGCCGCCTTACCGCCAGTCACCGGTTTCTTTTCAGAGGTGGCTTCGCGCAACCAGAGGTAATTCGCCAGTCGTTGGCTACTGCCGGATTCGCGGCTGTTGATGTCCGCCGCCATGGCTTCCAGTTGCTCATTGCTGAATTCGCTGACGCGGGAAGTATTCTGGTTCTGGAGTTCCACAGCGGTGTAATCCACTGAATTTTTATTGTCATCGTCTAGCTTGTCGCTGGCAGGATCTGCCCAAACAAGTAAGGGTACGAGCATTGACAATAAGAACATGGCAACTGCGGGTGAAAGGCAGCCAATCCTGTTGATTGTCATGAAGGCTCGCATACACGCACCTCCGTTTTCCTGACTTACGGTTCCATACTGCGCGCAGCATGCCGGCAACGGAAATACTGTTAATGCATTAAAAAAAATCCAATAGCGATTGTTTGTATAAAAAATCAGTTCTGGAACGGCCTGCGCGTTGCAGCAGGTTCAACAGACAAATGATCTGTCGATGGCGGCGGTGGCGCTGGCGGTGGTGCGATCTGCCCCAGATCCCCACCCGGCGGTGCCAGCGCAAAATCGGATAAATCCAGCTCGATATCCATCACCGGCATGATTTCGTCTTCACGCAACAGACTGGCGCCGGGATGATCGAGCGTGATCGCACTCAGGTCGATGTCGAGTGGTACAAACTCCTGGTATTCCACCAAAGGCTCACCGGCTTTACCGACAGCATAGGCGGACAAATCCAGTGGCGGCGGTGCCACATCACGCGCGGGTTCCAGCGGTGCCTCAGCATCGCTGGCAAACGGATTGCGCTTGACCACGGCGATGTGGTCAGTACTGACCTTGACCGGCTCGGGTGTAACCACTTCTTCAGGCTTGATCAGCACGGAGCCGCGTGCAGACAACGACCAGGATGCTTCTGAGGCAACGGGTGCCGGCGCAGGCGTAGCAGCCACTGCCGCAGGACTGGACTGTGGCGCAACAGGCGCCGCCTGAGGAACCGACTGTGATGGCGCGGAGACTGGCGCAGGTGCTACAGACTTGATGTCCACCAACACGCCGGCTTGTTGCAGTGCCTGCTTGAATTTGTCGGCGGTGGCACGATCACATTCCTTCTTCAGTACCACAGGTTTGCCTGTGAAATAGGCGTCAGTCTTGGCAGCATCCAGCTTGAACAACTGGGCAAAGCGTTGTTTCACCTCCGGCAAGGACTGGCCCGGCACGATATCGCCACGAAAAACCACATTGAACAGTTCATCTGCCATAATCCGCACCCGCCCGCTGTTAACAACAAAGTCATACTATCCCGAGAACCACATTGTAGCGATTCCCCCGCTCCTGCCAAACACTACACCAGACACTACACCAGACACTACGCCAACCCTGACCAGACGGACAAGCCACATGGCGACCAAAGCGACCATCTACAAAGCCTGCATGAATATTTCGGACATGGATCGCCATTACTATGCGACACATAACCTGACGCTGGCATGCCATCCTTCGGAGACAGAAGAACGCATGATGGTGCGACTGTACTGTTTTGCCGCGTTTGCCAGCGACTCCCTGCAATTTACACGCGGCATCAGCACCGAGGATGAACCGGATTTGTGGGACAAGGATCTGACGGATGCCATCACGCACTGGATTGAAGTCGGTGTACCGGATGAATCGCGTATCCGCAAAGGCAGTAATCGATCAGGGCAGATTACCGTTGTCTGTTACGGCGCGCGCAATGCCATGCCCTGGTGGGAAAAAAATCGGGAAAAACTGGCGCGATTCAACAATCTTGCGGTGTGGTTTTTGTCGAAAGACATCACGGACGGGCTGGCTGCCATGGCATCGCGCAATATGGATTTGCAAGTCAGCATCCAGGACGGGCAAGCATGGATCAGCAGTGCTGATAAAAATATTGCCGTGACACCGGAAATCTGGAAAGCACGTAGCTGACTGAAATCCTTTTCCGTCAGGCATATCTGCAACATGTGCCGCAGCACATCAATTCATGTACATACCACCATTCACGTTGATGGTTTCACCGGTAATGTAAGCCGCCGCATCGGATGCAAGAAATGCCACAACAGCTGCAATTTCTTCCGGCTTGCCAAGACGCGCCAATGGAATCTGTCCTAGCAAAAACTGTTTCTGCTCTTCCGGCAAAACGTGAGTCATATCGGTATCAATGAAACCTGGCGCAACGGTATTCACTGTGATATTGCGTGAACCGATTTCACGTGCCAGCGCGCGTGAAAAACCGGCCACACCTGCTTTGGTCGCGGCGTAATTGCTCTGCCCGGCGTTACCCATCACACCCACCACAGAACTGATGTTGATGATGCGCCCCCAACGCGCTTTGGTCATACCGCGCAAACAGGCTTTGCTCAGGCGAAACACGGAGGTGAGGTTGGTGTTGATCACCTCATCCCACTCGTCATCTTTCATACGCATCAGAATATTGTCTTTCGTGATACCGGCATTGTTGACGAGAATATCGATATTGCCGAATTGATCAGTGACGGTTTTGATTGCCTGTTCAACCGAGGCGCTGTCCGTTACGTTCAACACCACACCACAACCCTTGCTGCCTGCGGTTGTCATGCGTTGCGTAATAGCCTGTGCACCGGATTCACTGGTCGCTGTACCCACCACGGTTGCACCTTGTTTGGACAGATGTTCAGCAATGGATTTGCCAATACCGCGGCTTGCACCGGTAACCAGTGCGACTTTACCTTCGAGACTCATCGTGTTTTCCTTTCATGATCCAATGAAAAAATAATCAGGTTTCTGTGAGTGCTTTTTCAATGCCAGCAATATCTTCCAGTGCGATGGCATTCAGTGACTTGTCAATGCGCGTACACAATCCACACAAGACTTTGCCGGGGCCGCATTCCAGTACCGTGGTAATGCCGCTGCTGACCAGTGTATTGACGCAATCGACCCACAGTACCGGGCTGTCAATCTGCTGGATCATCCGTTGCTTGATAATCTCAGGATCCGCTTCCGTTTTGGCGTTCACGTTGTGCACGACAGGAATTTTCGGCGCTGAAAAAACAGTCGCTGCAATATGTGCAGCCATTTTCTCTGCGGCCGGTTTCATCAATGAGGTATGGAAAGGTGCGCTGACGGGCAGCGGCAACACACGTTTGGCACCTGCCGCTTTCAGTAATTCTGACGCTTTTTCTACTGCGGCAGCCTGGCCGGCAATGACTACCTGACCGGGTGAATTGAAATTGACTGCTTCCACCACACCCACGCTGGACGCTTCGCGGCACAGTTCAATGATTCTGGCATCGTCAACATTCAGAACTGCTGCCATAGCGCCCTCGCCTTTTGGCACAGCAGTTTGCATGTAGGCGCCACGCTTGCGCACGAGCTCCACGGCATCCGTGAATGCCACCACCCCGGCACAGACCAGTGCTGACCACTCGCCGAGACTATGTCCCGCCAACAGTGCAGGTTGTGCACCGTTTTTTTCCTGCCATACACGCCACAGCGCGACACTGGATGTCAGCAACAACGGCTGCGTCGTTTCAGTCGCATTCAGTTGTTCCTGTTCACCGTTCTGGCACAAATCCCACAAGTCATATCCCAATACTGCAGACGCTTCGGCAAAGGTTTTTTGCACGACAGGGTATGCAGCAGCCACCTCTGCCAGCATGCCTACTTTCTGTGAGCCTTGTCCGGAAAACACAACAGCCAGTTTCGGGTTCATAAAATGCTATCACTCCAATAAAAAATCATCGCCCGGATTACAAAAACAATATTACAAAAACAGGGTTACAAACCGTGTGGAAGTTTTTCTGAAATTCGTTGCGGAATATTCGCCTGCGCCTGAACAAATGCTGTTTCGATAGCGCGCGAAAATGCTTCAATATCTGCACTGCCGTGACTTTTTACCAAGGTCGCCGTCAGGCCCAGAAAACTGGCGCCATTATAACGGGCCGGGTTAATCCTGCCAGCAAAGTCACGCAACAGCGGGCGCAACAACCAGCCGGCTACACGATGAAAAATACTGGCCGCAAATGTTTCCTGTAAACGGGCACGAATGAGGCGCGCAGCGCCTTCACTGGCTTTCAGTGCCACGTTGCCGACAAAACCGTCACAGACCACCACATCCGCCACATCAAAAAACAGCTGGTCGGCTTCGACAAAACCGACGTAATTCACGGCATCATCCGCCTGAATCAGCGACGCGGCATGCTTCACCTGTTCATTGCCCTTGATATCTTCAACGCCGATATTGAGCAGACCAACACGCGGTGTATCAATAGCAAGAATGGCAGAGGCAAACACAGAACCCATCACAGCAAACTGATGCAGGCTTTCCGCGTGTACATCGACATTCGCGCCGACATCAAGCAACAACGCATTGCCCTTTTGTGTGGGAATGGCCGCGCAAATCGCGGGGCGATCAATGCCATCAAACGTTTTCAACAAATGGCAGCCCATCGCCAGCAAAGCACCGGTATTGCCGGCACTGACACACGCCTGCACTTCTTTTTCTTGCAGCAACTGGATGGCGCGATAGAGCGAGGAATCTTTCTTGTGGCGCAAGGCCGTGGATGGCTTTTCATCCATGCTGACGGTTTGTGTGGTGGACACTACCCGAATGCGATCGCGATGGGTTTGATCAAGTTTGCCAAGTTCGCGCAGGATGACATCGGCATCGCCCGTCAGGATCAATGCCGCATCTGGCAAAAACGACAATGCCCGCACACTGGCGGGCACTGTCACAGCGGGGCCGGAATCCCCGCTCATTGCATCAATTGCGACGGTAATCATCTGTCAGGACAGCACAGATGAACACAACCGCGAGCGAACTCAGTCGCCGCTGCCTTCAACCACTTTACGGCCACGGTAGAAACCGTCAGCGGTCATGTGGTGGCGAAGATGTTTTTCACCGGTTACTGCATCCACTGACAAGGTGCTGGCAGTCAGGGCATCGTGAGCGCGGCGCATGCCACGACGTGCACGGGATTTGCGACTTTTTTGTACGGCCATTTCAGACTCCTGGCATTTGCATCAAGTATTGGCATCTTTTGCTGCCGTTTTCAGGCTTGCCAACACCTGAAACGGGTTTTCTTTCTTCTCTGCCGGTTCATCGGCAAATTTTCCAGAATCTACAGGCGCTGTACTCACCGGTGGCGGGTTACAAACACCTTTGTCATGGCTGGCAACCAGTGGCATCGCCAGCAGCAATTCATCTTCAACGATGCTGTAAAGATCGAGATCCGATCCTTCCATCAACACCGGGTCCAGCCATCGCGGCAAATTGCCCGCTTGTTCATCATTCCAGACCAGCGCCAGTGACAACTCCGGCTGCACGGTTACTGCAATGCCTTCAAGACAACGCTGGCAAACCAGTTGCAAACTCGCGTTGATCCGACCTTTGATAACACGACGAGCCTGCTCATCAATATCAAACGCCAGCTCAGCGTGTGCCTTGCCCTGAACCTCATGCAACTGGGCAGCCACACGCGGCAGATCGGTCAGGCTAACTGCTCCTGACACTTGCGCGCGCTGCTGGCAAAGCTTCAGCGCATCTACATGGTGAGGCAGGTTCTGCCTGGGAGCCGGGTCGGACATAGGGGGCGCATTCTAGGGACAGGTCATTGATTTGTCAAAGAAATCAAGGGAATTCAGCGGTAAAACAGCCTGTTTTGGCGTGTTGAGAGTGGATTTGGGGCAGGAACAGCCCATTTCTGGATCAAGGCTGCTCAATTACAACTTTGGGCGATTCGTGAATCGCCCCTACTGCATCGATGCCGATTCGCGAATCGAGCTGCCT
>DAOMGE010000055.1:0-14641 GCA_035430165.1 Pseudomonadales bacterium | reverse complement strand
CCTCTGAACAAGGCGCAGTGGAAAAATTTCGCGAAGCGGTCAACAGCAAAAAGACCGCGCGCTCACTGATGATGGACGGCAAGTGGTTTGAATACACCGCCGATCAACAAACCGAAGTGCGCTATGACGTAGAACAGGCACTGCAATATGCCGATGAGGTTCTAGCCAACGAACGGGCACTGATCGACATGCTGCACGCATGGAACAGGCAGTAACAACAGGACAGCCGCCATTACAGCCGCTCGACGCGCACAGGAATCGCCGACATGCGCGGCATATTGGTGACAGCATCACACTCCGCATCAGCACTCACCAGACGCGACGTATTGCTGCCGTGTTCCTCAACCGCGAGCTCCTTGCCGGGGTTACCACCGAACGCGTGACTCATGGAAATGACATCGGCACGCAAGCTGTCATCTGCATGCGCTATGCCTTCAATGTTGCCATAAGCTGACGTAATCACGATTTTCTGCGCTTCAGCTACATCCAGTTTCTGCATGAGTGCAGAATGCATGAACGCCGGGTTATACGGTTGGTGCTTATGCAACGATTCCAGTTCCCGACCCGAAGAGTTGATCACATGATTCAAACGGCGACTGATGAGATACAACGGCAGTTCTGCACTCCACTCCGGCGCAGACACATCGCGCTGCAACAGACCGGTTAATTGCGACATCATCGTTTCCACGCCGATTTGCAAACGCCACGTGCAATCCTCTGCGCGCGGTTGCACGCGCAAATCACCCAGATCAAACACATGGCCGTGTGGATAACGCTTCACTTCATCCAATGGCACACGCGCCCGCTGCAACATGCGTTCGTACAATTGTTCGGTGGTCGGTTTGTTGTGTAAATCAATTTCAAAAAAATCCGGTGGGGATTCCATGTGCCGGCCCCAACCGTAATACACCACATACCACAGCGGCACATTCATACGCTGCGCCAATCCATAGAAAAATTCCCATTCTTCCATCACATCAGCATTCGCAGGCGGCTCCACGACGCGCTCGGCGTATTGCGCATACGGAAGCGCATATCCCATACCCGGACCAAAGAATTTCAGCAATTCGTAAGGCAAGGTCATACCGGGTGTTTCCAGCGACAACTTTGGTGCGATCACGTAATGGGCGAGTTCTGCAGTCGCTGACATGAACGGATCAATCGTCACCAGCAATTCCAGTTGCGACAACGCCTTGAACGTTTTTTCCTGATCGGGCCATGCCATCATCGGGTTGCCACCGACCACAAACAGCGCTTTCACCTGCCCTTCCCCTTCCAGCAGGATTTCATCCGGTAAAACAGTAGTCGGCAAACCACAGGCGGCATCCGTCAGATTTTTTATGCGCAGTTTTTCACCGTAGCCCGATGCTTTAACCGGTTTATCCGACTGTGCGCGCGGCGTAAAAGCCGGCATCAACACATTCGGCCGCACCACACGATCCCCGGCACGATTCCAGCGGCCACATAAAGTATTCAGGCACAACGCCAGATATTCATTGAGCGTGCCTTGTGGCGACATATTCGGGCCCGTGCCACATACCGCCGCACCGCGTTTGCCTTGCGCAAACGTGCGTGCCGCTGCCAGCAGATCATCCTTTGCTATACCCGCACGCGATGCAACGTAATCCGGCGTGAAAGACTGGACAGCCGCAGCCAAGGCATCAAATCCTTCTGCGTTGTGCATCAGGAAATCTGCGTCATACAAACGCTCATCAATAATGATGCGGATCATGCCAGCCAACAGCACAGCATCTTCTCCAGGGCGCACCGGCAAATGGATATGCGCTTTTTTTGCCGTTTCCGTGCGGCGCGGATCAATCACAATCAGCTTCATGCCGCGTTCAACAGCATCTTTCAATTTCTGTCCGGGATTTTGCGTGGGAATACCCGTGGATTTCGCAATGACAGGATTCAATCCCACCAGCATAAACACGTCAGCTTCTTCAAAAACATTTTCACCCGCTTCCCAGGTGCCGTGCAAAGCCATCGCGACATGTTTTCCCGGTTGATCTACGGTACCCGATGTAAAGAACATCGGTGATTGAATGCCGCGTAACCAGGCATTGGCCATGGAGGGACTGGTTGGATACGGAAATGATGACGTGCCGGTGTACATGGCAATAGAACGCGGGCCGTACTGCGCAATCAGCGATTGCACTTTTGCTGCGATGTCATCCATCGCCTGTTCGCCGCTTACAGCAGTAAAACGCCCATCGGCTTGACGTTTTTGCGTGTGAAGCAAACGCTTCGGACTGTTATGTTGTTCGGGGAGCGCACGCCCTTTCGGACAGGTATAGCCCTGGTACAAGCTATTGTCGGGATCGCCAAAGACACGAGTCACCACGCCATTTTCTGTTTCAACCAGTATCGGGCAGAGCGCGGTACACACCCGGCAGATAGCAGTGTGGGTTTGGCAAGTAGCAGTTGTCATGTCGATTTATCCAGGGAAATTCAGGTATCAGCGCTTGGTGTCACCAACAGATTGATAAAGCCTTCATTGAGTGGATCATCCGCCATTTCGCTCACCCAGTCATCCAGGTGATATGCTTCTGCAGGTATCAAACACTGTTGCTGGTGATCAATGATGTGGTATTGCATCTTCATGTCCTGCAGCAATCGTACCAGCTCATGGCCATCTGCACCTGAATGGCGAATACCGTAAGGACAGAACTCCAGGATCATGCGCAAATGCCCGCGATTTTTCTCGAGCAATCCATGGAGTCCGTTGACAACAAAATATTCTGAGCCCTGCGTGTCAATTTTCAGGAAATCGATCCGCCCTGTCTGTTGGCCCACATGCTCGTCGCCTTTGAGCAGCGTAATGTTGCGCGTCTTTCGATGATCGCCTGAACCATAAATACGGTGATCGCCAAAGTTATCTTCGGACAGAAATAACTGCCCCGTTTCATTTTTATCCGACAGGGCACAAGGAAAGATCCGGACGTGCGAGAGCTGGTTCAGCGCCACATTACGTTGCAACAGCGCGAAATTGTCTGTATCAGGTTCGTAGGCAATCACCTTGCCATGCACGCCAACGCGCTGTGCTGCAATCAGCGTGTAGTAACCGATATTCGCGCCCACATCCACGTAGACATCGCCCGGATGCAAATGCTGCAAGGTCAGTGAGGTTTCGTAGGCTTCCCAACAACGTTCCTGACGCAATTTCGCCGATATGATCTGATCGCCAGACCCATGCAGCTGCATCAGCATACCTGCAGGCAAGCCGGGAATGTTGAGCTCAATCATGTCCGGTGAAGGCGAAACGGTCATTCTCTACTCGCGGCTAGAACAGGTTGGGATAATTTTTCCAGTAGTACTGCAACGCTTCCTGTTGCCAGCCCTGATAGATATGTTCCCAGTTATGATTTTCGATGCGCCAGCCGTGATGCGGTTCCAGATTGCTGGAAAATACCGGCGCCCCATAATCACAAAATCGTGTATCGACACTCATACGAACCACTGACGCAGTAGTATTGGGCTGTGCGGCATGCACGGTACAGGAATGGAAAATAATCACATCACCTTGTTCCACATCCGATACATGCCAGACCGTTTCGTCGGGATAGATTTCGCACTGCACATTGCCGACGCCTATCGAACTGACAACAGGCCTTACACCACGTGTATGGGAACGAGGCAATATTTTCAATCGACCCATCTCGGCAGAAATATCATGCAACGCCACCCAGATACCGGCCATGGTCGGCCCCGCCACATGCGAGCGCGCATCCTGATGCGGGGGTGTCTCATAACCGATCCGGCCCGGTGTCGACACGCGCGCCATTTTCATCGGATAGACAAACACATCAGCAGCCGACACGGTTTTCATCAACTCCAGAATCCGCGGTTCATGAAAGAATGCGTGGAATGATTCCAGCGACTGCATCTTCGGATAGACCTCATCCCAGATAGCATCGGTTTCCACAAAAGGCTGGCCGGTTAACGTGGGCAAACCCGTTGCAGCATCACGTGCAACATAGGGAGCCAACGTTCCCATGAAATCATCGAGCAAGGCATTGCATGTCTCCCTGTCGACATACTGCTTGATGTAGAGATATCCCCAATCCTGGAAACGTGCCCGCAGCGCTGCAGGATCTTCGTCTATTCCGGAGACAATGAGTGGCTGGCTATTTTGTAATGGTGCATTCTGGATTTTTTCGTCTTGCATGCTGCGTCCGCAAATTCTTAACTCGTTGCGGACGCAAGATAACGCACAGCCAATTTGTCGGCAAGATTCGCCAGATGGACACGGCTATTGCCCAGTACCAGTTCCAGATGCTTGGCCCACAAGCAATAACGGAACAGCGGATAGTCACGGTCGATGCCCGTACCGCCATGCACATGTTGCGCTGCCTGGCTCACACGATGCATCACATCGCCACACCAGACTTTTGCCATGGCAATCGAGTCACTGTCATATAAACCACGACTGACATCACTGGCCGCTTGTTGCGTCATGATGCGCAGGCATTCCGTATCGATATAGCAACTTGCCAGACGATGTGCAACAGCCTGGAACGTAGCGACCGGCACACCGAACTGTTCACGTTGGCTGGTGTAATCCGCTGCAATGCGAGTCATTTTTTCAGCAATACCCACTGCCATACTGCAGTAGGCTACTGTTGTCATCGCCACCACTGCTTTTAATAATTTTTCAGCGGCTTCTCCCTGGCCGAGACTGTGGGCAACCGCCTGCTCCATCGTCAGCATGTATTGCGGCTCCTGCGTGGTGCAGTGCTGTTCAGTGACCATGCTGCCAGAGCCATCCAGATTGACAATGCCCGCCCACAATTCCTTGCCCTTCCTGGCAAACAACAAGACAGACTGGCTTTCACGCGCATACGGCACACAATGTTTGGTGCCACTTACGTACCAGTTGCCATTGTGTACCAACGCTGTTGCAGAAGGCATGAACGGATTTTCATTGCCGGGTTCAATCAAGGCTGTGGTGACCAGTTTTTTCCCCTCGGCCACAGCTTCCAGCAAGGTATACACAACGGGATCGTCAACCTTCGATAACAACGGCAATGCCGCTGACACAATGCAAGGAATAAACGGAATCGACGCAACAGACTGACCAATGCATTCCGCCACAAGTGCAGACGCCATGTAATCCATATCCATGCCGTACAGGTTTTCCGGAAACGATGCCGTGTGGATACCGCTAACCATCAGCTGTCGCCAGATATCGTTATCGAGATACGCGCCGTTTTTCTCCTGCACTTTCAAACGGTCGGACGTGGTGAGATCCCCCAGGATGGTGCCGGCGAGTTCCCTGATTTCAATGTGTGTGTCCGGATAGGAAAAATCCACTGCCATACTCCCTGGGGTTCAACGTGCAGCACGCGGCAGCCACAAGCCGGCCGCCGCAATAATGTCGCGCTGGATTTCATTGGTGCCGCCACCAAACGTCAGTACCGACGCCACACGGTAACGATGCTCAAGCTTGCCTTGCAGGATTGCACCCACAGAATCGCGTGCCAATGTACCGGCCTGCCCCACGACTTCCAGCAAGCGACGATAGGCCTCGACAAAAAACTCGCTGCCATACACTTTGGCTGCAGACGAAGCCGCCATTTCCGGGTTGCCATTCTGCATCGCCCACGCCTGTTTCCAGCACAGTAATTTCAGTGTTTCCAGCTCGGTCGCCGTGCGTGCAAGACTCTCTTTTACCCATGGCGTGTTGATTAATGGCTCGCCGTTATAGTCACGCGTCACAGCACTCCACTGGCAAACCTGCTCAAGCAAGCCTGTCACCATGCCGGGATTCACAATCGATAAACGCTCGCGATTCAACTGGCCTGTAATCAGTTTCCAGCCGCCATCAACGTCACCGATACGGTATTTATCAGGCACACGAATATCCTGGTAATACGTCGCATTCGTGCGCATACCCAGCGTGTGGATAGGCGTGCAGGAAAAACCTTCAAAAGAGGTTGGCACCAGGAATATCGTGATGCCCTTGTGTTTTTTAATCGCCGGATCATGATTGGTGCGTGCCGCCAGCCAGACATAATCCGCAAAATGACCGAGGCTGGTCCACACTTTCTGACCGTTGATAATCCAGTCGTCGCCATCACGATCTGCGCGCGTTTTCAGGCTGGCGAGATCGGTACCTGCACCGGGCTCCGAGTAACCGACTGAAATGATAATGTTGCCTTTCAGGATTTCCTTGACGACAGTTTCCCTGATAAAACCGGAGCCGTGTTGTGCCAGCATCGGACCGACGGTATCCACTGTCAGGAACGGATAGGGAAATCCTGCCGCCATCACTTCTTCGGTAAAAATGTGCTGTTCCATCGGGCCAAATGCCTTGCCGCCCAACTCGACAGGCCACCCGAGACCCAGCCAGCCCTCACGCCCCATCTTCAGCATTTTTTCACGGAAAACCGGGCCGCCACCTTCAAAATACTGTGGATCTTTTTTCTCCTCCAGCAGATCCGGTGTCATGATCGCCTGCATATAGCGTGCGACTTTTTCTTTCAATGCCTGCTGTTCCGGCGTGTAACAGATTTTCATGCGTTATTCCTTGTAAACAACTTCGTCACTATGACCCCCTCCCCGCTATGCGGTACTCCCCCTATACAATGGGGGAGGTGTCGCGCAGCGACGGAGGGGTCAACACTACCTGACCAGATCTGCGGCATTCACGTCCTGCATCAGCGTCACCCAGTTTTTCCATTTGTCTGGCCATGTGAGCGGATCACCATCTTTATCCAGATACCAGCTCTTGCAACCACTGGCCCAGACCGTGTGATTCATTTTTGATTTCAGCAAGGCACGCCAGCGCTGGACCGCTTCCGGCTTGACTTCAATCTCATTCAAATTGCCCGCCTGCCACATTTTTATCAGGGCAATACAGTAATCCGCCTGGATTTCACTCATGGCAATAACAGAATAATTGCCGATGGGTGAATTCGGGCCCAGCATCAGAAAGAAATTGGGAAATTCCGGAATCATCAATGAACGATACGCCGTGATTTTTTCTTTCCAGGCATCATCAATCGACAAACCATGGCGACCACGGAATTCCATCGGACGCATGAAGGCGGCCGGATCAAAACCGGTAGCCAGCACCAGCACATCCAGCTCATGCAATTTGCCATCTTTCGTCACGACGCCTTTCGGTTCGATGCGCTCGATGGCATCCGTCACCAGATGTGCATTCGATTTCTGGATAGCCGGATAGAACGTCTCGTTCATCACCACGCGTTTACAGCCAAACTTGTAGTTCGGCGTCAGTTTGGCGCGCAATACCGGATCAGCAATCGATTTTTCCAGATACCGCCTTGCATTCCAGGCAAACAATTTGTGCATCTTGCTGCCCCACCAACTGTCACTGACCAGCGCTGATGTGCCCTGGGCAAACGTTGTCAGCGACAAATAGCGCACCAGAGCCATGCGCCAGGGCTTGCCCAGAAAACGTTTTTTATCTGCTTCGGTATAGGGCTGGTTCTTTGCCTCCACCAGCCACTGTGGCGTGCGCTGGAACACGGTGACATCCGTGCCCGGCGTGTTAATCAGTTCAGGTATCAATTGCGCGGCACTGGAACCCGTACCAATGACACCAATCCGCTTGCCCTTCAGCTCGACGCTATCATCCCAGCGGGCGGAATGCATCGCCGCCCCGGCAAACGTATCAAGTCCGGGAATGTCGGGATAAGCCGGCTTGTGCAGGATTCCCGCTGCAGAGAATAACAAGTCGGCTTCGTACGTCTTGTCCTGCGTGGTTTTTACAATCCATTTTCCGTCCTGATACACACAACTCGTCACACCTTCATTCAGGTGCGTGCAAAAATTTACGCCGTATTTGTAATAGACCTTCCTGAAATACTCATAAATTTCCTTGCCATCCGCAAAGAACTTTGACCAGCCCGGATTCGGTTCGAACGAATAGGTATAGGCATGCGAAGGCACATCACACGCCACGCCGGGATAGCGATTTTCACGCCAGGTGCCGCCAATGGTTTCAGCTTTTTCCAGCACTGTGATATTGGTAATACCCGCTTCACGTAACTTGATGACACAGGCGATGCCGGTCATGCCAGCGCCGATAATAATAACGGAAGGATTTTTGCGTGTATCACTATGAATAGCTGAGTCCATGGCTAAACCTCTACAAAAACAGATTGGTTGATAAATTTTACGGCGTTTTTCATTCTGGAAATGATTGGAAAATCATCCTCAACACTCCAGTTCAGCAGCGTGGACACACAGATGCCGACAACAATTTCCGAGAGCGTCTCTACCGTAAATCCAGGTCGTAATAATTTCTTATCCTTGGCATCTTGCAGAATCTGGTTGATGACATCACTAAAGCTTTCCTTTTGTGTCTTACGAAATTCATGCGTACTCGCGCTACTGATAAAATAAAAAGTTATCATTTCCTTGTATTGTTGCGGATCAAATTTTTCCAGAGACCTGGCGATACTCATCAGGCAGTATTCAATGCGCTTTTTGGGATCGGTATGGCGTTTGAATGCTTCACGGAAAAAAGAGTAGGCATGTTCGCTGTGCGAGTTGACAATATGTTGCAGCAGGTGATCCTTGGTCGGGAAATGATTGAAAAAAGTCTTGTGGGCAATGTCCGCTTCTTTGATGATGGAAGCCACACTGGTGTCGGCGACCCCGTTCTCTGCAAAAAGCTTGAGTGCGGCATCGGTGATACGGTCGCGAAACTCGGTTTTGCGACGCTCTATCCGGCTGACCGGGGCGGTGTCAGGCATGACTCGCTCTCCTTGACTCGGTTGTGAACGGGTTGAATATACTTATACTATAGTATACGGAAGCACGGGAATATACCTGTATCAACCGAAGGGGATGAAACGTCGATGCAGCCAGTGGATTACATTGTGGTGGGAGCCGGCTCGGCAGGTTGCGCGCTGGCTTATCGATTGGCCGCCAATAGCCGGCATTCGGTGCTGTTACTGGAAGCTGGCAGTCCTGCCCGCAATCCGCTGCTGCATATCCCGCTCGGTTTTGCTTTCCTGCTGAAGCCGCACAAAAACAACTGGAACTATAAAACCTGTCCCGAGCCGCACCTGAACCAGCGGGAAATAAACCTGCCGCGCGGCAAAGTGCTCGGCGGTTGCAGCGCCATCAACGGCATGGTGTATGTGCGTGGACAGGCTGCAGATTTTGATCGCTGGGCCGAACTCGGGAATGCGGGCTGGGCTTACGCGGATGTACTGCCCTACTTCAAACGCTCGGAAGATTGTGAAAACGGCGCCAACGATTTCCACGGCACGGGTGGTCCTTTGTGGGTCGGTAATGTCAGGAATGAATTCCCGATTTGTGAAGCATTTATTCGTGCGGCTGAACAGGCTGGACACGCGCAGAATCCCGATATCAATGCCGCAGACCAGGAAGGTGTCGGCTTCTTTCCCCATAACATCAGGCACGGCAAACGCCTGAGCAGTGCATCCGCATTTCTTGGCCAGGGCAGGCACCTGGAAAACCTGGCTGTCATTACGCATGCGCATGCCACACGTATTCTCGTTGAAAATAACGTTGCCACAGGTGTCGAGTGCCTGATAAATGGCAAGCCAACGCTTATCAGGGCAAACAAGGAAATTACACTCTGTGGCGGCGCAATCAACTCGCCAAAATTACTCGAGTTATCCGGTATTGGCCGACGCGATATCCTGCAAACAGCCGGGATACCGCTTGTGCATGAGCTGCCTGGTGTGGGAGAAAACCTGCACGATCACTGGAATGCCTATATCAAGCAACATGTCACCATGGGCGATACCTATTTTACGGAATCGAAGCCACTGAAAATGATCGGCAACCTGTGCCGTTACCTCGTCAAAAAGCAGGGGTTTCTCGCCAATCCGGCAGCGTTGATTGCAGTTTTCTACAAGGCACTGGATTCATCACGGCGCGCTGATGCACAGATTCACTTTGCACCGGCAGCCAGCCATGTTGATGCGAAAGGCAATATGTTGCCGATTGAAGGCATCACCGTTGCCTCTTGCGGCTTGCGGCCCACCAGTCGCGGCTATACCCATATCGCTTCGGGTCATGCCGCACATGCACCGGATATCCGGGTCAATTACCTGCAAACAGAACATGACCAGCAGGTGGCGATTGCTGCATTCAGGAAAGCGCGCCACATTATCCAGCAAAGCGCGATGAAAAAATTCTGTGGCGACGAACTTGAACCGGGTTACTTATTACAAAGTGACACGCAGATTCTCGATTACATCCGTAATACCGGTGATCCGGTACATCACCTCGCCGGAAGTTGCAAAATGGGCAACGACACCATGGCTGTGGTTGATGCGAAATTGCGTGTACACGGGATAAATCATTTGCGGATCGCTGACGCTGCCATCATGCCGGAAATCGTGTCCGGCAATACCCATGCCGCCTGCGTCATGATCGGCGAAAAAGCGGCTGACCTGCTTTTACAAAACTGAGGAAACTGCGATGCGCATCGGCATGACTATCCCGTTTATGGAGCCCGGCTGGAATCGCCAGACCATGCAGCAATGGGCCGTAGCGATTGATAACGGGCCGTGGGCCAGTCTTGCACTCGGCGAGCGCATTACGTTTATCAATCCTGAATTCATGACCTCACTCGCCGCCTGTGCTGCGTGGACAAATCGCGTTGAACTGATTTCTACGGTCAGCGTGCTCACCATGCACAACCCGGTATTGATGGCGAAACAATTTGCGACGATTGATGTCATCGCCGATGGTCGCCTGACCGTAGGCGTAGGTCTCGGTGGACGGCGCGAGGATTACGAAGCCATCGGTGCCGACTGGGGCCATCATCGCATCGCCAGACTCGAAGAAAACGTCAGTGTGTTACGCCGCATCTGGCATGGCGAGCAGGTGTTGCCGCGCGCAAAACGCATCGTCGAACCACTGCCAGTCCAGACAGGTGGCCCGAAGATTCTGGCGGGTGTCATCGGACCGAAATCCATTGCGGCGGCTGCGCGTTATGCCGATGGCTTGAGCGGATTTTCATTCATGGCGTCACTGGACGACATCAGGCAATCTTTTGATGCCTTTCGTGCCGCGTGGCAGGCAGAGGGACGCACGGGCAAACCGCGTCTGATCGCCAGCTTCTGGTACGGCATAGAACAAAAAGGCAAGCAACAGATGGTGCGTCACCTTGATCGCTACCTGAACTTCATGCCTGACGAGCTAGCCAGACAGCTCGCTCCCGTGGCCGGCTTCAATGGCAGCATTGAGGCGCTTAAAAACTTCCTGCAGGAAATAGAATCGCTAGGCGCTGACGATGTGATTCTGGTGCCCACATCGACAGATCTGGAAGAAATCCAGACAATTGCCAGGGCCGTTTTCTGATGCTATCACCATCCAGGATTCCACTATTAAGCAAGGAAGAAGCGTTGCAGCGTGGACGTGAGCTGGGCATCAGCGATTACATCGCGCAAATGAATATTTTCCGCGTGCTCCTGAACCATCCCAAAATGGCAGGTGAACTGAACAGCACCATCATCCAGCTGGTGAGTGGCGACAAGGCAGTCAGCGACAGACTCCGCGAAATCATCATCATGCGTGTGTCGT
The DNA here is from genome assembly GCA_035430165.1 of Pseudomonadales bacterium. Lineage (GTDB taxonomy): Bacteria > Pseudomonadota > Gammaproteobacteria > Pseudomonadales > UBA7239 > UBA7239. The sequence goes on along the minus strand of DAOMGE010000055.1, from coordinate 3,103 downwards.
GGAAAGCCTGTTGTGATTACGAATGGTCACAACACTGGATGGCCTCGCTGTTTTTTGGCTTATCGGAACAGGAACTGTATTCCCTGCGTCATTGGCAGGCATCAGACTGCTTCAATGAAGCAGAAAAAACGGTATTGGCAGCCACCGATGCGCTTCTGGATAACAGAAAAATTCCTGATCACATCTGGCAGCAACTAAAAACATTTTTCGGCACTGACAAGGCGCTCATAGAAGTCGTCACCTGCATCGGCAACTGGCACATGTTCGCGCTGATCCTGAATGCACTGGAAGTACCACTGGATGAAGGCATGAGCAGTTGGCCACCGGATGGCATTGCGCCGGGAAAGGCATCATCACCATAAACCGTAACGCTCTCATCCGCTTGTTGAAAAACTGAAAAAATCTCACGAGGAAATCACCATGGCCAATTTGCAAAAATATGCAGTGCACCCGGATTATGCGAGGATGCCGTCAGCACCTTTCCCTTTTAATGGCATTGTCACCGGGCTACTGAACAGCTGGTTAATGTTCGACATCTGGTTGCGCCAACGCCATGTGATGGCAAGAGCCACGAAACACTGGGTTGCGTCAAAAGATCGCAGTTATTTCCCGGTGTATGAATTCCGCCCGACAAATGCGCATCCTGACGAAAAATTGCCGGCCACGATTTATTACCACGGCGGCGCCTTTGTACTGAAACATGCATCTTCCCATGTCGCCAATATGCCCAGATATGCCAACAATGCCCGTTGCGCTGTGTTTCTGGTCGACTACCGCCTGGCACCGGAACATGTTTTTCCTGACGGTTTTGAAGACTGTTACGCCGCACTGGAGTGGGTCGTAGAAAAAGCAGACTGGCTGCGTGTCGATAGCAGCCGGATTGCTGTCATGGGCGACAGTGCCGGCGGCTGTTTTTCTGCAGGTGTTGCACAAAAAGCATTCGACGAAAAACGTATCCCGCTGTGCGGACAAGGCCTGCTCTACCCTGCCCTGGACAACAGTTGCTCGACTTTTTCTGCCACCCACTTTTTTGATGCGCCCATTTTTAATGGCGTTGCCAATAAAAAAATGTGGGAGGTGTATTTGCCAGGTTATTCCGCCTCCAATGCTCCCGCTTATGCGGCGCCAGCGAATCGCCAGGATCTCACCGGTCTCGCGCCCGCCTTTGTTGAGACGGCAGAGTTTGATCCGCTGCGCGATGAAGGCCAGGCGTATAGCAAACGTTTGCAGGAAGCCGGCGTACCGGTAACGGAACATGCGCCTAAAGGCACCATCCACGGCTATGACATGATCGCCAGAAATGCGCTTTCAGAAGAAGCTATCCAGAAACGTAGTGAATTCCTGAAGAATATTTTTGCGAGGTAATTTTTGTCATGAGCAGAAAAGCACACATCGTCGGTGTCGGCGAAAGCCGGTATACCAAGTGGGGCAAGATCGGCGACATCACTGAGCATGCGCTCGCCCTGCAAACCATCATCACCGCCATCAAGGATGCCGGCTTGAACGTCAGCGACATCGATGGCCTCACCTCATTCGCAGAAGATCGCAATGAAGGGATTTTTATTGCGGCTGAACTGGGCATTCCGGAATTGCGATTTTCCAACATGGTATGGATGCCGGGTGGTGGTGGCGGTTGCGCCGCTGTTTCCAATGCAGCGATGGCAGTGGAAACCGGCCAGGCAGACGTTGTGGTGGTATATCGTTCGCTGTGCCAGGGTCAATACATGCGTTTTGGTCATGCTGCAGAACTGATGGTAAACAATGCCGCCAATGCTGCGGAACCACCGCCGGTCACCTTCTCTCAAGCCAACACGATGATGCTGGCCACCATGGGGCAAGTGATGCCATTTGGTATGTTGACGGGCGCTGCGGCGTTTGCGCTGCCTTTCCGTCGCCACATGCACAAATACGGCAGCACCAGCGAACAGCTGGGCAAGATCGCCGTGACATTCCGTGAACACGCGAATCGCAATCCACGCGCGGTGATGCAAGACAAGACATTGACACTCGAACAGCATCAGGCCAGTCGCATGATTGCTGATCCTTTCCGTTTGTTTGATTGCTGCATGGAAAACGACGGTGCCTGTGCCGTCGTCGTTACCACGGAAGAACGCGCCAAAGATCTGGCTCGCGCGCGCAATCGCAAGATGGTTGAAATTGTTGCCAGTGTGCAAGGCGCACCGAAAGGCTATTCCTTCGGTTCATTCACCAACGCGAATATCGCGGATGAGATTTATGCCACCGGCGGCAACGAGCAAATGGCCAATCGCCTGTGGCAAAAAGCTGACATGAAACCTTCCGATATCGATGTTGCACAAATTTACGATCACTTTACCGGATCGGTATTGATGCAACTGGAAGATTTCGGATTCTGCAAACGCGGCGAAGGCGGTGATTTTATCGACAGCGGTGCACTCAGCGCGCATGGCGGCTCACTCCCTACCAATACATCCGGCGGCAGTTTGTCAGAGGCCTACATGCACGGCCTCAATCACGTATTGGAAGGCGCGCGCTCACTGTGGGGTGAATCCTGCAATCCTGTGAAAGATGCCAAGGCCTGTCTGGTGACAAGCGCAGCTGGCGTTCCATCCAGCGCCATTCTGTTACGCGCCAACTGATCCAGGGAGAATCGAGATGACTGCTACAGATGTTCGCAATACAGCACAACGCTGGTTTCCCAATTCCATGCCAGCACCCATGGTTGACCATCACACCTTGCCCTGGTGGCAGGCTTGTGCCGAACACAAAATGACAGCGCAGCGCTGCACGCAGTGCAATCATGCGCAGATTCCGCCTGCACCGATTTGCAGTGAATGCCAAGGCAACCATTTCGAAATGACCGAGCTAAGCGGCAAAGGCACGCTGTACACCTACACCGCTGTCTATCAACCCATTGCCATGGAACAGACACTGCCATTTTTTATTGCCATTGTTGAGCTCGACGTCAGTGGCACAGCTTGCAAGAACAGCGTGCGTCTGATGACCAACCTGGTGGACTGCGCAGAAAGTGATTTGCAGATCGGCAAACCCGTGCAAGTCGCCTGGGAAACCATGAGCGAGTTTGTCTCCATTCCGCGTTTTCGTTTTTCGACATAAATGATGA
>DAOMGE010000054.1:0-15090 GCA_035430165.1 Pseudomonadales bacterium | reverse complement strand
TTGCAGGTGTCGTGCAGGTGCAGAATGACCTGATCCGCAACACAAAATAATCCTGGTTGTCTGAAAGGCCCGGGCGGGTTTTCGGGTTGGTGTGACATCAGCTCGAAGGCCTGCGTGCCCCGGAGATTTTCATGACGACAATACCTGCATCTCCTGATACAGCTGTGGAAGACACCGGTGTGCGTGAAGGCATCACGGAATTCCGGCGCCAGGAAACCCTGATAAAAACAGGTGCGCTGCAAGACGCGATTTTCAACAGCGCGTATTTTTCCAGCATCGCTACCGATGAAAAAGGCGTTATCCAGATTTTCAATGTCGGTGCCGAGCGCATGCTGGGTTATGCCGCCGTTGATGTGCTGAACAAGATCACACCGGCGGATATTTCCGATCCGGAAGAAGTTATCGCGAGAGCAAAAGCCCTGAGCCTGGAGTTGGCGACCACGATACGGCCCGGTTTCGAAGCACTGGTATTCAAGGCGTCACGCGGTATCGAGGATATTTACGAGCTGACGTATATCCGCAAGGACGGCAGCCGTTTTCCTGCGATTGTGTCAGTGACCGCGTTGCGCGATGTCGACAGCAAGATTATCGGTTACCTGTTGATAGGCACGGACAATTCCGCGCGCAAACAGGTCGAAGCCGACCAGATGAAACTCGACCAGCGCTTGCGTGACCAGCAGTTTTATACGCGCTCGCTGATTGAATCCAATATCGATGCGCTGATGACCACGGATCCGTCCGGCATCATTACCGACGTCAACAAACAGATGGAAGCGCTCACCGGCTGCACGCGTGACGAACTCATCGGTGCGCCGTTCAAGAATTATTTTACTGACCCGGCGCGTGCCGAGGCCGCTATCAAACTGGTGATGAGTGAAAAGAAAGTTACCAATTATGAATTGACAGCCTGTGACAGGGATGGCAAGAAAACGGTGGTGTCTTACAACGCGACGACGTTTTATGATCGCGACAGGACCTTGCAAGGGGTTTTTGCGGCAGCGCGTGATGTGACGGAACGCAAGCGCCTGGACCAGGCCCTGCAGGAAACCAATATCGAACTCGAAAATGCAAAAGTGGTGGCCGAAAAAGCCAATCTGGCGAAATCGGATTTTCTGTCCAGCATGAGCCATGAATTGCGTTCGCCCCTGAATGCCATACTGGGTTTTGCCCAGTTGATGGATTCTGAACAGCCGCCGGCAACGCCTTCCCAGAAAGCCAGTATTGAACAGATTCTCAACGCGGGCTGGTATTTGCTGGATCTGATCAACGAGATACTGGATCTGGCGGTGATCGAATCCGGAAAATTATCCTTGTCAGAAGAGCCGGTTGAACTGGCTGACGTGATGCTCGAATGCCAGGCCATGATCGAACCACAGGCACAGAAACGTGGCGTGACGTTGACATTTCCATCAGAGGATACGCCGTATTATGTACACGCGGATCGCACACGCCTCAAACAAATCCTGATCAACCTGTTGTCGAATGCCATCAAGTACAACCAGCCACAGGGATCGGTGGTGTTGACGTGCAGTACAGACAAGCCGGGGCGTATACGGATCTCTGTGGTGGACACCGGCCCCGGTCTGTCACCGGAAAAACTGCAACAGCTCTTCCAGCCTTTCAATCGTCTCGGCCGTGAAAACACGACCGAGGAAGGTACCGGCATTGGCCTGGTGATGAGCAAGCGCCTGGTGGAATTGATGGGCGGTGTGATTGGCGTGGACAGCACCGTCGGCACAGGCAGTGTGTTCTGGTTTGAACTGGGATCAGCGACTGCGCCGCAATCGCTGCTGAACAGTCGCAAGCGTCCTGCCATGGCAAAAACCGCAATCATCAGGCCGGGGCCGGATTCGTCGCCGCGTACCTTGCTGTATGTGGAAGATAACCCGGCAAATATGAAATTGATGGAGCAACTGATTGCACGTCGTCCGGAATTGCATTTGTTCACGGCGATCACAGGCACGCTCGGTATTGCACTGGCCTGTGAAAAAATGCCGGAAATTATCCTGATGGACATCAACTTGCCGGATATCAACGGCATCCAGGCACTGAAAATCTTGCGGGAAAATGCGTTGACTGCACATATTCCGGTGATTGCCGTCAGCGCCAATGTGATGCCGCTGGATATCGAGCGCGGTATCAAGGCAGGATTTTTCCGTTATCTGACGAAACCGATCAAGTTTGATGAATTCATGGAAACACTGGATCTTGCGCTGGAGCAGGTCGACAGGGGCAGGACAAAAAAATGACAGGCACGGAAAAAATCCTTGCAGCAAAAATTCTTGTGGTTGATGACCAGCCGGCCAATGTGTTGTTGCTCGAGCGCATGCTGAAGGATGCCGGTTACACCGATGTCACATCCACGACAGACCCGCGTGACGTGTGTCTGCTACACAACCGGAATCGCTACGATATTATCTTGCTGGACTTGCAAATGCCGCACATGGATGGCTTTCAGGTGATGGAAGCGTTGAAAGGCGTTGAGGCAGACCCGTATTTGCCGGTGTTGGTGATTACGGCGCAGCCGGGGCATAACTTGCGTGCCTTGCATGCAGGCGCGCGGGATTTTATCAGCAAGCCATTTGAACTCGCGGAAGTGTTGTTGCGTGTACACAACATGCTGGAAGTGCGTCTGCTGCACATGGAAACCAGGCGGCTCTACGAAGCACTGGTTGCAGAAAAGCAGCAATCACTGCTGTTGGCCGCCATGCCCGGTGCGATGGTCGGTATCGAAAAAAACGAAAGGCTGGGCACGCACTGGTTTCGCAGTCTGGTACTCCGTCATCCGTGGTTATTGCTCAATTTGTTCACGGCGTTTGTTGCGGCGGCAGTCGTGGGTTGTTTCCAGGAAACCATCAACCGTTTATTGATACTGACCATATTCCTGCCGGTTCTGGTGAGCCAGTCCAGCAATACCGGTAGCCAGGCACTGGCCATTACCTTGCGTGGTATGACGCTGGGCGAGCTGGAATCCGGTATGGAAAAACAGCTGGTCTGGAAAGAATCTTTGCTCGGTTTGTTGAATGGCTTGCTCATCGGCCTGGTGGCGGCGATAGGCATGTATGTGGTTGCTGTCATGAAACATTTGCCCGATGCATTCATGCTGTCGGTGGTGGTATTCGCGGCCATGATTGGCAGTTGTGTGATCAGCGGGATATGTGGTGCGGTGGTGCCATTGTTGTTGCGGCGGCTTGGGGCAGACCCGGTGGTGGCGTCGAGTATTTTCCTGACGACAGCGACGGATGTTGTGAGCATGGGAATGTTGCTGGGATTGGCAACGGTGCTGGTGTAGGAGTTTCCATGATAGGACTTGCCGATATTCTTCATGCAAAAATCCTGGTTGTCGATGATCAGGCTGCCAACGTGTTGTTGCTTGAGCGCATCCTGAAAGACGCAGGCTACATGGATGTGACTTCAACGATGGATCCGTGTGCGGTGTGTGATCTGTACCGGCAACATCACTACGATTTGATCCTGCTCGACCTGAAAATGCCGGTGATGGATGGATTCGAGGTCATGGAGGAACTGGCAGAAATTGGACATGACGCTTACTTGCCTGTGCTGGTGATTACCGCACAGCCTGACCAGAAAATGGCTGCCTTGCATGCCGGTGCGAGGGACTTTATCAGCAAGCCTTTTGAATTGGCTGAAGTTCTGGCGCGCGTCAGCAACATGCTGGAAGTGCGCTTGTTGCAAAAAGAATTGCAGGCCTACAACGAAACCCTGGAGCAGCGTGTGCTGGAGCGAACGCTGGAATTGAAAGACAGTTATCTCGATACGATTTTTGCGCTCACGCGTGCAGCGGAACACAAGGACGAGGATACCGGTGCGCATGTGCAGCGCATCAGTTATTACAGCCGGGAGCTGGCCAGGATTCTGGGCAAGGACAAGATTTTCGCTGATGATATTTTTGTGGCCAGCCCGATGCATGACATCGGCAAGATCGGTATTGCCGACCATATCCTGTTAAAGCCCGGTGGTTTTTTGCCGGAAGAATGGGAAATGATGAAGGGACACGCCACCATGGGCGCGCAAATCCTGGGCAACAGCAAATCGCGTTACCTGAAAATGGGTGCAGAAATTGCGTTGAATCACCACGAGCGCTGGGATGGCAGTGGTTATCCCGAGGGCAAGAAAGGCGAAGCGATTCCTTTATCGGCACGCATCATGAGTATTTGCGATATTTATGATGCGCTGCGCAGCAAGCGTCCATACAAACCGGCGTTTGATCATGTGAGGACGATGGACATTATCGTCCGTGGTGATGGCCGCACCGAGCCGCAACATTTTGATCCGGTTGTGCTGGAAGCCTTCACCAGAAACCATGAAGTGTTTCGCGATATTTTTGATTCGTTTGCCGTCTAGGTCGCGCTGCCGTTTTATTGCAGTTGCAGGTGAAAACTGCCGTCGTCGCGCTCCACCGCAATCATCCGCAGGAAAGGCGCCAGTTGTTGCTGCGCAGCTGGCAATAATCTGGCGGTGGTATCGAGCGTGGGTGCCATGCCCTGTTGCCACATACCTTGTCCCTGCAGTTGCAGCGCACCTTGCAACGTTGTCAGTGTGGCGTGCATCGTGGGCAAGTTGCCGGTTTTTTCTGCGGTCAGGTCGAGCTGGTAATCACCGAGAGGCGCTACGGGTGACATCGTGGAACCTGCAGTGAGCCATTGCAGGGATGCACTGCCGACGGTGCCGCTGCGCGTGACGGTCAGTTGCGGAATGTGCAGCTGCAGGGTGCCGCTCAGTCCCAGTGGTGCCAGTGTCGGCAAGCCGATACCCAGCACAGTCGCTGGCACGGCAACGGCGGCATGGCGGATGTTGAGGTGTGAAAAACCGATGGCGACAGGAAATGTGGCGGCGGATTTTTCCCAGGCGATGTTGTACAGGATTTCCCCGCGCAACAGGTAGGCGGGTGCAGCGCGCCAGGCAATGTCACCGAGGCGTGCGGCGCGGTGGTTTGCATTGCGCACTTCAAGCCTGCCGCTGCCACGCCATACCGTGCCCTGCGCGGCCACCAGTCGCAACCCTCCCTGTTTTTCATACGCGGGAAATTTTTTTTCCAGCAGGGCATCGATGAGTGTCGCCGGTGCTGTGAGCAGTAATGCCAGCAGGTAAATACCCGCACCCAGCAGACACTGGCGCCCGTATGTCATCAGGTTTTTGCAGGTAGCGTTGCAGTGGGTGTTGTTGATGGCGCGACGCGCACCAGTGTGGCAGTCACACTGACAAGTCCGGCGGAGGACAGTGCTTCAATGCGGCAGGTGGCGACGCGCACGTGTTGTGCTTGCAGGTCACTGATCCAGTGCAACCAGGGTGTAAATGCCACGGCACCGAAAACCACCACCAGTTGTTGCGCGTCGGGTGCGTCGATACGCGACAACGCGCTGGCCAAACCTGCCTGGTTGGCTTGTGCCTGCACCAGCGCTTGCAAGCTGGTGGTGGCGTTGGTGACGGGCGGTGCGGCCAGCACCTGTCGGTAGTCGATCGCTTGCTGTTCGAGTTGCGCCGCCTGCGTGCGCAACAGGCTGACCTGTGTTTGCAAGGGGCCGCGTGCCTGTGTGAGCGACATAACCAGCCATGCATACAGCAGGATGGCGATGGCAGCAGCGGCTGCCGTCATGATGTTTCGTTCGACTGGCGTGCGCGTTATCCAGTGCTGGCGCAGGATGGTCGGCATCGTGAATAACGTTGTCATGCTGCCCTCACGATAATCGTCGCGGTATTGCCCGCACTTGCCTGGCTTTTTCCTGTCTCGACCTGCAGGCCGGCCTGTTGCAATTGTGTCGACAGTTGCAGCAATTGCTGTGCATCTGCGCCGCTGATTTCCAGTGTCATGCGGCCGCTTTCGTAAGACACGGTGCGCACGCTGCTGGCGGGCATGGATTTCATCGCCAGTGCCACGTGCTCCAGCATGGGCAGGAAATTGCCGTTATCGAACTGGCCTGCCGCATCGTGTGCTTCTGCCAGTTTGCGGCGCATTTGCAACGCGGGATCTGTGACGGCGACCGCATCGGGAAACAACGCGCGAAATTGTTTTTCCATCTGCTGTTGCAGTGCGTGTTTTTCGTGGTTCAGTTGCGACCAGTCCACAAGCAGCGCGATAGCCTGCAAGGCCAGTGTTGCACCGATGATCCATGCGGTCGGTCGCAAGCGCGCCGCCATGCCATTGAAAATGCGCCAGCGTTGCCGTGTGTGTACCAGGTTGGTGCCGGCATCGACAGGCGCGTGGCGCCAGTCCTGTGAACCGGCAAGGTAGACGGGTATGCCGAGTCGGGCTGACCACGCGGCACAATCGGGTGTGTTCTTATCCGGTGTGTTCTTGTCCGCCGTTTTGTCATTCGCTGTGCCGTCATCGCAATAAATCGCCATCGCAGCGGGTGCGTTGGTTTGGTCGAGCAACATACGCAACGCCAGCGGCGGTGTTGTGCGATCACCGCAGTCGGTTGCGATACCTTCGAGTTCGCCGCTGCGCACAAAACCGTCGCTGCCGTGCCATGCCAGGCTCCATTCGCCGGCTTTCAACGGCAATAGCAAGATTTCGCTGTGGACATCGACATCATCGATACCGACATCCCGTAACGCAGCCAGCCATTGTTGCAAGCAGGATTTGTCGAGCACGGCGAGTACATCTTCACCATGCTGTGTGGCAGTGGCGTTCGCTTTCCCCAACCAGCTCACCTGTTGCCTGTCCGGTTCGCCTACCGTCATCGCTTCAACGGCGTAAGCCAGTAGCGAATCGCTGTGGCGCCTGGCTGCTGCAGGCAAGGGCACACGCGTCAGCAGGATTTCCTGTGCAGGAATCACCAGCTGCGTTTGCGTGGCGTGGTGTGGCAAGGCATCGAGGCTGCTGACGCCGGTGACCGATGTCTGGTGATGGCTCAGCAGTGCCCAGGGGTAACGCTGGGCGGATGAAGGCGGAGCGAGCAGTGACGCGTAAATGCGCAGGAGTGTCATGGATTTTTCCGCCAGAGGATTGTGGGCCAACCGATACGTTTGCGTGACAGCAAGGCCGTGCCCTGCGTTTGTGCATCACCGAGTGTGACGCGCAATGTTGCGAGGAAATAATCACTGCTGACGGCAATATTTTCGTTGGCCACGCTCAGTTCCTGCGGGATGTTTTCCCTGAAGTCAGCCACGGAACGGAAATAGATGTGTTCGCGTTGCGCGGTGATGGCACGCGCCGTATCCAGTGACAAACCCTCAACCATTGCTGCCAGTACTTCCGGCGTGGCGGTGTTCACATTGATGGCCGTGATACCGGGCAGTGCTGTGACAAACGGCCGCAAACGCAGGCGCACGCTGTCATCAAAACCGGCCACGACAGCGAGTTCGGCGATGTCGACCAGTGGCTGGTTGGCCGTCAGCATGGGTGCGGGTTGCGAGAGGTAGAACGCATCTTCAGCGCCGCCTTGTGGTTGCGGTTCGCTATCGCTATCGAGCCAGTCGGCCAGCGTGTCGGCCAGTGTCGGTGGCAGGGCCAGTATCACCAGCAAACGCCGGAATTGTGTGAGGCCTGTGAGGTTGATCTTGCCATCCTGCAGCAGGTTGTTCAGGTTGAATTTACCCTGCTCATCCTCGATATGGCCGATGAGGCTGCCGTTCTCGACCGGTATCGCAGGCAGTTGCATGGCCCACGGTTCGCCGAGGTGATCGACCGTGCTGCTGCGACGGTCATCACCGAGCACAGCGCGCGCCCATTCGAGGCCAGCGTCCAGCATGTGAGTGGCCTGCGTGTGTTGTGCGCCGAGTTCCACCTGCCGGGTCCAGCTGCCTTGCGCAATGACGATAGCGGTGGCGATCAACGCCGCCAGTGCCACCACGCCCATGGCCAGCACAATGGCCACGCCGTGTTGTCTGTCCGTGCGACGATGCTCTATGTAGTGACGCTTCATAAACCCGTCGCCAGCACGCGGATAATGTCTTCACCGGATGTGAGCACCATGCGCAAGCGCAATGCGCGCGGGATGGCGTTATCGCGTGTCGAGACGGGCCAGTGGTTTACCCACAGGCCTTCGCTGCCCATGTACTGAAATTCCAGTGTTTTTACACCGTGCAACACCGGGTAGCGTGCCGCCGTTGTCCCGGTTGGTACATCCAGTCCCGGCCATAACCACAATTCAATGTCCTGTTGCTGGTTCAGGCTGTAACCGACGCGTCGCGGAGCATCCACACCTTCGACGGATGCAAAGCGGCTGAACACCAGTAACGGTGTGGTGCCCGCTGGCTCGGTGTTCGCTGGTTCTGTGTTAGAAAGTTCCGTGTTCGCTGTTTCTGTGTTTGCTAATGGCGTGTTTGCTAGTGGCATGTTGCCCAGCCAGGCGGGCGTTTGTCCGCCAGGACTGCGCACACTGCGCGGTGCTGCCATGCGCACATCCTGCTCAAGGCGTGTGAAAAATGCGCCAACCTGCAACCATTTGTCGGTTTCCTCCTGCACGTGTGCGCGTGCATCCAGCACGGCACCGAGGCCGCGAAATGCCATCAGCGATAACAGCGACAGGATTGTCAGCGCCACCAGCACTTCAATCAGCGTAAATCCGCGCGCATTTTTTTCTGTGGATGGCTTCATGGCGTCGCCGCCGGCGGGTTCACCAGAAAACCGGTGACATGGGCGAGCGTGGCATCAGCGGGATCGGTGATAAAAATATCGATACGGCGGAAGGCGAGGTTGGGTGTGGCAATAATTTCCTCGCGCCATTTGAATGTGCTGCCGCCTTCGTTGCTGGTGCCGTGCAGGATGCCTGTCGGCAACCAGTCGAGGCGTGCGCGATGTTCGGCGAGCAGGTTTTCCGCCACCCAGCTTGCCAGCACACGTGCGCGCAAGGCGTCGGCGTGGGCCGTGCCTTGCGCCGCTGCACGCAGGGCGGCCAGCAGCGCAATCGATACAATCGCCAGTGCCACCAACACTTCAATCAGGGTGAAGCCGTGCTGCCTGGTCGAAACGTGTCGGTGTTGCATCAGGGAATTGCCACGTTTTTTGTATCGGGCACAACGCGCAATTCGCCAACAGGTGAAGACACGATGTTGCAGTGTGCAGTACCGAAGGCGAGCGCAAGACTGAACACAAAGGGCAAACCGTAAGGCGACAATTCCAGTCGCAATCCGTGCGAGGCAGGCCGGTTTTCTATCCGCAGTGACGTGATGGCCATGCCAGCGGGCAGGCGGCGAGCGCGGAGCAGGTCGTTGTCAGTCATTTCTGTCCAGTTGTCATCGCTGTCGCGGTTATCGTTGCGCAGGCGCCAGAAACGGTAGCCACTGGCATCGGCAGTCCACGCAACGGGCTTGCCTGAAACACGGGCTTCGGCCGCAGCGAGATCCAGCAATTGTGCAAGGCGATCCGCTTCCACACGCAAGCGGCTGTCGTCATCCGGTTTTACCGTTGCGCTGATCAGTCCTGCACAAAGTCCCATCACCAGTAGCACGACCAGGACTTCGATCAGCGTGAAACCGTGCGTGCGTTGCTGCGCAGTCTGATGCCGGTTTTTTTTCAATTACAACGCCCATGAACCGATATCGGCGTCGTTGCTTTCACCACCGGCGCTGTGATCGGCACCGAAACTGGAAATATCGATCTCGCTGTGCAAGCCGGGATTCAGGTACTGGTAAGGTGTGCCCCAGGGATCATTGGGCAAGCGGTCGAGATAACCGCCGGTTTTCCAGTTGCCGGGCACCGGGGCGGATGCCGGTTTTTCTACCAGCACTTGCAAGCCTTGCTCGCTGGTCGGATAACGCTGGTTATCGAGGCGATAGAGTTTGAGTGCCTGCATCAGGCTGGCGATGTCCTGTTTCGCCGCAATCACGCGCGCTTCATCCGGGCGGCTGATAATTTTTGGCACCATCAGTGCCGCAAGGATGCCGAGTATCACCACCACCACCATCACTTCCAGCAGGGTGAATCCGTTTTCTCGTGCGTGCATTTTCATCGGGCGTATGTCGGCAACATGAAGACACCATTATCGCGATTGTTTGTGCAGCCTCTGTTCGCCATCGCACATACCGGACATGCCATGTGACCTACGATGTCGTCCAACGTGCCAGTGATGTCTTGTGAAAAAAATAGCCGCGTACCCGATACAGACTGCAACCGTTTTGTTGTTGCGTGTGGCAGCCATTGCCGGCATGGCGATGGTGCTGGCGCACTGGACATGGATCTGGTTTGCACCGCGTGCAGGCGATGTCGCGCCACCGGCATCCGAAGGCCATGTGGCGACGGATTCGGCATACCTGCTGTTCGGGCAGCCGCCGGTTGCCAGTGCGCCCGCTGCCACCGGCATGGCTATCCGTTTACTCGGGATTGTCGCGGCCACGGCAGGGCAGGATGGTTACGCCGTTGTGCAGCTCGACACGAAAAAAATTCTTGCCGTGCGCAAGGGGCAGGAGCTTGCCCCCGGCATTCGCTTGCTGGAGGTGGGTGCTGATCACCTGCTGCTGGAGCGTGGCGGTGTGCGTGAAACCTTGTCATTGCCGGTCAGTGATGTGAACAGGAAAGGCATCAACATTGTGGAATCAGGAATATTGTGAAAAAAACAGCGTGTAACGTGTTCAGGAATGTTTCGGTGCGGCTGCTATTCGTCGCCTGGTGTGCAGTATTGCCTGCGCAGGCACAGGAACAGCCACCGCCGCAACCGGATTCGTTCACCCTCAATTTTGTCAACGCCGAGATTGAAGGCGTGGTGAAAGTGGTGAGCGAAATTACCGGCAAGAATTTTGTGCTGGATCCTCGCGTGAAAGGCACCATCAATATTGTGTCAGCCAAACCCTTGCCACGGGATTTTGTCTACGAAGTGTTTTTGTCTGCGTTGCGCTTGCAGGGTTTTGCGGCGATCGAGGATCACGGCATTGTCAGTATCGTGCCGGAAAATGATGCGAAGATGCATGCCAATACAACGACGCATGCAGGCGGTGCGGCCCAGGCGAGCGGCGACCAGATCCAGACGCAGGTTTTTACGCTGCGTTATGAATCTGCCTCCCAGCTGGTAGCGATCCTGCGCCCGCTGATTGCACCGAGTAATGCAATCACGGCATGCCCGAATAACAACACACTGGTGATTACCGATTACGCCAACAACCTGCAGCGGCTGGCAAAAATCATTGCATCGATTGACCAGCCGAGTGCGGGTGACCAGGTCATCATCCCGTTGCAATACGCCTCGGCGGTAGACGTGGCGCAAACCGTCAACCGTCTGTTTGCGGAAGCCAACGCCGGTCTGGCGGTGATCGAACCGAACCAGCGTTTTGTGGTGGTGGCGGATGCGCGATCCAACAGTTTGCTGGCGCGTGCGGGCGATCCGTCGCGCTTGTCACGCTTGCGAAAATTTGTGGCGCTGCTGGATTCACCCACCAACGCGGGTGGCAATATCCATGTGGTGTACCTGAAAAATGCCGAGGCGGTAAAACTCGCAGAAACCTTGCGTGCCATTTACCAGGGTGATGCCGGTACGGTGACAACACCCGGCAGCACAACGGCACTGGGCAACGCAGCGGCGCAGGGCGCGTCTGGCGCGGGTCTTGCCGCCTCCAGTGCAGGCGGTGTGAATGGATCGGGCCTGGGCGGTGCGTCTGCTTTCGGTGGCGGACCAACGTCACCGCCAACATCGTCAAGCGGCGTGATCCAGGCGGATGCTGCTACCAACTCCATCATCATCACCGCGCCGGATGCAGTCTATAACAATTTGCGCGCTGCACTGGAAAAACTCGATGTGCGTCGCGCGCAGGTGTATGTCGAAGCACTGATCACCGAATTGACAGCAGACAAGGCCGCAGAATTCGGCGTGCAATGGCAAAATCTCGGCGGCTTCGGTGAGAACAGTGCGCGTGCGTTTGGTGGCACCAATCTCGGCACGACCGGACAAAACATCATCGGCATTTCACAAAATCCGACAACGGCAGGTGCGGGCCTGAATGTCGGTGTGGTGAATGGACGCGTGAATATTCCCGGTGTCGGTCAGGTGTTGAATATTCCGTTGCTGATTCGCGCACTGGAAACGGATGCGAAAGCCAATATCCTGTCGACGCCGACATTACTCACACTGGATAACGAAGAAGCCGCGATTGTCATCGGCCAGAACGTACCGTTTATTACCGGCCAGTATGCGATGTCGGGTGCAGCAACCACGCCCACGCCGTTCCAGACAGTCGAGCGGCGCGATGTCGGTTTGACACTGCGTATCAAACCGCAAATTTCGGAAGGCGGCACGGTGCGTCTGCAAATTTATCAGGAAGTTTCCAGCATCAATGACAAGACCAATCTCGCCGGTGTGATTACCAATAAACGCGCGGTGTCATCGACAGTGCTGGTGGATGATGGCCAGATTGTTGTCATCGGCGGCCTGATCCAGGATTCGGTGAATGAGGGTGTGCAAAAAGTCCCGGTACTCGGTTCCTTGCCGTTGGTAGGCGGTTTATTCCGTTACAAAACCCGCGCACACAGCAAGACCAACCTGATGATTTTTTTGCGACCGACGCTGGTGCGCGACAGCCAGTTGGCCGATGCCTTTACCGGTGAACGTTACGATTACATTCTTGGCGAACAGGTAAAAGCCAGGCCGGAACACGATGCAATCTTACCGGACGTGCCGTCGCCATCGTTGCCGGCGCGCACTGCGCGCAGCACGCGTTGATGACAGTCCCCGCCACAGGCATTCCCTACGCGTTTGCCAGGACGCACGGTGTGGTTGTCACTGCTGTTGTCATGGAGCTGGACGGTGCTGTTGCCCACGTGTCGGTGCGCAGTGATGCACACGCCACTGCGTTGGCGGAAATGCGTCGTGTGCTCGGCATGCCGCTGTGCAGCACGGCGGTGAGCGCAGCCCAGTTCGATGCGTTGCTGGCAACGGTTTACAACGGCGCGGATGCCGATGTCGGTGCGGCGGCGCTTGCGGTGGATATGGCGCAAGACGTCGATATTTCCCGCCTGTTGCAAGACATTCCGAAAATCGAGGACTTGCTCGAAAACCAGGACGATGCACCGGTTATCCGTTTTATTAACGCGCTGTTGACGCAGGCATTGCGCGATGGTGCTTCCGATATTCACATTGTGCCGTTTGAAACACGTTCGGTGGTGCGATTGCGTGTCGACGGCACGCTGCGTGATCTGATTGAACCCGCGCGCGCCTTGCACGGTGCGATTGTGTCGCGTGTGAAAATCATGGCGCAACTCGATATCGCCGAGAAACGTTTGCCACAAGACGGTCGCATCACCTTGCGCATTGCAGGCAAAGCCGTGGATGTGCGCGTTTCCACTATCCCCACCGGTCACGGCGAACGGCTGGTGTTGCGTTTGCTCGACAAGCAGGCAGGACGACTCGATCTCGGAAAACTGGGCATGGATGACGCCACGCTGGCGCAGGTCGACAAACTGATCCGCGAACCGCACGGTATTGTGCTGGTCACCGGCCCGACCGGATCGGGCAAAACCACCACACTTTACGCAGCACTGGCGCGACTGGATGCAACCGCACTCAACATCATGACGGTGGAAGATCCGGTGGAATACGATCTGGATGGTATCAGCCAGACACCGGTCAACACGCGCATTGATATGAGTTTTGCGCGCGCACTGCGCACCATACTCCGGCAAGATCCGGACGTGGTAATGATTGGCGAAATCCGCGACCTGGAAACAGCGCAGATTGCAGTGCAGGCGAGTCTCACCGGTCATCTTGTGTTTGCAACACTGCACACCAACGATGCCGTCAGTGCGGTGACGCGACTGGTGGACATGGGCGTTGAACCGTTTTTGCTGGCGTCGAGTTTGCTCGGCGTCGGCGCGCAACGCCTGGTGCGGCGTTTGTGCATGGACTGTCGCAAACCGTCACCGATTGACGCAAATTTTTATACGGCGCAAGGATGTCCGGCGTGTAACGGCACCGGGTATCGCGGTCGCACCGGTATTTATGAATTGCTGACTGTGGACGATGCCTTGCGCAAATTGATCCATGATCGCGCTTCTGAACAATCACTGCGTGAATACGCTGTGGCGCACGGCATGCGTTCACTGCGCGACGATGGCATGCGCTGGGCACAGCAGGGATTTATCAGTCTCGAAGAAGTGCTGCGTGTGACGCGCGACGCATGAGGATGAATGACCCCCTCGGCCTACGGCCACTTCCCCTACTGCGCAGGGGGAGCTGTGTCCTCCCCTGCGCAGTAGGGGAGGTGCCGCGTAGCGGCGGAGGGGTCAGGTAGTGGAAGCGTTCCAGTACCAGGCATTGAACACCAGCGGCCAGATCGTTTCTGGTGTGGTGCAGGCGGACAATGCCAAACAGGCACGCCACCAGTTGCGTGTGCAGGGTTTGTTGCCATCCACGGTTGAACCTGTGCGTGCACGCGAACGCGCCGGGCAATTGTGGGCGCGTGGCCTGGCTGCGGCTGAACTCAGTCTGGTGACACGGCAAATGGCGACCTTGCTGGAATCCGGTTTGACGGTTGAACAGGTGCTGAATGCGCTGATCGAGGAAGCGGGCGATGCCAGAACGCGTGAAGTGCTGGCGGGTGTCAAAACCGAAGTGACAGCAGGTGCATCCCTGTCTTCTGCATTGGGTGCGTACGAAAAAAGTTTTCCGGATTTTTATCGCGCCCTCGTGCATGGCGGTGAGGAATCCGGTGCGCTGCCAACGGTGTTGCAGCATCTCGCGGATTATCTGGACGCCAGTCAGGCGTTGAAGCAAAAAACCGGTCTCGCTTTGCTGTATCCGCTGTTGGTCACCGTGGTGGCGATCATGATTGTCACCGGCTTGCTGGTGTATGTGGTGCCGCAAGTGGTGCAGGTGTTCCAGCAGTCGCGCCAGAGTTTGCCATTGCTGACACGCATCATGATTGCGCTGTCGGATTTCCTGCGCGCCAGTTGGCCGTATATCGTGACGCTGATTGCCGGTGCGGCGTGGACGGCGCGCGTCGCATTGCGACGTGTGCCTGTGCAGCGCCGATGGCACGCAGCGTTATTGCGTTTGCCATGGCTCGGACAAGTGATTCGCGGCGTCAACACACTGCGTTTCGCCAGCACGCTGGCGATTCTGGTCGGTGGTGGTGTGCCGCTGTTATCGGCACTCGCCTCCGGTGCGCGCGTGATGAACAACCGGGTGATGCGGGAGGCGA
>DAOMGE010000053.1:0-15764 GCA_035430165.1 Pseudomonadales bacterium | reverse complement strand
CGCGCACCAGTTTTGCTGCATCGCCGCGCGCGCACAGTTGCAAATCCTCGTACCAGTCGAGTTCCAGCGCTGTCGATAAATCATAAACTTCTGCCACTGAAACATCTTCCGGCCCAATACCTGCCTCGTTATAGGCTTTGACAGGCAATGCCGCGCGAAATGAATGCGCTTCCATGGCCACGGCAGAATCGGTGGCGATATCCGGCATCTCGATCACAGCTGACGCAAATGTCGGCGTCACCGTAGAAATGGCAGCGACGCGCACCGCATCAGCACGACCCATTTTTTTCGCGTAATCCATGGAGCAGACGATCAACGCGGCTGCGCCGTCCGATGTTGCACAGATATCCATCAACCGCAGCGGATCAGCGACCATCGCCGAAGCAGCTACATCGTCTGCGGTGAATTTTTTCTTGTAACGCGCATACGGATTGGTAAACCCGTGTTCGGCATTTTTCACTTTCACTTTCGCAAAATCTTCGAGCGTGTCGCCATAAATTTCCATGCGACGACGCGCATACAAGGCAAAATAACTCGGGTTGGTAATACCGAGACGGAAACGCACCCAATCCGGATCATCCGGGCGTTCACCCGGTGCCGGTTTCAAAAAACCTTTCGGCGTGGTATCGGAACCGATGACCAGCGCAACCTCACACTGGCCTGACAGGATTTTTGCGCGCGCAGCAGCCAGTGCTTGCGAACCGGATGCACAGGCTGCATACGACGTATTCACTTCCGCACCTTGCCAGCCGAGCGCTTGCGCAAATGTTGCGCCGGCCACGTAGCCCGGATATCCACAACGCATCGTCGCCGCACCGGACACAAACTGCACATCGCGCCAGTCAACACCGGCATCTTTCAGTGCAGCGCGCGCAGCCACCACACCGTACTCCACAAAATTCTTGCCCCATTTTCCCCACGGGTGCATACCGACGCCGAGGATTGCAATATCGTTACTCATAATCTTCTCCTCAGGCTACCGGCTTCCACTTCCATGTCATCTTGATGGACTGTTCATCCTCGAACAGTTTTTCCAGCACCAGCTCCACGTTCATACCGGCTTTCAATTGCGATACGTCCACGCCTTCAATCGCCTGGCCCAGCACCACCATTTTTTCTTTTTCCAGTTCGACCGCGATAATGGTGTACGGCACGTAAGGATCGGCAGCAACATACGGTTCAGGTGGCTGGTAACAGGCGTTGGTGAACGACCAGATCTTGCCCGTACGCGACAGCGGCACTTCATCAAACGATTCGCTATCGCACGCAGGATTCTTGCAGAACACGGACTGCTTGGGAAAATAATAGGTACCGCAAGATTTGCACTGTGTACCCAGCAAATGCGGCTTTTCTGCATCGAGCGTGAACCAGCCTTCAAGGGCGGGCACCGTAGGTTTTGTACTCATAGGATTACCTGATTCTGACGGGGACAAAGGTATACAACGGACAGGCCGCAAGCATGCCAGCAAGCACGCCTGCGATCAATGTAAACACCCTGGCTGGCGGCAAATCCGGTCGCTATCAGACAGCAAACGCCGCTGCAGTGGCATCATCCACGGCTTTTTTCACCAGACCGAAGCCGGTGCAATCGCCAAGCGCACGAACCACGGGCGCTGCATCTGCCACTGCATCAAACAGTGTGGTGTCCTGCACGTAGACATCCGGCACCAGCACCGTATCCACGTTCACGGTTTTCTGTTTGCTGGCAACCGTGATAGCAACGCCTTGTGGCGTGACAGCGTCTATCTGCACACCGGTGTTGACGACTACACCACTGACATCCAGACGTTTCGATTCTTCACCGCGACGCTTCTTGCCCACTTCGCTCGCCATGCGATTGTCACTGCTGAGCAGGTGCACACGTTTGCCAGCACGCGCCAGGAATTCTGCCAGTTCGACCGCCACAATACCGGCCCCGATAATCGCAATGCGTTCGCCGAGTGGCGCATCGACAAAACGCCGGCTGATCATGTCGCGCAACACGGCGCCGCTGACGACGTTACTGCCCGCCTCCGTTTTCATTTCCGGTGTCACCGCCGCCGCACCGGTGGCAATCCATACTGCATCGGCTTGCTGCGCGCGAATGTAATCCGCATCCACCTCCACACCCAGTTTGACCGTGATTGGCAATCGCTGCATTTCCTTGCGCAGATAATCCAGCAACAAATGGTTTTCACGATGCATACCCGCTGCCGAGGCAAACAGACCGCCGAGCTGCTGCGATTTTTCACACAAGGTAACGTGGTGACCGCGTTCTGCTGCCGCGCGTGCCGCTTCCATACCCGCCGGACCGCCACCGACTACCAGTATTTTTTTCGCTTCGCTCGCAGCCGTTTTATTCGTCACAATCAGCGGAAATTCCAGTTCGCGACCACAACGCGCATTCACGGCACATTTCACACCGGTGTTCTGGAAAATCGTATCAACACAATCTTCGCACGATGTGCACGGACGAATGGCATCCAGCTGGCCCGCTTTTGCCTTGTTTGGCAATTCGCTGTCGGCAAACAGGGCGCGACCCATTACCACCAGATCGGCATCGCCATCCTGCAGGATTTTTTCTGCGGCACGCGGATCCATGTTGCGGCCGACAACCATCACTGGCACATCGACCACCTGGCGAATACTCGCTGCCATCGCTGCGTTGTAACCGTTCTTGTATTCGCTGCCGGGAATGATTTGCGTGATGTTGTTATCGCCCACACCACCGCTGACATGAAACGCATTCACACCGGCTTCCACCAGCAAGGGCGCCATGCGCTGTGTGTCATTGATTTCACGACCACCCGGCTCGCGTTCGTAACCCGACAGGCGCACGGCAATCGGAAAATCTTCACCGCACTTCTGGCGGATATTCGCCAGCACATCCAGCAGCAATTTCATGCGGCCTTCCAGTTTGCGACCGCTGTACGCATCGTTGCGATGGTTGCGCAGTGGCGACAGAAACGATCCGAGCAACATATAACTGTGCGCGGCGTGCAATTCGATGCCGTCATACCCCGCTTCTTTCGCGCGACGACATGCATCGCCATACATTTCGACAATCGCCGGAATTTCTTCTGCCGCCAGTTCGCGACACACTTGCAGCGTGGTTTGCGTGCGCACCACCGACGGACCCACTGGCGGCATCTTGCGATAAAACGGCGCCAGTGATTCCGGGCCTGTGTGAGAAATTTGCGGAAACACTTTAGCGCCATGCGCATGAATCGCATCGACCAGTTTTTTGTGGGGCTCGATCAGATGATCCGCATACAGCCCCAGCGACTTCGCCTGATAGCGGTGATCCGCATCCACCGTACAGACTTCCAGCGTGATCAAACCGGCACCCCCCATGGCGCGCTCGGCATAGTAGGCAATCTGGCGTTCAGACGGCGTTTCATCCGCATTGGCGTAATCGACCGTCATCGGCGCCATCACAATACGGTTTTTCAGTTCGAGATTGCCAATCTTGATCGGGCTGAAAAGAGTAGAAAGGTTCGTCATGTGATACTCCATAGGCGAAAACGGGGTCGGAGTGAATGCGAAAAGTGCGAAAACGGGGTCGGAGTGTATTTTGCAAAGCAAAATTTAACTCTGACCCCCTTTTCGCGCTCATAGAAATTGCGCGTGATGGCGCAAATGGTTTTCAAAAAAGGTCGCGATGAAATAGTAGCTGTGATCGTAGCCTTCGCGTCTATTCAATGTAAGCGCCACGCCGGCTTTTGTGCACGTGTCTTCCAGCAATTCCGGTTTCAACTGGTTGACGAGGAAACTGTCTGCCAATCCCTGATCGACCAGTATCGGTTTGTCGAAACCGCGCGCAGTGATCAACGCGCAAGTATCGTGTTCCGCCCATAATGCCTTGTCTGCGCCGAGATAACCGCTGAACGCTTTTTCGCCCCACGGACACTGCATAGGCGCAACGATCGGCGCGAAGGCTGAAACCGATTTGTATTGTGCAGGATGACGAATGGCGAGCGTCAACGCACCGTGACCACCCATCGAATGACCACTGATCGACTGGCGCGTCACATCAATGTTATCGGCGAATTCTTTTGCAACTAACGCAGGCAACTCACTTTGCACGTAGTCGTACATGCGGTAGTGCTTGCTGAACGGCGCTTGCGTGGCGTTGACATAAAACCCGGCACCGAGACCGAAATCCCACGCTTTGTTTTCGTCGTCAGCAACATCGTCACCGCGCGGGCTGGTGTCCGGCGCGATGATAGCGATACCGAGTTCCGCAGCAATACGTTGCGAACCGGCCTTCGTCACAAAATTCTGGTCGTTGCAGGTCAAACCGGACAGCCACCACAACAGCGGCACTTTTTTTGTCGTGGCTTGTGGCGGAAGGTAGAGCGCAAAAATCATCTCGCAGGACAAAACCTGCGAGTTATGCTTTATGCGCAGCTGTTCGCCGTCAAAGCAGCGATTTCTTTCGATGATTTCCATGAGCCCTCTCCCCTGCCCTCTCCCCGAACGGGAGAGGGGGTTGTCGTGCCGAATTCGAGTGCTGCCCACAACCCTCTCCCATCTGGGGAGAGGGTGGCGCGAAGCGCCGGGTGAGGGCAGATCAGTACAAAATTACCGAACGAATCGCCTTGCCTTCGTGCATCAGATCAAATGCGCGATTGATGTCGTCCAGCGGCATGGTATACGTCACCATTTCGTCAATTTTTATTTCACCTTTCATGTAGCGCTCGACATAATCAGGCAATTGCGTACGACCTTTCACGCCGCCGAAAGCACTGCCTCGCCATACACGCCCCGTCACCAACTGGAACGGACGTGTTGCAATTTCCTGCCCGGCGCCAGCCACACCGATGATGACGGATTCGCCCCAGCCTTTGTGGCAACATTCGAGCGCAGAACGCATCAGGCTGACATTGCCGATACATTCGAAGGAGTAATCGACACCGCCGTCGGTCATGTCGACAATCACTTCCTGAATCGGGCGATCAAAGTTTTTCGGGTTGACGAAATCTGTCGCACCCAACAATTTTGCCATCTCGAATTTGCTTTCGTTGATATCGATGGCAATGATGCGTGCAGCTTTCGCCATCACTGCACCCTGGATAACGGACAAACCGATACCGCCGAGACCGAAAACCGCCACAGTAGAACCGGGTTCGACTTTGGCGGTATTCAACACCGCACCAATACCGGTAGTAATGCCGCAGCCGAGCAAACAGACTTTATCCAGCGGTGCCGCCTTGTTGATTTTTGCTACAGCAATTTCCGGCAACACGGTGTACTCGGAAAATGTCGACGTACCCATGTAGTGATAAATGGGTTTGCCATTCTGGCTGAAACGCGAGGTGCCGTCCGGCATCAAACCCTTGCCCTGTGTGGAGCGGATTGCCTGACACAGATTGGTTTTACCCGACAAACAGAATTTGCATTTGCCGCATTCCGGTGTGTATAGCGGAATCACGTGATCGCCAACGGCAACACTCGTCACGCCCGCACCGACTTCCACCACCACGCCGGCACCTTCGTGACCGAGAATGCAGGGAAACACGCCTTCGGAATCTTGCCCGCTTAACGTGTAAGCATCGGTGTGACACACGCCGGTGGCGGTGAGTTTCACCATGACTTCGCCAGCCTGCGGACCTTGCAGATCGACTTCTTCAATGGTGAGCGGTTTGTTGGGTGCCCAGGCGACGGCAGCGCGGGTTTTCATAACATATTCTCCGTTGAATGCAGGGGCCTGATGCATCACGCCCAAAATTATCCCCGAATGGAAAAAGGGGCGCGATGAATCGAGCCCCTACGGTTGTGCCAATTACTTGATTTTATCCATCACGTCTTCCTTGAAACGCTTCATGCAATCAATCTTGAATTGAATGTCGGACTTGAATTTGCCACCGTACATGAACCACGGCATGACGCAGGCTTCGGTAACACCGTTATCGGCCAGTTTCTGGTTGCCAGCGAGATCAAACACATCAGTGGCCACAGAAATAAATTCAAACGGTTTGTTGTCCGTGCCGTATTCCTTGCGGTATTGCTCAATTTTTTGCGCCATCTCGATGATGTGATCAGCCTTGGTATTCGGCGAAGCAAAACCGTCGGCGATGCGCGCGGCGCGTTTGAGTACGATGTCGGCTGTGCCACCAATCACGATCGGCATGTGTTTTTTCGGTGCCGGGTTGATCGACATTTTCGGGAAGTTGGGATAGTACTTGCCGTTGTGTTCGAACATCTCGCCGGTGAGTGCCTTGCGCAGGATTTCGATCATTTCTTCCGAGCGCGGGCCGCGATCTTCCCAGCAGGCACCGTTGACAGAAAAATCTTCGGGCCACGGTGACAGACCTACGCCCAGCGTCATGCGATCCTGACAGAAATACGCAGCGGTACCGGCCTGCTTGGCCACCAGCATCGGCTGGCGCACCGGCAGTTTCAACACGCTGATCAGGAAGCGGATGTTCTTGGTCAGCGCGCCCATGTGCGCGATGGCGCAGAACGGGTCGAGGAAGGCGGTATTGGCGTTCCAGTAGCGCGCGCCGCTGTCGCTGTAGGGGTAGTTGACCGAGGTTTCGTCGTAGAAGAACAGACCATCGCCGAGGTTGACGGAGTGGAAGCCCAGCTCGTCGGCAGCAATCGCCAGCGGCACTTGATCATCGGCAGGGTTGAAGGTCAGGGTCAGGGAGAATTTCATGGGCAGCTACTCATCTGGGGTTATCGGGAATGGCATGGCTTGTCATTGTTTCGCCAGTGAATATACCAAGCTTTTCGGTACTTTCAATACGGTTCGTTTCGTAATAGGGGATTTTCCTGAGGCAGGTCAAGGATGCCCACCTTACTGACTGTCCGCCCTACCGTTTGTCGTTTGGGAGTAGAATCAGGCAGACCGGCGAGTACGCTGGTCACACAGAGTATCTGGTTCAACCAGCTTGCGTATGTTTGCCTGCCGCTTGGCAGGCCCTGGACAAAGAAGGAGTTGTCTGTGCTTGATTCGACCAACACCGGGGAATTCACCGCCATCGACGAAGCCGCTCTCGGGGATAACCGGGCATTCGAGCTGAACGGCTATAGCGATATTCGCCAGATCGGCTCTGGCGGCATGGCCACTGTCTACAGCGCGACACAGAATTCGTTCCAGCGCACGGTGGCTATCAAAGCCTTGCTGCCGGCCTATGCCGCCGATGTCGAATTTGCCAAACGCTTCCTGCGCGAGGCACAGATTGTGTCACAGCTGTCACACCCGCACATCATTCCTGTCTATGACTTCGGCCAGCGCGACGGCACGTTCTACATGGTCATGGATTTCATGGCCAACGGCGATCTGGCACACCGCATCAAGAAAGGCCTGAGCGTGGATGAAACCCTGGCCATCCTCAGTGACATCGCTTCAGCATTGCACTTTGCACACGAAAAAGGTTTTGTGCACCGTGATGTCAAACCAGACAACGTCATGTTTCGCGAAGACAACTCTGCGGTACTCACCGATTTTGGTATTGCGCGCAAACAAAGTTCTGAAAACCAGATGACCGTCGCGGGGCAAATCCTCGGCACGCCGAAATACATGAGCCCTGAACAGCTACAAGGACGTGAAGTGGATGGGCGCACCGACATCTATTCACTCGGCATCATGTTTTTTGAAATGCTGGCGAAAAAATGTCCTTATGACGATCCAGACTTCATGGCGCTCGCCATGCTGCATATCCAGGCACCGATACCGAAATTGCCTGCGCAATTCGCCAAGTTCCAGAAATTTTTTGAACGCATGGTGGCGAAACAACCCGAGCATCGCTTCCAGAGCGGACTGGAAATTGTCAAGGTTATCCAGCAAATACGCAGTGGCAAGGTCGACGCTGCCGGCGTGGATAGTGGCAATGCAGCTTCCCTGAAAAAAGCCCTGCACGTTGATGAAGGCAATCTGGCAAGTACCGAATCTGCTTCATCAACCACAAAAGGCAATGTGCGCGTCAGCCGTGAGGTGATGATTGAATTGCAGGACATGGATCCCCTGCTGAATGAAAACTGGCATGCGATTGCCGATCCCATTTTTTCAAAAATGGGTGAGGATGAAAAAAAATACGTCTACAACCAGTTCCTGAAACCGAAAGGGATACTGTACGACTCCCAGAAAAACACGCTGGTTTTCCATGGCCGGAAAACCGTGGCAGAAGTGGCAGAACAGGTGTTGCGCAATGCCGGTTTACAGGCGATCGCAGCGAAGATACTCAAGACACAGCAATTGCTGCGCAATACGCGCGACACCAATGTCTTTGCTGACATGGTGGAAAGTGGCCTCAGTATTATCGAGCGCTACAACACTGAAGATAAACTGTCGGTACAAAAGGAAAAAGTTGCACTTCGCAATGCGTACCTTGATGACCTCGTCACGCTGGTCCGGCAAGCACAATTCGATCCACCTGCCGGTCGCCGCGCATTGACCGTCGAAGCCGTCAAGCAATTCATCATCGACGGTTATTTGCGCCACCAGATGCAAGGCTATCGTTTCAAGACGATGCATCTCAGCAGACTGGAAGCAGACCCGCATCCATACCTGAACGGTCTGGTCGCGAAAGAGGCGCGGATACGCCAGTGCTATCTCATCCGTTCAAAAAATTTCCTGTTCATGATTGGCCCGGTAAAAAACATGGGGCAGGATCCGTATTCCATTCGCCGCTTCCTGCAGGAAGATTCGGCAATGGGTGGACAAGCACTGTACTTTTATGCCGTTGCGATTGACCTGGACACCGTTGACAACCCGGCAGAGCAGGAAGCCACTGCCTGGAAAATTTCCCGCATCGTGACACTGGAAAGGCAATTGAGTGTGGCGATTGTTGATCTGGTCAAGGATTTTGAAAAACACCATCGCGAAACCCTGCGTCCGCTATTGCTTAAAGAGATTGGCGCCGACGGCACTGAAATCGAGGAAGCAATTCATAACCGGCTCATCGACTACGAACGCAAGTTATCCATGCTGGTTCTTGGCAAGCTACCGAAGGCGCTGGTCGACCAGGCCAAAACCATTGATGATTTTGAATTCCTGTTCTTCAGCTTGCGCAATCTGGTGATTGAACTCGCGTGTGATGTGCGTGACTTTGCTGCACAATCCACCTCCGTCTGGAGCGACGAGGCAGAAGCGATGGATTACCGCATGATGTCTTACCTGTTATTGCTCGACAAAAGGAAAGATATCCTGTTCGTCGCCAAGCCGCCGGAAAAAGTGGATCCCACGACTGACCCGGACATGCTGCTGGAAGAACTGAAACAGTCACTCAACACACACGAGCATGAGCTGGAAGCCCTTAACGAAAAACTGGCTGCCGCCATCAAGGAAAGCAGCAAGACACCGAATGCCTTCATGCGCTGGATTGAAAAAGTCACCGGTGCTGACAAGAAAAAAGTCACGCCGGATGATGTGCGCAACCAGATTACCGCCACCATGCACAAATGCCTGATCTCGATTATCCGTTTGCAAAAACGCTATCCGAAAGTCACTGTGTATCTCGAATTTGAAGGCATTGCCACCATCAATGAAAACCAGCGCCACTACGCCATTGCCAACGGCAAGATCGGCGTGGCACGGTTGCCGAACCTGCTGATTCTGCAGGAAGACCGCACCGTGTTCGATATTGCTGCTGTGCGAAATTATCTGGAAGACGACCTGTTCTCTGCAACATGGAAAGGCGGTCACACCTGACCACCTTTCCAGCATTTACATCAACCGCCTGATGAATATCCACCAGCTTGATGTCACTGCTGTATTGCAAAGCCTGGGCAGCAGCGAACAGGGCCTTGCCCCACAAGACGCCACACAACGCTTGCAGGAATACGGCCACAACCGTGTTGAAGGCGTAAAACGCGAACCGTTGTGGCTGAAATTTTTCCGTGAACTGACACATTTTTTTGCCCTCATCATGTGGTTGGCTGCCGTGCTGGCGTTTGTGGCCGAGTGGCGCGCACCCGGTGAAGGCATGGCGAAAGTGGGAATCGCACTGGTGTGCGTGATTGTCGTCAGTGCCTTATTTTCTTTCTGGCAGGAATTTCGCGTCGAGCGATCCCTGGCTGCACTGCAAAAATTATTGCCTGCGACAGTCAAAGTATTGCGAGACGGCAATGTCATGCAATTACCTGCTGAATTACTGGTACCCGGCGATGTGATTCATCTTGAGGCCGGAGACAATATCCCTGCAGATTGTCGCGTACTGGAAGCCTTTGCACTGGGTGTGAGCAATGCCACCATCACCGGTGAATCCGCCGTACAACAACGCGATGCCATCGCCTCGACAGCCGACGATATATTGCGTGCATCCAATATTTTATTGGCTGGTACGGAAGTGACCGTTGGGCAGTGCAAGGCTGTGGTGTTTGCCACCGGCATGCACACCGAATTTGGCAAGATTGCTCACCTCACAGAAACCAGCGACGAAGAAGCATCGCCTTTGCGCAAGGAAATTGCACACATGAGCCGCGTGATTGCTGTTATGGCAATCTCTCTCGGCGGTGTGTTTTTTTTCGCCGGCCGTCTGGTGGGTGTACCGCTGTGGCAAGCCGTGATTTTTGCTATCGGTATTATTGTGGCGATGGTACCGGAAGGCTTGTTGCCCACACTGACGCTGGCGCTGGTACTGGCTGCTCAGCGCATGGTGAAACGCAATGTCTTGATCCGTCATCTGCCCGCCATTGAAACGCTGGGTTCGACCACGGTTATCTGTACAGACAAAACCGGCACGCTTACTGAAAACCGCATGGTGGTGCAAACGCTTTGGCTCGGCGAGCATGTGTTGACTATCGAAGACGCCATCAAAAATAAAAATATTGTGTCGCAGTACTGTGAATTTTTTTACTGCGCCGCCCTCTGTCATGATTTGCACCGCTCGTCTGACCAACAATGGCTTGGCGACCCCATGGAAGTGGCACTGCACACCATGGCACAGCCTTTGCTGACGGATAATGACTTTGTGCGCTTACAGGAAATTCCGTTTGACGGGGAGCGTATGCGTGTCTCCGTGGTGGTGCAAAATAATCTCAACAAGCAGGCGATGCTGTACTGCAAAGGTGCACCGGAAAAACTGCTGCCATTGTGCAACCGTTTACTGGTAGATGGCGAGATTGTCGAATTCACTCCGCAGTTACAGAAACGTGTACAGCAAGCCCAGCAAACGATGGCTGAAAAAGGCTTGCGCGTGCTCGGATTTTCATGCAAACCGGTCGCCATCAATGCCGCAGGACTTATCGAAGAGTCTGAACTGATTTTCTGCGGACTGGCTGGACTGGAAGATCCCGCTCGCGCCGAAGTGCCGGAAGCGATCCGCAAATGCCACGCCGCCGGCATTCGCGTCATCATGATCACCGGTGACCATCCTGGCACAGCGCAGGCAATCGCAAAAAAAATCGGCCTGTTTCGCGGCGACAAACCCCTCGTAATTACTGGCGACCAGTTGTTACATTTTTCCAGCGCACAATTGCATTACGCACTCGAACATGAAGACCTGTTGTTTGCCCGCGTGGCCGCGGAACAGAAATTGCAGATCGTGCAAGCCTTGAAAGACAAGAAACATATCGTTGCGGTAACCGGCGATGGTGTGAACGATGCGCCAGCATTGAAAAATGCACACATCGGTATTGCGATGGGCCTGGGCGGCACCGA
The DNA here is from genome assembly GCA_035430165.1 of Pseudomonadales bacterium. Lineage (GTDB taxonomy): Bacteria > Pseudomonadota > Gammaproteobacteria > Pseudomonadales > UBA7239 > UBA7239. The sequence goes on along the minus strand of DAOMGE010000053.1, from coordinate 4,177 downwards.
CGTTGCGCGTGCGGCGGCAGACATGGTGTTGCTGGATGATAATTTTGCGAGCATCGTCAACGGCATCGAAGAAGGCCGCGCGGTATTTGAAAATATCCGCAAGTTTTTAACCTACATCCTTGCGCACAACGTACCGGAACTGGTGCCGTATCTCGCTTTCGTGTTGTTGCCTGTACCACTGGCACTGACACCGATCCAGATACTGGCGATTGATATGGGCGCGGATTCACTGACAGCACTGGGTCTCGGCACGGAAAAACCGGACCCGGCTACCATGCAGAAACCGCCGCGGCCGATTACGGAAAGGCTGATGAATATTCCGCTGGCCTTGCGTGCCTACCTGTTTCTCGGCCTGATGGAAGCGGGTGTTGCGATGGGCGCATTTTTCTTTGTCCTGTCACGCGGCGGCTGGCATTACGGCGAAAAAATTGCCAGCAGTTCGGCGCTGTATATGCATGCGACCACCGCGTGCCTTAGTGCAATTATCGTGCTGCAGGTTATGAATGTATTTCTTTGTCGCAGCAGCACCCGATCGATTTTTTCTACCGGCTTGCGCGGCAACAAACTGATCCTGTGGGGCGTTGTACTGGAAGTTACCCTGCTCGCCTTGCTGAATTACACAACGCTAGGCAACACATTGCTCGACACCGCCGCCCTGCCCTGGGCCGTGTGGCAATTTATCCTGCCGTTTACTTTTGCCATGCTGGCGCTGGAAGAATTGCGTAAGTGGTGGGTCAGAAAATCCGACTCTGCACCACCGTGAACTTTATGGCGAGATTACCGATTCACGTATCGAGGCGCCTTTATAAATACCATTCAACATCATCACCAGATCAGTAGACGACGCAGCTACCTCAGATTGCGCTGAACAATTGTTGTAATCGTCACACGCAACAACTGTATAGCTGTAAGAACTTGAAGGCGTTAAAGCCATGTTGCTGTAACTGGTGACATTGCCCAACGTGGCGATCAACAGACTGTTGCGATAAATCCTGTATGTTGTCACCGCATAATCATCGGACGCGGCGACCCAACTCAAATCAATCTGCGCGGTATTTATTGCAGACGCCACCAGACTGGAAGGCACCGAAGGTTTTATATTATCGGGCAACCACTTCGCCAGATACGCAGACGCCTTGCCGCCTGCAATATTGAATGTACCGCTAGCAAACAGATTACCACTGCCATCTGTCGCCAAACCATTCACTGTGTTGTTGACGCCAGTCCCTAGCGCACTCCACGTGCTGCCATTCCATTTAGCGATGCGATACGTATTGATGCCGCCCGCCGTTGTGAAATCACCACCTGCATACAAATTGTCATTTTTATCCATGGCAAGCGCATTCACGGTGGCGTTTGTGCCCGTACCCAATGCAGCCCAGTTGCTGCCATCCCATTTGGCTACACGGTTCGCGGCAATGCCACCTGCCGCAGTAAATAAACCACCCACAAACACATTATTGTTGTGATCCAAAGCGAGTGCAGTCGCCGGATTATTCAAGCCTGTACCCAGTGCACTCCAATAACTTCCGTCCCATTTTGCAATACGGTTCGCCGTCTGGCCGCCAGCCGTTGTAAACACGCCGGCTGCAAACAATCTGTCGCTGCCATCCAGCGCCAGTGCACGCACCGGGTTATTCATACCCATGCCAACTGCACTCCACGCTACGCCATTCCATTTCGCAATGTAATTGGCGGCAATACCGTCAGCGACGGTGAAATCACCCCCCACATACAGGTTGCCAACGCTATCGATGGCCATGGCGGTAACCGTGTTGTTCATGCCCGCGCCAAGCGCACTCCACACCGCACCATTCCATTTGGCAACGTATTTGACCAACACGCCACCCGCCGTTGTGAAATAACCAACGGCATACAAATTACCGCTGCCATCGCAGCCAAGACCATAAACAGCACCGCTCATACCTGAACCCAAAGCACTCCAGGAACTGCCATTCCATTTGGCAACCCGGTTGGCCGCCGTACTCGCTATCGAGGTGAAATTTCCGCCCACATACAAGTTGCCACTGCTATCAAATGCCATCGCACTCACTGTGCCATCCGTCGTCAACATTCCGAGACCACTCCAGGCGCTGCCATTCCACTTGGCGATGCGGCCAGCCGTGAAACCACCTGCCGACGTGAACACACCGCCGGCTACAACATTGCCCTGTACATCCAACCCTAATGCTCGGACATGATTATTCAATCCAGCGCCGAACACGCTCCATGCGGTGCCGTTCCATTTGGCAATCCGGTTAGCTGTCACACCCGCTGCGGAAATAAAAGCGCCGCCTGCATACAGATTGCCACCGGTATCCACCAGCAAGGCGAACACTGAACCATCCAGCCCGATTGCTCCCAGCGCACTCCACGCAGTGCCGCTCCATTTGGCAACGTATTTAGCGGTAACACCGCCGGCCGTGGTGAAATCTCCGCCGGCATACACATTGTTGCTGCTATCGACAGCCAGCGCATTCACGCCGGCACCCATACCAGTGCCTAGCGAACTCCAGCCACCGCCACTCCATTTGGCAATATAGGGCGCCGATACGCCGCCGGCTGTGGTGAAAGCCCCGGCTGCATACAAATTGTTCGCACTGTCGACAACAACCGCATTCACGGTGCTGTTCGTACCAGTGCCCAGCGCACTCCACGCGCTGCCATTCCATGTCGCAACATACTTGGCTGATGTACCCCCGGCTGTCGTGAAATAACCCCCTGCATAGACATTACCACTGGCGTCAGTCACTAACGCATTAACTGTGCTGTTCATGCCCGTGCCCAGCGCACTCCAGGCTGTACCATTCCATTTGGCAACGTTGTTTGCCGCAACACCACCGGCAACACTGAAAGACCCACCTGCATACACGTTGCCGCCACTATCTGCTGCTAGCGTGTAAATGAGGGAGTTCATCCCCGTCCCCAGTGTGAACCACGATGTTCCATCCCATTTCGCTACATAATTGGTTGCCGCATTACCCACAACAGTGAACGCACCGGCAACGTAAAACATAGAGCCGCTGCGCACCATGGCATAAACCGTGTTGTCCGCTCCGGGGACATTTCCCATCGACATCCAGTTTGCATCACCAATCGTTGGATCAATCGTCAACGGGTATTGTGCAGCGCTATCGTCTACTTCGATGTTGATCCGGTTGCTGGCCAACCATTGCATGTGTGCAGGAATTTTTTTGTTATTGGCATCCGTGACATGAAGGCGATCGTAAGTCAGTGTGCGCTGTGAATGATTTAATACGACAGTAAAGCCATCGTCTTTGCTAGTGAGTGTTGCGCCTTCAACTTGAAGTTGCACGTGCAGTAAGCCGTTTCCAGCTGGCTTGATCGGCACGATAAAATCCTGCTGTATACCGTTACCGCTGTTACTGAATTTTTCAGCAATACCATTCGTATGGGTGTGATAAACAACCTGATCTTTCTCATAGATGCTCGCAGAATCTGCTACCTGCAATGCGCCTGCACGACCCCACTGCGCCAGCGACAGCACAAAACGACCCGATTTTCCTGTTTCCTTGCTGGTAGAAATAAACGTTGTGCCGCCGGGGGCAACCTGTGCTTGCAATGCCTGCACCGTATTGCCGAGCTGGAAGCTACCATCCGGCAGCGCGTCAGTTTTCAATGCGTCAGAACCCAGTTGCTTGCTTAGCATTTGGTTGAAATCTGCAGTACCTATTGCCACTCCTGTTTTCGGTACCTCACTGGCGAGCAATGCCGACGATAACAGTCCGCTGAAAAAAAGCATCAAGGCAGATAGTAAAACGACAAGTCTACGTGCGAGCATGTGAATTCCCTTTGTGTTTTATCAGGCTTTTGATTACTTGGGCGCTTGCTGATACGGATGCTTCCACACCACTTTCGGCGCTGGCAATGTTGCAACAGTTTCCGCAAAATTTGCGCCGTGCTGCTGCCATGCGGCGATGAAAGCATCTTCGTACGCATAATCAAACGGATCGCCAAGATTCTGTTCCGCTTCGCTGCCATCCGCCAACGGATTGTCCCTGTAGTAGCGCACGGTGCGCAACAGTGCTTCCTCGACACTCACGACATCGCGATAACCGAGTTGCTGCCGGATCTTGCTGGTGTCGAGCACGCAATGGTGGCGATACAGCAATTGCGGTGGCGTGGCGCGGAAACCGGCAGGCAGCGCGTCGAACGG
>DAOMGE010000052.1:0-16166 GCA_035430165.1 Pseudomonadales bacterium | reverse complement strand
AACTGTCATTGCCGGTGATTTTCAAACATTCAGGGGTATACACAGTGGTCGCAGTCACATTGTGCGCCTGAGTCCGGATGGTGTAGTGGACAGCAGCTTCAAGACGGGTCTGGGTACCAATAATCCTGTCAGGGCGTTGGCATTGCAGCCGGATGGCAAACTGCTGGTGGGCGGTACATTCAGTGAGTTTCATCACACCAGCGTCAATGCCCTGGTGCGGTTGAATGTAAACGGCACGGTGGATGCCGGCTTTGCCAATAATATACAGGCAGGAAATGCCGTAGATGCGCTGGTACTGGGCCAGGATGGCAAAGTCTATGCGGGAGGTTTGCTGGAAAGTTATGACGGGTTGGGTAACCTCATTGGTGGTGATATGCAGGTGTTCAATACCGATGGCAGCATCGCACGAGCCAATCCGGGTACCTTGGGTGAGGTGAAAGCGCTGGCGTTGCAAGCCGATGGCAAGCTGATCCTGGGAGGCGATTTCTCGCAGGTGAATGGTGTTCCGCGCAACCGCTTGGCGCGACTGAATGTGGATGGCAGTCTGGACACCACGTTCTATACCGCTGGCCTGAATCTGGATGCGGCGGTGGATGCACTGGCGTTGCCGCCGACAGGGCAATTAGCGATAGGCGGGGACTTTGTGTTTGCGTCCAGTGGATACACTCATTTTGAGTGGATTCAGACCGGCGATACAGACAGTGATGGCTACGCCGATGCTGTCGATGCGTTCCCGACCAACGCGGCAGCAGCGGTTGATGCAGACCATGACGGCATTCCCGACAGCTGGTTGCAGCCGAATCGTTACGGTTGCACTGCTTTCGATGCAAGTTGTAATGGTTTGACGATCACACAAGATCCGCCGAATGTTATTTATCCGTTGAGTGGTGTGTACAAGGGTTCGTCCGTGCGTGAATTCAGTGGCTGGCGATAGCGGTAAACATTGCGGTAAGGCATAAGGGAAGCGACGGGTATTGTCGCAACGGGCATTGTCGCAATGGTCTGCCAGACGGTTGATAATGCCCGTGCAACCCACAAGGAACAGGCCCGGTGTCATTGACTGTCCAGTTTTCCAACAAGGTCGAGCTACTCAGTGAGCAGCTGGTTGCTGGCATGGCCGATCCACTGGCTGATCCGCTGGCGCCGGAGTATGTGCTGGTCGATAACATCGTCATGGGCCAGTGGCTCAACCTGCAGTTGGCGCAGCAGCTGGGTATCGCTGCCAACATCCGCTACATCCAGCCGCACGAATTGTTCTGGATGCTGGCGCGCGCCGTGGTCTCGGCAGACATTCCCCGTGAAACGCCGCTCTCCAAGGACGAGATGACCTGGAAACTGTATGGCATGTTCTGCCAACACAGTTTTGCTGCCGGTGGTGTGCTGGATGATGCCCGCCTGCTGCCGGTGAAACATTATCTGCAGGGCGAGGACAGCCAGCCGGTCAAGCGCTACCAGTTGGCTTCTGCCGTGGCGGATCTGTTTGACCAATACCTGATCTACCGGCCCGAATGGATGCTGGCGTGGGAAAACCCGTCTGTCGCCAGAAAATCCACAGGCATGCCTGACGACAGCAACGCAGCATGGCAAGCCTGCTTGTGGCAAAAACTCGCTGCATCTTCGGCGTCAACACTGTCCGCTGCCGGCCTGCATCATCGCGCCAGTATTGAAAAGCTGTTGTTGAACACATTGTCAGCGGAAAAACTGCCAGCGGAAAAACTGCAACACACACCATCCGCCCTCGATAAAAAACCGCTTCCGTTACAGCGCCTGTTTGTTTTCGGAATCACCTCGATGCCGCCGCATCTGGTCGATATGCTGGCCTTGCTGGGTCTGCATATTCCTGTGCAAGTGTTTGCGCTCAATCCTTGCCGTGAATATTGGGAATTGATCCGCAGTGCGCGTTCGCTGGCCAAACCGGATATTGATGAGGACGCGTATTTCGAAATCGGCAATCCGCTGCTGGCAAGCCAGGGCGTGCAACTGCGCGAATTTATCAACCTGTTGCAGGAAAAAGCGGACGGGATTGCTGGCGAACAACACTATCGCACAGAGAATGATGTTGCGCCTGCCAATTTGCTGGAAGCGATCCAGCAAGAAATCCGCGACCTGACGTACAAGGGCGAGCCGGCGGGTGTGGAATACGTCACCAGCGGGACAAGACAGCCGCTGCCCGCGAGCGATGGCAATACCGGAGCCGTGATACCGAGCGTGCACGTCCACAATTGCCACAGCATCATGCGTGAAGTGGAAGTGCTGCATGACCAGTTGCGCGACATCATGCTGCGCAACCCGGACATTCATCCGCGCGATATTGTGGTGATGATGCCGCGCGTCGCGCCGTATGTGCCGTGTATTCATGCGGTGTTCAACAGCGCGCCGGCCCGTGCGCGCATCGACTACCAGATTGCCGATCGCACGCTGGCGGAAGAGTCGCCGTTATTGAACAGCGTCGCCATGCTGCTGCGTTTGCCGGAAAGCCGTTTGCCCTTGTCAGAAATACTGTCCTTGCTCGAAGTACCGGCTATCCAGCGTCGTTTTTCCCTGGGCCAGCGTGAATACGAAACGCTGAAGCGCTGGCTGGTGGCATCCGGCGTGCGCTGGGGCATGGATGGCCAGCATCGCCAGTCACTCGGTCTGCCCGATTATGCGGAAGCGAGCTGGTCGTTTGCGTTTGACCGATTGTTATCCGGTTACGCGATGGCAGCGGAACCCACGAATCCGGATGCATTGCTGGCGTGCAGGGGTGACAGGCTGGTGTTGCCGTTCGACGAGATCGAAGGCGGCAACAGTCATTGCCTTGATGCACTCCTGCAGTTCTGGGAAACGTTACAGCACTGGCGTGACAGATTGCAGCGTCCGGCCACAGCGCGTGAATGGGCTGCGCGCATCCGCCATCTGCTCGATGATTTTTTTGATGCGCAGGAAGAACAGGAACTGGCAGCGGCTGCGACAATCTACAGCGCAATCCGCACGCTGGATAACGCAGCAGATCGCCAGTGGTTTACCGGTGACATGCCGTTGCCGGTGATCAGGGACCTGATTCGTCCGGTCTTGCAACAGACGGCAACGGGCCAGCATGCATGGCGCGAAGGCGTGAAATTCTGCAGCCTGATGCCGATGCGCGGTGTGCCATTCAAGGTGGTGTATATCCTGGGGATGAATCTGGAAGACTACCCGCGCCACGTCGAGCGTCGCAGTTTTGACCTGATGCGCCATCACCATCGCGCGGGTGATCGTGCCAGCCGCATCGATGATCGCTGGTTATTCCTGGAAGCGCTGCTGTCTGCGCGACAGTTTTTTCATGTGAGTTATATCGGCCGTGACATGCATCGCAATGAAACACGCGAGCCGTCGGTGGTGTTGTCCGAGCTGCTGGATTATTGCCGGCACGGTTACGCACTGCCGGACAATTACCTGGTAACGGAGCATCCGTTGCAACCGTTCAGTGATGTGTATTTTCGCACACAACAGGACAAGGAAACGCTGCAGCTCTCGCCGCGCCTGCTGTCATTCAATCGTGAAGCCTGGCAAGTGGCAGCAGCGCGCCAGCGTCAGGCTGGCGCAGTTGTCGATGGTAATGTGCGCTGGCAAGGCCATGACAGTTTTGAGGCGGACACCACGGTTGCCGTCGATGACTTTATCCGGTTTTTCACCAAACCCTGGGACTGGTTTTTTGCGCGCAAACACAAGGTGTGGCTCAGGCTTGAAGAAGACAATGCCAGCGATGATGAAAATTTTGGCGAATCGAACGCACTGGATAACTGGCAGGCGTACAACGACCTGATCACGATGGCCAATGCCAGGCCGGATTATCCTGCAGACAGCGAAGCGGCGCGCGACAGTCTCGTTGCACAACTGGTGCAATTGCGTCGCGCAGAAGGACGCTGGCCGCTTGGCAAGGCAGGTGAGGCAACACAACAGGCCTTGCAGCAAACCGACGCCGCGTATGTCTGGGCCTCGCAGGCAGCGGGAATCCAGTTGTGCGCGCTGTCGGTGCAGACAGGCGAGGCACCGTGTCATCTCACCGTAACGGGTGAGTGGCCTGTAACAGCGGATAAAACCTTTCTGGTGCACTCGGCGAGCAAGCTGGGCAAGGACATGCAGTGTTCTGACAAGGCGCTGGATTTTGTGATCCGTTTTGCGCTGGCCGTGCATGCGGGTGCAATCACCGAAGGTAAAGCGATTTTTCGCGATAAAACCTTGCACTGGCCGGTTGATGCCATCGACAAGACTGCCAACAAGGCATTGCTGGATTTGCTGGCATCGCTGTACCTGCGTTACCAGCAAACCGGTTTGCCGTTTGATTTTTACCTGAGCCAGACCCTTGCGGCACTGGATGATGCCGATGAGCGTATGACGGTAATTGACAGTGCGTGGAACGAGCGTTCGGAGTGGAAAAGCAGTATTGCCTCGGATACACGCAAGCGTTCGTATTTTGGCAATAGCAGCGTGCTGCAAGGCGAGTGTTTCCTGGCGGTCAGCCGCGACATCAGTGCAGCGCTCGCTGCCTGGTTTGCGCCCGTGGAAAACTATGAGGCCGCACAGAAATCGGCAGCGAAAGCCGCCAGAAGCGGGAGCAAGCAATCATGAGCCCGCAAGCTGCATTCAATGCTGCTGATTTTCCCTTGCAGGGGCGACGCCTGATCGAGGCCAGCGCTGGCACAGGCAAAACCTACAATATTGCCAACCTGTATTTGCGTTTGTTGCTGGGTGATCACTGCACGCCGCGCACGGTAGAACAGATTCTGGTGGTGACGTTTACACGCGCGGCAACCAGTGAGTTGCGCGGGCGTATCCGCGACAAGGTCGAGCTGGCCTTGCAGGCTTTTCGCGGTGCTGCTTGCGGCGACGGTTTTATCAATGCATTGCTGGCGCGCTATGCAGGCGAGAAAAAAACGGCGGCTGCGCGTTGGTTGAACCATGCCTTGCTGCGCATGGACGAAGCCTGCATTTTTACCATCCACGGTTTTTCCGTGCGGGCGATCCAGACGTTCCTGTTTGAAACCGGCGCGCTGGCCGATGTGGAAATTTCCGAAGCCGGTAATGCCCGCCGCGATGTGTTGCTGGCGGATTTGTGGCGGCAGTTGCAACTTTATGAGAATCCACTGCTGCAGCAATACGCCGATGCAGCAGATTTTTCGTCTCTGGAAAAATTTCGTGGTTTTTACGCCAGTCAACATGACGGTGCAGAGGTGTTGCCGGCATTTGTTATTCCGTCGCACGCGAGATCGCTGTATGAGTTTCTCCCGCAGCTGGAAAAAGCGATGCAGGCGAGTACTGCGGCCATATTTGAAGAGAGACAGTCACTGGCAAGGGAATGGCATTCGATCAGGGAAGAATTCTGTGCGGCCATGCGGTCGGGAAATTCTGCACTGACTGAAATGGAATTGAACGAATTGCTGGCTTGCATCGAGCGTTGGCTGGGCACGACGGATACGCAATTAATAATTCCCGCAAGGAACAAGCGACCCTATAACAAACTGAATCCTTTTGCGAAAGGTGATGGCGTTGCCGCAGGTGTCATCGCGCGATTGTTGTCACACGCAGAAAACAGTCAGCCCGGTAATTATTTCAGGAAGGGGGTATTTCGTGCATTCCTGCTGCAGTACATCCGTGCGAAGATGCAGGAAACCGATCTCGCTTCCATGCAACTGGATGAAGTCACCCGACTGATTAACGGCATCCTGCGTGATGGTGGCGAGAAGGCGAGCCAGCTGCGTGAGGCGATTACCGCTGCCTATCCTGTTTGCATGGTGGATGAATTCCAGGACACCGATCCCGCCCAGTTCGAGATGTTCAGCCGGTTGTATGAAGACAGCAACAACACCGGATTTTTCATGATCGGTGATCCCAAACAGTCGATCTACCAGTTTCGTGGCGCCGATATTTTTTCCTACCTCGGTGTGCGCACACAAGTCCGGCAGCAGGAAGCGCAGAGCGGCGAAAAACATATTTTTTCCCTGGGAACCAATTTCCGCAGCAAGGCAGCGCTGGTACAGGCTACCAACCGGCTTTTTGCAGAACAGGAGAAACCGACATTTCTGTTTCCGGGAATTGATTATGTCGATGTTGCTTCCTGTGAGGATGAGCCGTTCAGTCAGGACAAGGGCACGTACACCGTGCGCCATAAAAAAATGGCCAGTGAACCACTGGTATTTGTTGGCAATGATACGAATACGGATGATGCAGCTTCATTCAATGGCGACACATTGCGCTGGCGTTATGCGCACGACACCGCGCGGCGTATTGCCCTGTTGCTGGATACGCAGCATGGTGCAACTGTCCAGACGGGGAGCTATGCATCGCGCAGCCTGAAAGGGGGTGATATCGCCGTGCTGGTGCGCACATCGCGCGAGGCCGGTGTGATGAGAAGTGCATTGCTGGCGCTGACACCGCGTATCGGTTCCGTGTTCCAGAGCCAGCGCGACAGTGTTTTCGAGGCGTCTGTCATTGCAGAGGACATCTATCACATTCTGTGTGCGATGGATGAGCCGGGTGACAGGCAGTTACTGAAAAAAGCGATGGCAACCTTGCTCTATCGCGGTTTCCGTACCGATTTTGCCGATCTCGACCAGCTGGATGCCGGCGACAGCAGCGCCGATGTGCTGCTGGAACAATTGATTGACGAATTCTCTGCGTATCGCCTGTGTTGGGAGCAGTACGGTGTGCTGGCAGCACTCAACCGTTTTGTGCAACAACGCGCACTGATGCCATCACTGGCCCTGCTGCCGGATGGTGATCGCCTGGTTACCGATTTCAGGCATCTCGGTGAATTGTTGCAACAACAGTATCTCGAATGCAGTTCGCGTGAGCAGCTGATTCTCTGGTATGCACGGCAGTTGCGGGATGACAGCGAGCTGGATGAGGACAGCAAACGGATTCGTCTCGAAAGTGATGACAATCTGGTGAAGATAGTCACGATCCATGTTTCCAAGGGACTGGAATACCCGGTGGTGTTCCTGCCGTTTTTCTTCTTGCCCTGGAAAGCAGACAGCAACAGGCAATTGCCGTTATACCATCCTGCGGCGCAGGAGGCGTCACCCGCCAGTTTCCGGCCGCGAATTGATTTCAATGCAGGGCGTGCGCTGCTGGAACGTGAAATGCAGAAAGAAATACTGGCAGAGGATATGCGGCTTCTGTACGTCGCCATCACCCGCGCCATTTACCAGTGTTATATCGGCATCAGTGCTGCGGTAAAAGGCCGGGAAAAATCACGCATCTTTCCGTATACCGTCTGGGCAAATCTGCTCGATATGGATGGCGATGATTTACCCTCCTGGGAAAAAATCCGTTTGGCCTTGCAAAAGCGGCTGGGAGAAAACCAGGCCGCTGTCGCCTATCGTGAATTATCGGATTGCCCGCGCCCGTCCAGTAACCGCTTGTCCGATAAACAACAGGCAGTTACCGTCTTGCCGCCTGCGCTGCTTGCGGATGTCAGTGAGCCATGCTTGCCGCGCACCCACTGGATTATTACCAGTTACACGGCATTGGCCCATGCGCGCAAGGAACCGGGTTTGCAGCGTGGTGGTCGCGATGAATTGTCGATGGCGACGGATGCACTGGCGCTGGTGGCGCACGAAGAAGATGACGCGCGCTGGTCGAACGATATCCGTTATCGCCTCAAGGGTTCGAATCGCACCGGCGATTGCCTGCACGGTTTTTTTGAGCAACTGGCGCGCGAGCCTGCCTTGTATACCGGGCAAGGCAACTTGTCGTATGAGCGTGATCGTTTGTTGCAAAATTGCCTGCGCAAGCATGGCATTGAAAAACCGGAAGGTTTCACGGGTGTCGGTCTGGATGTGGCGCAGTGTGAAGCCATTTTTCGTGAACGCCGGCGCGACATGCTCGACTGGCTGGATGCCGTGCTGGACACAGCGCTGATGGAAGGTAAACCCGCTGCATCCCTGCGTGAGATTTTTGTGCAAGGCAATGCCTTGCCTGAACTCGATTTTGATTTTGCCACCGGCAGAAAAAATCCGGCGAATATCGCGGATGGCATCAACCGTGTGTTGCGTGAGTCGGGTGTGGCAGGGATACAGTTGCCATTCCGCAGTGAACTGGAAGGACTGGTTACCGGTTCGATCGATTTGCTGTTTATCCATGATAAAAAAGTCTACGTGCTCGATTACAAATCCAACACGCTGGGGAAGGCGCCGCGTTTTTATGATGAGCCTGCAATGTCGCAAGCCATGCGTGAAAACCGCTATGACCTGCAATACCTGATCTATAGTGTTGCGGCACACCGTTACATGCAGCAGCGGCTGGGAACGCGTTACGATTTTGATAGTGGTGAATACCGTTTCGGTGGCGTGTTCTATCTGTTCTTGCGCGGCATGGGTTTGCCGCAAGAGGAATATCGCCGTCATGGTGTGTGGTTTCATCGCCCACAAAAGAATGTTATCGAACAACTGGATGCAGCGTTTGCCGGCGCTTTGCCCTTGAATACTGAAGGCGTGGGCGGGCAGGTTTTGCATGGTTGATACGGCAGAAAATCGCAGCACACTGCGTACGCTCGACCGGTGTTTTGGCGAGTGGTACATAGAGCATTTTGCGCACGCACGGGATAACGCGGATCAACAGCAGTTGTTGCGTATTGCACAAGCGACAAGCCATGCGGTTTTCCTGAAACACACCTGCGTGGACCTGGGAATTTATCCGGCCTTGTCTGAACCGGTACTGGATGCCTTGCTGGCGGGCATCACGCCGCAGGATGTGCAGCGACTGGTGCCAGAACAGGCACGACAACCGCTGGTGCGCTCGGCCGACGGGCAACGTGTCTGGTTACAGAAATACCATGGCTTTGAATGGGCTGTGGCGACATCCCTGCAGGCACTGCGCACACAAGGCCGACTCGACATCATTACCGGTGGGCCGGGCACAGGAAAAACCTGGACAGCAGCGCATCGTATCCAGCAGACACTGGAAAAAAATCTCGCTTGCAGGATTTTACTGGCAGCGCCGACCGGTAAGGCCGCCAACAACATGATGGTGGCGCTCGGCAATGCCGGTTTTGCGGCGGATGCGTACGGGCTGAAAGGCCTCACCTTGCATTCGTTATTGGGCATGCATGGCAACAGTCCGAAACCGCGTCGTGATCGTCGCCAGCCACTGGTGTGTGACTTGCTGATTGTCGACGAAGCATCCATGGTCGATTTGCCGATGATGTACCGCTTGCTGGAAGCGATCCCGCCGCAAGCTTCATTACTGTTGCTCGGCGACAAGGATCAGCTGGCATCAGTGGAAGCGGGCAGTGTGCTCGGGGAAATCTGCAAGGCGTTTGCCCATACGCCATCGGTGACGACTTTGTTGAAAAGCCGTCGCTATGAACATTCGCCTGAAATCGGTGCGTTGGCGGAAGCGTTGAATCGCGGTGATGTGTGTGACATGCGAAACAATATTGCCGTCAAATCGCATCGGCTCGATGCGGCGCATCCCTGGCAACCCGGCTGGTTGCCCGCTGCACTGGCCGCGATTGCAGCAGTGCCACAACAGGAAGGTGTGTCGGTGGCTGATGTCTTGCGCGCGCAGAAAAACTTCCAGATCCTCTGTGCGTTGCGTGAAGGTCCACAAGGTGTGAATGGCATCAATGCGATGATAGAAAAATCGCTCGGTAAGAAAACCGGCAGCTGGTATGCCGGTCGTCCGGTGATGATCACACAAAATGACCACGACCGGCATTTGTATAACGGTGATGTCGGTATGGTGCTGCCTGTGGCTGCAGACGGCGCAACCCTTGCCGATCGCGGTGATCTCAAGGCCTGTTTTATCGTCAATGGCCAGGTGAGGACAATCTCACTGGCACAAATGCCAGCGCATGAAACCAGTTATGCCGTTACCATCCATAAATCGCAAGGCTCGGAATATGATCATGTGTTGATCGTGCTGCCTGCTGATGTGAATGCAGTCAGGGACAATCCGGTACTGACACGGGAACTGGTGTATACCGCTGTGACGCGTGCAAGATCCACTATCGATTTATGGGGTGGCGAGGGTGTGCTGGAAGCAGTGGCGAAAAAAACCACACAGCGTATGTCTGGCCTCAACACGTTTTTATGCTGATAGATTTCTTTCTCAATTTCTGAGGTCAATGTTTTGTCCGGATTGGCAGTAAAAAAGTTTTCCCGGTTTGTGGCCGCAGTATTTTTTATCGCCGCATCAACGGCATACGGTTTCGGTTCTGATGGCCATCAAGCTGTGGGTGCGATTGCCGATGTATTGTTGCAAGGCACGAAAGCGCAACAACAGGTGCGTGACATACTTGGCACCATGCATAGCGAGCAACTGACATTGCGCCAGGCCGCTGTCTGGCCGGATTGTGTGCGTACATACGGCTTTGATGTTGACGGCGAGTTGACCGCACCGTCGGGCAAACAAAGGCAGTCTGATGCCTGCCAGGTTTTTGCTGCGGACAAGGCGGGTCGTGACGCCATGAAAGATTATGTGCGGCGCAACAACAGCAATTGTGAATACGCCGGCCAGCATCTCGATTGCCACAAGTCTTACCATTTCGCTGATGTTGCCATCCAGCGCGACCGTTATAGCGAACAGGAAACCGGCGCCAATAACCACGATGTCGTGCATGCAATCAATGCGGCGATTCTGGTGTTGCAAGGCAAGCCGGCACCGGCACCATTTTCCATCCGCGACAAACGCGAAGCGCTGTTTTTACTCGCGCATTTTGTGGGCGATATTCACCAGCCCCTGCATGTCGGTGCGGTGTATCTGGATACAGCGGGCCATCTGCACGATCCCGACAAAAACGGCGCGGATGAAACTACGGCAACGCGCGGCGGTAATTCACTGCGGGTCAACAAACGCGGTAATTTGCACGGCGATTGGGATACCACAAGCGTCATGTCCAGCGACAAGCATTTCAACACGCTTGCGCGGCGTGCTTCGCACATGGAACCCATGTCAGGTGATGTGATGACGTGGTCGACAACATGGGCCAATGATTCCCTGGCGATCGCCAGGCGTGCTTTCCGGCCCGTGCAATTTGCGCCGGAAGATATGGCAGCGCACCAGTGGCCGGTTGAATTTGAAGATCGCAAGGCGTACCTGAAATACCGGCAGGTCGTGCAGGATGAACAGATCGCCAGGGCCGGTGCACGACTGGCGCAGGTGTTGCAGCAGGTGTGGCCACAATAAGGGCTGGCTTCGATTGCTTCGGCTTCCCAATGTCCTCGCTTGCTTGCTGGCCTGCGGGTTGGTATGGTCTTCCCAGCTGTAATAACAACCACAATATTTGTCAGGATGTGTCATGTCTTTTCGCAAATGTTCCCGCATGTTTTTTTCTTTTCTGCTGCTGGTATTTGCCATGGGTGCCCAGGCATTCGTAGCCGGTAATCGTGACACCAGCTTCACCAGTGGCGGTACAGGCGAAGGGGTCTGGACATCTGCAGTCCAGGCAGATGGGAAAATCGTGATAGGCGGGCTGATTACCTACTATCAGGGAGTGTCCAGGCGCTTCATCGCGCGCCTGGATGCAAACGGCGCTCTGGATACCAGCTTCAATCCGGGAACAGGTTTTAACGGTGCAGTCAGAACCATTGCGATGCTGCCCAATGGCAAGATGCTGGTGGGCGGTAACTTCACTTCCTACAACGGTACGGCAATCACCAACATTGCACGCCTGAATGCTGATGGTTCGCTGGATACCAGCTTCAAGTGTGGTGCAGGCACCAATACCAACGGCTATGTGTATTCAATTCTGGTTCAACCAGACGGCAAGGCTTTGCTTGGCGGCGGTTACTCATCGTATGCCGGTCAGTCTGCAATGTATGTCCGGCTGAATATTGACGGCTCGATCGACACCAGTTTCGTTCCGCCAGCCACGCTGGGTAGTGTGATGGGGTCTGCATTACAGCCTGATGGGAAGATTCTGGTGGCGGGCGCGTTTTCGGTTTCGGTTGCCGGGCATGCGCAATACGGCGTGTTGCGACTGAATCCAGATGGTTCAGTGGATACTGGCTTCCAGACCGGATCTGGCACCAACACCTACCCAGTGCGTATTGCCCTGCAGGCGGATGGCAAGAGTATCCTGATTGGTGCATTTACGTCGGTAAACGGTATCGCCAGAAAAAACATTGCACGCCTGAATGTGGATGGCTCACTGGATACAAGCTTTGTACTGACGGGCACGGGTTTCAATACAGGTGTCAATTTTGAACTCAAAGCTGTTGCTGTCCAGCCGGGCGACAACAAAGTTGTCGTTGGTGGGTATTTCACAGCATACAACGGTGTTTCGGCAAACAATCTGGCGCGCTTGAACAGTGATGGTTCACTGGATACCGGTTTTGTCATGGGTAGTGGGACGAATGGCGAAGTGGATGCTTTGACTGTGCGACCGGACGGCAAGATTCTCGTGGGCGGCGCGTTTACCTTGTACAACGGCGTGACGTCGAAAAGTGCCGTGCTCTTGCACAGCGGTGATACGGACAGTGACAACGTTGAGGATGCGGCAGATCTGTTTCCCGGTGACCCGACTGAATCGGCAGACAATGATCACGACGGCATTGGCGATAATGCCGATAGCGACGATGACAATGATGGTTTTAACGATGCAAACGACAATTGCACATGGTTAAGCAATGCAGATCAGCTGGATGTTGACAGTGATGGCATTGGTAATGTTTGCGACAGTGATGACGATAATGACGGTGTTGCCGATGACAGTGATGCGTTTCCGTTGAATAAAGCGGCATCGGTTGATGCCGATGGCGATGGCTATCCGGATGGCTGGAATGCCAGCTGTGATGCAGGGTGTCAGGCAGTGTCGGGTTTGTCGCGTGACAATTGCCTGGGATTGAAAAGCCCAGATCTGACGAACACCGATGGCGATTCCTACGGAAATGTTTGCGATACCGATGACGATAACGATGGTGTGCCTGATACATCGGATGCCTTTCCCCTGAATGCGGCAGCATCGGTTGATAATGATAAAGACGGCATCCCGGATGTATGGAGCCAGCCCAATCCGTATGGTTGTGCGGTGGGTGCATCAAGCTGTAACGGATTATTACTTGATGTTGATCTGGATAATGATGGCGTTGATGACAGCGTTGATAACTGTCCCTCTGATCCGAATCCCGGTCAGGCCGATGAAGACCACGATGGCATCGGCAATCCGTGTGACCCCGATGGCCCCGGTAAACTTGATGCCAGCTATCACGGTGGCAAGGTGGAATCAGCAAGCTTCTACACCAGTGCATCCATTGGGACGGCGGTATCGCAGCCAGATGGCAAGGTCATTATTGGCGGGTGGTTTCAAGCATTCAGCGGGGTTATCAAAAATGGCATAGCACGCATCAATACTGATGGTTCTCTGGACAGTGCATTTGTTGGCGTGGGTGCCAGTGATACCGTTTCCAGTATTGCTTTACAACCGGATGGGAAAATTTTTATAGCGGGGCGGTTTACGCAGTTCGATGGTGTAAATGTCAATCGTGTGGCACGGCTTAACAACAACGGTTCGTTGGATACGACGTTCAATCCGGGCAGTGGAGCAAACGATTACGTTTCTTCATCCGCACGGCAGCCAGATGGAAAAATTCTGATTGGTGGGAATTTCACCTCGTATAACGGTGTGGCTGTCAATCGCATTGCGCGATTGAATGCCGATGGTTCGCTGGATAACAGTTTCAATCCTGGCAGTGGTTCAAGCACTCCTGTTCTCGCCATCGTGCTACAAAACGATGGAAAAATTCTTATTGGCGGAAATTTCACTACCTACAATGGCGTTACGGTTAATCGCATTGCGCGATTGAATGCGGATGGTTCGCGCGACGTCAGCTTCAATACAGGCAGCGGAGCGAACAATAGCGTTTACGGTATTTTGTTGCAGGCAGATGGTAAAAGCATATTGTATGGCACTTTTGCTTCCATCAATGGTGTGAGTAGAAAATCACTGGCAAGGTTGAATCCGGATGGCACTGTCGATACGGGTTTTGATACGTCCAATGGTGTAAACAACTCAATCTATAACGCGACCATGCAAGTTGATGGAAAAATCATCATTGGTGGTTATTTTTCAGCCTATTCGGGTATTGCCAGAAAGAATATCGCGCGCGTGAACACGGATGGTTCGCTGGATACCGATTTTTCACCGGGTACAGGCCCCAATACCAGCATTTCAGGCGGAATGTTGCTCGATCCTGACGGTAGACTGCTTGTCATAAGTACCTATTTGACAAGCTATAACGGCATGCTCGTTGGAAGTGTATTGCGCATCCATACAGGTGATGCAGACCAGGATGCTGTGGAAGATGCGGCGGATGTTTTTCCGAATGATCCAACCGAAGCAAAAGACCTGGATCGAGATGGCATTGGCGATAATACAGACACTGACGCAGATGGAGACGTTATCGACGATACCGTAGATAACTGTTTGCGTTTGTTCAATCCGGATCAGCAGGATACCAACCATGACGGCGTGGGTGATGCTTGTGATCAGGATGTCGATGGTGATGGTGTATTGAATGCGGTAGACAAGTTCCCGTTCAATGCGGCGGAATCTGCTGATAAAGACAACGATGGTGTCGGCGACAATGCCGACGCAGACGATGATAACGATGGTGTTGCTGATGTCGCCGATAACTGCTCCCTGCTATCAAATCCTGATCAGCAGGATGCAGATCACGACGGATCGGGTGATGCGTGTGACACCGACATGGATGGTGATGGCGTTCTGAATCCTGTTGACCAATTTCCATTGGTTGCCGGTGAAACATCCGACAGTGACGGCGATGGCGTGGGTGACAATGCCGACACCGATGATGACAACGACGGCATTCCGGATGTTGCGGACGATTGCCGGCGCGTACCTGATGCTTCACAGCGTGATGATGACCGCGATGGTGTTGGTAATGCGTGTGACAGTGATGTTGCTGGCGCAGTAGATGTGTCATTTGACACTCATGTTGGCGGCAATGGCTTGATTACAGCGTCGGTGTTACAGCCGGATGACAAGCTGGTGATGGTGGGTACATTCAGCACCTACAACGGCATTTCCAGAAACGGCATTGTTCGACTCAATGCAGACGGTTCAGTGGATGAAAGTTTCAATCCGGGTAGTGGTGTCGCCAGTCGAGACATCATGGCGATTGCGCTGCAGCCGGATGGGAAAATCATGATTGGCGGTTCGTTTCTGGTTTATAACGGTATCGGTGTGCGTTATGTCGCTCGCTTGAATCCGGATGGTTCCCTGGATACAAATTTCAAACCGGGTATTGGACCCGACGGTATAGTCAGGGCAATCGCGGTACAGCCAGATGGTAAATATTTGCTGGGAGGCGATTTCATCCGGTACAACACCACACTCGATTCACATCATCTGGTTCGATTGAATGCCGATGGCTCTGTAGATACGTTATTTTCCGGGGATAACGGTACAAACAAGAACGTCAATGCGATTGTCGTGCAGTCTGACGGCAAAATCATTATAAGTGGTAATTTCGGAATTTATAAAGTTTCCACAACCAACAATGGTATTGCGCGCCTCAATGCAGATCTTTCTATAGACGCATCGTTCAAATCCGTAGTCGGCGTTCAAGGGGTATTAAAGATTGTTCTGCAGCCTGACGGGAAATACCTCATTGGGGGTAATTTCGGTAGCTATGAAGGTGTGGCAAGGAAATATTTGGCTCGATTGAATGGCGACGGTTCACTGGATGCTGCGTTTAATGCGGGGAATGGACTGAATGGTTCTGTCGCGGAAATCTTATTACAGGTTGACGGGAAAATGATTGTGGGTGGGGCATTCACTACATATAACCTACTATCCAATAATGGCGTCATGCGCTTGAACGCTGATAGCAGTCTGGATGCCACATTTGATGCCGGTACTGGATTTGCCTATGTGGGTAACACGCCATCTGTCTATACGGGCGCTATTCAGTCGGATGGCAGAATTGTTATGGTTGGTAATTTCAATCGTTACCATAGTGCAATCGCGAATAATATCGCACGCCTGCACAGTGGTGATTGGGATCATGATGGTCTTGAAAATGCCCGTGATTACACACCTTATGGCAGCAGCGATCGTGATACTGCATTTACAGCAAACGTAAACGGTGACGTGCTTGCCACAGCGTTGCAAGCCGATGGCAAAATATTGATCGGCGGTGCGTTCACCACTGTGAATGGCGTGAGCAGAAATCACATCGCAC
>DAOMGE010000051.1:0-18403 GCA_035430165.1 Pseudomonadales bacterium | reverse complement strand
TCGCCCAGCGTCTGGTGCATTTCCAGTGCGGGTTGCGCGCAATCGGCCTGGCCAATCTGTTTCGCCGGCACGCCGGCCATCAGGGCGTTGTGCGGCACCGGTTTGAGAATGACGCTGCCCGCCGCAATCTGCGCACAATACCCGATCTCGATATTGCCAAGAATCTTGCTGCCCGGGCCAATCAACACGCCCGCACCGATTTTCGGATGTCGGTCACCGGTTTCCTTGCCGGTACCACCCAGCGTTACATCCTGCAAAATTGATACATCATCAGCGACCGTTGCCGTTTCACCGATAACAATGCCTGTTGCATGATCCAGCATCACGCCGCTGCCAATGCGCGCGGCCGGATGGATATCCACGGCAAACGTCATCGAAATACGGTTTTGCAGGAAATACGCCAGGGCCTTGCGATCCTGTTGCCACAACCAGTGCGCCACACGCCAGGCAGTGAGTGCATGCAAGCCCTTGTAAAACAGCAAGGCCTGTAAATGTGAGAGACACACCGGGTCACGCGTGAAAATAGCATCAATATCGCGCGCCACAGCGGCGGTAATGCTGGTGTCTGCCGCAAACGCTTCGGCAAACACTTCCTGCAGCGTCAGCGATGGCAATGCCTGGCAGCCGAGTTTATCGGCCAGTAAAAAACCCACCGCCTCGCACAAACTGCGATGACGCAACACAGTGTTGTGCAGGAAGCTGGACAACGCCGCTTCACGCGCCGCCTCTTCCCGTGCTGCAGCACAAATATTTTTCCAGAGTTGCTGTGTCATATTCCGGTTTTCTCACTGGGATTGTTGCTTGTCGCCATAAAAAAGATTCTCGAACGAGCCTTCACTGAAACCGTCCATGCGTTTGTTACCGACAAAAATCACTGGCACACCGGATGCGTGCAATTCCTGGTATTCCTTGTTGGCTTCCTTGTCCTGGTCAATTTTCCTCTCGGTAAACGCAATATGGTTGGCTGCAAAATAATTGCGTGCTTTCTTGCAATACGTGCAACGTGCCGTGCTGTACATCAACACATTCTTCACACGCGGCTGCACTTCCGGCTTGAAGAATCCGGGCCAGTCTGGCGCATCCGAAATCGACACATTCTTGTACGTATTCACTGCATCAACATTAATTGTCTCGACATGTTGTGAGGTCTGCTCTTCAGGTGCCGCATCACTGAAATGAATTTTGCCATCCGCGTCTTTCCATTTGAAAACACCGTCGGCACACACCGCAAAACCCATACACAACAAAAGGACAACAAGAACTGTTTGCAGTGAAAATGATGATATACGGCTATGCATGGCATGAATCCTTTGGAGCAAGGCGATGCCGGAGTATAAAATGCCCGCCAGAATTAGAGAAATTTCCCATGCACGCAGCGCCCGACCTCTTCTCCTACAAGCCATTCTGGGCCAAACGCCTCGGGCCTGCACCCGAGTTGCCGATGTCCCGCGCCGAAATGGACAAACTGGGCTGGGACAGCTGCGACATCATCATTGTCACCGGTGACGCCTATGTCGATCATCCCAGCTTCGGTATGGCGGTGATCGGTCGCGTGCTGGAAGCACAGGGGTTCCGTGTCGGCATCATCGCACAACCGGATTGGCAGTCAGCCGATGATTTCAGGCAACTCGGCAAACCCAACCTGTTTTTCGGTGTCACTGCCGGCAACATGGATTCGATGATCAATCGCTACACCGCCGATAAAAAATTGCGCTCGGACGACGCGTATTCACCGAATGGCGAAGGCGGCCGTCGCCCGGATCGTTCCACACTCGTATACAGCCAACGCTGCCGTGAAGCGTATCCGGATGCAGCACTGGTGATCGGCGGCATCGAAGCCAGTTTGCGCCGGCTTGCGCACTTTGATTACTGGTCAGAAAAAGTTCGTCGCTCTATCCTGATCGACAGCAAAGCCGATTTATTAATTTACGGCAATGCCGAAAGACAAGTGGTTGAACTCGCGCACCGTCTCGCCAGCGGCGAAAATATCAAACAGATCCACAACATGCGCGGCACCGCTTTTTTAACAAAAAACCTGCTGCCGGATTTTCGCGAAGTGGATGCCACGGAACCGGAAGCCACGGAAACGATTCGCCTTGTGCATTTGCAAGAAGCACAGCAAAACCTCACACCCGTCGCAGAAGTGGTGCGACTGCCCTCTTTTGGATCTGTCAGTGCAGACAAACTTTTGTATGCCCATGCGTCGCGTGCTTTTCATAAAGAAACCAATCCCGGCAATGCCCGTGCGATTGTGCAACAACACGGCGACCGGCTGGTGTGGATGAATCCACCACCGATTCCCTTGTCAACCAAAGAAATGGATCGCGTGTTTGAATTGCCTTACAGCCGGTTACCACACCGCACCTATGGCAAGGCAAAATTCCCTGCGTACGAAATGATCCGCTTCTCGGTGAATATCATGCGCGGCTGCTTCGGCGGCTGCACATTCTGTTCCATCACTGAACACGAAGGCCGGATTATCCAGAGCCGCTCGGAACAATCCATCCTCAACGAAATTGAACAGATCCGCGATAAAACACCGGGGTTTACCGGTGTGATTTCCGATCTCGGCGGCCCCACCGCCAACATGTGGCGCCTGAACTGCAAGGACGAAAAAATCGAGGCGAGCTGCAAACGCTTGTCTTGTGTCTATCCAACAATTTGCAGCAATCTCGACACCGACCAGATGCCGCTGGTCAAACTGTATCGCAAGGCACGCGCGCTGCCCGGTGTGAAAAAAATCCTGATCGCCTCCGGCCTGCGTTACGACCTCGCCGTACAAACACCGGAATACGTGAAAGAACTGGTGACGCACCACGTCGGCGGTTATCTGAAAATCGCACCGGAACACACGGAAGAAGGCCCACTCAGCAAGATGATGAAACCGGGCATCGGCAGTTACGATAAATTCAAGGAGCTGTTTGAAAAATATTCACGCGCGGCAGGCAAGGAGCAATACCTGATTCCGTATTTTGTCGCGGCGCACCCTGGCACTACCGACGAAGACATGATGAACCTCGCGCTGTGGCTGAAGAAAAACAATTTCCGCGCCGATCAGGTGCAGACGTTTATTCCGTCGCCAATGGCGATGGCCAGTGCCATGTACTACACCGAAAAAAATCCGTTGAAACGCATCCGCGCCAACAGTGAAAGCGTGGTGGTACCGAAAGGCATCAACCAGCGCAAACTGCATAAAGCCTTTTTGCGTTATCACGATCCGGATAACTGGCCGCTGTTGCGTATCGCTTTACAAAAAATGGGACGCGCCGACATGATCGGCAACGGGCGCGACCATTTGATTCCGCGCACGCAGCCCGTGAAAATTGATTCGCGTATCAAGGATGCCGATGCCATTTATCGCCGTCGCGCCAATAAATTACTCACGCAGCACACCGGCCTGCCGCCTGCGCCAACAGCGAAAGATAAAAGATTAGCAAAAGACAAGAAAACAACTTCAGGCAAAAAACCGCCGGGCAGGCCGAACAAGCATCGGCGCTAGTTTTAAAATCACCCCTCCGACGCTGCGCGCCACCTTCCGAAGAACGACCCCTCCGGTTTGCTACGCAAACCACCTCCCCTACTTCGCAGGGGAGGTCATGTTTACAATACAATGAGGAACCGCACAGCAAAGGAACACAAACGCCATGCCTAACATTATTCGCCAGATAACTTATGCACTGCTGGTGTTGATGCTGGCAGCCTGCGGCCCCAGCGACCCCAGGGAAGCTGAACTGGATCAGGCGGTGATGCTGATGTCATCCATTATCAAATCCAGGGTGCTTGCCGATGCTGTGCGCAATGCCGATCCCCAGATGCGCGCTTCGACAGCGGTGGCCGCTGCCACCAGCGGCGGGGTTACTGCGAATTTTCCCCGGCCTCCCGAGAATATTTCCATACCGGATTCAGTAGCACCGCAAGCCTGGAGCGTGATCATGCGCGGTGACGATGAAAAGAAACGCGTCATCATCGAGGGTTATGGCGACAACCTGCAAAAGCCGCTGATCCAGAAATCCATCGACTTCCCGCCGTAAAGCTCTTGTCGTCCCGTTTTAGTCGCCCCAGCTACGCACATTGCTCAGGTTGGGTTTGGCTTCTGCGTTTTCTTTATAGACCAGTGCGATATGACCAATCTGCTGCACCAGTTCGCACTGGCAACTGGCGCACATCTCTGCAATCAGTTGCTGCTTGACTGCACGATCACCGACAGAAAAACGCACCTTGATCAGCTCGTGGTCGTGCAAGCCACGTCGCACCTCGTCCAGCACGGTGTCTGACAAGCCTTTACCAGCCACCATCACCACCGGGTTCAGGCCATGGCCCAACGCTTTGAGTTTTTTGCGGGTGTGGATATCGAGTGCCATGGTGTCAGTGTCTGCGAGTGTCGGGAGTGCGCGCATTCTACCGCAAGTCCACCGGACAGATCCTGACGGCATGTACGCGCAGTAATACGCCGCTGTTGGTATCATGTGCCGTCACGAGAGTCCGTCATGTCACAACCGCCATCATCCACCCCACCGAAAAACAAGCGTTCGCGCTCCAGCAGCCGCTGGCTCAAGGAGCACTTTGATGACCCGTACGTCAAGGAAGCCCAGAAACTCGGCTACCGCTCACGTGCCAGCTTCAAGTTGCTGGAAATCCAGGAAAAGACCACGCTGATCCGCCCCGGCATGACTGTGGTGGATCTCGGCGCCGCACCCGGCGGCTGGTCACAGGTCGCCATGCACCTCGTCGGCCACAAGGGGCGCGTGGTGGCTAGCGACATCCTGCCGATGGACGTCATTGCCGGTGTCGATTTTATCGAGGGCGATTTCACCGACGAGGCCGTGCTGGACGAAATCCTCGCCTGTCTGGGCGACGGGAAAGCCGACCTTGTGATATCCGATATGGCCCCCAATATGAGTGGTATGAATGCCGTGGACCAGCCGCGTGCCATGTATCTGGTGGAACTGGCAGCCGAACTGGCCGGCCAGGTACTGAAGCCGGGCGGCAGTTTCCTGACCAAGGTGTTTCACGGCGAAGGTTTTGACGAGCTGCTCAGATCCTTACGAGGACAGTACAGCAAGGTCAGCACCCGCAAACCGCAGGCTTCCCGTGCACGTTCCCGCGAGACCTACCTGCTGGCACAGGGTTTCAAGGGTCAAGGGCTTTAGGGCATAAATGGCGAATACGTACACCCGGCAAATGGCAGCAACCGCCAGTCTGTAGTATGTTGACCGGTATGTTGCTTGCGTTGCTGGCGTATTTTTGCAGTTAATACAGAGGTCACTGCTTTGAACGAAATGATCAAGAATCTCCTCCTGTGGAGTCTGGTAGTCGTGGTACTGCTATCGGCATTTCACAATCTCAACCCGTCCCAGCCGCCCAACAAACTGGACTACTCCGCCTTCATCCACGACGTGCAGCAGGATCGCGTGGATTCGGTGGTGATCGATGGCCTCAATATCCAGGGCAAACACACCGACGGCAGCACTTTTGAAACTGTGCGTCCGACCCTGCTCGACCAGCACCTGATCGACGATTTGCTCGATCACAATGTGAAAGTGGAAGGGCGTGAACCCGAACAGCCGGGCATCCTGCAGCAGCTGTTTTTTGCCGTGTTGCCGGTATTGCTGATCATGGGCGTCTTCATGTTTTTCATGCGCCAGATGCAGGGTGGCATGGGTGGCAAGGGCGGCCCGATGAGCTTTGGCAAAAGCAAGGCGCGCCTGCTGTCGGAAGACCAGATCAAGACCACGTTTGCCGATGTCGCCGGTGTCGATGAAGCGAAAGAAGACGTGAGTGAACTGGTGGAATATTTGCGTGATCCTTCGCGCTTCCAGAAACTGGGCGGAAAAATCCCGCGCGGCGTGTTGATGTCGGGCCCACCGGGCACCGGTAAAACGCTGCTCGCCAAAGCCATCGCTGGCGAAGCCAAGGTGCCGTTCTTTTCCATTTCCGGTTCCGATTTTGTCGAGATGTTTGTGGGTGTCGGTGCATCACGTGTGCGTGACATGTTTGACCAGGCCAAGAAGCAGGCACCGTGCATTATTTTTATCGACGAGATTGATGCCGTCGGTCGCCATCGCGGCGGCGGTCACGGTGGTGGTCACGACGAACGCGAACAGACATTGAACCAGTTGCTCGTCGAAATGGATGGCTTTGAAGGCAGTGAAGGCGTCATCGTCATCGCAGCCACCAACCGCCCCGATGTTCTCGATCGCGCCTTGCTGCGTCCCGGTCGTTTTGATCGCCAGGTTTATGTGGGTTTGCCGGATATTCGCGGACGCGAACAGATCCTGAAAGTGCACATGCGCAAAGTGCCGCTTGATGAAGAAGTGAATGCCTCCATCATCGCGCGCGGCACGCCAGGGTTTTCCGGTGCTGATCTCGCCAACCTCGTAAACGAAGCTGCCTTGTTTGCCGCACGCAATAACCGTCGACTGGTGACGATGGAAGAATTTGAAAAAGCGCGCGACAAGATCATGATGGGCGCCGAGCGCAAATCGATGGTGATGTCGGAAAAGGAAAAAATAAATACGGCCTATCACGAAGCAGGCCATGCCATTGTCGGTCGTCTGGTACCGGAACACGATCCGGTACACAAGGTTTCCATCATTCCACGCGGGCGGGCACTCGGCGTCACGTACTTCTTGCCTGAAGATGACAAATACAGCCTGAGCAAGACGGCGATTGAAAGCCAGATTTGCAGCCTGTTCGGCGGACGTATTGCCGAAGAAATCACGCTCGGCTTCGAAGGCGTCACCACCGGGGCATCCAACGATATCGAACGCGCATCTGCCATGGCGCGCAAGATGGTCACACGCTGGGGATTGTCAGAAAAAATGGGGCCGTTGCTTTATGGTGAAGATGAAACCCAATTCCCGGGTGCCGCGGTGACCAAACAATATTCTGACGACACATCAAAACATATTGATGAAGAAGTGCGACGTATTATTGACAGTTGCTATGCGCGTGCGAAGAAAATCCTTGAAGACAATATCGACATCCTGCACGCCATGAAAGATGCATTGATGGAATACGAAACGATCGATTCTGACCAGGTTGATGATCTGATGGCTCGCAGGAAATTGCGTCCGCCACGCGACTGGCACATCAATGACGCAGGCAACAACGTCAAAGGGGATGGCACACCATCAGGCACAGCCTCCAAGGACACGCCACCCAATAATGTCACACCGATAGGCGGGCCGGCGGGCGAGCATTGATTGCCGCCCATCTGCATCTGCTGACGTTTATTTCCTGATCTTTTCCATGCAGCTTCACTGCGGAAAAAAAATCCTCGATATTTCCAACCCGGTCGTGATGGGAATTCTCAACATCACGCCGGATTCTTTTTCCGATGGCGGCAAACTGTTCGGTAGCGGCAACGCACATATCGATCAGTGTTTGCGCGCAGCGGAACAGATGGTGCATGACGGTGCCGCGATACTCGACATCGGCGGCGAATCCACACGCCCCGGCGCGACACCGGTCTGCAGCGATGAAGAAATCGCGCGGGTGCTCCCCGTTGTCGATGCCATTGCCCGCCGCATCGACGTGGTGATTTCTGTCGACACCAGCAACCCGCTGCTGATGACAGAAGCTGCAAAACATGGCGCCAGCCTGATCAACGATGTGCGCGCCCTGCAGCGCGAAGGTGCACTCGCTGCCGCTGCAGCCACCGGCTTGCCTGTTTGCCTGATGCACATGCAGGGTGAGCCGGGTGACATGCAACAGGATCCACAGTACCGCGATGTGGTGGCCGATGTACGCAACTGGCTACTGGCGCGCGTCAGCGCCTGTACGCAAGCCGGTATCGCTGCCGACAACATCCTGCTGGATCCGGGCTTCGGTTTTGGCAAGGCACTTGAGCACAATCTCTGCCTGCTGAAACATCTCGATGAACTGACCGCCGAGCCTTTTCCGGTACTGGTCGGCCTGTCGCGCAAGTCGATTGCAGGTAAAATCACAGGCAGACCGATTGCCGAACGCCTGCCAGCGTCACTGGCACTGGCGCAACTGGCTCTCGATCGCGGCGCGCGCCTGCTGCGCGTCCACGATGTGGCGGCTACAACAGACATGCTGAAAATCTGGCTCGCCCTGCGCGACAGCCCATGAAAGACAGTCAACACGCTGGAACAGGTACAGTTATGACCAAGCAATACTTTGGCACAGATGGCATACGCGGACGTGTTGGCGAACACCCGATCACCCCGGATTTCATGCTCAAGCTCGGCTGGGCCGCCGGCAAGGTGTTGTCACGCGAATGTGGCAATGCCAACAAACTGATCATGATCGGCAAGGACACCCGTATTTCCGGCTACATGTTCGAATCAGCCATTGAAGCCGGCCTGATTGCTGCCGGCGTGAACGTCGGACTGCTTGGCCCGATGCCGACACCGGCCATCGCCTATCTCACCCGCACGTTCAATGCCCAGGCCGGCATTGTCATCAGTGCCTCGCACAATCCGCACGAAGACAACGGCATCAAGTTTTTCTGCAGTGAAGGCCGTAAATTGCCGGATGACATCGAACACCGGATTGAAGCGCAGCTGAACGAACCGATGCACATCGAAGATCCAACCCTGCTCGGCAAGGCAAAACGGATTGCCGACGCTGCGGGCCGCTACATCGAATTCTGCAAGAGTACGGTGCCATTCTCGTTCAATTTGCGCGGCATGCGCATCGTTGTCGATTGTGCGAACGGCGCTACTTACCACATCGCGCCGAATGTCTTGCGCGAACTCGGCGCTGAAGTGATTGAAATTGCAGCCAGACCCGACGGCCTCAACATCAACCAGAATTGCGGCTCCACCCATCCCGGTGAATTACAGCGCGAAGTGATTGCCAACAAGGCTGATCTCGGTATTGCATTTGATGGTGACGGCGATCGCGTCATGTTTGTTGATCATGCAGGTGAAGTAGTGGATGGCGACGAATTGTTGTACATCATCGCCGTTGACCAGCACGCACGCGGCGAATGCAACGGTGTGGT
The DNA here is from genome assembly GCA_035430165.1 of Pseudomonadales bacterium. Classification (GTDB taxonomy): domain Bacteria; phylum Pseudomonadota; class Gammaproteobacteria; order Pseudomonadales; family UBA7239; genus UBA7239. Next base: position 9,429 of record DAOMGE010000051.1, on the reverse strand, counting down.
CGGCACGCTGATGAGTAATCTCGGTTTTGAACTGGCGCTGGCGCGACTTGGCATTCCGTTCATGCGCGCCAAGGTTGGCGACCGCTATGTCATCGAAGCCATGCAACAGACCGGCTGGAATCTCGGCGGTGAAAATTCCGGTCATATTGTCTGCAATCACGTGACCACGACCGGTGATGGCATTGTGTCTGCGCTGCAGGTATTGCTGTCTGTCCGCAACAGCGGCAAGACACTGGCAGATTTGAAAAATGGCATGAAAAAATTTCCGCAAGTGATGATCAATGTGCGCGCGGCACAGAAATTTGATATCACCGCCTATCCGCAAATTTCGAGCGCGGTAAAAACAGCTGAAGCCAAGCTCGGCAAACAGGGCAGGATTCTGTTACGTCCGTCCGGCACTGAACCGTTAGTGCGCGTGATGGTGGAAGGTTCCGATATCCATGTCGTCAAGCCACTCGCCACACAACTGGCAGAAGTGGTGGCTGCAGAAATCGGCTGATTTTTTCCGATCGATTCCTGCAGCCTGTAAAAAAACCTGGAACTCAGCCCAGCACAGCCAGGATCGCTTCCGCCGACGATTTTTCCAGTCCCTTGTCATCAACCGCCAGGTGTTTTACCACGCCGTCCTCGACAATCATGGCGAAACGCTTGCAACGCATGCCAAGACCAAACGGACGGGCATCCCACTCCAGTCCCAGCGCCGCCGCAAATTCATTACTGCCATCGGCCAGCATCAGGATCTCTTCGGCATTCTGGCTCTTGCTCCATGCGCCCAGAACAAAGGCGTCGTTCGGTGCCATGCACACAATCGTGTCGACACCCTTGGCCTTGATCGACGGCGCATGCACCACAAAACCGGGCAGATGAGCTTCGGAACAGGTTGGCGTGAACGCACCTGGCACAGCAAACAGCACAACTTTCTTGCCACTGAAAATTTCGCTGGTCGTGATATCGGCCGAGCCTTTGGGGCCGGGTGTCTTGAGTTTGACCGCAGGAATGGATGAGCCAACAGCAATAGTCACAAGGTATCTCCTGAAATAGTGAAATGAATAATCTGCTCGATAACCGCATGCCATGGTAAGCCTGCGCCCATCAATTGCAAACAGCCATTAAATGCCGGCAACTGGCGAGGTACAATGCGCGCCTCATCATGGCATCAACGGGATACACCCATGCGCAAGAAACTGGTGGTAGGCAACTGGAAAATGCACGGCACGCTGGCATCCGCCACGGCATTGCTGGACAGCCTGCGTACCGAGCTCGCCGACACGCCCGTCGATGTCGCCGTCTGCGCGCCGTTTGTGCACCTGCCGCTGTGCCGAGACCTGCTGACTGTCAGTGGCATCCGCTGGGGAGGCCAGAATGTCAGCCAGTACCCTCAGGGCGCCTACACCGGCGAAATCAGTGCCGGCATGCTGGCCGACCTCGGTTGCTGTTTTGTGATCGTCGGCCATTCCGAGCGTCGGGCCCTGTTTGGCGACTCCGATGCTGTCGTCGTGGAAAAACTGCAACAGGCACTGGCCGCTGGCCTGACACCGATCCTCTGCGTCGGCGAAACGCTGGCCGAACGCGAAGCAGGCCAGACCGAACACGTGGTCGCCACCCAGCTCAACGCCGTGCTGGATGCCCTCAACAGCGAGCAACTGTCACAGCTGGTCGTGGCCTATGAACCGGTGTGGGCTATCGGCACCGGCAAGACCGCCAGCCCGGAGCAGGCGCAGGCTGTACACGCCCATATCCGCCAGCTGTGGGCGGCCCGACAACCTGCGCAAGCGCAGGCGTTAATCGTGCTTTACGGCGGCAGTGTGAAAGCGGATAATGCGCGCCTCATTTTTGCCCAGCCAGACGTCGATGGCGGACTGGTTGGCGGCGCAGCGCTGGATCCCCGGCAATTCTGCGCCATAGTCAACGCGGCGGAATAATCATGGAAGTCTTGATCACAGCACTGCACATCCTGGTGGCCATGGCCATCATCGGCCTGATCCTGTTGCAACAGGGCAAGGGTGCCGAGATGGGCGCTTCCTTTGGCAGCGGCGGTTCACAAACCCTGTTCGGCAGCGCAGGCAGCGGCAATCTCCTGAGCCACGCAACCGCCTTGCTGGTAGCCCTGTTTTTTGTCACCAGTTTCACGCTATCGATCCTGGCAAAACAGAAATCCGTGCTCAACGCCAGTGCCGGCATCCCGGCGGCGGCAGTGATCGAGGAGCACAACGCCACAGTGATCGAGCAACAAAAAAATGCAGCCAAGAAAACTGAAGCTGCACAAGCTGGCGGCGATGTCCCGGCTGTAGAAAGCAAGACTGCACCCGCGAACGATGTACCGGCAGCACCCGCGCCAGCGAAGCAGTAAGGTATCTATAGAAATCAGCCCAGATGGTGAAATTGGTATACACGCTACCTTGAGGTGGTAGTGGCGCAAGTCGTGCCGGTTCGAGTCCGGCTCTGGGCACCATTTTTAGTAACAAGAAGATTCAGCAACATCCCTGAGCCTGCGTCATTGCAGGCTTTTTTATTTCCTTGCAAACCATCAGATGTCCGAGTAGTTTTCTGGAAACACTTCAGGAATCGCGAGGACGCATTGAATGAAAAAAGCAGTGTGTATTGTTTTGATGGGTTTATTGCTGGGCGCCTGCAGCGCAAGTCACAATGCCGGCAAGCCTGAAAGCGGCCAGACAGAAAAACCTCCGGTCAAACCCTGCACACCTTCGCCGATTGGTAATAACTCCATGAGCTGCACGAGCTACTAGGTTCCGGCAGCTGTCACGGAAGCTAGTTATTGCTTCAGGAAAACAGTTTCCTGTACCAGGGCAGGTCTTTCTCCGGGGTAACCGGTGCCTGGCCACCAAAATAGGTGCCATCGCCGTAGGGCTTGCCATTTTCACGCTCGTAATAAAACGTGCGTACCACGGCATCCACCGGTATCGCACCATGGATTTGCGGCACCAGCTGGCCGCCACCCACCGACATCACTTCACGCACGTCGCAATCGAGTAAGGCAGGATCAATTTCCAGCACCAGCACTTTCTTGTAATCGCGAAACAGGAAGTTGGCGATACCCGCCAATTGCTCCTGATAACAGGCAAACACAAATCCATCCGAAAAATATTCAACCGGCGTGTATTTGCCATCAGCGACAGCTTTCTGCCACTCATCGTTGAATGTGATATGGAATAACATCTTGCCCATGACTGTTCCCCTGCTCGCGTCGCGCTATGGTACAGAAAATTCATCGGCACCGTATACATTCGGGCGACACGTATAATGCATGGCTGTTGCATACTCACCGGACAAGCAACCAGGACGAGAAAGATGACGATGCACGAATCATCAAACACTGAACCGCGTCGCGCCACGATCTGGATTGATGCCGACGCCCTGCCGCTGCCCATGCGCGAGATGCTGCTGCGCGCTGCACAACGCACCGCCATCGAACTGGTATTTGTCGCCAATCACGCCCTGAATATCCAGCGCTTGCCCAACATCAGGCAGGTGCAGGTGGCGGGTGGTTTCGATGTGGCAGATGACCATATCGTCGGTCAGATTGCGCGTGGTGACCTGGTTATCACGCAAGACATTCCACTTGCAGCCAGCTGTGTGGAAAAAGGCGCAGAGGTGATCACGCCACGCGGCGACCCGTTGACCAGCGAAAATGTGCGCGGTCGTTTATCCGTGCGCAATTTCATGGAAGAAATGCGCAGCATCGGCGAAGTGCGCGGCGGCCCGCCACCACTGGGGCCAAAAGAAAAACAGGCATTTGCCAATGCGCTGGATAAATGGTTAGCTCGTAATCGCCGGTAACAAAGCGGCAAGACAAGCACAGGGAGAATGACATGACCGAGAAGAAACCGGGATCAACATCCGGCAAGAAAACCGTGAAGAAACTCACCAACAAGAATCCGGTGGCACGCACGGCCCACCTGTTCAACAAGGCCGCTGTACACACCGACAAGAAACAGGCGGCGAAACGCCATCCCAAAAAGAAAAACCTGCTGGATGATGCAGGGGCAAATCACGAATCGCCCCTGCAAAACCCCTGACAGGATTTTATTTATCCCTGCCTGCACACGCCTTGCGCGAATACGTTTCGTTACCATCCTTGTCGGTGCATTTGTAAATTGGCTTGTCATCCACTTCCTTTGATGCTGCCGCAGTTACCGACACCACACCACCGCTATCGCCAACCGCTTGCACTCCACCTGACGTGCCCGAAACCGGCGGCACTGTCACCGTTTTCACACCCTGGCTTTCAAGCACTGTCGTCGTTGAGGATTGTGTCGTCACGACCATGCCGTGCTGGCGCTGGAATTTCACCCACTCCTGCTGGATAGCGACCTGATCAAATCCGCCGATTTGTGTGAAAAAGAAAAACACCATGGCAATGCCGAACACCTGCATCAACAAGGCATCCCACACCTTGTTCCAGTGCATCACAAGAAACAGCAACTGCACAGGCGGCAACAACAGGCACAGCAATCCCCACACGACGCTGACAGAAAATGCCGCCACCAGCAACATTACACTGCCGACCAGATAAATCAGTAAACCACCAATCAGGAGAGGAATCATTTTTTCACCGCATCTTCTATAAATTTAACATCGTCGTTTATTTTAAGGATTCCTTGCCCTGATCCACCAGTTTCTTTGCAGAATCAAAAATGCTGGTAGAACCGGCCTTTTCACCACTATCGTAATTTTCCTTCACGGTGATCACTTTGCTTTTCGCGCCAACACAGGGCTCTTCGGTATATGCCACATGCCCCTTGGCATCCACGCATTTGTAGATCACCTTGTTCTCGGTAGCAGGCGCAGTTGATGGTGATAACTGGCTGGCGGATTTTTTCACGTTGCTGGTGACGGCATTTATTGCCGGATTATCCGCCACGGTGCTGACTGCATTTTTTACCGCACTGCCCATCTGTACTACGCTGCTATCCGGTGCAGATAACAGCGATTGCATTTCACTGACCTGTTTCCACTCCTGTGGCGAATTTTTCTGCATATACTGGCTTACCTGCTGTTCATATTCCGCGACAAATGCGTCACCGCCTGTGAGCGCCGCCGCCAGGATCAGCAACAAGCCCGCGGTCTGTAAGCCAATCGCCAGCTTTGATTCCTGCCAGTGCCTGAACACAAATATCAGCTGCACCGGCGGAAACAACAAACCACCAAGCCCCCACCACAGGCTGGCGCTGAACAGTGCCACCACGAACACCACACCACCTATCAGAAACAAACCCAGACCCGCGTACAGCAGGCATGTCGTGATTATTGTCATATCAATCCCACGCCTTTCATACAATGCGGTCCGCCCCAATGTTCCACTACCAGCCCGTTTTCAAAACGCAGCACAGCAGTGCCATTGATTTCCACGCGTTTGCCGGAGGGCGGTACGTCGTAATACGGTGCACCGGTGTGCGTGCCGCGCACTGTCCAGTTGGACACCACATGCTCACCACTTTCCAGCACCAGATTTACATCGAACACCATGTCCGGAAATGCGTTCTTCGCCATTTCCCAGAATTCGTGTTCACGGCCACGGATATCCTTGCCCACATCCGCCGGGTTCACGCGTTCCGTCACATGGCTCATGAAATGTTCGGCAAAATATTCATACACCGCATCGTAATCGCCTTTCGCCATACGATCGGAATACACCGCAAGGTTGTGCAAATTTCTGCTCATGGTTTTTCTCCGCTTTTCAATGACTGATCCTGTTTGTTGTCTTTATCTCTTTTATTGTAGTACGCCTGCATTTGCTGGCGGGCATGGTCTTCATCGCCCGCCAGATCCATCTTCGTCTGGAATGCATTATGTGCGCTGTTGATATGTTTGCGCCACCACACCACACCGCCATAGGCCAGCAACATCAACCCGATCAACCACATGATATGCGCCATGCCGATACCTCTCCCCTGACTGTTGCATTCTAGCGTAGGGGCGCATTGCATGCGCCCTGACCCGAACATAAAATCCACCGTCGCCAGATGAAATATCACCAACATACGCATTATTGACGATACTAACGCTAAGGATTAGCATGACCATGATAAGGCATTTTAAGGACAAGGCTACACACGCTGTCTGGGATGGTACATTTTCACGACATCTCCCCGAAACCATACAGGCGGTGGCACGCAGGAAATTACGGATGCTACACAATGCGCAGACACTTGATGATTTGCGAATACCACCCGCCAACAGACTGGAAGCTCTGCGCGGGGAGAGAAAAGGACAACACAGCATCAGCATCAATGACCAGTGGCGTATCTGTTTTGTCTGGCAAAACGGTGACGCGGGACACGTAGAAATCTGCGACTACCATTGAGAGGTGAACACAATGAAAAAGCTACCCAATATTCATCCCGGTGAAGTGTTGCGCGAAGAATTCCTGATTCCACACGGCATCAGCCAGTATCGCCTTGCCAAAGACATCGGCGTACCACAAATGCGCATCTCGGCTATCTGCAATGGCAAACGCGGTATCAGCGCCGACACCGCTGTGCGTCTCGCCCGGTACTTCGGCTCAACACCTGGCTTCTGGCTCGGTTTACAAGCTGATTACGACACCGAAGAAGCAGAAAAGGCACTGAAAAAATCACGGATACAAATCCCGCGTTTTGATGCCGTTGCATAAAAAAAGGGAGCCGAAGCCCCCTTTTTATCCTCCACAGTGCATGTGCCAATCATCATGGCGATGACACAAACGGCGCGGTTTTCGCTAACGGTTTTTGATCAGGCAGCCAGCCAAGGCATTTGGACCTGAACCCACTTATCAAGCCTCCGCATCATTGCTCATCACATCTGTTCGATAGTGAGCCTCTGCACACAGCGTGCAAAGCGCACAACCACGAATCTACGCCTTCCCGATAAAAAGGAAAGTACCGTTCGTCTTATTCGTAAAAAGCAGCGACATAAACATACATAGAGGCAATGCTAATAAATCATGGAATCAACACGCTACAATAAAATTCTGCAGTCATATTGAGATACGATACGTAACCAACTGATTAAAAAGAGAGCCACCGCATGCACAACATCCCTGCAGCCATGAACAGATTGATAACGTTGCGTAGCAGCGACGCCAAACACACAGGGACATCCTGATGAAAAAAATCACCCTCGCCCTGCTCACCCTGTCCCTGCTCGGTTGCCTCGGCAAACCCGATACCATCCAGCCCGTCAAACCGTTTGCACTCGAGCGCTACCTCGGCCGCTGGTATGAAATCGCACGGCTGGATCACTCTTTTGAACGCGGCCTGGACCACGTCAATGCCGAATACACGCTCAAAGACAATGGCACAGTGCGCGTGGTGAATCGCGGTTATGACCCAGTAAAAAAAGCATGGAAAGCCGCAGAAGGCAAAGCGCAGTTTGTTGGCAATCAAAACGAGGGCTACCTGAAAGTGTCCTTCTTCGGGCCCTTCTATGGCTCGTATGTGATCTTCGGACTTGATCAACAAAATTATCAATACAGTTTTGTCAGCGGGCCCGATACGAGTTACCTGTGGCTGCTAGCGCGCACACCAACTGTGAGCGATGCCGTCATGCAGCAATTTATCACCGAAGCAAAAACAGCCGGATTCGATACCAGCAAACTGATTCTGGTGGACCAGCGCATGACAACCGAACACTGAATATGCCGCGCCAATCTTTCACCTTCGCAGATCTTGCGCAGGAATGCCGCATCGAAACCGGTTGCTATGCATTACACGGCTTGAACAATCCGCGCCGGCTGGGTGCAAAAATTTTTGTGCCCGATGCGTTGTTACAGCGTTACCCCTACAACGCTTCCGCATATGCTTTTCTGCAACAATTGCGCAGCGAAATTTTTGAATACGGCACCCTCGAGTTTCCCGAATTACCACTGAACCGCAGCAATTACACCATCGCCATGCGCGCACCGCGTGAACACAGCTACAGCAGCAACCCGTATCTCACCAACGAATGCCAGCACCTGCATCAAGACACACCGCCCTACCCCACGGCCTTCTGGCTCGATGCAGAACGCCAGTATTTTGCGACGTGGATAGTTTCGCTGCCCGGTTTGCAACGCTATGCACAATTCACGCGTGAACATCCCGGCATGACAATGAACGACGCGCACCGCGTATTGGTGCCGGAGAGTCTTGCGCAAGGCACAGGTATTGTCGTGAACCATTCGCCAGGATTGATCCTGACCGATAACAGCGAACACCAGCAGCTCTACCACGCACGCACCTGCCGTTTTGATGCTGTGCAACAGCATCCGCATTACAGCAAAGACGCACCGATGTACGCCTTCAATGAAATCGGCTTGCTGAACTATATCGATACGATGGATGAACAGCGCGGTATGGCGGACAGGGATGCCGCCGAGCAAAAAACCGTTGCGGAGTTTATGGCCGCAGAACAGCTTTTTTGCTTCACAGATGGTATCTGATCGAATACCATTGCCTCATGAAGCGTGAGCATATGAACAGTGACCTGAACCACACAGCACACAGCACGGGGCAGCAACTGCGGGAAGCCCGGCTCACTGCCCACTTGAGCCTGCGGGAACTCGCCAACCGTGCCGGTACTTCCCACGCCACCCTGTCGGCGTATGAAAACGACCGGAAAATCCCCGCTATCACCACCTACCTGCGCATACTGGAAGCCGCCGGCTATGCTGTCGACATCCAGATCAGCAAACGCATACGTGAGCAGGATGGCATCCCTCGTGGCGAAGAACTGGCTGCCGTACTCAAGCTGGCAGAACAATTCCCCGCACGCATGAGTCGCCAGATGGATTTCCCCGTGTTTCCTTCACCACGCAGGCACTGATATGGATCTCGTGGCCAGAATCCTCGCCCTGCACGAATCACTCACAGCGGCACAGTTGCCGCACGCTTTTGGCGGCGCGCTGGCACTGGCCTGGTGTACGGCACGCGCACGCGGCACGATTGATATCGATGTGAACATCCTGATCCCCACGACAGAATGCGACAAAGCACTGCAGGCCATGCCGACCGGGATGAAAATCACCCCGCAAGATCGCAAAATCCTGAAACGCGATGGCCAGGTGCGGCTCTGGTGGGACAAAACACCGGTAGACCTGTTTCTCAACAGCACACCCTTTCACGAAGCCATCATTCGCCGTGTGCGATATGAAGCGTTTGCTGGTGCGAACCTGCCATTCCTGTCATGCCAGGATCTCGCCGTGTTCAAGGCATTTTTCAATCGCACGAAAGACTGGGCAGACCTCGAAGAAATGAAAGCAGCTGGAACACTGGATGTCAGGAATGTAACCGCCACACTGATTGAATATCTTGGCGCAGATGATGAGCGAATTGCCAAGCTGGGCAGATTGTAAAAAACAAACGCTTTGCGTAGGGGCGCATCTCATGCGCCCTGTATTTCGCCAATGCAAAAAAGGGGTCGGAGTGTTTTTTGCGTAGCAAAACACACTCT
>DAOMGE010000050.1:12951-19055 GCA_035430165.1 Pseudomonadales bacterium | reverse complement strand
TGGCTGGCACAGCACGATGCCGTCGTCACCTTTACGCATTTTTATGCAAGTGATGCGTTACCCGATGTGCAGGACATCGACATGGTGATTGCACTGGGCGGGCCGATGAGTGTGAATGACGAAAGCACACTGCCGTGGTTGCGCAAGGAAAAGCAATTCATCCGTGATGCCATTGAAAACGACAAGATGGTGCTGGGCATTTGCCTCGGCGCACAACTGATTGCCAATGCACTCGGTGCAACGGTGCAGCCGAACCGGCACAAGGAAATCGGCTGGTTTCCGGTTTTTTCATTACCAACAACCAGTGAAACCGTTTTCCGGTTTCCGTCTTCTGTCGACGTATTTCATTGGCACGGTGAAACGTTCGATTTGCCACCGGCAGCGATTCCGCTGGCGTGCAGCGTCGCCTGCCAGAATCAGGGTTTCCAGTTGGGGACTCGTGTGATCGGCTTGCAATTCCATCTGGAAACCACAGAAGAAACTGCGCGTCTGTTTGTAGAAACCGACAACGGCGAGGAACTGGTGGATGGCCCCTATATCCAGACTGCGCAACAAATACTCGATGCGCCGCCGGCATCGTATGCAAGAATCAATGCGTTGATGGCGGAGGTACTGGATTATCTAAATTCCTGAAGAACCCCGATCTGCAATTCCAGCTTCACGGTCTTGCCGCCGATAACATTCTCCGTGCTCGCAATCTGTCGGCTTTCGCCAGACAGTTTTAAACCCTTGGCGATAGCATCCGCATAAAATTGTGCGATGGCGAGCGGCACACCTTCCGGTGTGCCTTCGTAATGGCGTGACACACATTTGAAACCGTTGTCTCGCACCAGCTGGAACCTGCCGGCAGGCGGTGGATTGCCGGTGATAGGAAATGCAAAGCGCACTTTCATTTTTCCGCCATCGGTAGCTGGCGGTTCCGGAAAAATAATGTGCATGGGGCCAGTGATTTTTCCGCCATTTTTTACAATGGCGATACCGAGTTTGGTGGCGAGCGGAATGATTTCACTCGACATCTCTTCGGGTGTTAGCGCGTAATCACCCACATACAATTTCTGGCTCTCCGTTGTCTTGATATCGAGTGTTGCATGCGGATCACCCTTGATGGCCGCAAATGCCGCGGCATCAAATTTGCCACTCGAAACGGGAGCAGATGTTGTTGCAGCACTGGATTTTTCTTCTGCCGAATTATTGTCAGATGCAGCATCAGGCGTTGCTGTTTGATCCGTTAGCGTTGTTGTGTTGCGGTTAGCAGACGGCATGCTGGCCGTGAACACCGAATGCGTGTCATCGGAATAACATGGCCCGGCGATACCGGCGGTTTCACTTTTGGTGGCGGGTTCTGCTTTCATAAAAGCCAGCCATTGCGCCGCCTGTTCGGTGGCACCGCCGACAACCGTGGCGTTGATAAACGAGCGGCGCGCCAGCTCCCTGTCACCCAGTTTTAACTGGCTGACACCCAGCAACAGGTTCGCGCGCGCCACCAGACGTTCCGGCAACGCACCGTCACAGGCTTTCAATACCATCGCCTGCATCGGTTGCCACTGTTCTTTTTCCATCAACAATTGCGCGAGATGCAATTGCAATTCCGTGTCATGGCTGGTGCTCGCCGCTTTTTCCAGTGCCGCTTGCGCCTTGTCGCGTTCACCCGCCTGCATATACAAACGGAACAGGCGATCATGGATTTTGGCATCGGCTTTTATACGCCCGGATGCAATCGCTTCTTCCAGTACACGCGCACCACGACCGGGAATCTTGTTGATCGCGTATAAATCCGTGAGCAACACGATATCCTGGTCGCGGAACGGAATACCTTTTTCCCATGCCAATGCCATCACATCGAGCGCTTGTGCATTTTTTCCTGCTTTCAGATACAGCGACACCCACTGCTGCCACAACTCTGCGTTATTGAAATCCTGCGATACCAGTTGCTGGATGACCTGCGCAGCGCGATCAAAACTGCCAATGCTGTAATAAACCGCCAATGCACTTTGCAACAATTCCTTGCCCGGATTTTTTTGCAGCGCGAGCGCCTTGTCCAGCGCTGCCGCACTCTCTACATACTGCTGGCGCTTGTACTGGATCTGTGCGAGCAGCAAATACATATCGGGATTGTCAGAAGGCTTCGCCGCCAGATAATGCTGCATGGCATCGGCCGCCTTTTCGTAATTTTTCTGCAACAGCGCAATACGCGCCAGTTCGCCGTACAGCTCGTGCTTGCTGTCGGCAGGGGTGGCCGGATTTTTCAGGCTTTCCTCGATGTATTGTGCCGCCTTGCCGAAATCTTTCTGGCCAGCGTAATGCTGTGCCAGGAATTTTTCGGCGCTGGCGCGCGTGGCATCGTCCTGAAAAGTATGCATCTGCTTTTCAAGTTCACCGACAGACAGCGAGACATTTTCTGTCGCGGCCTGATCGAGATCGATATACATGCGGCTGCGATATTGCTCCTGTGCAGTTGCCGCCGCACTGGCCAGAAACAGAATCATTGCAGGCAACAGGATTCGCATTATTTCAGCTGCCTGTTGTTGTTGGGATAATCTTTCCAGTGCAGGTCAATACGCTGTGTCAGCTGCACTTTCACTTTTTTTCCCGCGACATCTGCCGGATCGTAAATCCAGTCTGACACTGCCGCGACCACATTTTCATCAAACACACCGCGCGGCTGCGAATCCAGCACCCGTACATTTTCCACCTTGCCACTGCTGTCAACGGCAAACGTGACCAGTACCCAGCCATCGATTTTATTTTTCCACGCATACTCCGGAATATTCGGCTGGCGTGTACCGAAGGGCACTACCTCACGATAACCCTGCGCACCTTTTTTGTCGGCTTCTGCAATTTTTTTTGCCAGTGCATTGTCACCGGGCGGCGTCCAGGTTGATGCATTGCCGTCACCGAAACCACGGCCCAGGATGTCGCCGCTGCCGCTGGCAAGTGAAATGTCATCCAACGAAGCAGCAAAAGACGGAATCGGCGGTCCACCCGCTTTCAGTTGTGGCGACGGTGCTGGCGCACTCACAGATAACGGCGCCATGGTCGGTTCGGCTGTGCGCGCCGGCGCTGCCTCGGGTGGCGGTGCATGCTGCGGCGGTGGCGATTCCGGTGGTGGCTGGTAAATATTGATGTTGGTGATGATGTTATCGGTATCCACCTGCTTCGGTGTGCCGCTGATCAGTTTGTGCATGAAAATAAATACAGCTGCCGTTACCAGCACACTGGCAAGCATGGCGACCGGATAACGGATGTATTCGCGACGGACAAGCATGGCATCGCTAGACAACATTATTTTTTCGCACTGCCCGTGCCGTTGGCAGCAACGGCAATTTTTTCCACGCCGGCCATGCGGATCTGGTCCATCACCTCCACCAGCATGCCGGTGCTGGCACTGCTGTCGGATTGCACCACCGCAGCGCCTTCCGGATTTTCGGCGTGCATGCGCGCCACAATGGCACGCACCGAGTGCACATCGACTTCGCGCTTGTCGATCCAGACTTCACCCTTGTCATTGATCGCTACAAATATATTGGTGTTTTCCTGCGCGCTGGCCGACTGCGCATTCGGGATATTCACCTGCACGCCAGTCGCTTTCACAAATGTCGTGGTGACAATGAAAAAAATCAGCATGTTCAACACGAAGTCGAGCATCGGCGTCATGTCGATATACACTTCGGCTTCGTCTACGTCGTGTCTGCGTGTTCGCATCACATCAACTCCACTTGCAATTATTCATGCGTCAACAAATCAGCAAACATCTGCTGCTCACGCGCTGCCAGATGTTTCAGCCGTGCCGAAAAATATTGCGCACTCAAAGAAATCACCAGGCCGGACATGGTCGGAATGGTCGCGCGGTACACACCGCTGGCCATGGCCTGGCTGTTGCCATCGGTGAGCGTGATGATTTCAAACACACCGATCATGCCGGTGACAGTGCCGAGCAAGCCGAGCAGCGGACACACCGCAATCAGCGTGCGGATGGTCGACAGCCACGCCGTCAGCTGTAACCGATTCTCGCAAACGGTTTGCTGGCGAATCGCTTGCGCACGCCACGAGTGGCGATCGTCCCGCTGCATCCATTCGCGCAACAGTTTTTCCCGCAGCACGGGATAATTGAAACGCAGGAAACAGAAACGCTCGACCATCAACAGCCACAACAACAGGCACACACCCAGCAACACCCACATCACCGGGCCGCCGAGTGCGAAGAGGTGTTGCACGCCTGCTATCAGTTCATACCCGTTCATCTTCACTGCGCCTTACGCTTTTCTGGCGAATTTACTTTTTTCCATGTTGCGCGCAAGAATGCCCGCACTCTGTTCATCCAGTCGCTGGATCAGCGCTTTCGCCAGCGCTGTCACCACGTTGTGGCCAAACAGCAATGGCACTGCCACCATCAAACCGAGAACCGTATTGACCAGCGCTTCGGAAATACCTGCAGCCATCAACTTCGGATCACCGCCGCCAAACAGGCTGATCGCCTCAAACGTTTTTATCATGCCCGTCACGGTACCGAGCAAACCGAGCATGGGTGCAATAGCGGCAAACAGTTTGATAATCGTGTGGCCGTATTCAAGACGCGGGATTTCTTTCAGGATCGCTTCATCCAGTTTGTACTGCACCGTTTCCTCATCATCGGCTGCCACGTTTTCCACGCTCAACATGATGCGGCCGAGCGGATTATTGTCCGCCGGTTTTTCACTGTTTTTCATCTGGTTCAGTACGCGGGCGCGAATATCCAGCAAATAGGCCGAACGATAGAATGTGATGAGCAATCCGATAATGCCGACGGCAATTGTCAGATAACCGACCTTGCCGCCCTGCTCGATCCGCTCGCGGATATCCGGCGTGCGCGCCAACATACCGAGCAGGCTGCCGCGCGTCGGATCCACCGGCACCGCCATGACTTGTCCTTCACTCGCTGCAAATTTTTCTGCCATCGCGGTGAAATGTTTTTCCGGCTGCTTGTCCGGTGCGATGAATTCACTGGTCTCCGGCACATAGCGCAGGAACAATCCGCCACTGAACGCGCCGAGGTTACCCACGCGCAACACGCTGGCGTCTTTCGATGCGCCATTGGCCGCAACAACCTTGCCTTCATAGCGGGTGATTTTTCCGGACTCGATCATTTCCTGTTGCACCAGGAACCAGAGGCGCTCCATGTCGTCGATCGTGGGCAAGGCATCCACCTTGTTGAGTGCTTTCAGCTCCGCTTGCCGCGACGGGAACTGCGCGCTGATTGGCGACTCGTCCAGCATCGTGCCGAAATCAGCGGAAAACTGGCGATAGATACTGTAGATATCGCCCATGTCGCTGACACTTTGCTGCAATTCCTTGCGCAGTCTCGCAATCTCGGCGTCATTGGCTTCGGCCTGCATCTTGCCGGGATTGTTTTTTGCCTGTGCCTGGTAAAACGCAGCGCGCGCTTTTTCCAGTAACTGCTGTTGCTGATCCCGCGCTTTCAGGAACTCTGCTTCACGCTGTCGATTCAGTGCGCGTTCTTTCTCATGCTCCGCTTGCACTTTCGCCAGCAATTGGTCGAGATCGGTGATTTGCTGTGCCGCCGTCGCCGTTGTGTCGGCCTGCACGAAACCCGTCAGCAACATCGCGATAAAAAAACATCCGGGAAACAGTTTCATCGTCAGCAGATTCATCTTCAACAGATTCATTGTCACTCGCCCCTCAACGCTTCATCGGCAGCGCAAGTAACTGCGGCGCCATCTGGTTGCGGGCAATGCGCAAACCGTGTTTGATCTGCTCGTTGTATTCACGCGGCAACACCTGCCACTGCTTGCTGGCACGATCCCAGTAACCGCTGCGCGCACCATCCATGGACTGGAAATAAAATGCCGTGCGTCCCATGCGCAAATATTCGACTGTCAGGTTTTCCTCGCCCAGTTTTATCTCGCCGCGCCAGGCCTCGATGCTGCGACCGAATTCCATTTCCTGTTGATAGGCTTCCAGCAGGCTGCGATATTTTTCCTGCAGTGGCACAGACGAACCGGCAATTTGCTGTTTCACTTTGGTGACGCGCGCCAGACGCTCTTCCTGGTGAAAGGGAAGATCCAGCACCACAAACTGTTCCAGTGTGTCTGCCATGCTGCGCATCA
>DAOMGE010000050.1:4599-12851 GCA_035430165.1 Pseudomonadales bacterium | reverse complement strand
ACAATTGCCAGGCTATTGGCTGTCTTCATCAGATTCCCCTGATCGGTAAGCTTACGAAAGCATTGATACTCACTTTACCCCAGCACCTGCACAGGCACAGCCGGTGAATTGCCGCTAATCGTTTGCGCTGATCAATGTGGCGCGGCTTCCTGTGCCTGCTCGAAACGGCGTATGCGTTCTGCTGTCGCGGGATGCGTTGATAAATACTGCCACACCGATGCCTGCTCTCCTTCATCCTGCCTGGCGTCATCGGGCTGTGTGGATGGCGGTTGCCTGTCGGCAGCCGGGTGCGCGTGCCAGGCTTCCAGCCGACGCATGATTTGCGCAAACAGCGACGGCGACAATCCGTGTTGTTGCAAATGTTCCAGTGCGTAAGTGTCTGCCTCCGACTCCATGGCTTGTGAATACTGTGCCTGCATCAACACACCGGGCAGCGCCAATACCATGCTGCTGGCACCGTGAATATCGCCCGTGATGGTGACCAGCAATGCTGCCAGGCCGGATTGCTGTATCACCTGTCGCAACATGTGCCTGTTCTTGACGTGACCGATTTCATGCAACAACACGACAGCGATCTGCCCGTCATTTTCTGCCAGGTTTACCAGTTCATCGGTCATCAGGATAGTGGCGTCCGGCAGTGCAAAGGCGTTGGGGCCGATACGCTTGCTACTGCGAAAAACCAGACGGTATTCCAGACCTTCCCTGTCTTCCGGCAACAGGCCGGCAAATACATCCTGCAAGGCCTGCTGCCGCGCCGCATCGAGTGTGCTCGGTTGCAGGAAGGATTTGTCCAGCCACTGCAACCCATCACGGCTGATATACGTAGTCACTTCAGCCGGTAAACGGAATGCAATCACGCGCGCCAGCAAGGGCGCACCGTACACGGCAAACCAGAGCACCATCAGCACCAGGCCGGCCACACTCGCACACACGGCCCACGCGTTGCGTTCCAGGGTATGCACCCAGGCCTGCACGCGATCGTGGTCCGGCGCATCGCTTGCTGCAGGAAATTGTTCCAGCAAGGCATCGACAATATCGTTCTGCCCCGTTTCAAACAACGCACCGTTGGCAAAGCGCAGATGCCTCGGCGTATTGCCGAGGCGCGGGGAAATACTGATCTCGCGCACATGGCAGGTGAGCGTTTCTGTCGATGGTGATGGCGATGTCGATGGCGAAACCGTTACCACACCGTGCGGATCGACAGACAATGCAACGTGCTGCGCGCGCGCCTGCACGCCGTCAAAATAATTGCCTGTCAGGCGCAAGGTGGGCATGTCACGCTACAGCGCAATATCCACATCAAACAGGTCGCTGACTTCCTGCCCCACCGCATTGTCGTGATGTGCAGAATTCACAATGTCTTCCAGTTCATAACTGGCGTGCAATTCCAGACAGGAAAGGCGATATCGCGCCATGCGGATTTTTGCCCAGGGAATCAACAAACCGGCACTGAGTACAATTGCCACCGTGTTGACAACATACAGTACCAGCAATTTGTCGGCGCTGACATCGCACATCAATGTGCTTTTGCCGATAGCCACCTGGTTATAGCGCAGGTTGAACAGACTGGCCTGCATGAACGCAATCACATACGCGTAGCCGACCATGAAAACCAGGAAAAACAGCCCTGTCAGCAGATAGGCATCCGTGGCAACCTTGTTGCCCGCAGGCATCGCTGTCTGCTGGTGTACGTTCTGCATTTGCCTGAAGACATCGCCGAGATGATTGCCCACCACCATCGTCATCACCCACACCGTAAAAGCGAGTAACAGGAAAAGTCCGGGCAACTTGAGAAAATACAATTTGTAATAGTCACTGGCGCGCGCCGCAAACAGGAATGGCTGGTTGCCGTAGGCGGCGTGATTGACAATGAAACGGTTGATTTCGCACTGCCAGTAGGGAAATCCCAGCGACAGCACCAGCATCGCCACAGCCACAATGCCGGCTACGGTAGGCGGCAATTTTCCAGCCGTAGCCGGATCCTGCGTCAGGACACTCGACGCAAACGCCACGCCGACCAGCAATGCAGGAAATAACACCACGCGGTAAGCACCGGCAATATCACGCAGGAAATCAAACTGCACATTGCGCCAGGCCGTAAAACGCAATCTTGCGGTAAATGCCAGCACCAGCAACGCTGGCGAGAGCAACACCAGCATGGCGACTGCACCCAGCGCCGCCGTGGTGGAAACGTATTGCGCACCCAGATAGAAACCCAACAGCAACACAGCCACCAGACGGCCGCGCAAGACCTGCATGGGCGTCGCGAGATAACTGAATGCCATGCCGTCGATCTGCGTGTTGCCATAAAAATACTGGCGCGTCCGCACTTTTGCCCACGCAGAATAAATACCGACCGTGAGCAGGGTGAGAAACACATTGACGATCCAGATACGGAAATATTCCAGCCCCGTACCGTGGAATTCAAAAGGCAAGATGCGATTGCCCTTGTATGCCGCTGCTTCACGGGCAGACAGGGCATATTTTTCATTACGGCGGATCGCCGCACCCGGCACATAAGGCTCCAGCGCCAGCGGCTGTTTCTGTTCGATTTGCGTTTCCGCTTCCACCGGGCTGGCAGCGGAGACAGAGGCAACCGCAGCACCCGGTTTTCCGGCTTTCACAACATCGACATCCAGCCCGATCGCTTTCAGTTTCTTGCTGTACATCTCGGCGGTTGCCGCATCCAGGTTGCTGCGCAAAACTGTTTTCGGCTTTGACAGGATCGCGGCAGCTTTCTCTGGCGCAATCCTGAACATCGCGGCAAAGTTTGCATACACTTCCTGCTCATCCATGGCCAGCATGACATTGTTATACACAATGTTGTACACGATCCGGTCAGTCTCCATCAGCTCATCCTTTTGTTTTGTGTAAACGGCTGGCAGTAAATCTATTTGTCTGCCACTTCAATCCTGTCGACATTCTGGAAGCCGCGCGGCAGTTTGTTGCCACGACGACCACGCTCACCGCGATAATCATTGAAGTCATTGCCCTTCAGCGCGGTATGGCGCTTGCCGGAATACACCAGCAATTGCTGGTTGCTGCCGACTATCGCCACATAGGCGAGATATTCCTCACGCGATTGCAAACGCGCTGACGGGATATTCATGATCTTGTTGCCCTTGCCTTTCGCCAGTTCCGGCAATTCCGACAACGGGAACACCAGCAGTCGACCTTCGTTGCTGATAGCAACCAGCAAATCGGTCTTGATGTCGCGCACCAGGCAAGGCGGCAACACACTCGATTTTTCCGGCACCGACAACAAGGTTTTCCCGCTGCGATTCTTGCTCACAAGATCAGACAGTTTCGCGACAAAACCGTAACCGGCATCCGTGGCCAGCAACACGCGATCGTCGTCGTTGCCCATCAACAGGGAGACGAAACTGGCGGTCGGCGGCGGGCTCAGTTTACCTGTCAACGGCTCGCCCTGCCCGCGCGCTGACGGCAAGGTGTGTGCAGCCAGCGCATAACTGCGGCCGGTGGAATCCAGCAACAATACGGGTTGATTGCTGCGACCGCGCACGGCCTGCAGGAATCCGTCGCCGGATTTGTAACTGAGTGCGGCCGGATCAATGTCGTGGCCTTTTGCAGCGCGTATCCAGCCTTTTTCCGACAACACCACGGTCACCGGATCAACACTCAACAATTCCGCTTCGGTAAAGGCTTGCGCTTCTGCGCGCTGCACCAGGGGTGAACGGCGTGCATCGCCGTGTTTGAGTGCGACTTCCTGCAATTCCTTGCGCACCAGGTTTTTCAGTTTGCGCGGCGATTCGAGAATCGCTTGCAATTCGGCACGTTCTTTCGCCAATGCATCCTGCTCGCCACGGATTTTCATTTCTTCCAGTCGCGCCAACTGGCGCAACTTGGTATCCAGGATGTAATCGGTCTGCACATCGGTCAGGCCGAAACGCTCCATCAACATCGCTTTCGGTTCGTCTTCCGTTCGGATGATACGGATCACTTCATCGAGATTCAGGAACGCGATCAGCAAACCTTCCAGCAAGTGCAGGCGCTGCTCGACTTTATCCAGCCGATACTGCAAGCGACGGCGCACGGTGTCTTGCCGGAATGACAACCACTCCGCCAGCATCTGTTGCAGGTTTTTCACCGACGGACGACCATCAAGGCCGATCATGTTCATATTGACGCGATAATTGCGTTCGAGGTCGGTAGTCGCAAATAAATGGTTCATCAGCGCATCGACATCGATGCGGTTGGAGCGCGGGATAATCACCAGACGTGTCGGATTTTCGTGATCCGATTCGTCGCGCAAATCTTCCACCATCGGCAGTTTTTTCGCCTGCATCTGCTGCGCAATCTGCTCCATGACCTTGTTGCCGGATACCTGGTGTGGCAGTGCAGTGATGATGATGTCGCCGTCTTCCTTTTTCCAGATCGCGCGCATTTTCAGTGTGCCGCGACCGGTGGCGTACATGGAAACCAGTTCGGATGACGGCGTGATAATTTCCGCCTCGGTTGGAAAATCCGGCCCCAACACATGTTCACACAATTCGGCGATACTGGCGCCGGGATTGTCGAGCAAATGGATGCAGGCATTCACCACTTCACGCAGATTGTGCGGTGGAATATCGGTGGCCATGCCCACAGCGATACCAGTGGTGCCATTCAGCAACAGTGACGGTACGCGCGCCGGCAACACGGCAGGTTCATCGAGCGTGCCGTCAAAATTCGGCACCCAGTCCACCGTGCCTTGTTCCAGTTCTGACAACAGCAGATCAGAAAAAGCGGTGAGACGCGATTCGGTGTAACGCATCGCGGCAAACGATTTCGGATCATCGGGTGAACCCCAGTTGCCCTGCCCGTCGACCAGCGTGTAGCGATAGGAAAACGGCTGCGCCATCAACACCATTGCTTCGTAGGCCGCGCTGTCACCGTGCGGATGGAATTTACCGAGCACATCACCGATGGTGCGCGCCGATTTTTTATATTTTGCACCCGCTTTCAGGCCGAGTTCGCTCATCGCATAAATAATGCGGCGCTGTACCGGCTTCAGGCCATCGCCGATATGCGGCAAGGCACGATCCAGGATGACGTACATCGAATAATTCAGGTACGCCTGTTCCGTAAAATCCGCGAGTGAGCGCTGCTCGATATCGCCAAACATGTTTTGCTGTGTTGTCATGGGTTTCCAGTTTCTTTCATTCAAAAATAAATGCCCGGCCTAGAAGCACTACCACAGATGCCGCAAACCACGCAGCTTGTGCAATGTTTTATCCGCTGTAATCAGATCAAGATCGTGCGTTATGGCAGTAGCAGCAATAATCCGGTCTGCAGGATCACCATGCCGGAAACGGTCATCCTGTGCCATAACGGCTATTCTCGGCGTGATGGGGTATACCTGTAGCATCAATGCCTTCACCAGTGTCTGCAAAAAAACTTCCGGCTGTAGCGGCGATTGTATGCGCCCGCGCTGTAGCAACATGGCTATTTCCCATAAAGAAATATCTGCGCAAGCCAGAGCGCCTCGCCCCCGGGTTTCATCCATTTTTTGCGCAGCCTTACGACTCAAGCGCTCCGGTGTGAGCACCCACCAGACCAGCGCATGCGTATCACAGAGAATCGGCATCGCCCGTCCAGTTTTGCCCTTCAATCGGCGAGAGAATATCGCCGACGACAAACTGCGCCCGCATTTCGCGCAATCCGTTCAAGGCGTGATCCGCCTCGGATACCCCGGCTTTAAGACAGGCCACCACACGACCATTGCGGCTGATAGCCACGGTTTCCCCGTGCTCAGCCTTTTCCAGATAATCAAAAAGGTGCTTGCGCAGTTCGGTAGCAGTTATGGATAGCATGAAGCGCACCCTGAATATGTACATAACCAATGTACATCGAAGCAAATTGCAAGACAACCCGACAAAAAATCGGCTACACCACTTCCGCCAGATTGCCCTTGGTTTCCAGCCAGTCTTTCCTGTCACTCGCGCGTTTCTTGGCCAGCAACATATCCATCAGCTCGTCGGTGTTATCGACAGCAGCCAGCGTCAGCTGCACGAGACGACGCGTATCCGGGTTCATGACGGTCTCGCGCAATTGCAGCGGATTCATTTCACCCAGACCCTTGAATCGCTGCACGTTGGGTTTACCGCGCTTGCCCTCGGCGGCGATGCGATCCAGCACACCCTGTTTTTCCGATTCATCAAGCGCGTAATACACATCCTTGCCGAGATCGATGCGGTACAGCGGTGGCATCGCTACGAACACATGGCCGGCATCCACCAGCGGGCGGAAATGTCGCACGAACAATGCACACAACAGCGTGGCGATGTGCAGGCCGTCGGAATCCGCGTCGGCCAGGATACAAATCTTGTGATAGCGCAGTCCGCTGATATCGGTTGAGCCGGGATCCACGCCCATCGCAATCGCAATGTTGTGGACTTCCTCGCTGGCCAGCACGGTATCGACATCCACCTCCCAGGTATTCAGGATTTTTCCACGCAGCGGCATGATGGCCTGGAATTCGCGATCGCGCGCCTGCTTGGCTGAACCGCCAGCCGAATCACCTTCCACCAGGAACAGTTCGCCGCGCGTGACATCGCTGCCGGAACAATCCGCGAGCTTGCCCGGCAAGGCGGGGCCTTGCGTGATTTTCTTGCGCTCGATTTTCTTGCCGGCACGCAGCCGTTTGCCGGCATTACTGATACAGAACATCGCCAGTTTTTCGGCATCTTCCACATGCTGGTTCAACCACAGGCTGAACGCATCTTTAGCCACACCGGACACAAACGCAGCGGCTTCGCGCGATGACAAACGCTCCTTGGTCTGCCCGGAAAATTGCGGATCAGCGAGTTTGGATGACAATACATACGCGCAGCGATCCCACAAATCTTCCGGCGCCAGTTTGATACCGCGCGGCAGCAAATTCCTGAACTCGCAAAAATCGCGCAGCGCTTCCAGCAAGCCGGTGCGCAGCCCATTGACGTGCGTGCCGCCCTGCGGCGTGGGAATCAGGTTGACGTAGGATTCTGTCAATAATTCGCCACCTTCCGGCAGCCACAACACCGCCCAGTCCACGGCTTCGGTGGTACCGGTAAAACTGCCGACAAACGGTTCAGCCGGCAACAGTTCCCAGCCGGTACACGCGGCAACCAGATAATCTTTCAGGCCGTCTTCATAAAACCATTCATCGCGCTCGCCGGATTGTTCATCCAGGAACGTTACGCGCAAACCGGGGCACAGCACCGCTTTTGCACGCAACACATGACGCAAACGCGGCACGGAAAATTTTACGGAATCAAAATATTGCGCATCGGGATAAAAACGCACGGCAGTACCGGAATGTTTTTTCGGCACCACATCGAGCACTTCCAGATCGCTGGCGCGATTACCATCCCTGAACAACATGCGGTATTTCTGGCCATCGCGCTTGATCACCACCTCGAGGTGGGTCGACAAGGCGTTCACAACCGACACACCGACACCGTGCAAACCGCCGGAAAACTGGTAATTCTTGTTCGAGAATTTACCGCCGGCATGCAAGGTGGTGAGAATGACTTCAACACCCGGTTTTTTCTGCTCGGGATGGATATCCACCGGCATGCCGCGGCCGTCGTCAGCGCAGGACAGCGAGCCGTCCTTATGCAGGATCACGTCGATCTGTTTCGCGTGGCCGGCCAGTGCCTCGTCGACCGAGTTATCGATAATTTCCTGGGCGAGATGATTGGGACGGGTGGTGTCGGTATACATGCCCGGCCGCTTGCGAACCGGGTCAAGGCCGGTGAGAACTTCTATCGATTCTGCTGTGTAATTATTGGCCGTATTGCTCATGTGGTCCCCCGTAGAACGCGCCTATTCTACGGGTATTTGCGTCATGATCCAGCGGCGACCTGTTTTTTTTTACAGTATCAGCCCATCACTGCGGGTGCAGCGATCCCGCACCGCCAGCATCCGCATTACCGGCGTCAGCATCGCGATCGCGACCGCGACGCATCGGGCGGCCACCACCCCTGTCATCCGGCTGCCCCCGGTTATCATTGCTGACACGGGTAGTATCCGGGCCAGGTGCCTGCATCTGTGCACGGGACTGCAGCTCACGCTGCCGCTCCTGTTCCTGGCGTTGCTGTAGCTCGACCTGTTGCTGCATCTCGATTTGCTGGCGTTGTTGCTGCTCCTGCTGCTGACGCTGTTGCATTTCCATCTGCTGGCGTTGCGCTTCTTGCTGCTGTGCTTCTTGCTGTTGCTGTTGTGCTTCTTGCTGTTGTGCCGCTTGCTGTTGTTGTGCTTCTTGCTGTTGT
>DAOMGE010000050.1:0-4499 GCA_035430165.1 Pseudomonadales bacterium | reverse complement strand
CTTGCTGTTGTTGTGCTTCTTGCTGTTGTCGCACTGCCATTTGCTGTTGCTGCACCGCCATTTGCTGCTGTTGCAGTTCCATCGACTGCTGTTGCGCCTGCAATGGCTGGCCCTGTTGCTCTATGTGTTGCTGTTGGCTACCACGCTCGTCATTTTCCCGACGATTGTCATCACGCGGGCGGCCATGTTGCCGCCCACCCTCATTGCGTTGCCTGTCATCATTACCGTGAAAAACGGGTTGCTCCGGACGCTGTGGCGTGTTGTCGCGGCTGTCTTCACGTTGGTTGCCGTTGAACAGTTTTCCACTGTCATGACGATCGTTGTCGTGACGATCATTATCATGGCGATCGTTATCATGATGGTCATTGTCCCGACGATCATTATCGCGATGATCATAGTCATGCCGTTCATTGTTGCGACGGCAATCATGACGATCACACCACTCACTACGGTGCCTGAACCAGTTATCGTCATAGCCACGGCCGTTATCCCAGTCGCGTGCACGGCGATAATCATCATCCCTCAGGTAACAGTAGCCATGGTAAACCCGGCCGCTGCGACAAGGGTTTGAACTCTCGATGTAGTAGATACGGTCGCGCGGGTAATCCGGACGGCCATACGGGTAATATTCGCGGTATTCATTGTGCGTGCGATAGCCATCGTCAAAGTCATCATCCAGCACGCAGGCGGACAACGAAAACAGACCCAACAGCAATACCAGTGTATGGCGCATTACCTGATTCCTCTCACAGACAAACTGCACAATTACACTAGCAGCAGCCGATCCACTTGCACAAGCAGGTGACGAAAATATATATCCGCTTACCTACCGGTTTTTTCTGCCATGGCTTTCTTCAACAGATCGCCCATGGAACCAACGGCAGCAGGTTTTGCGTCTGCTTTCTGGTTGACGTAACGCTGTTCGGTTTTACGATCTGTGCGCGGCGGTTTACTACCTGCCTCTCCTTTCGGCGCAATCTCGTCATCCAGCCGCATCGTTAGCGCGATACGCTTGCGCGCAACATCCACTTCCAGCACTTTCACCTTGACGATATCACCGGTCTTCACCGCTTCACGCGGATCCTTGATAAAACGGTTGGTGATGGCAGAAATATGCACCAGGCCATCCTGGTGCACACCGATATCCACAAAAGCGCCAAAATTGGCGACATTGGTGACTGCGCCTTCCAGCACCATGCCGGGCTGCAGGTCACTGATTTTTTCTATGCCTTCCATGAAACTCGCCGTCCTGAATTCCGGGCGCGGATCGCGACCGGGTTTATCAAGTTCCCTGATGATGTCGATCACTGTCGGCAAACCGAAAGTTTCGCACACATAATCTTTTGCCTGCAGGGTGCGCAGGAAAGCACTGTCACCGATCAGGCTGGCGACGCTGCGGGAATTTTTTTCAGCAATGCGTTGCACAACCGCATACGATTCCGGATGCACCGCCGATTTGTCTAACGGGTTTTCACCGTTATTGATACGCAGGAAACCTGCTGCCTGCTCAAACGTCTTGTCACCCATACGCGGCACATTTTTCAGCGCCTCGCGACTACTGAATGCACCATGTTTGTCGCGAAACTCGACAATATTGCTGGCGAGCGTCTGGTTCAGGCCGGAGACACGTTTCAACAATGCCACCGATGCGGTGTTCACATCGACACCCACACCGTTGACGCAATCTTCCACCACCGCATCCAGCGTGCGCGCCAGTTGCGACTGGTTAACATCGTGCTGGTACTGACCGACACCGATAGATTTGGGATCAATCTTCACCAGTTCTGCGAGCGGATCCTGCAAGCGGCGCGCAATGGAAACGGCGCCGCGGATAGTGACATCCAGATCAGGAAATTCTTTTGCCGCCAACTCCGATGCCGAATACACCGACGCGCCGGCTTCACTGACCACCACCGTTTTTGCTTTCAGGCCACCTGCCTTTTTCAATACATCGCCGACAAATTTTTCCGTTTCACGCGAGGCCGTGCCATTGCCGATGCTGATCAGGTCAACATCGTACTGTTTGCACAGCGCGAGCAGGATTTTTTCTGCTTCAGCGATTTTGTTCACCGGCTGGTGCGGAAACATGGCACCGTGTTGCACGACTTTTCCCGTGCTGTCGACGAGCGCAATCTTGACACCGGTGCGCAGACCGGGATCCAGTCCCAGTGTGACTTTCTGTCCTGCAGGTGCGGCCAGCAGCAGATCCTTGAGGTTATTGGCGAAGACGCGGATGGCTTCTTCTTCGGCTTTCTCACGCAATTGCCCGAGCAAATCGGTTTCCAGGTGCGTCAGCAACTTGATGCGCCAGGTCCAGCGCACCACTTCTGCCAGCCATTTATCTGCAGGGCGACCCATCTGCTGTATACCAAACCGCGCTGCAATCCGGCGCTCGCAAACGTGATCCGGCGTGGTTAATTCATCGGGCAAAGCCAACACCACATTCAGCGCACCTTCCTTGCGGCCACGAAAAACAGCCAGTGCGCGGTGTGACGGCATCACACCCACTTTTTCCGAGAAATCAAAATAGTCGCGAAATTTTTCGCCTTCGTTCTGCTTGCCTTCCACCACCTGCGATTTCACCAGCCCGTGTTCCAGCAGGTATTCGCGCAAATCACCCAGCAGCTTTGCATCCTCACTGAAATTTTCCATCAGGATTTGCTTGGCCCCATCGAGCGCTGCCTGCGCATCATGGATCGCATGCTCCGCATTGAAATATTTTTGCGCTTCTGCTTGCGGATCGAGCTGCGGATTTTCCAGCAGCGCCAGCGCCAGCGGCTCCAGCCCCGCTTCGCGGGCAATCTGCGCCTTGGTGCGGCGTTTGGGCTTGTAAGGCAGATACAAATCCTCAAGCCGGTTTTTGGTTTCCGCCTCCAGAATATTTTTCTCAAGTTCCGGCGTGAGTTTTCCCTGCTCACCGATGCTGGCCAGCACCGCGAGGCGGCGCTCTTCCAGTTCGCGCAAATACAGCAGCCGTTCGTCCAGTGTGCGCAACTGCGTGTCATCCAGTGCGCCGGTAACTTCCTTCCGGTAACGGGAAATAAACGGCACAGTGGCACCCTCATCGAGCAGGGCAACGGCAGCAACGACCTGTTCGGTCCTGACAGACAGTTCCCTCGCAATCTGGTTGGCAATTTTTTGCGCGGTGCGCGAATCGATACTGGCCATGCTACTTCCTCCGGGCGGGGCAGCATTATCGTGCATAAAAAAAGCCGCGCAATCGATTTTCGGCTGCGCGGCTTTTTTTGTAGCGACATGTCATTCCATGATAGGTGGCAGCTCTTTTGCCAGCTTCATTTTTTCTTCTGCACATTTACCCGTCAATGCAAATCCCAGCAACTTGCCTTCCGGACTGTGAAAGAGTGAGCGTACGTTGTCGCCATCCGCTTCTTCCGTCCAGCTGCCTGCTGCGCCACGTGGTGGTGGCGAGACCTGGATCGGGCAGACCGTAACTTTTACGCCCACCGGCATGGCACCGTAACTCACCGGTGTGCGTTCACCATGCAATGTTTTGCCGAGTGCGCGCGCGCAAGCCATCAATGGCAGCACGTAGAACAACACATTGCCTTCCACTTCTGCACAATCGCCAAAGGTATAGACATCCGGCGCTGACGTTTCCAGATAACGGTTGGCAACAACGCCGCGATTGACGGCAAGACCTGCTTGCTGTGCCAACGCAATGCGCGGGCGCACACCGACAGCGGACAACACCAGATCGGCTTCCACTGTTTCGCCGTTTTTCAATGTCGCGACAACGCCATCACCTTGTTTGTTGATCGTCTCCACTACAGTGCCGAAGTGATATTTCACTTTGCACTCGCGCTCTAGCGCGTGCTGCACAGCCTTGGATGCTTGTGGTGGTAACAGTGTGCCGAGCGGGCCATTGAGTGGATCCACCGCTTCAATCTCAAAACCACCTGCTGCCATGTCGTTGGCGTATTCACTGCCGATCAAGCCAGCGCCGATAATCAGTACTTTCTTTTTGCCTGCTGCAATACTGCGGAATTTGCCGTAATCGATCAGGTCATTCACGGAATACACGCGATCGAGGCCATCACCTTGCAAAGGTGGCTGTATGCACTCTGCGCCCCAGGCAATCACCAGTTTGCTGTAACGCAATTTTTCATCGCCCAGTGTAATTTCGTGATTGGCCGTATCGATGGCCGTTACTGTCGCGAAGGTGCGGATAGAAGCCTTCAACTGCTCGGCCATCGCGCCGGCATCTGCCATTGCCAGTTCATCAGCAGACTTGTTCTTGCTGTAGCCGGTAGAGATCATCGGCTTGGAATAGCTGCGGCCATCATCAGATGTCACAAACAGCAACGGCGTTTCCTGGTCGTATTTGCGAAATTCCTTGCCGAGGGTGTAACCGGACAAGCCGGTGCCGATGATGATGATGGGGTCTGCCATGGTTCGCCTCTCAAAGCTGGTTCAGTCGGGTGTTGAAGGCCGCAATTCTACACAGTTTGGCCTTCCGGACATTGACCAAGGCCAAGGGA
>DAOMGE010000049.1:0-19289 GCA_035430165.1 Pseudomonadales bacterium | reverse complement strand
CGCGGTGAGCGTGGCGCCTGCGTGATGTGTTGTGCCATCACTTCGGAAACGTCGCCGGTAAACGGCACTTCGCCTGCCAGCACTTTGTAGAACGTAATACCGAGCGCGTAAATATCGGCACGCTTGTCGATATCTTTCTTGCCAGCAGCCTGTTCCGGACTCATGTAGGTGGGCGAGCCCAGCGACAGCCCGTCGCGTGTTTGCACCACGGAGTGTTGGGATTGCGCCAGCTTGGCAATGCCGAAATCCACGAGCTTCGGGATACCTTCCTCGTTGAGCAGGATGTTCATCGGCTTGATATCGCGATGCACGATGCCCTTGTTGTGTGCAAACGCCAGGCCTTCAGCAACCGCACGGATAATCCGGGTGGCAGTCCTGATATCAGGAGGGTTCTGTGCGATACGTTTTTCCAGATCACCGCCCGTCAACAACTCCATCACAATCCAGAAATGCTGGTTGTCATCCAGCAGGTCGTACACCGGCACAATGTAGGGGTGGGCAAGCCCGGCCAGCGCCAGTGCTTCCTGCCGGAAACGGCCGGTTTGCTCCTGGTCCCCGGACAGGTTGATGTCCAGTTCCTTGATGGCGACAGGCCGCTGCAGGACAGTGTCGAAGCCTTTGTGCACAGATCCCATGCCGCCGCTGGCCAGCAGGCGTTCCACGCGGTAACGCTTGTTGGGGCCGATATACAGGGCGCCCATGTCGCCATCCTGTGGGCTGAATTCGTAAACCAGGGTTTTTCCCGCATCCCCCGAGTGCGTGAACTGGATGGCGCCATTGGCGGTGTCGCGCATCATGGTCTGGTCTGCAGATGGCGCGGCTGGCTTGCCGGCTGACGTTGCAGGCTTGCGCGACAGCAGGGGCATCACCAGCGCCAGTACCACGTCCAGCACCAGCAGCAAGGCGACGGCCTGCAATCCCGCCTTCCATGCGTATTGCAGGATGGTTTGCAGATGGTCGTGCTGCAGGCTTTGTGCAGCGCTGGCAGCAGTCGATGGCGACGGGAGTGTGTACCAGTAATCGAGAAACGATTCTGCACGTGGCTTGATAACCAGCATGATGGCAGTAGCCAGTAACACGAAGGTTGCCAAGGCAGGTGCCGGTACGAATAGCCAGCGTTTTAGCGTTGATGCGCGGGTCAGTGTTGTGGCCATGCAGTGCCTGTTACAAGCGTGTCAGTTTCAGTGGCAGCATATCACCCGGGCGCGGCATCGGGATAATCTGCATCCACGGGTTGTAGCCCGGGCTGGTTTCAAAACGATACCTGCGCAGGAACTGGAACATGAAAGCCTTGGCATTCATTTGCGCAAAGTGCATGCCGATACACTTGTGTGCGCCGCCACCAAAACCGACAAACTGGAACGGATGGCGCTTCTGTTCCTGGCGATCCGGCGCCCAGCGATCCGGATCGAATTTCAAAGGCTCATCCCAGTACTCTTTCATCGTGTGATTGAAATGCGGCGGCAGGAACAGCACGGTGTTGGCGGGAATCCTGATGCCGCCCAGTGTGCATGGACGCACGGTGCGGCGCGTCATCATGGAAACGGAAGGGTACAAGCGCAGGCCTTCGAGGAATGCGTTGTTCATGTCCGTCAGTTTTTCCATGTCGTCGTAATCAATAAATTCCTTGTCGAGCGACATCGCTTCCTTCCGCAACCGTTCCTGCCATTCAGGATGCTGGCCGAGCAGCATCACCAGGTGTGACAGTGCACTGGTGGTGGTGTCGTGCGCAGCGAACATCAGGAATGTCAGGTGTTCAGTGAGGTCAAGATCCGGGAAGTAATTGCCGTTCTCGTCTTTTTCCTTCACGACGTAGGACATGAAGTCGATGCCGTCGCCCTGGCGCCGTGCAGGAATCAGGTTGCTGATGTAACCATCCATGTAGCGTTTGGCTTTCTTGCCGGTATAAAACTTCAGGCCGGGAATTTCTTTCTTGATCAGGCCCATCATGCCTTTTTCTGCTACATCGATGAACGCCTGGTTGAGTTTGCGCGCATCGTCACCGAGATCATCAAGACCGAAAAAAACTTTTGCAGCCACGTCGAGCAGGTTGGCCTTGATGCCTTCGAAAAAATGGAAATCGCGCTTGTGTTCCCAGCTCTCGATATGGCGCTTGAGAATAGGGTTCATCATGTGCAGGTAACCGCGCATGGCATCGTTCTTGAATGCCGCCTGGAAAACACGGCGCTGATAGCGGTGTTCATCGAAATCGCGCAGCAGGATGCAGCGGCGATAGAAATCCCCCAGTGATTTCATGTAACCCATCTTGGGTGAGAAGTTGCGATCCAGATCCAGATAGACCTGTTTATAGTTCTCCGGTCCCAGTACCAGCAGGCCGCCGAGCACGCCCATGTTCATGTAGGAAATTTCGCCGAATTTTTCGTAGTGTTCTTGTATGCTGCCGTTAAAGTCCTTGATCATCCACGGCAGGCGGCCAGCAAACGGCAACCCATTGAAGCCGGGAATATGGCGCAGGTCGTTCTGGTTGGCGTCAGGTTGCAGGGTGTAGTCAGCGGCTGCGGTCGCATTCATGGTGGATGTGCTCATCGAAAGTCCCTCGGATTATGCGCCTAACAGTAGCAACCTTACTCCCTGTAGCCAACAAGATATCTGTCGCAAGTTATCCGGTTTCCGATCGCTGGCAGATTGGCTACAGTGTTCACCTGTGAATGGAGGAAACATGACAGTAACGATAGAAACTTTTTCAGGTGCTGGTGTAGTGCCATGGCTGGATGCAGTGGCGGCCTTGCGCATCGAAGTCTTTCGCGATTTTCCGTACCTGTACGATGGTGAGCTTGATTATGAGCGTCGTTACCTGGATGCCTATGCCCGTTCTGCAGAAAGCCTGTTTGTGCTCGCGCTGGATGCAGGCCGTGTAGTGGGTGCCTCAACCGGCATTGCACTCACGGATGCAGAGCAGGAATTCCGCCAGCCTTTTATCGAGCAAGGCATTCCACCCGGGCAGGTTTTCTATTTTGGTGAATCGGTATTGCAGCGCGATTATCGCGGCCACAGCATCGGCCACCGGTTCTTTGATGCACGCGAATCGTTTGCGAGGGAGAGCGGGAAAACAATCACCGCGTTTTGTGCGGTAGAGCGGCCGGCGAACCATCCCTTGCGACCTGAAAACTATTCGCCGCTGGATACATTCTGGAACAGGCGCGGATACCGCAAACAGCCGCAGATGCGCACACTGTATCGCTGGCTGGATATCCATGAAAAAAAACCGACAGACAAGCCGATGGTGTTCTGGCTGAGGGATAACGGATGACTGTTATTGCTGTTGCTGTATCACAGCACCCGATTGTCCCGGTCAGTAGTTGGCAGGATTTTACGGCGCATGCAGAAACGCAGGTGCGTTCCGCTGCCGATGCGGGCGCACAACTATTGGTGTTTGCTGAATATGGCAGCATGGGTCTGGTGACCTTGCTGGATGAAAGTTCGCGTGCCACCCTGGCGGGCCAGCTTGCCGGCTTGCAGGGATTTGCACAGGATTTTTCCGCGCTGTACCGGACATTGGCGCAGCGTTTTTCGGTCTGGATAGTTGCACCATCTTTTCCGTTTGCGATTGCAGAAAAGCATTATGTGAATCGCGCCTGGATTGCCGGCCCGCGTGGCCAGTTATTTTTCCAGGATAAGATCCATATGACGCGCTTTGAAACCGAACTGTTCAATATCTCGGCTGCAAGCGATTTGAAAGTGATTGATGCCGGTGAATTCACTTTTGCGGTTGCCATCTGTTATGACGTGGAATTTCCTGAACAGGTGCGGGCGCTGGCAGAAGCCGGTGCCGATATTATCGCCGTACCCAGTTGTACCGATTCGCTGCACGGTTTTCATCGTGTGCTGCATTGTGTGCGTGCCCGTGCTGTCGAGAACCAGTGCTTTGTGGCGCAGGCGCCATTGACGGGTGAAGCGCCCTGGTGTGAGGCAATTGATGTCAACGTCGGTCGCGCCGGTGTTTTTGCGCCGGTGGATCGCGGATTTCCTGAAGATGGTGTGCTGGCGGCAGGGCATTGCTGTGCAGATAAAAACTGGCATATCGCGGCGTGTGATATAAGCTTGATGCGTGATGTGCGCAACGATGGACAGGTGCTGAACTGGCGCGACAGGCAGACAGTTATCCGGCCGGCCGTGCGTTTGTGTTGATAGTGATCGCAGGAGTCAATCATGCAGAACCACAGGAGCTTGCGGAAAATTTTCGGGATGGAACACCGGCAGCAGCCCTTGTTATCGAGTGCGGCATTCGGCTGGCGGGTTTTTCGTCACGTTGCCATGGCAGCTACGCTTGTGTTGCTGTCACTGGCAATGGGTATGGTCGGTTACCGTGAACTGGAAAACATGAGCTGGATCGATGCGTTTCTCAATGCCTCCATGATCCTGGGCGGTATGGGGCCGGTGGCTGCCTTGCAGACAGATGCGGGAAAATTGTTTGCCGGTGCCTATGCCCTGTTTTCCGGCATTATTTTTCTGGTGGGTGTCGGTCTGATTTTTGCGCCACTGGTGCATCGCATGTTGCATCATTTTCATCTGGAAGATGAGTAGCAGCAATCATCTCCCGTTTTTTTTCGAGGTATACACATGCAAGTTGCACCTGTTTCATTACACGGCAAGAAAATCCTGGTCACCGGGCCTACCAGTCAGGTGGCGCTACCCTTGTTACAGCAGTTGTGTCCGATAGCGGATGTGTATGCATTGGCCCGGTTTTCACGCCAGAAAGATGTTGATCGTATCCGTGCGCTCGGCGCGCATGTCCTGCGTAAGGATCTTGCTGCAGACAGTCTTGGGGACATTCCTGACGATTTTGACTATGTGTTGCATTTTGCTGTCGTAAAGTCAGGTAATTTTGATTATGACTTGCGCGCCAATGCAATCGGCAGTGGCCGCTTGCTGGCGCATTGCAAACGTGCAAAAGCATTCCTGCAAGTGTCCACAACGGGTGTTTATCAGTACGCGGGGCAGACGCTGTTAAAAGAGGATGCGCCGCTGGGCGACAATCACCGCGCCATGTTTCCGACGTACAGCATCAGCAAGATTGCACAGGAAACCGTTGTGCGTTTTGCGGCGATGGAGCATGCGGTGCCACTGACAATTGCGCGCTTGTCTGTGCCTTACGGTGATAACGGCGGTTGGCCTTACTGGCATGCGGCGATGATGAAAGAAGGCATGCCGGTTGTGGTGCATCCCGACCAGCCCAACGCATACAACCCGATACATGCAGAAGACTATTGCCGACACATTCCGTATTTGCTGGCGGCGGCTACCACTGACGCCACTATCGTCAACTGGGGTGGCAGCGAAGTTGTGAGTGTTGAGTCGTGGTGTGAGTGGATCAGCGAGTTGACCGGTTTCAGGACGGCGTTTGATTTGCAGCCAACCGCGTTTGGCAGCCTGGCATCGGATGTCAGCAAATTGCAGGCATTGCTTGGCGACGAGCCGGTGACAACAGTCACGTGGAAAGAAGGTATCCTGCGTATGTTGCGCAACACCGCACCACAATGGTTAACAGCGCAATACCAGCTGCATGGGGATAACACATGACAACACTCGGGTTGATTGGCCTGGGCCGCATGGGCGGCAACATGGCGCGTCGCTTGCAACAAGGCGGTGTGCATGTGGTAGCGCATGATCGCAATCAGGAAGTGACATTGTCGTTATCAATTGAATGCGGCGTGACGGTTGCGAGATCCACAGCGGAACTGGTTGCACAACTGCCGTCGCCGCGCATGGTGTGGTTGATGCTGCCGGCAGGTGAAGCTGTCGAGCAACAGATCACACAACTCCTGCCGTTGTTGACGGCAGGCGACATCATTGTCGATGGCGGTAATTCCTGGTTCAAGGATTCGCTGCGCCGCGCTGAACAATTGCAAGCCCATGGCATTCATTTTATTGATGCGGGTGTGTCGGGCGGCATATGGGGACTGGCCAACGGTTACTGCGTGATGGCGGGTGGTGACGACAGCGCGATTGAAAAACTGACACCGGTATTGCAGGCGTTGGCGCCTGCGGCAGATCGCGGTTGGTTGCACACAGGCCCTGTCGGTAGCGGTCATTTCGTAAAGATGGTTCACAACGGTATTGAATACGGCATGATGCAATCCTTCGCCGAAGGTTTTGCCCTGATGAAAGCGCGTGAGGATTTTGATCTTGATCTGGCGGGTATTGCCGAACTCTGGCGTCACAGCAGTGTGGTGCGCAGCTGGCTGCTGGATCTCTGTGCGGATTTCCTGCAACACGACCAGCAACTGGAAAACATTGCGCCAGTGGTGGCAGATTCCGGCGAAGGGCGCTGGACGGCGCTGGAGGCGATTGAAAAAGGTATTCCTGCACCCGTGATGAGCCTGGCGCTGATGATGCGTTTTGCGAGTCAGGGCAAGGCGGATTTTGGTGACAAGATGCTCGCCAAAATGCGCGAGGGGTTTGGTGGTCACGCCATCCAGACCAAAGCATAGCAAGCCACGTTTTTGTCACGGGAGAATACCTAGCATGCTCGGCAAACTGGCAAGGCAGGCAAATGGACAAAATCCCTGCTACTTCGTGATTTTTGGTGCGACGGGCAATCTGGCATCCGAAAAACTGTTCCCTGCAATTTATGCACTGGAAGAGGCGCAACGCCTGCCGGCCTCCTTGCGGTTTGTGGCGGTGGCGCGACGTGACTGGCAAGTCAGCGACTGGCGCGATTACCTGCTGCGCAACTTGCAGGACAAGCTGAAAAAACACAGTTATAGCAGTGAGATCGGGGAGAGGCTGGCGGAGCGGTTCGATTATGTTGATGGCAGTTACACGGAAGAAGTGACTTACCGGAATCTTGTGCAAACACTGTCGCAGCCGCATCCCGATTCGCCCCATACCAGTTGTGAAAATATTGTTTTCTATCTGGCAATCAAGCCTGCCGATTATCTGGCGGTAGCCACGCAGTTGCACAAGGCGGGTTTTGCCGGCGGCCCGCTCAAACATCGCATCGTGATTGAAAAGCCGTTCGGGGATGATCTCGACAGCGCGCGCATGCTGAATATGCGTCTGCACGAGTTTTTTGACGAGGAACAGATTTTCCGTATCGACCACTATCTCGGCAAGGAAACGGTGCAGAACCTGCTGGTTTTCCGTTTTGCCAATACACTGATCGAACCGGTCTGGAATCGCAATTATATCGATCACGTGCAGATCACGGTGGCCGAACAATACGGCATTGAAAATCGTGCCGGCTATTTTGACCAGACAGGCACGTTGCGTGACATGCTGCAAAACCATTTGATGCAGCTGATGACCGTGATGGCGATGGAGCCACCGGCATCGCTGGATGCGGATGCCTTGCAAGACGAAAAGATAAAAGTGTTGCGCTCGATTCGTCCCATTCCACGCCAGTCTGTGCATTCCATGGCGTTTCGCGCCCAATACACCGCTGGGCAGATCAATGGCGTACCTGTGGCGGGCTATCAGGATGAGGCGGGGGTTGCCGCGCATTCGACGACAGAAACCTATGTGGCTGCCAAATTCTATGTGGATAACTGGCGCTGGAAAGGCGTGCCGTTTTATTTGCGAACCGGCAAGCGTATGCAGGAAAAAATGTCGTCGATTGCCATCCGTTTCAAACATCCGCCACAGCAGTTGTTTCGGGAAACACCACTGGAATGGATAGAGCCGAACTGGATTGTGCTGTCGCTTTATCCCGAAGAAAACATGCGCATGGAAATCCACGCCAAGCAACCCGGGCTGGAAATGATCACGCGGATTGCCGAGATGCAGGCACCGTATCGCCAGCCGGGTGAAAAATCCCTCGAGGCATATGAGACGTTATTACTGGATGTGATCGAAGGGGATCGCAGCCTGTTTATCCGTTTCGACGAAGTCGAGTGGGCGTGGCGTGTGGTAGATCCGGTATTGCGTCACTGGGCGACGACGGACGAGTTTATCCATACCTATGTAGCGGGCAGTTGGGGGCCGGATGAATCCAGCCGGTTGTTTGATAGTGAAGACCAGCAGTGGCGCAATGTATTCTGAGGAAATGAATAGATGACGGGAAAGCTGCTGAAGTTATTGGCTATCAACCTTGCGGTTTTTGTCCTGGTTCTTGCGTGTGCCGAAGGTTTCTTGCGTGTGGCGATGCATGCACCGCGCGGCATCTTCATGGGCTGGTTTCCGAGTCGACTGGGTCTGTATTCAGAAAGCATGGATTTGCCGATGTATGGCGTGGTCGACTGGTTGGTGAAATCCAATGAATGGGGTTTTCGTGGTGGCGATCTCGCCCTCAGGAAAGCAGACGGTGTGACACGCATCGCCATGATTGGTGATTCGATTACGGATGGCTTCTATGTCGAGAATGAAAATACGTATCCATCGTTTGTGCAAAGAAAATTGACAGAGCATGGCGCGAAAGTTGAGACAATCAATGCCGCTTGCGGTGGTGCATCGATTGACAGGGAGCTGGCGATTTTTCGCGATGCCGTTACGCGCTTCAGGCCGGATATTGTTGTCCTGACATTCGTCAGCAACGATGTGCATGTGCTTGCGAAAATCAGTGATGACATGTTGTTGCACCAGCCGGCAAACCAGAGTGACCTGAATCACCGGATAGGCCGCATACTCTTTGCGCACACGGCGGTGGGTGAGTTGGTGCTGGATCAGGTCTTGCGCCATATTTCGGCAGATTATGCGAAGAACCAGGACGCGCCGAAACGTCAGCCCAATCTGGATCCCTTGCGGTACAACATTGATGGGGGCAATCATTTTGCCGATAACGCCAGTCTGTTTATGAAGCGTTACGCAAAAGATGATGCACAGATCCTCACAGATAACCTGTCGCCAGAAATCAGTACGCAGTTACAGCGTTATTTGCTGGCATGGGATGCATTCATGGATCACGCGGCGGCAAACAGGATCAAGCCGGTATTTGTCTATTTTCCGGCTTATCCGCAAGTTTATGATCTGTCGGTATCCATGAAGGTGCGAGACATACTGCGTGATCACAGTGAGCAGCATCATGTACCATTCCTGGATCTGACGCCGGTTTTGCGTGCGCAGGGCGAGACGGTGTTGCATCTGGCACCGAAAGATTTTCACCTGAATCCGACGGGCAATCAGGTGATCGGTACGGCGCTGGCTGGGTTCTTGCTGGAAAACAACCTGCTGGAGAGCGGTCCGGTAAAAACGGCCGCATCCAGCAAGTAAATCCAGCCCGGATTATTTCCTGTTCGCTGCTGCCTTGCCCGCCATCCTGCCCGAGAAGGTAGCATCGCCGACAGAGGTGCCGCTGGCATAACCGTCGCCGCGACGCGGTATGCCAGCGGCGGTGCGGCCTGCTGCGTACAGCCCATTGATCACGGCGCCGTCTGTTGTCAGTACTTCGCCGCTGGGCAGTGTGTCGAGGCCGCCGAGTGTAAAGCAGGGAAAAATTGCCCCACGTTCCGGTGTGGCATCAATGGCCACCAGTGGCGGGTTGAGCGGTTTCAGCCACTGCGCTGATTTATGGAAAAGCGGATCTTCGCCTTTCGCCGCGTGTTCGCTGTAAAAATTGATGGTGTGTGCCAGTGAGTTGGGCGGAAAACCGAGTTCCTGTTCCAGTTCTTCGGCGGTTTCGCCGGTGCCGACAATATCACCATTAAAAAACGGTTTGCGATCGAAGTTGCCGTAATCATCGGCGCTGACAATCATGTACAAACGGTCGCCCGGTTGCTGGATGGCAAAGGTGCCGACGCGACCGTGATACGCATCTTCATTGATGAAGCGCTGGCCCATCGCATTGACGAAAATGCCGTAAGTCATGTTGCCCGGTGGATAGAAAGGAATCGTCATGAAACCTTCGTGCATGTTGATGGCAGCACCGCCGACGCTGACGCCCATCTGGATACCGCTGCCTGTGTCGCCCGGGTTGCCGATCGGTATGTTGCCGCGCAACAATTTCGGCGCGTATTTCTGCAGCATGTCCTTGTTCATGATGAAACCGCCTGCGCAAAGCACGACACCTTTGCGTGCGCGAACAAAGCGCTCTTTCATGTCGATGCGTACCACCACGCCGTGTACGTTGTTGTATTCGTCGGCAATCAGGCACAGGGTGCGTGTGTCGTAATGCACGCGAATATTTTTACGTTGCTCGACATTTTCCGTGAGGATTTTCATCAACAGTGGGCCGCCGTTATCGCCGACTACTTGCAGGTTATGGCCGCGTGCAACGGGCTTGGCGATGTCGCGGAATGGCCAGGCTTTTTCGCTGCCGGTGTAGAGCAGGCCGTCATCGGTGATGGCAACGATGGCGCGTTTGTCGAGGAAGCTGTCTTTGAACGGTACACCGTGATCAACCAGCCAGTTGAAATGATCCACCGCGCCTTCAGCGTATTGGCGCACCTTGGCTTCGTCAGCTTGCGGGCCGTGCGCGGCCATTAGAAAGTTGAACAGATTCTCGGTGCTGTCTTCAAATCCACAGGCTTTTTGAACGCGAGTACCGCCATTGCCGCCGAGATACACTTCGCCGGAGGACATCGCCGTTGAGCCGCCACTGGCGCTGGCCAGTTCGAATAGCATGACATCAGCGCCGGCATCGGCTGCTTCAATGGCGGCACAGGCGCCTGCGCCACCAAAGCCGACGATGGCTACATCTGTTTCGAAATCCCACTGCGGGACATCTTTCAGCAAGAAGGGGCGGCCCGGGGTATAGCGATATTCACTCATGTTCGGTATCTCTTGGGGTTATCCATAAAGGCAATCATGATAACAAGGCTTTATTCGGCAAGCTGCTGTGTAATTGTCGCAGGGTGCATGGGGCTCAGTCTGCTAGTGCTTAACTTTTAACCGGCTTTATTGTTTAATGCGCGCCTTCCCGTTACGGTCATTTTGACGAGTCCACGATGAGCTTGTTGGTCCAGAAATTCGGTGGTACATCCGTTGGCTCGATCGAGCGCATAGAAGCTGTGGCTGACAAGTTGGCCAGCTTTCATGCACAGGGCCATCAGCTGGTCGTGGTAGTGTCTGCCATGAGTGGCGAAACCAATCGCCTGATCGGCCTGGCCAAGCAGATCCAGGACCAACCCACCCCGCGTGAGCTGGACGTGCTGGTGTCTACCGGTGAACAGGTGACGATCGCGCTGTTGGCCATGGCGTTGCACAAGCGCGGTATCGATGCCCGATCCTACACCGGTTCACAAGTGCGCATCCTGACTGACAGTGCCTTCAACAAGGCGCGTATCGAACAGATCGACAGTGACAACATGATGGCTGACCTGAACGCGGGCCGTATTGTCGTTGTTGCCGGTTTCCAGGGTGTTGATGAGCAGGGCAATATCACTACGCTGGGCCGTGGTGGCTCAGATACCACGGGTGTGGCACTGGCCGCCGCACTGAAAGCAGATGAATGCCAGATCTACACCGATGTGGATGGCGTGTATACCACCGACCCGCGTGTAGTGCCGGAAGCCCGCCGTCTGGACCGTATCACGTTTGAAGAAATGCTGGAAATGGCGAGCCTCGGCTCGAAGGTATTGCAGATCCGCTCTGTCGAATTTGCCGGTAAGTACAATGTTCCCTTGCGCGTGCTGCACAGTTTCCAGGATGGCCCGGGTACGCTGATCAGTCTTGAAGAAGGTTCTGCTATGGAAAAACCCATCATCTCCGGTATCGCCTTTACTCGCGATGAAGCCAAACTGACTATTCGTGGCATTCCCGATACCCCGGGCGTCGCTTCGCGTATCCTCGGTCCGGTCAGTGAGGCCAACATTGAGGTGGATGTGATCGTCCAGAATATCGGTGCCGATAACACGACCGACCTGACCTTCACCGTCCAGAAGGGCGAGATGCAGAAGGCGGCTGATGTGCTGGATC
Organism: Pseudomonadales bacterium; assembly: GCA_035430165.1. Taxonomy (GTDB): domain Bacteria; phylum Pseudomonadota; class Gammaproteobacteria; order Pseudomonadales; family UBA7239; genus UBA7239. The sequence goes on along the minus strand of DAOMGE010000049.1, from coordinate 7,478 downwards.
GTGTGGCGCGGGAACTTGGTGCCAGTGAAGTGCTCAAAGATGACAAGGTGGCCAAGGTTTCCATCGTGGGTGTAGGTATGCGTTCCCACGCAGGCGTTGCGGCGAAGATGTTTACTGCTCTGGCTGCGCATAACATCAATATCCAGTTGATCACGACGTCCGAGATCAAGATATCGGTGGTGATCGAAGAGAAATACATGGAACTGGCGGTGCGTGGTCTGCATGAGGCGTTCGAGCTGGATCGCACCGAGAATCTCGAAGTCCGGTGATTGCAGTGCGGTGATCCACGCTTTCGCTGCGTAGATCCACGATTTTCTTGCAGGGTTTTGGTAGTAATCTGGTACCGTAGTTTTTTATGTGTTTTGCCCTCAGGATGCTCTCCCTGGGGTTTGTTCGGGTAGTGAAGGCCATGCAGGATTGTATGTGCACTAACTATTACTTTGGCTGCAGACCATACCTGATAAGGCGGTCTGCTTTTGGAAAAGTGATCAATACTGGTTCTCTGGTGTGGTTGTTTTTTTCGTCTGTAGCTGCTTTTTCTGCTGACGGGATCGGGTGTTTGTCACTGGATTTGCTGTATTGGCATTAAGGAGATTAGGCAATGCTTATTTTGACTCGTCGTATTGGTGAAACCCTGATGGTTGGTGATGATGTCACCGTAACTGTGCTGGGTGTTAAAGGTAATCAGGTGCGTATCGGTATCAATGCACCGAAAGATGTTTCAGTTCATCGCGAAGAAATCTATCAGCGTATCCAGCAGGAAAAACAACACGGCGGCGCTGGTGTTGTAACTGCAGGCGCCAGTCCTGGTGCTTACCAGGACGATTACGACGACCTCGGTAACCGCTGAGTCGTTGTACCGTTTATTGGGGTGAGGCACTTCTTTTGGTGATGACCCCGGTAAAACAGTGTGTGCTGTCGCACTGAGCAAGGATGCTCCCCATCCCCTTGATTCCTCTGTTTACACCTCTTCCCGACGCCTCGCGTCCAGCCTGATTTTGCTTTGAATACATAGTGGATATTGGTATCATGCCGCCCCTCTGGAGAGGTGGCCGAGAGGCCGAAGGCGCTCCCCTGCTAAGGGAGTATCGGGTCAAAAGCCTGATCGAGGGTTCGAATCCCTCCCTCTCCGCCAATTCCAGGTTTTATAAAATCCCAAGAAGTCTAAAAAACCCGGTAAATACCGGGTTTTTTATGCCTGAATCACTAGCCAGGCATTGTTCAAATCTATCGGACATGATGGTACTCCGGCAGAAGTAAACAATCCCCACGCGCAAAGATGGAGACTTGTCAGTTTCGGTTAGGGGTTCACTGCGCGCGCATTTCCACCCACGGTACAAATTGATTGGTTCATTTCGCCAAAAATCCTTAGTATTGCGTAAATGTTGTTGTGCTAAAGCGGTGCCGATAGCACCGACCGAAACGCCCATTATTTTCTGCGAAAAATAGCAGGATCATGTTGGTTTCACTCAAGGCAACAGCCTGCCGGAATGATGTGTAAATTGCGCCATCCGACAGACAGATAGCTTACTTGGCTGATCCCGCACATGCGGTTGCTGAGTGCTTGTAGGTAATCATGAGATGTGTTCGCAAACGCACCGAGTTTTCCGCTACACCCGGTAACAATCTCCATCCATCAGCATTTTGATCCGCTACTCCGGCCGGCTCAATGCCATCGCAGGAATTCTCATGACGCTCAAAACTGTATTAACTGATGTGCAAACACTACGCAGCCAGGCTCGTAAGCATATAGAGCAAGGTGCCGTTACGGAGAGCTATACGGCCGACAGAATCGAAGTTTTAAAGCTACTGAATGACGTGCTTGCCACCGAAATCGTTTGCGCGTTGCGCTACCGTCGTCATCATTTCATGGCCAGGGGCATTCATGCCAACGGTGTTGCTGAAGAATTTCTTGCCCACTCCAATGAAGAGCTGGCGCACGCTGATCGTATTGCAGGACGTATCGTACAGTTGGGTGGAGAGCCGGATTTTTCACCAGATAGTCTCACGGGTCGCAGTCATGCAGAATACGTGGCAGGTGCATCATTACTGGAAATGATCAAGGAAAATCTGGTGGCGGAACGTATCGCTATCACCAGCTATAACGAATTGATCCACTATCTGGGTGATCAGGATTTCACTACCGGCCGTATGCTACAGGAAATACTGGCCGTGGAAGAAGAGCATGCAGACGAACTGGCTGATCTGCTGGAAGGTTTGCCATTACAGAAGAAAGTGTCTACTTAAGGGGAGTTACCATCAGCTCTGGTTTTATGGCAGCATCAAACGCTTCAGCCGACATAAAATCCAGCTGCAACACGGCCTGACGAAGCGTCAGGTTTTTTTCATGGGCCAGTTTTGTACTCTGTGCTGTTTTGTCATACCCGATAAGCGGTGTTAATGCAGTCGCCAGCATCAGCGATTGCTCTACATAATACGCAAGTTTTTCTTCATTCGCCTGTATGCCCTGCACACAATGCTCGGTAAAACTGTTCATGGCATCTGCGAGCAAGGTAATGGATTCAAACACGTTGCGAAAAATTAGCGGTTTGTACACATTCAATTCAAATTGCCCCTGGCTGTTGGCCACACCTACAGCGGTATCATTTCCCATTACCTGAATGGCTACCATCGTTAATGCCTCTATCTGCGTAGGGTTCACTTTTCCTGGCATGATGGAACTGCCGGGTTCATTTTCCGGCAAATGGATTTCAGCCAGTCCACAGCGCGGACCGCTACCCATCAAACGCAAGTCATTACCGATTTTGAATAAAACCGTTGCCAGCAAACGCATGCGACCATGTAAATCGGTAAGCGCTTCGTGTCCTGCCAGCGCCATGAATTTATTGTTTGCACTGCAAAAACTGATACCTGTTAAACGGGATATGTGCCTTGTCATTGTTTCAGCCCAGTAAGGCGGTGTATTCAGGCCTTTACCGACAGCGCTGCCGCCAATGGCTAGTGCCAGCACGCCTGACAATGCAGCAGCAATCTGTTCGCGTGCATAAGCGACCTGATATTGGTATCCGCTGAATTCTTGCCCCAGTGATACTGGTGTGGCATCCATCATGTGCGTACGGCCACTCTTGACGTTGTTGGCGAATGCCCGTGTCTTTTCAGTTAACGCATTCAGTAGATAATCAAGAGCCGGTAATAATTGCTGCTGCACTGCCTGAGCCACCGTGATATGCATCACGGTAGGAAATACATCGTTGGATGACTGGGACATATTGACGTGATCATTGGGATGAACGGGTGATTTTTCGCCGCGAGATTTGCCTGCCAGTTCATTGGCCCGATTGGCAATCACTTCATTCAGATTCATATTGGTTTGCGTGCCACTACCGGTTTGCCAGATCACCAGGGGAAATTGCTCATCATGCTGGCCCTGAATGATTTCGTCACAAGCCTGGACAATGTATTTACACAAATCATCCGGTAATTTATCCAGTTCCGCATTAGCCAGTGCGGCTGCTTTTTTTACCTGTGCAAAAGTATAGATAAACGCCAGCGGGAATTTTTGTGAGCATCCCAGTTGCAAGCCGATGCGAAAGTTTTTGAGCGAGCGCTGGGTCTGTGCGCCCCACAATGCATCAGCAGGCAGATCGATGGTGCCCATACTGTCGGATTCTTTGCGTGTTCTCATGGTGATCCTGTTAAAAAAACATTAACCCTGCAGGCTTTCGCTCATATGCTGGCAATATTGCTCAAGATTATCAGGCAGGTTGTCAGGGCAAACGCCGCATTGCCGGTTGCCCATTACGGCATAGTCTATGAATTTTGGATGGGGCAATTTCAGGTTTCCCATCAGATGCCTGAATGCGTCCAGTGTCTGCCCATTTCCCAGTCTGGGATTGCGTTGTTTTTCCTGTGCTATCGAGGAAACGTGCCGATTTTCATAATCGTGTGCCGGATATACCAGTACATCATCCGGTAAGGAAAATAATTTTTCATGGATACTGTTGTACAAGACATCTGCGTCACCGTTCTGGAAGTCAGTACGGCCACATCCGTCAATCAACAATGCATCGCCGGTAAAAACCCTGTCATTACAGAAGTACGAAAAGTGTCCGTCTGTGTGGCCGGGAGTATGTAAAGGGTGTAATACAATTCCGCCTACCGTGAGCGGCATTCCTTCTTTTATGCCTATATCGACACAAGGCAGTTTGTCATATTCAGGTGAGGCAATTTTACAGCCGGTTATTTTCTTCAATTCGAGTGCTGCTGTGAGGTGGTCGGCGTGAATATGCGTCTCAAGAGTGTAGGCGAGCGTAAGGCCAAGCCGACTGATTTCCGCCAGGTCACGATCTACGGTAACAAAGACCGGGTCAAGTAATACCGCAAGACCTGTCCTATCACAACCCAGCAAATAGGTGTACGTACTTGATAAAGACTCAAACATCTGACGAAAAATCATGGTGATTTCCTGAGTGAAAAAGCGGAAGGAATACATACACTGGCTTATAACACCCTCATAAATTCCACCAGATCTTTCTTTTCCTGTTCATTCAATTCCAATTCCAGCACAAGATTGAAAAAACCCGTCGTGCCATCCTGTTGTGACGTCTGGAAGTGTAGTCCTGGCAAGATAAGTTCATTGTGCGTTGCCGCGCACAACAACATAATTATACAAAAAGGAGTCAGAGACATTTGAGAATCAGTCGGGATAATTCGTTCGTAAAACGCCCGGCCAGTCCGGGCGTTTTTGTTTCTGCCTGTGTTGAGGCAATGCGGCCTAAGTGGTGAACGGAGGGCGGGCTCTAGTCGTGGCTACAAATCCATGTAGCTGTTTTCCAGAAGGTGTCGTGCAAGAATTGAGATCAGGCTTTCATATAGGCCGCGATGCCGAACTATCAGGCTTGTGTTTGGTGCTTGCCGTAGCTAGACAGAAAACATCGACCCAGATCATATCCTTCGATGTGTCAAAAATGGAAGGAAATGACTAAACAGGAGAAACACTGATATGAAAGATTTTGCAGATCGCATAGAACTGACGGCCTATCTTGAATTTAAGGATGCCACCGATGAACAAAAACGGCGTTGGTATCCCATCGAGAAAGATGATCCATCTGACGGCGTGTTTGAGATTGGCCTGGTCATGGCGGGTGCTGTTTCTGCCGGTGCCTATACGGCGGGAGTGATGGATTTTCTGTTCGAGGCGCTGGACGCCTGGGCTGCAGCCAAGCAGTCTGGTGACGGAGATATTCCCAAGGAAAAAATTCCTGACCACCTCGTGCAGTTAAAAATAATTACCGGTGCTTCAGCAGGCGGTATCAATGGCGCCATTGCAGCGTCGGCATTACCGTACAAGTTCCCGCCGATCATCGATGACAATGCGGCCGTAAAATTTGGCAGCCAGAACCCTTTTTACAGTACCTGGGTTAATAACGTTGATATCACAGATCTTCTCAAAACGGATGATCTGGATGGCAATAATCCGCTGCTATCCGGACTTGATTGCGATCATCTGGTCGGTGTGGCGGGTTCTGTGGTGCAGTATTCCTTCCCGCAAACGGTAGACAAGATCTCGCGTGATTGGGTATCCGGTGGCTTGCCCGTTGTGCTGATGGGGACGAACCTTCCCGGTGTGCCGTACAGGATTGACTTCCAGTCCTGGGGCACAGCTTCACCCAATGGATCTTATCAGGCACAACGGCCGGGATACATGATGTCAATGCATGCGGACCAGTTCGCATTTGTTGCACCAACGCCTGATGAAAATGCTGCCGTGTCATCGGCAGATCTTCCGCCGCATTATCTGAGATTGGCCAACAAGGCGGGGGTAAAGCAAAACCCCGGATCACATGATACCTGGGCGAGTCTTGCGCAGGCGGCACTTGCTACAGCAGCATTTCCATTCGCCTTGTCCGCCAGGGAATATTCGCGCAATCCGACGGATTACCAGTTCATGCATGTTGCATCAGACGTCGATAGCAGCGGAAACCTGCGCTATATCGGGGCCTCATCGCTATGGCCACTGGATAAAACCTATTCCTTTGTATCGATTGATGGTGGTGCAACCAACAATGAACCATTCGATATTGCCCATGACTATTTGTGTGGCATTTCGGGTAAAAACAGTCGTGATGGCGAGCATTCGAGACGTGCCGTTTTAATGATTGATCCTTTTTGTGAGCCAGATGAGCAATCAGTCGATTTTTCAACGAATCTGGAAAAACAGCGACAATCAGGAGGAAGGTTGAGCCGTTACTTGCTGGACACCGCCACCCGATACCTGTTTGCCGCGCAAAAGAATCAATCCCGCTTCAAGATGAGGGATTTGTTACTGGCAATTCACGAAGACGTCTATAGCCGGTTCTTGATCAGCCCGACGCGTGAACATCCAACATACCCCAATGATAAAGACAGGGTCGTTTATGGTTCGCGTGCATTGGCGTCCGGTTCATTGAGTGCGTTTATGGGGTTTTTCTCCAGGGCGTACAGGCACCATGATTACCTGCTGGGCAGGAGAAATTGCCAGCAATTTCTGAGGGAGCATCTGGTAATTCACAAGGAAAACCAGCTCATCAAAAATCAGTTGGCAAGTGGCAAACATATAGATGCTTCAAGTGATAAGGATTATTACCCGATTATTCCGCTGTTTGGTTCAGCAAAAACTGATTGCCCTGTGCCGGAGTGGCCTGCGAAGAAATTCAGCTATGGCACAGTCAAGGATGCTGTGCATGACCGTGTGAATGCTGTTGTGAAATCATTTTCCCGATCCGGTGCTTCCGGTGTGAAGTGGTACTTGTGGCCAGTCGTTGGTGTTGCTGGATTGCTGGCGTCGCCGGTACTGTTTTTTGTATACAAGAAACTCATAAATGCTATTGATGAGCAGATAGATTCGGCCATAGAGGATGTTGATAATCGATTTATATCGAAACTTTGAAAACAGATTGATCTGCACAGGCTGATCAATGCGGAGAACTTAATAATCAGGGATTTTACCTGCTCATATCTGATGGCATGACGATACGCTGGCTTGATCTATTCAATGCCTGAAGTGGGATTAATAGCGACCTGCAATGCTATTCAAACAGCGGATCATGATCTGAATTCAGTTATCCATGTATCCCCCCCCAGGCCCAAGTTCCGTCCCTGATAATTCCCTGTCATGGGTTTTGGCAAAAGTCCCATCGGATAGCCGAAACCCTTGTCTCCCATGGGTTTGTGGGCAGCCATACGTAGAGAACAGGGTGGATTTCCCGGTTATTTTGCAATATTTCCCTGTTTTGGGGCGGCTAACAGGGTATTTTGAGATCGCGGAATGCGTATCCCTGTTGATCCTCCGCCAATAAAATTGATACGGGGGTAGCCCGCTAGACCAACACCCTAACGCCCGCATTTTGTGGGCTTTTTATTGGTTCCCCGGAAACCTTGACATGTGCTCTCTTGCCGTTATCTGTTTATGCGGCTTGCATTCAGATTGCGCAGTTGTTTTCCTTTCAGAATTACCTCAGGGTTTTCATGCAAAAAAG
>DAOMGE010000048.1:0-19478 GCA_035430165.1 Pseudomonadales bacterium | reverse complement strand
GCGTTGGCCTGCGAGCCGGAATGCGGTTGCACGTTGGCATAGTCGGCGCCGAACAATTCCTTGGCGCGGTCGATGGCGAGTTGCTCCACCACGTCCACGTATTCGCAGCCGCCGTAGTAGCGCTTGCCGGGATAGCCTTCGGCGTATTTATTGGTGAGTTCGGAGCCCTGGGCAGCCATCACGGCCGGGCTGGCGTAATTCTCGGAGGCGATCAGCTCGATGTGGTCTTCCTGGCGCTTCTGCTCGCTCTGGATAGCGGCCCATACGGCGGGATCAAACGAGGCAATCGTGACATCTTTACTGAACATACGTGGCTCCGGGCAGGCGAATTACGGGTCAAAACGAAGGGCGCATTGTACATGATGGTGTTTGTACACAAACCATGCGCGTTCGGGCAGAATGCCCCGCATGCCCACACAGTCTCCCACCATGCCTGATTCCGCTGATGCCCGACGCCTGGTCGACGCCCGTAACCTCTATTGCCCCGAGCCGGTGATGCTGCTGCACAATGCAGTGCGCGATGTCGATGCCGGCCGGTTGATCGAGTTGCTCGCGACGGATCCGTCCACCCGGCGCGATGTGCCGAAATTCTGTCATTTCCTCAGCCACGAACTGGTTGAACAGACGCAGGACGGGGATGTGTTTCGTTATGTCATCAAGACAAGAAGTGCGTCATAACATCTGTCACGTTGACGCGATGACTAAAAAAACAGAACCAGATTTACCGTGTTGATTTACGGTTCCGGCACTGTTTTTTGATAGCAGGATTTGGCGCGTGATCAACGACCTTTAACGGCATCCTTCAGGTCGCCAATCGCTTTTTGTGCCTTGCCTTCGATCTGCTTTTCCATGCCCTTGACCTGCTGTTTTTCATTGCCGACGGCTTCTGCAACTTTTTCCTGCACCTTGCCGGCTACGTTTTTTGCTACGCCTTTCACTTGGTCTTTGTTCATGATGAGTGTCCTGTGAGAGTTAATGGGTATTCGCGTCCATGCATTGTCGTCGCGACAACACATGCTCCCGGGAGGGGAGACGCCACATTCTCATACGGGAAGGATGGCTCTCTGTGCGCCAGCGAACATGCAGGTGGCTGTATGATGCCGTTACAGGCTGTGCCACAATTTCTTGCCGGAACCATCAACCTGCATTCGCGGAGTACTGCCATGCGTTTATTGCACACCATGTTGCGCGTCACGGATTTGCCGCGTTCGATTGCGTTCTACACTGACGTGCTGGGCATGCGCTTGTTGCGCCAGAAAGATTATCCCGATGGCAAATTCACGCTGGCCTTTCTCGGTTACGGGCCGGAATCGGAACAGACAGTGATCGAGCTCACCTACAACTGGGGCGTGGATCATTACGACATTGGCACGGGCTACGGCCATATTGCGATTGCGGTCGATGATGTGCAGGCGGCTGTCGATACCATGCGTGCCAAAGGTGCGAACATCCTGCGCGAACCCGGTCCGATGAAAGCGGGCACGACGGTGCTGGCTTTTCTGGAAGATCCGGATGGTTATCGCATCGAGTTGCTGGAGCGATAGGCCGTAGCGCCGTTTGGCCTATAATGTCCGATCGCCCCCAGAGCAGTCAGGCCGTCATGAAGTTGATCCAGATCCGCGGTGCACGCACACACAACCTCAAGAATATCAATCTCGATATACCCCGCGACAAGCTGGTGGTGTTCACCGGTTTGTCCGGTTCCGGCAAATCCTCGCTGGCCTTCGACACGCTGTACGCCGAAGGCCAGCGCCGCTACGTCGAATCGCTGTCGACCTACGCAAGGCAATTCCTGTCGATGATGGAAAAACCCGATGTCGATCACATCGAGGGTTTGTCACCGGCTATTTCCATCGAGCAGAAATCCACCTCGCACAACCCGCGTTCGACGGTCGGCACTATCACCGAAATTTACGATTACTTGCGGCTGTTGTACGCGCGCGCCGGTGAACCGCGTTGCCCTGACCATGACAAACCGCTGGCGGCACAAACCGTGAGCCAGATGGTCGATACCGTGCTGGCGATGCCGGAGAACACCAAACTGATGTTGCTGGCACCCGTGATTCGTGAACGCAAGGGCGAACACGCACACGTGCTGGACAAACTGAAAAGCCAGGGCTTTGTGCGCGCGCGCATCGACGGGCTGGTGTGTGATCTTGATGATGCACCGAAACTGGCCAAGAACATCAAGCACACGATTGAAGTGGTAGTGGACCGTTTCAGCGTGCGACCGGATATCCAGTTACGCCTGGCGGAATCTTTCGAGACGGCGCTGAAATTATCCGAAGGCATTGCGATGATCGCGCCGATGGATAGCGAAGGAAAAAACAGGAAAAACGAACAGTTGTTTTCGGCCAAGTTTGCCTGCCCGGTGTGCGAGTACAGCATCAACGAACTCGAGCCGCGCATGTTCTCGTTCAACAATCCGGCCGGTGCGTGCCCGGGTTGCGATGGCCTGGGAGTGAAGCAGTTTTTTGATACCGACCTGATTGTGCAATTTCCGGAATCGTCGATCAGTGAAGGCGCGATTCGCGGCTGGGATCGCCGCAATTTCTATTATTACCAGATGCTGACCTCGCTCGCTGACCATTACGGGTTTGATGTGGATACGCCGTGGCAGAAACTGAAAAAATCCGTTCGCGAGGTGTTGTTGTACGGCAGTGGTGACGAAGAAATCCAGTTCACCTATGCCAATGACCGTGGCGATATCTACCAGCGCCAGCATGCGTTCGAAGGTATCGTCAACAACATGGAGCGTCGTTACCGCGAAACCGAATCCAATAGCGTGCGTGAAGATTTATCGAAATACATCAGTAACCAGCCGTGTCCGGATTGCGGCGGTACACGCCTGAAGCGCGAATCACGCCATGTGTTTGTGGATAACCGGACATTGGCGCAGTTGACAGAATTACCGGTAGGCACGGCAGCGGATTATTTCACGCAACTGAATTTACCTGGTCGCCAGGGACAGATTGCTGAAAAAATCCTGAAGGAAATCCAGTTGCGTTTGCGATTCCTGGTGGATGTCGGCCTCAATTACCTGACACTCAATCGCAGTGCAGAAACCTTGTCAGGTGGTGAAGCCCAGCGTATACGCCTGGCCTCGCAAATCGGTGCCGGTCTGGTTGGCGTGATGTACATTCTTGATGAGCCCTCTATCGGCTTGCACCAGCGTGACAACGAACGTTTGTTGTCGACGTTGATTCGTTTGCGCGATCTCGGTAACACCGTGATTGTGGTGGAGCACGATGAAGATGCGATCAAGGCGGCCGATTTTATCGTCGACATCGGCCCCGGTGCCGGTGTGCATGGCGGTGAAATTGTGGTGAGTGGATCACTGCAGGATGTTCTCGATAACCCGCGCTCACTGACCGGTGAATATTTATCCGGCAAAAAAGGTATCGCAGTACCGAAAAAGCGGCTGTTGCTGAATCCGAAAAAAATGCTGGTGCTGGAAGGTGCGAGCGGCAATAACTTGCAGGATTTGACGCTGGAAATCCCGCTGGGTTTACTGACATGTATCACCGGTGTGTCCGGTTCCGGTAAATCCACCCTGATCAACCACACGTTATATCCGATCCTTGCCGAGGAATTGAATGGTGCCAGCACGCTGAAACCGGAAGCCTACACCGCCATTCGCGGTCTTGAGCACATCGACAAGTGCATTGATATCGACCAGAGCCCGATTGGTCGTACGCCGCGTTCAAATCCTGCGACGTATACCGGTATGTTCACGGCAATTCGCGATCTGTTTGCCGGCACGCAGGAAGCGCGTTCACGCGGTTATCTTGCCGGACGTTTCAGTTTCAACGTGCGCGGTGGCCGCTGTGAAGCCTGTGAGGGTGATGGCGTCACGAAAGTGGAAATGCATTTCTTGCCGGATGTGTACGTGCCCTGCGATGTGTGTCATGGCAAACGCTACAACCGCGAGACACTGGAAGTTTTATACAAGGGAAAAAACATCCACGACGTGCTCGACATGACCGTGGAAGCCGCGTTCGAATTTTTCAAACCGGTGCCGGCGATTGCCAACAAACTGGAAACCTTGCTGGATGTCGGTCTCTCGTATATCCGTCTCGGGCAGAATGCAACCACGCTGTCTGGCGGTGAAGCGCAACGTGTGAAACTGGCGAAGGAATTATCGAAACGCAGCACCGGCCAGACTATCTATATTCTCGACGAACCGACCACCGGCCTGCATTTCCATGACATCGCCCAGCTGTTGAAAGTGTTGATGCGTTTGCGCGACCAGGGCAACACGGTGGTGGTGATCGAACACAACCTTGATGTCATCAAGACGGCTGACTGGATTGTCGATCTCGGACCGGAAGGCGGTTCCGGCGGTGGACGGATTATCGCGCTCGGTACGCCGGAAGATGTGGCGCGGGATCCTCACTCCCACACAGGGCGTTTCCTGAAGCCCCTGCTATAATGGCCGCCGATTGATTGATACGAGAGCGTCTACATGACCGAGCGCAAGGCCAGCATCCAGCGCGATACGCTGGAAACCCAGATTACGGTGTCTGTGAACCTTGATGGCACGGGTATCAGCCGTTTTGATACGCCGGTGCCGTTTCTTGAGCACATGCTTGACCAGATTTCCCGCCACGGCCTGATCGATATCGATGTCACCGCGAAAGGGGATATGCAGATTGATGCGCACCACACGGTGGAAGACATCGGCATCACGCTGGGACAGGCGTTTGCCAAGGCGGTGGGTGACAAGAAAGGTATTCGTCGTTACGGCCACGCGTATGTGCCGCTGGATGAAGCCTTGTCGCGCGTGGTGATTGATTTTTCCGGTCGTCCCGGCCTGGAAATGCACGTCGATTTTGTGCGCGGTCGTGTCGGTGATTTTGATGTCGATCTGTTTTTCGAATTTTTCCAGGGCTTTGTCAATCACGCCCAGGTCACGCTGCATATCGACAATTTGCGCGGGCACAACGCGCATCACCAGATCGAGACGGTGTTCAAGGCGTTTGGTCGCGCGTTGCGCATGGCGCTTGAAGCGGATCCACGCATGGCCGGCCAGATGCCATCCACCAAAGGCACGCTGTGAATAGAACACGTGTTGCCGTTATTGATTACGGCATGGGCAACCTGCATTCCGTGGCCAAGGCACTGGAACATGTGGCACCGGATGCGGCAGTGCATGTCACCAGCAATCCCGATGTGATTCGTGCGGCCGATCGCGTGGTTTTTCCCGGTGTGGGTGCAATTCGTGACTGCATGGCGGAAATTCACCGGCTCGGTGTGGATGCGCTGGTACGTGAGGCGATTGCACAAAAACCGGTGCTGGCGATTTGTGTTGGCATGCAGGCGCTGATGGCGCACAGTGAAGAAAACGGTGGTGTGGATTGTCTGGATATATTGCCCGGCCACGTAAAATTTTTTGGCAAGGATTTGCGTGATGAGCGCGGTGAGCGCCTCAAGGTTCCGCACATGGGCTGGAACGAGGTGACGCAGACGGTTGCACATCCGCTGTGGCAGAAAATCCCGCAAGGTAGCCGCTTCTATTTTGTCCACAGTTATTACGTCACCGCTGCGCAGCGCGATTGTGTCGTCGCTGCCTGCGATTATGGTGTGACATTTGATGCGGCACTGGCGAGTGGTCACTTGTTTGCTGTGCAATTCCATCCGGAAAAAAGTCACACAGCCGGTTTGCAATTGCTGGAGAATTTCATGAACTGGAACGGGAGCTGTTAACCGTGCTGATTATTCCTGCCATCGATTTGAAAGACGGCCAGTGTGTGCGCCTGAAACAGGGCCGCATGGATGATTCCACGGTGTTCGGTTCCGATCCGGTGGCGATGGCGCAGCGCTGGGTGGATGCGGGTGCGCGACGTTTGCATCTGGTTGATCTCAACGGCGCATTTGCCGGCGAGCCGGTCAATGGTGAAGCGGTGAAAGCCATTGCGCGGGCCAATCCACAACTGCCGATACAGATTGGCGGTGGTATTCGCAATCCTGAGATTATCGAAGCCTATCTGTCAGCGGGTGTCAGTTTTGTGATCATTGGTACCAAGGCAGTCAAAGAGCCGCAATTTGTGACAGCAATGTGCAAACAGTTTCCGGGGAAAATTATTGTCGGTATTGATGCACAAGACGGCATGGTGGCAACTGACGGCTGGGCTGAAGTCAGCAGTGTGAAAGCCGTTGATCTGGCAAGACAGTTTGCGAGCGACGGTGTTTCCTCGATTGTCTACACGGATATTGCGCGCGATGGCATGATGCAGGGCGTTAATGTGGAAGCCACGGTGGCGCTTGCGGAAGCTTGCGGCATTCCGGTAATTGCTTCCGGTGGCGTAACCAATATGGATGACATCCGTGCGCTGAAAGCTGTCGCAGCGCGCGGCATACTCGGTGCAATTACCGGCCGTGCCATTTATGAAGGCACGCTGGATATTGCAGACGCACAACAGTTTTGTGACCGGTAATTCTTTATGGTGGCACACCGCTCCTTGTTGAACCGCACGATGCGCCGCTTGCGTCAGGCGTGGTCTGATCTCAACACAACATTGCGTGGTGATGCGCGTTACAAGTTCGATCCTGAACTGAACGAGCGCGATGTCGAGCACTTGCGCCAGATTATCAATAGTTGTTTGCATGCGCCGGGTGGTGAATTTGCGGCCCGTGCGCAAGCAGCGCATATCGGCCACGCCTACATGTCGTTGAACCAGCAGGGCCGCTTGCGTTTCCTGCGTTTGCTGGCGACGGATTTTGATGCGGATGCCAAGGCAATACAGCAAGCTATCAACGCTTATAGCAAGGCAGGCCCCGCAGATAACCTGCCCAAATTGCGACACAAATTGAGCAGGGCACTGGTCGCGCCGCGCGTACAGCTGTTGACCCTGTTCAATGCCTTGCCGGAAGGCATCAAGTTCCTGGTCGACATGCGCGGCGAGTTGCTGGAAATGGGCGCAGACAAAGACGCGGATCTTGGTGAGGTTGAGCGCGACCTGAAGCATTTGCTGTCGAGCTGGTTTGATATCGGTTTTTTGCAGCTGGAACAGATCAGCTGGAATTCACCGGCCTCCTTGCTCGAAAAATTGATTGAATACGAAGCGGTGCATGAAATCACCAGTTGGGTGGATCTGAAAAACCGGCTGGCACCGGATCGCCGCCTGTTCGCATTCCTGCATCCCAACATGGCAGGTGAGCCGCTGATTTTTGTGCAAGTGGCCTTGTGTGACGGGTTGGCCACCAACGTACAGGCCCTGCTGGATACCAATGCCCCCACGTTTGATGCCAGCGAAGCGAATACTGCAATTTTTTATTCCATTTCCAATGCGCAGCGTGGATTGTCCGGTATCAGTTTTGGCAATTACCTGATCAAGCGTGTTGTCGCAAACCTGAAACGCGAATTACCCCATCTGGACCAATTTGCCACGTTGTCGCCTGTGCCGGGTTTTATGGCTTGGCTGAACTCGCAAATGCAGAACGGTGATACGGCATTATTGTTGCCGCTGGAGCGTACGGCGATTGCACAAGTCGCCACAGATATCGGTATCGAGAAAAACCTGGGTGGTCTGTTGGGTCTGTCGACATGGCACCAGAATGCAGTCGTCACACAAACCTTGCAGCCAATCCTGCTGCGTTTGTGCGCGGAATACCTGACCGGCCTGCAGCCCGGCAAATTGCGCGCGCGCGATGGTGTGGCGCATTTTCACCTGAGTAATGGTGCAATCCTGCAGCAACTGAACTGGATGGCAGATGTGTCACCAAAAGGTATTCGCCAGTCTTGTGGCATGATGGTGAATTACCTGTATGACCTGCTGACGATTGATGGCAATAGCGAAAATTATGTACACACGGGTGCGATTGCCACCTCGTCCGACATTCGTGAATTGCGCAAGGAAAAGACAGCAAAAAATGTCCGCACCCACAGCTGATTTATTTCAGGCTCGCCTGCATATTGAAAGACTGGTCTGTGCCTATGCAGAAGCGCTGGACGCAGGCGATGTTGCACGTGTAGCAGCGTTGTTTGATCGCGGGCAGATCCGTATCAACGGTATGAGCGTGGTGCATAAGGGTAGTGATGCTGTGCGTGATATGTTTGTGCGGTTTACTGTTTTCTATGACAAGTCGATGCAGCCGGCGAATCCGTTGCTGACCAAGGCCAGGCCATGGACAAAACATTTGTCCACCAATTTGCGTTTTGAATCACTGGCAGAAAATGAAGCCGTACTGTGGAGTGATTTCACTGTGTTGCAGGGTTTGCCCGGCAGTGAGCTGAAGCCGATTGTGGCCGGGCGATATCGCGATACCTTTTCCCGGGCCGAAGAGGGATGGTACTTTGCGGATCGCCTCGAGTTTATTGACCTGATTGGTGATGTCTCGAAGCACCTGCAAGGCAATCCGCTGGCCTGATCTGTCCCGGCGATTTTATTCAGGTTGTTCTTTGGCGTCCGCAGGCCATGCGATGGTGGCGACAGCGCGCCCCACTTTTTCTTTTGGCCAGACTTTGACGGCGGGTGCGCCCTGGTCAGCGCGCAGGGTGGTGCCTTCGCCAGGCTTGTTGAGTATCACGGTGCCGGATTTGTTGGAGATGGTGACAGCATGTTTGCCGTCGATCAGGAGCACATCCACGTTATCACCATCCAGGTAGCCGCCCCAGAAATCGGTGCCACGTATGCCGATCACACCGACAGGTGTTGTCACATTGAAGCGTGATCCCTGCGCGTCGAGTATGTGGCCGGTTACTGTACGAAATGCGCCCTGCACCAGCTGGAAGCCGGCATCGGCTTCCTGTTTGTTGTCGGACTTCCACTGGTAGGTCTTGATGACGAATATCGTGTTGGCACCGAGCGTGGTCACGGTGCCGTCTGCAAAGCGTAACTGGGCTCGCGCGTTGTCGCCTGTATGGATTTCATCGTGTTCCACCAGTGTCGATTTGCGTGTCGCGGGTAAAGCTGCTCCGCCACGCTGGATGGTGACAGTGCCGTTGGTAGCGAGTACAACAGCGGCAGAATTGTTAGACGCCTGTGCTGCCAGTGCCGTGATAACGAGTAATGCTGCAGCGAAAATTTTTGTCATGATTCCCATAAAGCCCCCACAATTTGCTAGCCTAGCATTCGAAAATTCCAGGTGAGCATACCGTATGCCTTCGCATTTGCCCAACAGGCTTTTTGAGCTGGATATCCTGCTTTGTCCTGCCTGTTTGTGTGGCAATCTCCGCTTGCAGGAAAATCACCTGTCGTGTGAAGCCTGTGATCGCGCTTACACCATTGATGACGGCATCCCCCTGTTGTTGCGTGATCCGGACGCCATGACGCGACTGGATCACGATAGCTATGACGCACAACACGAAATTTCGGATGACAATGTCGATGCCATACAGCGTATGTGGCAGACAGTTTTTTCTGAACACGCAATCCGTGCGGGAGATGTTCTCGAAATCGGCTGCGGCACTGGCCAACTGACACGCGCACTCCCGGGAATTCCGGGTGTGAAACATGTGCATGCCACCGATATTTCACCGGCATTTCTTGCGCTTACGCGACAGCAGTTGCAGTCTTTTTCCGGAAAGATTTTTTATTATGCCTGCGATGCCAATCATCTGCCGTTCCAGCCCTCATCGTTTGACCTGGTGGTCGGCCACAGTGTCTTGCATCATTTGCTGGACTACTCGCAGGTTGTTGAACAGGCGTACGGGTTGTTGCGACCGGGTGGGGTTGCGGTTTTTTTCGAGCCGGTGTTGCAAGGCAAGGTGATGATTGCGTTTCTGGCTGATCTCATGCTCAGAATCCATGAAAAAACCGGTTACGGTAATCTGGATGAGTCGGATTGCGACAAGATCCGCACGATGATCCGGCATATCACCAAGCACAAGGAATTCGGCGATGATCGTGAGAAACTGTCGACAATGGAAGACAAGTATATTTTCGACAGGCATGAATTCCGGGAGATGGCATTGAAAAGAGGATTTATTGCAGCGGAGTACCGTAACAATCCACTGCATGACGAGTTCCGGAATTTCAATGTGAGCCAGCACCTGCGCATGGCAGGTATTGCGGAGGCAAAAATCATCGAGTTCCGTTTCCTGTTACGTGCGGCCAAAAAAATGCTTGCGGACCTGCTGCCGCATGACCTGATTACCCCGATGGGCTTTTTTATCTTGAAGAAGTGATTGTTTGTGAGTGAACCAGATATTGCCAGCGTACCACTGAGTGAAAAGATACAGGCCGCTGTTGTGCGGGGCGCGTGCGCATTCGTTGCATGGTTCTCCTTGCCAGTCATCCAGCGACTGGGTACCGCGCTGGGTTATCTGTTGTGGATTTCCGGATCGCGTGCCAGGAAAACCACATGCATCAACATTGGCCTGTGTTTTCCTGAACTGTCGGATGCAGAGCGGGAAACGCTGGCGCGACAAAGTCTGGTAGAAACCGGTAAAACCATTATGGAAACCGGTGCGTTCTGGAACTGGTCACTGGAAAAATGCAGGCGATTGATCCGGCATATTGAAGGCGAACAGCTGTTTGTTGACAGCTGTGCGGACAAGCGCGGTTTGATTTTGTTGGCGCCACACTTGTGTGCATGGGAAGTCCTGCCTTCGCTGCTGACCCAGCACACTCGCTATACAGCGATGTACAAACCGCCAAAAATCAGGCCGCTTGATACCTGGATCCAGGATGTGCGCAACCGGGCTTACGCCAGAGTGGTGCCTACGAATCGCCGTGGGGTCAGTGAATTGATGAAAACCCTGAAAGCAGGCGGATGTGTCGTGGTATTGCCGGATCAGGAGCCAGAGCGCGAAGGTGGGGCGTTCGTGCCGTTCTTCGGTGTGGAAACGCTGACAATTTCGCTGGTGCACGGGCTGGCTACCAAAACCGGTGCGCAATTGCTGGAAGTGAACGCGGTGCGTTTGCCGCATGGCAACGGATTTGATGTGGTATTTCGCGATGCCAATGCTGTCAATACACCTGATTTGCGTGAATCCTTGACAGCGATGAATGCAATTATCGAAGCGGCAGTGCGTGAATTTCCTGCGCAATACCAGTGGGAATACAAACGTTTCAAACGCAGGCCCTTCGTCAAATCCTATCTTTATTGACTGTTTGCCGGCGCCGATCTTTTGTGCGGGCAGAGAGGCGTATAATCACGCCCCTGCAGACTGCCGGAAACGCCAATGTCCACTGTCATGAATACTGTCTGGCTAACCAAAAATGGTGAGCGCCGCGTGCGCGGTGGTCATTTATGGATTTACAGCAACGAGGTGGATAACAAGCGTTCGCCCCTCAAGCAGTTTGCCGTGGGCGAGCAGGTGTTGGTGCAGGATGCTGCCGGTGCGGTGCTGGGTATTGCGATGATGAATCCGCAGCACCTGATCTGCGCGCGCATGGTTTCACGCGATGGGGCACAGTTGCTGGATCGGGATTTGTTGGTCAACCGCATCGCCAGTGCCTTGCAGTGGCGCGACCGCATTTACCGCAAGCCGTTTTATCGGCTGGTGTATGGGGACAGTGATTTTTTGCCGGGCCTGGTGGTGGATCGCTACGGTGATGTGTTGTCTGTACAGTGCAACAGCGCCGGTATGGCGGCTTTGCAAAACGACGTGCTTGCTGCGCTGGAAGCCGTCTGCAAGCCGAGCGGGATCGTATTCCGCAATGACTCCCTGGCGCGCGAAGCCGAAGGGTTGCAGGCGTCGGTCGAGATCCACGGCGACGTGCCGGACTGGGTCATGCTGGAAGAAAACGGGGTGGTGATGGAAGCGCCACTGAAAACGGGACAGAAAACCGGCTGGTTTTACGATCACCGCGAAAACCGGGCATATTTGCAGCGGTTGGCCAGGGGGGCGTCGGTACTGGATGTGTTCAGCTATGCAGGCAGCTGGGGTGTACAGGCACTGGCTGCCGGTGCGCGCAGTCTCACGGCTATCGATAGCTCGGATCTCGCACTGGAAGCCGTGAGTCGCAATGCGGCACGTTACCAGATGCGTGGTGATGAAAAACTGCCTGTGTCCTGTTTGCAGGGACAGGCCGATGACATGATGAAACATCTGGCGAATGCAGGTCAGGTCTTTGATCTGGTGGTGCTGGACCCGCCAGCGTTTATCAAGCGCCGCAAGGATCACGCCGCCGGCTTCAAGGCCTATCACCAGCACAACCAGTTAGCGCTGAAATTGCTCGCGCCTGGTGGTGTGCTGGTCAGTGCATCCTGCTCGATGTCCCTCACGCTGGATGAACTGGTGGATGTCGTGGGCAGTGCCGCACGACGGAGCAGCCGCTTCCTGCAAATCGTACACACGGGTGGGCAGGGTGCCGATCATCCGGTGCATCCCCTGATTCCGGAAACGGCTTATCTCAAGGCGGTTTTTGTGCGTGATGTGGCTTGAGGCCATCGCGTTACCTGTGAGGTTGCAAAGGGTAATGGCGATTCTTATAGTCCGCTCGTCCGGGTTTCTGATTTTTATTTCTTGCTGGTAACAGGAGTGGTTGTGATCAAGATCGGTATTGTTGGCGGCACGGGTTATACCGGTGTGGAGTTGTTGCGTTTGCTGGCCCAGCATCCTGATGCGGATGTGCAGGTCATCACGTCGCGTGGGGAAGCAGGCATGCCGGTTTCCCAGCTGTTCCCCAATCTGCGCGGGCGATTTGACCTGGCTTTTTCCGTGCCGGACGTGCAGCGACTCAAGCAATGCGATGTGGTGTTTTTTGCCACGCCGCACGGTGTTGCCCAGTCGATGATGGCAGCATTGCTCGACGGGGATGCGCTGAAGCAGGGTGTGAAGGTGATCGATCTGTCGGCGGATTTCCGTATCCGCGATATTGCCCTCTGGGAGAAATGGTACGGCCAGAAGCACGCCTGCCCCGAGTGGGTGGCTGAGGCTGTGTACGGGCTGGCAGAGGTGAATCGTGTGGCCATTGCCAATGCCAGGCTGGTGGCCTGTGCCGGTTGTTATCCGACAGCCGTGCAGCTGGGTTTCCTGCCTCTGCTGGAAGCCGGGTTGGTCAGGCCCGATAGCCTGATTGCCAATGCGGCGTCGGGTGCCTCTGGTGCAGGCAGGCAGGCCAAGGTCGACATGCTGTTCCCGGAAGTGAGCGACAGCTTCAAGGCTTATGCCAGTGCAGGTCATCGGCATCTGCCGGAAATTGAACAGGGGCTCCGTGACATGCAGGCACGGGCTGCACTACCGGCCGAGCTGACTTTTGTACCGCACCTCGTGCCGATGGTGCGCGGAATCCACGCAACCCTGTATGCTGAGCTGCTGGATACGGGTGTGGATTTGCAGGCCTTGTATGAAAATCGTTACGCCAGCGAATATTTTGTCGATGTGTTGCCAGCGGGCAGTCATCCCGAGACACGTACGGTGAAGGGTTCGAACTACTGCCGTTTGTCCGTGGTCAGACCGCAGGGGCGCAACCGCGTTGTGGTAATGTCGGTTATCGATAATCTCACCAAGGGTGCTTCGGGACAGGCCGTGCAGATCATGAACATCATGTTCGGATTGCCGGAATCCCGGGGTTTGGAAAGTCTGGCGCTATTGCCTTAATCAACATCATTGGAGCAGGCGGCATGCTGGAAAACAGGCGCGGGGTATTGAATACACACGCCAGGTCACTGGATCTGGCTGCCCGCGGTTTTGACGTGTTACTCATCTGGTCAGGCCTGGCGCTGGCGCATGGCCAGATGGATACGGACTGGACGTTCAAGAGTAGTGTCCTGTCGATGTTGTCGATGGTGTTTTTCCAGATCTTTGCTGAAGTTTCCGGTTTGTATTTGTCCTGGCGCAGCCAGACGATATCTGCGGCATTCACCAAACTTTTTTACACACTCGGCCTTACATTTGTTGTGCTGGTTATCGCAGCGTGGGCGAGCAGGGAGCCGCACTGGATAAGTCGCCGCACCCTGTTTATGTGGTGGTTTACTTATGGCGGCTTGCTGTTGATTGCGTGGCGTGTATTGCTGCGTTTTGTGTTATTGCGATTGCGCGAACACGGCTTCAATACGCGTCGTGTGGCCGTTGTGGGAAGTGGCGTTCTTGCGATGTCATTGTTGCAGAAAATCCGTGAAAATCCCTGGATGGGTCTGGTTGTGCACGGTGTCTATACCGACGAGGAATTCCAGGATATGGATTTTTCTTGTCATGGTGATTGTATGTCTGTGATTGAAGCGGCGCGCAATGGTGAAGTGGATAATGTCTACATCACGTTGCCGATGTCGCAGGAAGACTATATTCGCGAGTTGGTGGACGGATTAATGGATACCACAGCATCGGTATTCCTGATCCCGGATCTGTTTGCATTCAACCTGATGAATGCGCGCCATGACAATATTTGCGGATTACCGGCTATCAGTCTGGTTGATAGTCCGTTATCCGTTTTTAGCGGTGTGGCGAAATGCGCTTTTGATCTGGTCTTGT
The DNA here is from genome assembly GCA_035430165.1 of Pseudomonadales bacterium. GTDB lineage: Bacteria > Pseudomonadota > Gammaproteobacteria > Pseudomonadales > UBA7239 > UBA7239. The sequence continues at coordinate 5,116 of DAOMGE010000048.1, read as the reverse complement.
CGATTGTGATCCTGTCACTGATTGCTGTGCCGATGCTGTTGATTGCTATGGCTGTGAAATTGACATCGAAAGGGCCGGTTATTTTCAAACAGCAGCGTTACGGTATTGATGGCAAGCCGATTTTGGTCTGGAAATTCCGCACCATGACCACGCTGGATGATGGTGCTGTTGTGAAACAGGCAACCAGAAATGATGCGAGGATTACCCCCGTCGGTGGATTCCTGCGCCGTTCGTCACTGGATGAGCTGCCCCAATTTATCAATGTACTCCAGGGACGCATGTCGATTGTCGGCCCACGCCCGCACGCTGTGTCGCACAACGAGATTTATCGCAAGCAGATCAAGGGTTATATGATGCGCCACAAGATGAAGCCGGGCATTACCGGCTGGGCGCAGGTCAATGGGTATCGCGGCGAAACAGATACGCTGGAGAAGATGGAGAAGCGCATCGAGTACGACCTCGAATATATCCGCAACTGGAGTTTGTGGCTGGATGTGAAAATTATCTGGATGACATTGCTAGGTGGATTTGCCGGAAAAAATGCGTACTAATGCAGTCTGATGAGTGAGGCATGACAATGAATGATCAAGACATTTCAACAGAACAGGAAATTCATGTTACCGCCAGTGCAGCCAGTAAGGTGCACAGACTGGTAGAAGAAGAAGGTAACCCGGATCTGAAATTGCGAGTGTTTGTAACCGGCGGAGGTTGCTCAGGATTCCAGTATGGTTTTACATTTGACGAGATTGCCGCCGAAGATGATGCTGCTATCGAAAAGGATGGCGTGACAGTGCTTGTCGATCCTTTGAGTTACCAGTATCTGGCTGGTGCAGAAGTCGATTACGAAGAGGGTCTACAGGGTTCGAAATTTGTTATCAAGAATCCTAATGCAACCACAACATGCGGGTGTGGCTCTTCCTTTTCAATTTGATTCGGGTGATTAGTGCGGTGAATAAATCCCGCCCAGTATGCAGCTGCGGTTGGCGCCTGTAGCGCAAGGTATATTGCCGCTCCTCCCGTCCAACCGCTGTTTGGCAAGCCATGCAAAAGCCATGGCTTCCAGCCAGTCGGCATCGATACCAAAATCCGTGGTTGAACCGTGTTTTTGAACGGGTAAAAGTTGCTCTATCCGGGTGCGTAGCAGGCGGTTATGACTACCGCCACCACAGAGTAGAACCCTGCCAACCGGAATTGCCAGGCCTGCAATGGCATCAGCAATACTGCGAGCTGTAAATTCGGCGAGGGTGCGCTGTACATCTTCCGCCCGGATACGTTCCTGTGTTGAAAGGACGGATTCCAGCCATGCCGGATGGAAGTCCTCGCGGCCTGTGCTTTTGGGCGCAGGTAAATCAATAAAGGGATGTGACAGCAGCGTGGAAAGCAGCTCCTCATGGCATGTACCGCTGGCCGCCCACGCACCATCTTGATCGAAAGGTTCTCGCCGCTGTTTCTGGATCCAGCTGTTCAGTAATACATTGCCGGGGCCTGTATCAAAACCCTGTACTGGCTCGCCATCAGCAAGAATCGTAACGTTGGCAATGCCGCCAATATTCACAATAGCCCGGTTTTCATGTCCCACACGCAAGACAGCATCGTGAAATGCGGGTACTAGCGGAGCGCCTTGGCCACCGGCGGCCATGTCCATGCGTCGAAAATCTGCAACCGTGGTGATGCCGGTATTGAATGCGATGGTGTTCGGATCACCCGCTTGTAAGGTAAAGGGTTCCTGGCCAAGTGGCATGTGGCGGATGGTTTGTCCGTGGCTGCCAATCGCGCAAATCTCATCCGCCTTGTGATTGCTTTGATCCAGCAGACTACGGACAGCATCGGCAAATAGCAGTCCGAGCTTGATATCGAGTCCCCCGAGTCGGTTGATTTCGTTGTGTCCGGGCTGTGTCAATTGCTCGACTGTCTGCCGGATAGTTTCTGGAATCGGGTGATTGACGGCGTGTAAGAGAACGGGGGGGTGTTGGTCACTAAAAGAAACCAGGGCTGCGTCGATGGCGTCCAGACTGGTGCCAGACATCAGCCCTATGTAGAGATCACTGTGTCCGGGTTTGGGTGGCACTGTTGCGATTTTCTTGGGTGGCAACAGCCACCGTCCTGGTTGCACGCGCTGCAGCGACTTTTTGCGTTAACTGAGCAAACAACGGTGTTGCAACATCCTTGAATCTTGCCTTCTCCGTTTTTGATAGTGGCTCGGCCATCGCCATATTTTTGTTGGCCAATGGATTGACTGCGACACCGTTGACATGGAATTCGTAGTGCAAGTGTGGCGCGGTAGCCAGGCCGGTCATACCCACTTGTCCGATAACCTGACCTTGTGACACATGGGCGCCATTGCGTACGCTAATTTTGCTCATATGACCGTAAACAGTGGTGTATGCGCCGCCGTGCTGGATCATAACCACGTTGCCAAAGCCGTTGCGCACACCGGCAAAAGTTACAGTGCCGTCACCAGCTGCCTTGATCGGTGTGCCTTGAGGGGCTGCATAGTCTATGCCCTTGTGCGCGCGGATTGTGTGCAGGATAGGATGCATCCTGTTCAGGCTGAAATAGGATGTGATTTGTGCAAAGTCGAGTGGCATCCGCAAGAACTGCTTGCGCATGGCCTCTCCGTCAGGCGTGTAATAACGAGATGTCCCATCCGGGCTTGTATAGAGCACGGAGCGATAGGTCTTGTTCTGGTTTGTGAATTCTGCGGCAAGGATTTTCCCTTGGCCAACAGGTTGACCATCTACATAGAGATCTTCGTAAAGCACGGCAAAACTATCACCGGGTTGAATATCCTGGGCGAAGTCGACGTCATACGCAAAAATATCCGCAAGCTTCAATGTCATCCTGTCATTCAGTCCGGCTTTTTGTGCAGACAAGAACAGGGAACTGTCGATTATGCCTGTTGCAAAACCGGTACGAACTTCAGGTGTTTTTGAAAGATGCTCAACCTGATAGCGGTCTTCCTTTCGCGTTACGGTGATGGCTTCCAGTTTGCTGCGTTGCAGACGCAGCTCCTGTAGGGCGCCGTCTTTCACCAATACGTCAATTTGATCATCAATATTAAGTTGGGTCAGCTCCTTGGCATCTTTGCTGCTGTTTGCAATCTGGTGGACATCGTTGACACTCAGTCCAGCCTCTTCCTGCAAGAGGCTGGAAAGCGTATCGCCCTCGTCTACCTTTATATGGAGCCACGGGTCGGTTTCTGTTTTTGCTTGCTGAGTAACAGTTGCTGCAACAATAGCAGGTTGATTGATTGCCGTTTCAGTCGTAGATGGTAGCGGCGCAAGCGAGGTGTCCGTGCTGACAGAAGCAGGTCGATTGGCAATAACGCTATCTGGGACAACGGACAGCAGCAAGGTTGCAGCCAACGAAATCCCGCAGGCGGCCAGCAAATGGTGCCGGGGAAAGCGGTGCCGCCACATATTCCCGGTGTTGTGGATTTCTTTATCAAGCATAAGTTTTGGCTGTCTTTGCGTTACAGGGCTGGGATTGTAGGCAAGGTGGGCGTGTTTTGACAACCTTTAATGGTCATTACCTTGATCTGTAGGCAGCTCGTCCTTGAAATTGGCTCCTATTTAGGTAACGTGTGCGCCTCTATCAAAACAGGTGTTACTGACGTAACGGGTGGCTTGTGGCAGTGACGAGTGGATTTGTTGAAGACTTGCGGGCGCGGGGCCTGGTTAATCAGCTGGCCGGTGGTGAGGAACTGGTTGCTCACTTGGAGACGGGGTCTCGTACCGTATATTGCGGGTTTGACCCTACAGCGGATAGTTTGCATATCGGAAGCCTGGTTCCTTTGCTGGCATTACGCCGCTTCCAGTTGGCTGGCCACAAACCCATTGCGCTCGTCGGTGGAGCGACTGGCCTGATCGGCGATCCAAGCTTCAAGGCGGAGGAGCGTAAACTCAATACCCCCGATGTGGTGGCTGGCTGGGTTGAGCGTCTCAAATCCCAGGTTTCACGTTTTATCGATTTTGATGCTGGCTCCTGCTCTGCAGAGGTGGTCAACAATTTCGACTGGATGTCCGATATGAACGTCTTGGACTTCCTGCGCGATGTTGGCAAGCACTTTTCTGTTAACGCGATGATTAATAAGGAGTCGGTCAGGCAGCGCATAGATCGTGCGGGTGAAGGGATTTCATTTACAGAGTTTAGCTACATGATCCTGCAATCACTGGATTTTGCCGAGCTTTATAAGAGGCGCGCGTGTACTGTGCAATTGGGTGGATCCGACCAGTGGGGGAATATCACGGGAGGGATAGACCTCACCCGTCGATTGTATCGCCAGCAAGTCTATGGGTTGACCCTGCCGCTGGTTACCAAGTCTGATGGTACCAAATTCGGGAAGACTGAAAGTGGCACAATCTGGCTGGATCCGGCCAAGACGTCGCCCTATGCGTTTTATCAGTTCTGGCTCAACACGGCTGACGCCGATGTTTATCGGTTTCTGCGTTACTTTACATTTCTCGATGTCGCGGCTATAGACGAGATCGAGCGAGCCGATCGCGAGGTTTCCGGACGTCCAGCAGCGCAGGGTGTTTTGGCACGTGAAATGACACTGCTGATTCATGGTGCGGATGGGCTTTTGGCTGCCGAGAGGATTAGTCATGCATTATTCTCCGGTGATCTGAGCGTACTTTCCGAAGGTGATATGGAGCAACTGGAGCTTGATGGTCTGCCGAGTCTTGTCGTGGAAGCCCAAGAAAAGCCACTGCTGGAATTGTTGGTTGACACGGGTCTTGCACAGACGCCCAGAGGAGATGTCACAATTGGGCAGGCGCGTAAGTTTATTCAGGAGGGGGCTGTTCAGGTGAATGGCCAGAAGATCGTTGAGTCGGATGTTGTGCTTGGTGCTAGCGCTGCTTTTTACGGCAGGTTTCATTTTATAAAGCGAGGCAAAAAGCACTTTGCCTTGGTTGTATGGAAATAAACCGGAAAATCTTTCGTGCAGGCCTTGTTCAACGTGTGGGCTTATGTAGAATGCGCCTCCCGGCGTCTGGACTGAGCTGGATAATCAGAATGGTGGCAATAAAGTTTAAAAACTAATTGCAACGGCCGACAAAGTGCATATAATGCGCGTCCGCACTGATCGAGCATCAGGCGGGTTGTTTAAAAAGAT
>DAOMGE010000047.1:0-20100 GCA_035430165.1 Pseudomonadales bacterium | reverse complement strand
CTATACCATCGTGATCCCCGTCGGGCTGATCAAGGTTGTAGAGATAAGGGCAGTTATCCGTGGCTGCCGGCACGCCATCGCTGTCGATGGCATCCACATTATCATCCAGCACCAGTCCATTGCAGGCTGCTGCATCCATCACACAACCAAAAGCATTGGGCTGTAACCACGCATCTGGCAGACTGTCGTGATCAGAATCCGTTGCTGCTGCAGGATTGGTCGGGAAAGCATCTGCTGCGTCTTCCACGCCATCAACATCGGCATCCCCGGTATGGATACGCACCATGCGGTTGGCTGATACACCGCTGTACGTTGTGAAATAACCACCCAATATCACCCTGCCATCTGTTTGGGTCGCGATGGCGTTCACGTAATTGCCGGCACCCATTCCTGGATTAAAACCCGTATCTATCGAGCCATCAGCGTTCGTGCGTGCAATATAGTTACGCGGATACCCATTGAACGATGTAAAAGCTCCCCCTATTACCAGCTTGCCATCTGGCTGCAACAACAGAGCGTTCACATACCAACTAGCACCTGTGCCTAGGAATCCGGCATCCACCGACCCGTCAGTATTCAGCCGCGCAATTCTGGTACGTGATACCCCATTGACCGTTGTGAAACCACCGCCAACCATTACCTTACCATCCGGCTGCACAACAACGGCATTAACACTCCCGTTGACACCCGCGATGAAACCAATGTCCAGTGAGCCGTCCAAATTCAGACGAGCAATGGAATTACGTGGCACTCCATTGATGGATATAAAATCCCCTCCAATCACCACCTTGCCATCCGGTTGAATTGCCATAGCCTTGATATAGGCGCCTGAAACACCACTGACAACACCAATATTGAAGCTGGTATCCAGTGAACCATCGGCATTCAGACGAGCAACCGTTTTTCGCACCAGGCCATTACCAGAAGAAACAGTAGCACCAACCAAGATTTTGCCATCCGGCTGCAAAGCAACGGCAGCCACGGTGGCGTTGGCTCCAGCACCCGGATTGAACCCTGTATCCAGTGAGCCATCGGCATTCAGGCGCGCAATTCGATTACGCGCCACACCATTGATCGTTGTGAAACTTCCGCCAACTACCACTTTGCCATCTGCCTGCACAACGATGGCGGTCACGGAGTTGTTAGCCCCGGTACCCGTGTTGAATCCGGTATCCAGTGAACCATCCGCATTCATGCGCGCAATTCGATTACGCGCCACACCATTGATCGTTGTGAAATCACCCCCAACCACTACTCTGCCATCAGGCTGGGCCGCCACGGCGAACACGGTATTGTTGGCACCCGTGCCTGTGTTAAAAGCGGTATCGATATCACCAGCCGCCGCAACTGCCCGTGCAGCAAACAGCAGTGCCAGCAAAACCGGCAGGAGGCGGGTTAGTACGAAAGCGGAAAAGCGGGTCATGTGCCAAAGGCTCCATTGGTCATTTTTATTACTCACATACGCCGAGGATAAGCCTTTCCGCACGCAACGCAACTCCGTCAACACGCTGCCGTTATACTGGTGGCATGAGAATCGCCCAGTACATCCCACGCAAATGCCCGAGTTGTTGATGACACACGACACACCTGAAACACTCGCCGCCATTTCGCACAGCATTTCCCGTTACCGGCACAACACACCGGATACCCGGATCGACACACTGGCCGTGGAAGAGCCGATGGAAATCCGGCTGCGCTGGATGGAAAACGGCGACGCGCACGAAGAGCCACTGACCATCACCATGCGTACACCGGGTCATGACATCGAACTGGTGGCGGGGCTGTTATTCAGCGAAGGCATCGTGCAGGACGCTGCACAGATTTTATCGATTGCGGTTGGCGATAATCCGAACACACTGACGGCGACACTGGCCGACAGTCACCAGCTCGACCTTAAAAAATACCAGCGCCACTTCTACAGCAATTCCAGTTGCGGCGTGTGCGGCAAGATGGCGATTGAATCCCTGCGCCTGATACACCAACCACAGCTGCGGGGAAATTTTCCGCAAATCAGTGCACAACAACTCGTACAACTTCCCGACAAACTGCACGCTGCCCAGCCACTGTTTGAAAAAACCGGCGGCGTGCATGCCGCGGGATTATTCAATACCAGTGGCGAGTTGCTGTTGTTGCGGGAAGATGTCGGCCGCCACAATGCCGTCGATAAATTGCTCGGCGCCTGTTTGCTGGAAAAGACATTTCTTATCGACGATTGCGTGCTGATGGTGAGTGGGCGCGTGGGATTTGAAATTGTGCAGAAAGCACTGGCCGCCAATCTCGGCTTCATTGCCGCTGTTGGCGCACCCACCAGTCTGGCTGTACAACTGGCTGAGGAAAACGGCATGACGCTGGCGGGTTTTATCAAAGCAGACAGCTTCAATTGCTACACGCATCCCGAACGCATTCACGGCTGACGTGACAAAGGTTTTTATACGATTTTCTGGTCAGGCAATATCTTGCGGTTTTCACCGCGCAACACATTACCCCACAAGCGCCCGGCCAGCGGCCAGCTGAACAATGTGTTGGTGGTCATTGCACACTCGTAACTGCAACGGCATTTTTCCTGCACGATTTTCTTGCGCAACGCTTTCGCAGCGCTGTTTTTCACAATGTTGCGGAAATTGTTTTCCGGCGCATCGCCCAATACATTGCCGACAACATCCGGCAACACTTCGCAGGCGTTGACGCGGCCATCTTCCCAGATCACATAACTCAGGCCGCCAGCAGTACATGGGGTGACAAACTCGTCATAACGCATAACACGATAGATCAGTTCCTTTTGCAGCGCCTCTTTTGCCCGCACCACCACACCACCGAAATAACTGAACGCCAGCAAGCTGCGGTTCGCCATGTGCCACTCATAACGCTCGATAGCTTTTTTATAGGCATCCAGCACCGGAATCGATACCTGTTTCGCACCGCTTTCCACATTGCGAACCAGATTCACACTGATCTGGTTCGGCTGGAAGGTGTGGACGATATCATCAATAAAGTCGGGATAGACGTGGGCATTGGTGCCGTTCACTACCGTGATAATACCAAGTGATAACTGCGGATAAATGCGCTGCAATTCCTTCAGCTTGTGCCAGGTTTTCAACAAGTGCATCCAGGAATGCTGGCCACGGATTTCATCGTGCATGGCTTCAGGGCCATCGACCGAAATCTGTACCGTCAATGCACCACGCCGCATTTGCTGCAACATTTCCAGTGTGCGCAAATACGTCTTGTCGGTGTACCAGCCATTGGTAGGGATACTCACCATCATCGGCTGGCAGTTTTTCATGATCAGGCCATGGATCTTGTGCAAATCATCTCGCAGGAACGGTTCGCCCCCGCCGAGCGCATACCACAACACATTACCAATCTCGCGCGTGGTTTTATCCAGTTGCAGCAGGCTTTGCTCACCCGGGTCCTTGAGATCCAGCGTTTCCTTGTAGAAACAATGCTCACAACGCAAGTTGCAGCGCGATGTCATGAAATGCACGATGCTGAGAGGCATACCGCGACGAAACACGGCGCGAAGACCAAGCCGCACCAGACCCTTTACATCCAGCCAGCGATTTTCTAACCAGCGCCAGCGCGATTTGCATTTTGCCAGCACCACACCGAGGCACACTGCCACACCCAGACAAGGCCACAGCAACAGGCCAGTGATTTTTTCACGGAAGGCAGAGACTGAAAATATTTCATGCGCAGCAATCAGTGGCGACAAAAACACCATCAACTGGGAAATCAGCATGTGGTTAATCGACAGGTATCCACACACCGTCATCAACAACAAGAGACATGGCAGGGCGCAGGAAGCGATCAGGCTTGCCTTGTAGCGGGTGCTCAGCTGGTTTTCGACTTTGTTGAATACATCCGGGCTGTCCTGTTGCACTTCTTCCGCGAGAAAAGCCTTGTGGCAGTGATCCTGCATCAGGCTGCTGAAAGAAAAAATCTTGATATGGTCGGCCAGAAAATCGGCATAGACATTGATATCAACGCCGGCATTGATGGCACGGATACAGATTTCCTTGTCTTCGTGCATACGCAGGTGCGGATTGAAAAAACCGATCTGCTTGTACAGGTCGCGCCGCATCAGGACGTGTGATGACTGGCCATAACGGAAATAGTGGCGCGAGAATTCTTTTTCAAAACGGTGGCGCTGTACCGTGACAATAAACTTGCTGATGCTGTTGTAATCTGCGCAATCCGATGTGTACAAACCAAATGCCATGTCACGCGGACCAGAGGCGAGATGGCGATCCACAAAATGCCTCGCATCCTGTGTCAGCACCACATCGGCATCGACAAACAACACGTACTCACCTTGTGCCCGTTTCCAGCCGGCATTGCGCGCAGCACCGGGATAGGCACGTTCTGGCAAATGCAGCAGGTGAACAAGCGGATGCGCCGGCAACGGTGTAGGTACCGGGCTGGAATCACAGACCAGTATTTCAAATGGCTCCAGCGGCAACAGGGAATCCAGTACGCGTTGCGCTTGCCACGGGCCATACACAGGAATGACGACAGACAATTTCATGATACGGACAGGATACTACCGATACTTGTTGTTTGGAGTTGCATTTAAGCACGCAATGACGGGATCGTCACCCCGCCATGCCGGTCATGTCACTGACCTGCTTTACGCATGTGTGGATACCAGCAATCGAGTTGCCTACAATGAGTGCGCATTATTCCGATTACCTGCTGACAAAGCCCCAGGCTGTCCAAGGGCTTAACACGAGGCTGCGATGTCCACGAACATCAGTAAACTGTCCGGCCGCAAAGGTCTCGATGACAATCTCTTCGAACGCATCACGGCGCTTGCCGATGACCACACCGCTCCCGACGGCGAACAGCTCGGCCGTATTGCCAAAGACTACCTGCTCGGCAAATCCGTTATAGCGGGCAGCCAGTCTTTCTACGATTTTCTGTCTGACGAACATTTGCAAAAAAAAGCCTTCGTTTGTAACGGCTCCTCCTGTCTTTGTGCTGGCACGCAGCAACAGGTACATGATGCGCTCCATGCAGCACTGGGTGCTGATGCGGTTGGCCACATCACCTGTATCGGCCGCTGCCATGAAAATGCCAGCTTCCAGTTGCACGGCAAAAATTATTCCGGCGATGCCATCCACCATCTCGATGAAATACTGGGGGACAGCACACAGCACCAGGTCGACAATTATCACATCGCAGCCACAGGCCCTGCCCTGCTGACAGCGCCTTTCAACAACATCGCGATTTTCACGGAGCAACTTTCCAGCGCAATCGCCAACGGCGCCTTTGCGTTGCTCGGCGAAGTGAAAGCCTCTGGCCTGCGTGGTCGCGGTGGCGCCGGTTTCCCGACAGGCATGAAATGGGAATCGTGCAAGAACGCTGCCGGCCACGAAAAATATGTTGTCTGCAACGCCGATGAGGGCGACCCGGGTGCGTATTCGGATCGCTACTTGCTCGAACACCAGCCAATGCGTGTGTTGTTTGGCATGATGATCGCCGGTTTTATTGCTGGTGCCAGCGATGGTGTTTTGTATATCCGCTCCGAATATCCGGAATCGATTGAAGCCACCCATCAAGCGATTGCATTACTGAAAGAAAATCATTTACTCGGCAAGAACATTCTCGGCAGCGGTTTTGATTTTGATTTCAAAATCATCAAAGGTGCGGGGGCGTATATCTGCGGCGAAGAAACCGCATTGATCGCATCCATTGAAGGTCGGCGACCGGAAGTGGATATTCGCCCACCGTTTCCGACCATCGAAGGCCTGTACAAGAAACCGACCATCCTGAATAACGTCGAAACGTTTGCTGCGATTCCTGCCATCCTGCATATGGGCGGCGCAGCATTTGCAAAAATCGGCAGCGCGCAATCGTCCGGCACCAAACTCCTGTGTCTCGACGGCTTGTTCAATCGTCCCGGTTTGTATGAAGTGCCGATGGGATTTCCCTTGCGCCAGGTAATCGATGAACTGGGACAAGGATTTCGTGCACCGGTAAAAGCGCTGCATATTGGCGGCCCACTGGGCGGGCTGGTGCCCGTTACAAAAATTGATGATCTCACGATCGATTTTGAGACGTTTGCAAAAAACGGTTTTCTGCTCGGTCATGGCAGTATTGTCTGCATACCCGACACATTCCCGATCATCGCCTACATGGAACACCTGTTTGCTTTCACGGCAGCAGAATCCTGCGGCAAATGCTTTCCATGTCGTCTCGGCTCCACGCGGGGCAAGGAAATGTTGCAGCGCGCGATTACCGGCGAACAGAAACTGGATCGCAAACTGGTTGGCGATCTGCTCAACACCCTGCAGACCGGTTCACTGTGCGCACTCGGCGGCGGTTTGCCACTGCCTGTGCGCAATGCGCTGCAATATTTCGGCGATGAATTATCAGCCTATTTTTCCAACTGAAGCGAGGGATAAACTGCATGAGCAACACAATCATCAACGGCGTTGACTATGGCCCACTGGCCGCACTGGTCGGCACCTGGAATGGCGACAAGGGCATGGACATCGCACCAGATCCGGAACTCGGCCGCGAGGAAAATCCGTTTTTCGAAACCATCACCTTCGAAGCCATCGGTGACGTGACCAATGCGGGCAAACAGACGCTCTCCGTTCTGTTTTACACACAACTCGTCAGCCGCAAATCTGACCAGAAAGTATTCCATCATCAAGTGGGCCACTGGACTTACGATCCGGCGACCGGCGTCATCTCTCACTCGCTGACTATACCTCGCGCCATGTGCGCACTCGCCGGCGGTACCGCCAAAACCGAAGGCAGCGCCACCACCATTGAAGTACAGGCAAAACTTGGCGACGCCGACTGGGGCATCGTGCAATCACCCTTCCTGCGTGACAACGCCAGCACCAAGGCGTTTCGCATGTCACTGACTGTCGATGGCAACACCCTGAAATATCGCGAGATCACCACACTCGATATTTATGGCAAGACGTTTGCACATTCTGATGAAAATGCACTGACACGCGCCTAAAAACCGGAAAGGGGTTTCACCATGAGCATACACAACATCCACGCAGCGCCCCTCGCCTATATCGACGGTGAAGCGCACGAGATTCGTCATGGTGAAACTATCCTGCAATTTGCCAGGCGCCATATCGGTGACGATTACATTCCCACGCTCTGTGATGACCCGCGCCTGAAACCGCACGGTGCCTGCCGCGTCTGTTCCGTAGAAGTGGCGCTGCAACAGGATGGACCGATTCGCACGGTGGCATCGTGCCACACGCCCATTGCGCCGGGCATGCATATTTTTGCGCAGAGCGAATCCATCCAGGCATTGCGCAAGAATATTGTTGAGCTGGTACTGACGGATCACCCGCTCGACTGCCTTACCTGTGAAGTAAATGGCAACTGCCAGTTGCAGGATGTCGCTGCGCGTGTCGGTATCCGCGAGGTGCGTTACTGGGATGGCGGCACCAATCATCTTGATCGCGTAAAAGATGATTCACACGCCTACATGCGCATGGATTTGTCCAAATGTATCAACTGCGCGCGCTGCGTGCGCGCCTGCGACGAAATCCAGGGCGAAATGGTACTCGGCATGCAAGGCCGCGGCTTCAACACAAAAATTATTAAAGACAATGATTTGCTGTTTGGTGATTCGTCCTGTGTCTCGTGCGGCGCTTGCGCCGAAACCTGTCCAACTGCCGCCATCAGTGATCGCTTCCAGTCAAAAGCTATCCGCGCTGACAAGACCGTGCGTACGATCTGTTCCTACTGTGGCGTCGGCTGCAATCTGGACGTGTCGGTGAAAGGCAAGGAAGTGGTGTCAATCCGCGCACCGTGGGATGCGGAAGTCAACAAAGGCCACACCTGCCTGAAAGGTCGCTACGCGTTTGGTTTTTACAAACACCCGGATCGTTTGCGCACACCCCTGGTGCGTAAGAACGGCGAACTGGTGCCAGTGAGCTGGGATGAAGCCTACGACTATATCGCTGAAAAACTGCACGCCATCAAATCGCAATACGGTGCGGATGCTATCAGCGGCATTTCTTCTGCGCGTTGCACGAATGAAGAAAATTATCTGATGCAGAAATTTATTCGTGCCGTGGTCGGCACGAACAATATCGATTGCTGCGCGCGCGTCTGCCATTCACCAACCGCATGGGGCATGCAACAAAGTTTTGGTACCGGTGCTGCCACCAATTCCATCGCCGATCTCGAATACACCGACTGCATGATGGTGATCGGCGCCAACCCGACATCGGCACATCCGGTGACAGGCGCAAAAATCAAGCAGCAAGCCATGAAGGGCAAGACGCTGATTGTTATCGATCCGGTAAAAACCGTGCTCGCCGAACTGGCCGACCACCACCTGCAATTGCGTCCCGGCACCAATGTCGCGCTGCTGAACATGATGCAATATTTCATTGTTGAAGCCGGTCTGGTCGATCACGACTTTGTCCAAAACCGTTGCGAAGGCTACGAAGCATTTGTCACCAGTATCCGCGCACTCGACATCGCAAAAGCGGAAGCACTGACGGGTGTACCGGCAGAAAAAGTGAAAGCCGCAGCCCTGGCTTATGCACGCGCCAACAACGCCATGTCCTTCCATGGTCTGGGCGTAACCGAACACAGCCAGGGCGCGAAGACGGTGATGCTGATTACCAACCTGGCGATGATGACCGGCAACATCGGTCGCGCCGGTGTGGGCGTCAATCCGCTGCGCGGACAAAATAATGTGCAGGGCGCTGCCGACATGGGTTGCCAGCCACACCAGGGCGCCGGGTATTTCGAGATGGCAGAACCCGACAAGCAGGCGTATTACGCCAATGCCTACGGTGTGCCTTCCCCATCCAGCCAGGGCAAGAAAATCCCTGAAATGTTCGACGCCATGATCGACGGCAGCATGAAAGCGCTGTGGGTGATGGGCGAGGACATCGCACAGACCGACCCGAACACACACCATGTCGTGGCAGCCCTGTCGCAACTGGACTTGCTGGTGGTGCAAGAGCTGTTCATCACAGAAACGGCGAAGCTGGCGCACGTCGTGTTGCCCGGCACCTCCTTTCTCGAGAAGTCCGGCACTTTCACCAATGGCGAGCGGCGCATCCAGCGCGTGCAGGCGGCGGTGCCGCCGCTGGCTGGCTGCAAGACCGACGGCCAGATCATTGTCGACATCATGAACCGGATGGGCTACGCCCAACCCGATTATCTTGGCGAAGAAGGCACGCCGGCTCCCATACTGGAAGAGATTGCGCGGGTTGTGCCGTTCTTTGCCGGTGTGACCTGGCAGAACCTCGGCGACAACGGATTGCAATGGCCGGTGCAAGCTGGCGGCGTCGATACGAAAATCCTGCACACCGAGACCTTCAAGCGCGGCAAGGGCAAGTTTCACCATTTCGACTTCACGGAATCGACTGAACTGCTCGATAATGGCGCCAGCTATCCGTTCATCCTCACCACCAGCCGCGATCTGGTGCATTACAACGCCGGCACCATGACGCGTCGTACGCACAACCGCGAGATCGTCGACAAGGATGTTCTGCTGATCAACCCGGTTGATGCCGCGAAGAAAAATATCCACAGTGGCGATATCACACGACTGTTCTCCGATCGTGGTGAAGTGGAGTTACTGGCAGAAGTCTCTGACAAAGTGAAACCCGGCATCCTCTTCACCACATTCCATTTCCCGGAGCACATGGTCAACAACATCACCAGCAGCGTCTGCGACGGCGACACCATGTGTCCTGAATACAAAGTGGTTGCTGCTGATGTCGAGCCTGTGGCACATGGCAGTAGCCTCTGACTACCGGGAATACTGCCAACCCCTAGGTAGTTGTCACTTCGCCACAAGGTCTGCACACCGCTAAAATTACACCCCGCTTAGGTGGGGTTTTCTAGATTTTTGCGGCATACAGGCTACAGGCTCTGGCATGCCGCAAAACAAGTCACCGCGCCAGAATGATTTTTACACGGGAGTCCGTTCGTGGATTACAAAACCTTTCGCCAGGACATTCGCCACTGGCTTGATAGCAACTGCCCGGCATCATTGCGTTCACCCGCCAAACAGGAAGAACAGGTCTGGGGCGGACGTCATATCAAGTTTCCGAGTGATGACGCGAAATTGTGGTTTGATCGCTGTGTCGAGAAAGGCTATTGCGTACCCGATTGGCCCGTTGAATACGGTGGCGCCGGTTTTGATGCCGAACAGACACGCATTTTCAAATCCGAAATGCGCAAACTTGGCTGCCGCGCACCCCAGGTTAACCTCGGTATCTGGATGGCCGGCCCCGCCATCCTGGAGTTCGGTACCGAAGAACAGAAACGAGAACATCTGCCAAAAATTGCACGCGGCGAAATCCGCTGGTGTCAGGGTTACTCCGAACCGGGCGCGGGTTCCGACCTCGCCGGTTTGCAGACACGCGCTGTCGAGGATGGCGATGATTTCATCATCAACGGTTCAAAAATCTGGACGTCCTACGCGGATGAGTCTGACTGGATCTACTGTCTGGTGCGCACCAACCCTGACGCCCCGAAACGCGACGGCATCACCTTCCTCCTGTTCGACATGGCATCGACCGGTGTTGAAGCCAAGCCGATTGAACTGATCACCGGCGAACGCCATTTCTGCCAGACATTTTTCGACAATGTACGCGTACCGAAGAAAAATGCCCTTGGCAAAATCAACGAAGGCTGGACTGTCGCCAAGCGCGTACTCGAATTCGAACGCAACATGATGTCGGATCTCGGCGGCGAAACCGGCAGCAATGTCGAACCGCGCGAAGCTGCCTTGCACTACATCGGCAAGAACAGTGACGGCATACTCGACGACGCCATCCTGCGTGATGCGATTGCCCGCCACGAAGTGCAGAAACGTGCGTTTGATGTAACGCAACAGCGCATGATCGACGAATTCACTAACGGCGCCGGCAATATGAATACCGCACTGATTTTCAAATACTGCGGCACCGAAGAAGAAAAACGCAAATTCGAGCTGCTGTTGAAAATCATGGGCGAGAACGGCCTGGGTTGGCGCGACAACGCCCATTTCAGTGAAGCCGAGTTGAACACCACGCTGGAATGGATGGGCGCCAAGACACACACCATTGCGGGCGGCACATCGGAAATCCAGATGAACATCATCGCCAAACGTGCGCTGGGTCTGCCCGGCGTGCTGAGTTGAGGTACGTATTGCATGGCTCTCGCATTTAACGAAGAACAACGTGCACTGAAAGACACGGCGCGCGACTTTGCCAGGAACCAGTCGCCTGTCGAATCATTTCGCCAGTTGCGTGACAGCAAGCACACCGATGGCTTTTCTGCTGACATCTGGCAGGCAATGATCGAACTTGGCTGGAGCGGCATGATTTTTCCGGAAGCTTACGGCGGTTTTGAATTCGGCTACATGGGTCTGGCGGGTTGCTTCGAGGAATTCGGCCACACACTGGTGTCATCACCGCTGTTATCGTCGGTGGTGCTGGCCGGCTCGGTGTTGTTGTTTGGCGGTTCTGAAGAACAGAAAAGCACATTGTTACCACAAGTGGTCGGCGGCGAAAAAAGACTGGCGCTCGCTATAGACGAAGGCTTTCACCACAATCCTGCCAACATCGCCTGCACCGCAAAACGCGAAGGCAGCACGTTCATCCTGAACGGCATCAAGTCGCGCGTGATTGATGGCGGCAGCGCGGATCTGTTTATTGTCGCGGCACGCACCAGTGGTAAGGCGGGTGACACACAAGGCATCAGCCTGTTTCTCGTCGATGCGTCTGCCGAAGGTCTTGGCAAGGAAAATGTTTCGCTGGTCGATTCACGCAACTACGCAAAACTGACGTTCGATAACGTCTGCATTCCCGCTTCACATCTGGTTGGCGAACTGGACAATGGATTTACCGCGCTCGATAAAGCACTCGACCGCGCACGCATCTGTCTCACTGCAGAAATGTTTGGTGGCATGCAGGAAATTTTTGAACGCACCACGCAATACCTGAAAGAGCGCAAACAGTTTGGCGTATTGATCGGCACCTTCCAGGCACTGCAGCATCGTGCTGCTCACATGTACACTGAAATCGAGATGTGCAAATCCATCCTGATGCTCGCACTCGACGCCGTTGAAAAAGATGCAGACAATGCTGCGCAACTGGTCAGTGCCGCCAAAGCCAAGATCAGCGACACCTACGAACTGGTCAGCAATGAAGCGACACAGATGCATGGTGGTATCGGCGTGACAGACGAGCTGGATATCGGCCTGTTCCTGAAGCGTGCGCGTGTGTCAGCAGAACTGTTGGGCAGCTCGCGCTTCCACTACGATCGCTACGCCAGGCTGGAAGGTTTTTAATCGACAGAAAACACCTGTCCGCTTGTATCAGGCGGACAGGATTTCACCCAGCGCATTCACCAGCGCCGCGTTCTGTTGCGGTGTACCAACAGTAATCCGCAGATACTGGTCAATACGCGGCAATCTGAAATGTCGCACAATGACTGCACGCTCACGCAAGGCCTGCGCCAATGCCGCACCATCACGTGATGGATGCCGCGCAAACACAAAGTTGGCCGCTGACGGTAGCACATCAAAACCCAGCACCTGCAATGCACCGCACAATGCCTGGCGATGGTTGATAACAGCTTCGGTAGTCTCGTTGAAATAGCACACATCATCAAATGCAGCAGCAGCACCGGCGATAGCCATACGACCGAGCGGATAGGAATTGAAACTGTTCTTGATGCGATCCAGCGCTTCAACCAGATCCGGATGACCAATCGCAAGACCCACCCGCAGGCCTGCCAATGAACGTGATTTGGACAGTGTCTGTATCACCAGCAAATGGGGGAATTCCTTTACCAGCCCAACCGCTGTCTCACCACCAAAATCGATATAAGCCTCATCAACCACCACCACGGATTCCGTATTTTTCTCCAGCAAGGCACGGATCACCTGCAAGGAAACGGCTACACCGGTCGGCGCATTCGGGTTGGGGAAAATAATGCCGCCATTGTCCGGTGAATAACCGGAAAAATCGATTTCAAATTTTTCATTTAACGGCACTTGCCGGAACGCCACATTATACAAGCCGCAGTACACCGGATAAAAACTGTACGTGATATCGGGAAACAGGATCGGCTTGTCATGTTGTAACAACGCATGAAAAACGTGTGCCAATACCTCGTCTGAACCGTTGCCGACAAACACATGATTCTTGTCGACGCTGTAATAACGCGCTATCGCACTTTTCAGCAAATCCGCATCGGGGTCCGGATACAGGCGCAAGTCATCATTCAGCACGGCCTGCATGGCAGCAAGCGCTTGCGGCGATGGCGGATACGGATTTTCATTGGTGTTCAGCTTGACCAGATTGGCAAGCTTCGGCTGCTCGCCCGGCACATACGGCACCAGATCGTGGACAAATGCGCTCCAGAACTTGCTCATATCAACGCCCGTTAATTGCTTTCAGTCTTGACCCGGTATTCCGCCGAGCGTGCATGCGCCGTCAAGGATTCACCGCGCGCCAGCACCGACGCCACGCGACCCAGCGTATCGGCGCCCTGCGCCGAGCAGTGGATAATCGATGTGCGCTTCTGGAAATCATAAACGCCGAGCGGCGAAGAAAAACGCGCCGTTCCCGATGTAGGCAACACATGATTGGGGCCAGCGCAATAATCGCCGATGGCTTCTGCGGTGTAACGACCCATGAAAATTGCACCGGCATGGCGAATTTTTCCGGCCAATTTTTCCGGCTCGTCCACAGACAATTCCAGATGCTCCGGCGCAATCCGGTTACACACATCCGCTGCGTCGTCGAGATTATTGACCAGGATAAACGCTGCACGATTTTCCATGGAAGCGCGAACAATATCTGCGCGTTCCAGTGTTGGCAACAAACGTTCGCAACTGGATTGCACGGCATCAAGAAATGCCGCATCCGTCGACACAAGAATGGATTGTGCATCCTCATCGTGTTCGGCTTGGGAAAACAGATCCATCGCAATCCAGTCCGGATCGGTTTTCCCGTCACAGACAATCAGGATTTCCGATGGGCCAGCAATCATGTCGATGCCGACAATGCCAAAGACTTCCTTCTTGGCTGTAGCCACATAGATATTTCCCGGCCCGACGATTTTGTCCACTTGCGGAATCGTCTCCGTGCCGCATGCCATTGCGATAACGGCTTGTGCACCGCCGATGGTGAACACACGATCCACACCGGCAATTTTTGCCGCCGCCAATACCATGGCATTGATTTCACCATCAGGCGCCGGCACCACCATAATGATTTCATGCACACCGGCAACTTTGGCTGGAATCGCATTCATCAACACGGAAGACGGATAAGACGCTTTGCCGCCCGGCACATAAATACCGACGCGATCCAGCGGTGTGACACGCTGGCCCAGTACCGTGCCATCCGCCTCGGTGTATTGCCAGGAATCTGCCCGTTGTTTTTCGTGAAATGCGCGAATGCGCCCCGCGGCTGTTTGCAATGCCACGCGATGGCTATCGCCTATACTTTCCAGGGCTTGCTGTAACTGCGCATCAGATACAACCAGTTCCTGCATGGTTTTCGCCTGGCGACGATCAAAACGGTTGGTATATTCCAGCACCGCCGCATCGCCGTTGATGCGTACAGCATTGATGATGTCGTTGACTGTATGCACCACGCCTTCTGCATAGTTCACTTCCCTGGACAGCACTTGCCTCAGTGCGGCAGGAAAACCGGCATCATTAAAATCCAGGCGCGCAATTTTCATCGGCGATCACCCATTGTCTTGACTGACAACAGCGCGTCTGGCAACGGCTGCCGACAACGCATCAATAATCGGCTGTAACAACACATGCTGGGTTTTCATCGCCGCCTTGTTGACAATGAGGCGTGAGGTAACCGGTGCAATCACATCGCGCGCTTCGAGACCATTGGCTCGCAGCGTGTTGCCTGTATCAACAATATCCACAATTTCGTCTGCAAGACCCATAATCGGAGCCAACTCCATGGCGCCATATAATTTCACCACATCAACCTGCCTGCCCTGCTCGGCGTAATAACGGCGCGCAATATTTACAAACTTGGTCGCAACACGGATGCGACCCGTCTTGAGTGGCACATCCCGGATACCGGCTGTCATCAAACGGCAGCGGGCAATCTGCAAATCCAGCGGCTCGTAAAAACCTTCGCCGCCGTGTTCCAGAATCACATCCTTGCCTGATACACCGATGTCCGCGGTGCCGAATTGCACGTAGGTCGGCACATCCGAACCGCGCAACACCACCAGCTGGACATTTTCATGCGTGGTAGCAAATACCAGTTTGCGGCTGCTCTCGAGATCTTCCAGCGGTGCAATACCGACTTCCGCCAGCAGCGGCAGCGTTTCCTTGAGAACACGGCCCTTGGTCAGGGCGAGGGTGATAATTTTTTTCATATCAGTTTTTCACGCCAGTATTTCACGGCAACACGCATGCCGGATGTTTGGTCTCAATCCGGCACGCGACGAATATCTGCACCGAGTTGCATCATTTTTTCTTCAATACATTCGTAGCCACGATCAATGTGATAAATGCGATCAATCACGGTCTGGCCGTCTGCAACCAGTCCCGCAATAACCAGACTGGCTGAAGCACGCAAATCGGTTGCCATGACCGGCGCGCCCTTGAGTCGCTCGACGCCGGTGACGACTGCATGATTGCCATCAACCACAATTTTCGCGCCCATGCGATTCATTTCATGCGCCTGGATCAGGCGATTTTCGAAAATGGTTTCCGTGACAGTGCCGGTGCCTTCTGCCACTGCATTCATTGCCGTCACTTGCGCCTGCATATCTGTCGGGAATGCAGGGTATGGCGCTGTCCGTACACTGATCGCTTTCGGGCGCTTGCCGTGCATATCGAGTTCGATGAAATCATCACCAATTGTGATATCCGCACCGGCTTCACGCAATTTGGCGATTACCGCATCCAGTGAATCGGCTTGCGTGTGTTTAAGTTTTATATGGCCACGTGTTGCCGCTGCCGCCGCAAGATAGGTACCGGTTTCGATACGGTCTGCCATGACATCGTAAGAACAGCCATGCAGTTTTTCCACGCCATTGACGATGATGGTATCAGTGCCATGACCCTTGATATCTGCGCCCATGGCAATCAGGCAATTGGCAAGATCGACGATTTCCGGCTCGCGCGCTGCGTTTTCAATAATCGATTGTCCTTCAGCCAGCACGGCAGCCATCAGGATATTTTCAGTGCCGCCCACCGTGACTGTTTCCAGGAAAATCTTC
Source organism: Pseudomonadales bacterium (assembly GCA_035430165.1). Lineage (GTDB taxonomy): Bacteria > Pseudomonadota > Gammaproteobacteria > Pseudomonadales > UBA7239 > UBA7239. The sequence continues at coordinate 3,894 of DAOMGE010000047.1, read as the reverse complement.
GCACCTTTCAGTCGGCCTTCACTGGTTGCATTGATATAGCCGCCCTCCACTTCGATGTGCGCACCGAGTGCTTCCATGCCACGCAGGTGCAAATCCACCGGGCGCGAACCGATCGCACAACCACCGGGAAAAGAAACCTGCGCACGACCAAAACGACCGAGCATGGGGCCAAGCACCAGGATCGAGGCACGCATGGTTTTCACCAGATCGTAAGGCGCAACAAAATTGCTGATGACGCTGGCATCCACTTCCACACGCATTTTTTCATCAACTACCACGCGCACGCCCATGCAGCCAAGCAATTCGATCATGGTGGTGATGTCATGCAAATGCGGGAGATTGCCGATGATGACGGGTTCGTCGCACAAGAGTGTGGCCGCCAGGATAGGCAAGGCTGAATTTTTTGAACCTGAAATGTAAATCTCTCCCGACAGCGGTTTGCCACCGGTGATAATCAATTTATCCATTGCAATCGTTAACCAGTCAGTTGTTTTGCCATTCGGCCGGGGTAAGCGTTTTCATCATCACAGCATGAATACTGCCATCTGCAATTTTTTCATTCAGCACGGCGTACACCATTTGCTGTTTCTTCACAGGTCGCTGGCCTTCAAACTGGCCACTGACCACGGTGATCTCGAAGTGACGGCCATCGCCATCGACCAACACCTGCTCTGCTGCCAGTGCTTCGGTCAGCACCTGCTGGATCCACACATTGATATCACTCATGACGAAACCTCGATTCATACACAAATACCCGTACAACAGGGTATTTTTTCAAGGACAGCACTATAACATCCGGCGTCAGGCATCGCCTTCGCCACAACGGAATTAATCGGGAAATACCATTAATGGCTGGTTGAACTTTCCATCAGGAATACCATCAGCGCCTTCTGCACATGCAGCCGGTTTTCCGCCTCATCCCACACCACTGAACGCGGGTCGTCCAGCATGTCATGGCTCACTTCCTCGCCGCGATGTGCCGGCAGGCAGTGCATGAACAAGGCTGCCGGACTGGCAAGATCCATCAATGCAGGGCTTACCTGAAAACCCTGAAAACGACTTCTGCGCTCTTGCTGTTCGTCTTCCTGCCCCATCGACGCCCATACATCGGTAGTAACCAGATCGGCACCGGTCACCGCCGCCTCGATGTTGTGGCCCAGTTCTATCGAGCCTGCATAGCGCGCCAGCAAACCGGCATCCGGCTCGAAACCGGGCGGGCAAGCGATGCGGAGGCGAAAACCCAGTTGTGCCGCTGCATGGATCCATGTCTGGCACATGTTATTGCCATCCCCGATCCAGGCCACTGTCTTGCCCTGGATGTCCCCGCGATGCTCGATATAAGTCTGGATATCCGCCAGCACCTGGCAGGGGTGGAAGTCGTCGGTCAGTGCGTTGATCACCGGCACCCGGGAGTATTCAGCAAAACGCTCGACAACACCGTGGGCAAATGTGCGGATCATGATGATGTCGACCATGCGCGACAACACCCGCGCCGAGTCTTCCACCGGTTCGCCCCGACCCAGCTGGGTATCACGGGGCGACAGGAACATCGCATGCCCGCCCAGTTGCGCCATCCCCGCCTCGAAGGAAACACGGGTGCGGGTCGAGGATTTTTCGAAGATCATCCCCAACACCTTGTTGCGAAAGATTTGCTGGTCACGGCCGGCCTGATGGTCTGCCTTCATGGCGATAGAGCGCTGGATCAGCGCCCGCAATTCATCGGCCGTAAAGTCGAGCAAAGTCAGGAAATGGCGGACAGCCATGCGTCTCTCCCTCATGCCTGCTGGCGAATCAGGTCGCACAGTGTATTGACCAGAAAATCAACCTCCTGGTCTGTCATCACCAGCGGCGGCAACAGACGGATGACCTTGCCCGCCGTGACATTGACCAACAGACCTTTGGCGGCCGCTTGTGCAACCAGATCCGGGCAATCTTTCCTAAGCTCGATACCGAGCATCAAGCCCTTGCCGCGCACGGCAGCAACCTGCTCGCAACCTTCCAGCGACTGGGCAAACCGCTGCAGCAGGGTCTTGCCGAGACTGGCAGCACGCTCAATCAGTTTGTCCTGCAACAGTGTATCCACGACCGTTTGTGCGGTGGCACAGGCCAGAGGACTACCACCGTAAGTGGAGCCGTGGTTTCCCGGCTGGAACAGCTCCGCTACCTCACCCTTGGCAAGACAGGCACCGATCGGAAAGCCATTGCCAAGACCCTTGGCGGTGGTTACCACATCCGGCAGGATGCCATTGTGCTGGTAGGCGAAATATTTGCCCGTACGGCCGTTACCGGTCTGCACTTCATCCAGCATCAACAACCACTGGTGCTTGTTGCAAATTTCGCGCAACAGGTTCAGGTATTCCGGCGCCGGGATATTCACACCGCCCTCGCCCTGCACCGGTTCGACCAGTATCGCCACCACATTCGGGTTATTCCCGGCAATGGTTTTTACCGCGTCGACATCCCCGTACGGTGCCCTGACAAAGCCTTGCACCAGGGGTTCGAAACCGGCCTGCACCTTGCGATTGCCCGTAGCCGTCAAGGTGGCCAGTGTCCGCCCGTGGAAGGCGCTTTCCATGACGATGATGACCGGGTTATCAATGCCCCGTTTGTGGCCATAGAAACGCGCCAGTTTGATCGCACATTCGTTGGCCTCGGCACCGGAGTTGCCGAAAAACACCTTGTCCATACCTGACAACCGGCACAGCGTTTCACCCAGCTTTTCCTGCTGCGGGATGTTGTACAGATTGGATGTGTGAACCAGCGTCGCTGCCTGTCTGGCCAGCGTTTCAGCGACTTTCGGATGTGCATGGCCGAGACCGCACACAGCGATACCACTGATGGCATCAAAATAGCGATTACCCTTGTCATCAAACAGCCACGAGCCTTCGCCCCGCACAAAGCCGAGCGAGCGTGTTCCGTAGGTATTCATCAATGCGTGTGACATAAAACCAGCATCCAGACGCCGAAACAAAAACAGGCAGCTCTCGCTGCCTGATGATCAAATCCAAGGGCAAATCCTATCGGGAAGTGGTGGACGAATCAACCTCGGCACAAAGACACTGCCAGAACCGGCAGACATCATTGCAGGTGCAGGATGAACTCCAGGACAAATTTGGTCCCGAAATAAGCCAGCATCAGGGCCGCAAAACCACCCAGTGTCCAGTGGATAGCCTGTCTGCCACGCCAACCACGCTGGTGGCGACCCCACAGGAGTACCGCGTATACCGCCAGTGCGACCAGGGAAAAAAACATTTTATGGGCCAGATGCTGCGCCCGCATATCGTTGAAAAATAAAAGACCACTGGCAATCGAAAGCGCGAGCAACACCGTACCAGCCCACAGCATTTCAAACAGCAGCGCCTCCATGGTCTGCAGGGGTGGCAACAACGCCATGGCTTTCTGGAACTGGCGTTCTTTCAACAGGCGATCCTGCAGTGCCAGCGCCAGCGCCTGCGCACTCGCAATCGTGAGGATACTGTAGGCCAGTATCGACAGCAGGATATGGCCGGCTATCGGGTAACCCAGGTCATGTTGTGGCGTATAAGGACTGTCCAGAAAGAGGGAACAGGCAATGCTGAGTGATGTCATCGCAAACACTGGTGCCAGCAGCGACCCCACTGGCAGCTTGAAACTGCTGATAACGATGGTGATGCAAACTACCCAGAAAATCAGCGACGAAACGTGAAAGAAGCCGAAGTTAAAGCCCGCCACGGTATCGATTTGCGTGTAGACACTGATCGCATGCAGCCCTAATGCCAGCGTCGCCAGTAGACTCATGGCCTGCCTTGCCGGCACCGTCTGTCTTTGCCAGGCACGCCATTGCCACAACGCCAGACCGGCATAGAGTACGAGCGCAGAAAAACCTGTCAGCTGACCCAGCATGGCAATACCACA
>DAOMGE010000046.1:0-20663 GCA_035430165.1 Pseudomonadales bacterium | reverse complement strand
GTGATTGCGGGGTGGAGCAGCTTGGTAGCTCGTCGGGCTCATAACCCGAAGGTCGTTGGTTCAAATCCAGCCCCCGCTACCAAATCATTAGAGGCACTGGTTGTTTACCGGTGCCTGTGACGAGGGCCCCTTTACGGGGCTTTTTGTTATCTGGTGTTTTTAGTGGATGGGCCTTGGGCCCATTTTTTTATGGTGCGCTATTTTTTCTGGTGTGCCTGACAGTAATGAGTGGCAGATGAGCAGAGCAGCCGATCTTGAAGCCTTGTTGGCGCCGGTAGTGGTGGAACAGGGTTGTGAGCTGTGGGGCCTGGAATATTTCCAGCAAGGCCGCCGCAGCGCATTGCGTATTTATATTGATGCGGAAGACGGTATTACGGTGGATGACTGCGAACGGGTCAGTCGCCAGGTGAGCGCAGTGCTCGATGTTGAAGACCCGATTTCCGGTGCATACATGCTGGAAGTGTCCTCGCCCGGTATGGACAGGCCACTGTTTCGTCCAGAGCAGTATTTGCGTTACGTGGGCGCGCTGATAGCAGTCCGTTTGCGTGCACCATATGAAGGGCGCCGTAAATTCCAGGGCGTCGTGTGTGGTATCGAAGACGGTGATCTGGTGTTGCAGGTTGGTGATACCGAATACCTGCTGCCGATGGAAGGTATAGACAAGGCCAATGTTGTGCCTTCTTTCAATGACAGCGTCGATGGAAACAATGGTGGTAAAGGCCTGCGTGAAGGCGACGCGATTGATGAAGCAGTTCTTGGTCATGTTGTTGATGAAGATGATTTGCCAGATGCAGACCAGTAACGAAAGCAGTTTCTGCAAGCTGGATGGTTAACCCGGTTTATATCGATACATTTACAGTAGGGGGCAAGCAATGAACAAAGAAATTCTGCTGGTTGCTGACGCCGTCTCCCATGAGAAGGGAGTCGACAAGGAATTGATTTTCCATGCGTTGGAGCAGGCGCTGGCAACGGCTACCAAAAAGCGTTACGACGAAGACTCCAATATTGAAGTCTCGATCAATCGCCAGACCGGTGAATACACCACAGTACGTCGCTGGGAAGTGATGCCTGATGATGTGCTGGCAGAGCTCGGCACCCAATTCACCCTGCAGGAAGCGCATGAAAAAGATCCATCACTCAAAGCCGGTGATGTTTGTGAGGAAGTCGTTGAAAACGTTGAGTTTGGCCGCATCGCTGCACAAATTGCCAAGCAGGTTATCGTGCAGAAAGTGCGTGAAGCCGAGCGTGCACAAATTGTAGAGATCTATCGTCATCGCATTGGTGAATTGATTAATGGTACGGTCAAGAAAGTAACTCGAGACAATGTGATCGTAGATCTTGGTGGTAATGCGGAAGCTATTTTGCCCCGCGAAAATCTGGTTGGCCGTGAATTATTCCGCATGAATGACCGTGTGCGAGCGGTGTTGCTGGAGATTCGTCAGGATCAGCGTGGTCCGCAACTGATTCTTTCTCGCAGTTGCCCCGAAATGCTGATTGAATTATTCAAGATCGAAGTGCCTGAAATTGCAGAACAGGTCATCGAGATCCGTGCCGCTGCGCGCGATCCGGGATCGCGCGCAAAAATTGCCGTGAAAACCAATGACGGCCGTATTGACCCTGTTGGCGCTTGTGTCGGTATGCGTGGTTCCCGTGTACAAGCGGTGTCTGGTGAACTCGACAACGAACGTATTGATATCGTGTTGTGGAATGACAATCCGGCGCAGCTGGTTATCAATGCCATGGCTCCTGCAGAAGTGGAATCCATTGTGATGGATGAAGATTCACGCACGATTGATGTGGCTGTGGCAGAAGAAAACCTGGCCCAGGCCATCGGTCGTGGCGGCCAGAATGTGAAGCTGGCTTCACAACTTACGGGCTGGATTATTAATGTCATGAGCGTTGAAGAGGCGGAAGCCAAACAGGCGCTGGAAACCGGTTCGATCCTGGAGCTGTTCATGGCTGCACTCGAAGTGGATGAAGATGTTGCAGGCGTACTCGTTGAAGAGGGATTCACTTCACTCGAAGAAGTTGCCTATGTGCCGATTGATGAAATGATGACTATCGAAGGTTTTGACGAAGAAATTGCTACCGAGCTGCGCAACCGTGCGAAAGATGCATTGTTGACGCGTGCGCTTGCCAGTGAAGAGCGCCAGGAAGGCCAGCCGGCTGACGATTTGTTGGCTATGGAAGGTATGACCGAGGCTTTGGCACATCAGTTGGCTGCCAAGGGTATTTGTACGATGGAAGATCTGGCTGAACAGGCTGTGGATGATGTCTTGGATATCGCCCCCGAACTGGATGCAGAAAAAGTCGCCAGCCTGATCATGACGGCGCGTGCGCCGTGGTTTGCCTGATGACAGCATCAGCCAGACTGCGCCAGAGAAGAGGAGCACTGCATGAGTGATGTCACTGTTAGTCAATTGGCCGAGAGTATCGGCACATCTGTTGATCGTCTGCTGAAGCAGATGGAAGACGCCGGCCTGCCCCAGAGAAAGGCGACAGAAGGTGTTTCTGATGAGCAGAAACAGGTTTTGTTGAATTTCTTGCAAAAGTCGCACGGCCAGGCAGGTGATGGAGAGGGTAGTCCGAAAAAAATTACGCTCAAGCGTAAAACGGTCAGCACGATCAAAACCGGCACAGGGACTGCGAAAAAAACAGTCAGTGTTGAAGTGCGTAAAAAACGCACGTACATAAAGCGGGAAGACATTGAAGATGCTATGGATGATCTTCCTGCAATTGTTGCAGATGATGAGCCTGCGCTTGATGTGGCTGCTCCGGCCGAGGTTGAGCTTTTAGCGGCGGAATTGCAGGCAGAACCGGTTACCGAGAATGAACCGGTCGTTGAGCTGACAACGGAAGCTGAAATCCAGTCACAGCCTGATGCTACTGCAGAAGTACAGTCTTCGGCGACGGCTGAAGAAGCAAAGCCGGTTTCAAAACTGTCTGGCAAAATACTGGGTCGCTCAGCACTTGATGATGCGGAGCACCGGCGGCAGGCTGCCATGTTGGCCCGTCGGGAAACCGAAGATCGTGAGCGGAAAGAATTGGCTGCCCGCAAACTGGAAATGGAAAAATCCAGGCAGGCCAAGGACACTGCGCTTGTAAAACCTGCAGTAACCGTTGCAGGTGTACCAGCTGTTGATGCTGGCGTTGTTGTTGCGCCACGTGATTCTCTTAAGAAGCGTGCAGTAGAAGAGGATGATGACAAGAACAAGAAAAAAGGTGCGGTGAAAGTACGTGACAAGAATGCACGTCATCGCCCGAATCGCAGTGAAGTTTATGAAATTATCAGCGAGGAAGATGTTGAAGGTCACGCTGAAGATATGGATTTCCGGCCGTTTTCACGCGGTACCGGCAAACACAAGGTGAAGCTGAATAACCGGCACACTTTCCAGCGTCCAACGGAGAAGCAAGTGCACGATGTTCCGCTGCCAGAGCAGATCCAGGTGGGCGAACTTGCCCAGAAAATGAATGTGAAAGGCGTGGAAGTTGTCAAGGCGCTCATGAAGCTGGGTGTAATGGCTACGGTCAACCAGGTGATTGATCGCGATACAGCGTTCCTGATTGTTGAGGAATTCGGTCACACGCCAGTTGCTGTTTCTGAAAATGCCGTTGAAGAAAATCTTGAAGAGTTGCTGGCAGGTGATGAGGGTACGTCGTTGCCTCGCGCGCCGGTTGTTACCGTGATGGGTCACGTTGATCATGGCAAGACTTCCTTGCTGGATTACATCCGCAAGGCCAAAGTTGCTGCCGGTGAAGCGGGTGGCATCACCCAGCATATTGGTGCGTACCGCGTACACACGGATCGTGGTGAAATCACTTTCCTCGATACACCGGGCCACGCCGCCTTTACCGCGATGCGTGCACGCGGCGCACAATCGACAGACGTTGTTATTCTTGTTGTAGCTGCAGATGATGGTGTGATGCCGCAGACTGTCGAGGCTATCCAGCATGCGAAAGCAGCGGGTGTGCCAATGGTGGTGGCGATCAATAAAATAGACAAACCGTCTGCCGATCCTGATCGAGTCAAAAACGAACTGGTGCAGCGCGATGTCATCCCCGATGACTGGGGTGGTGATACGCAGTTTGTCCCGGTTTCCGCGCATACCGGTGAAGGCATCGATAAATTGCTGGAATCGGTTTTGCTTGCAGCAGAAATGCTTGAGCTGAAAGCGCCATCTGATGTGCCTGCGCAGGGCGTTGTCATCGAATCGCGTCTTGATAAAGGTCGTGGTGCAGTGGCGAGTCTGCTGGTGCAGCGCGGTACATTGCGTCGCGGTGATGTTGTGCTGGCTGGCGTCAATTATGGTCGTGTGCGTGCGATGTTTGACCACACGGGCAAGCCGATTGATGAGGCGGGCCCTTCTGTTCCTGTCGAATTGCTGGGTCTTGATGGTGTGCCGAATGCGGGCGACAGTTTTCTGGTGGTGCCGGACGAGCGCCGTGCGCGTGAAGTGGCACAGTTTCGTGAACAGAAAGAACGCCTGTCACGTCATGGTCGCCAGCAGGCAGTCAATCTGGAAAATATTTTCAGTAACATCGGTGCAGACGAGAAGAAAATCCTCAATGTCGTATTGAAAGCTGATGTGCGTGGTTCGCTTGAAGCAATCCAGTCCGCACTCGGTGCACTGGGTAATGACGAAGTGGAAGTGCGCGTGGTCACGGGTGGTGTTGGTGGTATTGCCGAAACCGATGTGAATCTGGCGATGACAACCGGTGCAATCATTCTCGGTTTCAATGTGCGTGCTGAAGGTGCTGCCCGCAAACGTGCAGAACAGGAAGGTGTAGAGATTCGTTACTACAGCATCATCTATAACCTGCTTGACGAAATGAAACAGGCACTTGGTGGCATGCTTGCACCGGAGACCCAGGAAGAAATCCTTGGAATCGCACAGGTGCGCGATGTGTTCAGTTCGCCAAAATTCGGCCAGATTGCCGGTTGTATGGTGGTGGAAGGTATTGTGTACCGTAACAAACCGATACGCGTGTTGCGTGACAACGTGGTGATCTTCCAGGGTCAACTCGAGTCATTGCGTCGCTTCAAGGATGATGCATCCGAAGTGCGTGCAGGTATGGAATGCGGTATTGGCGTGAAAGACTACAACGATGTGAAACCGGGTGACCAGATCGAGGTTTACCAGGTCAACACGATCGTCCGCAGTCTGTAAGCCGGCAGGACATCGCACACATGGCGCAAGAGTACAGTCGCATCCAGCGCGTGGGAGATTACCTCAAGCGCGAGCTGGCCTTGCTGATCCAGCAGGAAGTGCGCGATCCGCGTGTTGGCATGGTCAACATCAACGAAGTAGAGGTCAGTCGCGATCTCGCCCATGCCAAGGTGTATGTGACATTTGTGAGTGACAGGACAGATGAAGAGCGCGCGCAGGGTCTGAAAGCACTTAACAATGCTGGCGGTTTCCTGCGCAGCAAGATTGCCGCGAGCAATCACATGCGCACAACACCCCGGCTGTTTTTTGTATTCGACACCAGTATCCAGCGCGGCGCCCAACTGACGGCACTGATTGATAAGGCTGTGGCGGCAGATGCAAGTCATCATGCTGCTGCGCAGGCGTCGGAAGGGCAGTAAGGCGTATGGGCAAGCAGCGCAAGCCGAAGGGCAGGCAGATTGATGGCATCCTGTTGCTGGACAAGCCGCCAGGCCTCACTTCCAATGCAGCCCTGCAGCGCGTGAAGTGGTTGTTTGGGGCAGCAAAAGCCGGGCATACCGGCAGCCTGGATCCGATGGCGACAGGCGTTTTGCCTTTGTGTTTTGGCGAGGCAACCAAGTTTTCCCAGTACCTGCTTGATGCCAACAAATCCTACCGTTGCACCATGCGCTTCGGGATTACCACCAACACGGGTGATGCCGAAGGTGAGGTATTGACGCACACACCGACCCCACAACTGACGCAGGCTACTGTAGAATCGGCGCTCGCGCAGTTTGTCGGTGAGATTGAACAGGTGCCGTCGATGTTTTCGGCGATCAAGCACCAGGGGCAGCCACTCTACAAGCTGGCGCGTGAAGGCAAGGAAATCGAGCGCGCAGCGCGCCCGGTGACTGTTTTTAACCTTACACTGACAGCGTTCCGTGGCGGCGACTACCCGGAAGCGGATGTGGAGGCCTGTGTCAGTAAGGGCACCTATATCCGTACCCTGGCGGAGGATGTCGGCGCAAGGATGGGTTGTGGCGCGCATATCAGCGCACTGCACCGCTCACAGGCAGGCCCTTTCAGCGAATCGCAATGTGTAACGCTCGATACGTTGGTGGAAGCACGTGGTGAAGATCGTGCGGATTTGCTGGATCGTTTCCTGCTGCCAGTTGAAACAGCAATAGACCATTTGCAGGCTGTCACCCTGCCAGTGGCTTCAGGGTTTTATTTACGCCAGGGCCAGCCGGTTCTGGACGTGCGTGCATTGCAAACCACTGCAGTAGGCGAGATGGTGCGCGTGTCACTCGAAAGCGGAGAGTTTCTTGGTGTCGCAGAAATCCAGCCGGATGGACGCATTGCACCGCGAAAATTGCTGCAAGCAAATCGTTTGCAGCAAAACCCAGGCACGACGACTGTAAATATGCACGGTCGGGCGTGATTTTTTTAACGCATATTTAAAAGAGGTAATTACCATGGCACTGTCAGTTCAGGAAAAATCTGCAATCGTCAAAACCTACGGCCAAGACGAGAAAGATACCGGTTCGCCGGAAGTACAGGTTGCGTTGTTGTCGGCGAATATCGACAAATTGCAATCACATTTTGGCGACCACAAGCAGGATCACCACTCGCGTCGCGGCTTGATCCGAATGGTTAACCAGCGCCGCAAATTGCTCGACTATCTCAAACGTAAAGATGCCAACCGTTATACACAGTTGATCGGCAAGCTCGGCCTGCGCCGTTAATGATGTGACGTACCTGTCCTTGTCTGTGGACAGGTGCGTCAATTTTATAAATGCAGCCGTTTTCCGTATCGTAAATATTGAAGAATTGAAAGGAAGATATCGTGAAAGCCATTATCAAAAAATTTCAGTACGGTGACCAGACCGTTACGCTGGAAACCGGGCGTGTTGCGCGTCAGGCATGCGGAGCAGTTCTGGCAACCATGGGAACCACAACGGTATTGTGTACTGTTGTTGGCGCCAAAAAAGCCAAAGAAGGACAGGATTTTTTTCCGCTCTCTGTCCATTATCAGGAAAAAGCCTATGCGGCCGGCAAGATTCCCGGTGGCTATTTCAAGCGTGAAGGCCGTCCTACCGAAAAAGAAACACTGACGTCACGCCTGATTGATCGCCCGATTCGTCCCCTGTTTCCCGATGACTTCAACAATGAAGTCCAGGTGATCTGTACGGTCGTTTCTGCCGAGAAAGACATGGATCCGGATATGATCGCCATGATCGGCACATCAGCGGCACTCGCTATTTCAGGAATTCCATTCAACGGCCCGATCGGCGCAGCGCGTGTTGGTTATACCGATGAAGAAGGCTATGTCCTGAATCCGGGTTACAAGAAACTGAAAGCGTCTGAGCTCGACATGGTCGTCGCCGGTACCAAGGACGCTGTGTTGATGGTTGAATCCGAAGCGAATGAATTGCCGGAAGACATCATGCTGGGCGCGGTATTGTTTGCCCACCACGAAATGCAAGTGGTAATTGCTGCAATCAATGCGCTGGCTGCTGATGCAGGAAAGCCGCGTTGGGATTGGCAGCCGCCTGCAGAAAACCGTCTGTTGCAGGATAAAGTGGTTGCAGCTGTGGGTCCGCAAATTGGCGAAGCCTATCGCATCACCGAGAAGCAGTTGCGTTATGCGCGTCTGGGTGAGTTGCGCAATCTTGCGATTGAAAAAGTTGCCGGCGAAGAAAGCGGCTTCAGTGCAAAAGACGTTGCGGAAATGTTTGGCAAGCTCGAGAAAAAAGTTGTGCGCAACCGTGTATTGAACGGTGAGCCACGCATCGACGGCCGTGACAATCGCACTGTGCGCGCACTGGCTATTGAAGTAGGCGTATTGCCAAATGTACACGGTTCTGCCTTGTTCACACGTGGCGAAACACAGGCCATGGTTGTGGCGACACTGGGTTCGCTGCGTGATGCGCAAACCATTGATGCACTGGAAGGTGATCGCAAGGATCCATTCATGTTGCACTACAATTTTCCTCCGTACTCGGTGGGCGAATGTGGTCGTATGGGTGGCACGGGTCGTCGCGAAATCGGCCACGGTCGCCTTGCGCGTCGTGGTGTGGCGGCGATGTTGCCATCACAGGAATCGTTCCCGTACACCATTCGTGTGGTTTCTGAAATTACTGAATCGAACGGTTCTAGCTCCATGGCCTCAGTCTGCGGAAGCAGCCTGGCATTGATGGATGCTGGCGTGCCCTTGAAAGCACCGGTAGCCGGTATTGCCATGGGCTTGATCAAGGACGGTAATCGCTTTGCCGTGTTGACGGATATTCTTGGCGACGAAGATCATCTCGGCGATATGGATTTCAAGGTTGCCGGTACTGCCAACGGTATCACTGCGTTGCAGATGGATATCAAGATCGAAGGCATTAACGAAGAAATCATGGATCGTGCACTCGAGCAGGCACTGGCTGCGCGTCTGCAGATTCTTGCCGAAATGAACAAGGTGATCAGCACCGGTCGTGCGGTGATTGCAGAAACTGCACCACGCTTCACGCAGATCAAGATTGATCCTGAAAAAATCCGCGACATCATCGGCAAGGGCGGCGCAACCATCCGTTCCATCACCGAAGCCACCGGCTCACAGGTTGATATTGAAGATACCGGCGTTATCCGCATCTACGCTGCCAATATGGAAGCGCAACAGGAAACACTGCGCCGTATCGAAGCAATTACTGCAGAAGCAGAAATCGGCGCAATCTATACCGGTAAGGTAGTGCGTATCGTTGATTTCGGTGCGTTTGTAGAATTCCTGCCGGGCAAGGACGGACTTGTGCATATCTCACAAGTTTGCAACGAGCGTATTGCATCGGTCGCTGACCGTTTGCAGGAAGGACAGGAAGTGCGCGTAAAAGTGCTCGACGTGGATAATCGCGGCCGCATCAAGCTTTCCATCAAGGAAGCGATGGCAGAAGAGGGCGGTGAAGCAGCAGAACCGGTAGCGGAAGTTGCCCAGCAGGATTGATTGTTGGCAGCATGCAGTGACTGGAAAAAGCCCCGCTAGCCGGGGCTTTTTTTATGATTCAGAAACGCGATTGCAGGGGGAGTCTGTTGTAGTCGATGATGATTTTTTCCTGATGGTCTAATAACGGCAATAATTCATTCCGGATAAAAATCATGTTGGGAGACAGTAGCCTGTTATAAGGCAGTGCTGTCGAGTTCTCGATAAGAAAACCGGTTTCACTGTGTATCAGTGTATAACCGTAGGGTTCCAGTGTTTTCCCGAGTTTTTGCGTCATGTCGTTAATGTCATAAATCAGGTCTGGCGGCGCAATGCCACAAGCTGCCTGCAGTTGTGGTAACAGCGCAAAAAACTCCCTGTAGCCCCAGAAAATTCCCTGCGAACCTTTCCTGATATCAGCAGTGACCGGACAGCGCGTCAGGCTGTCTTCAACCAGTCCGCGTAAATCACGAAACTGTACGTCGTTGCCAAACTCCCGGGCCGTGTAATAAAAAACCATGCCGGCTTGTCCTGACATCAAAATAACAGGGCGATTCAATTTTGTGTGCAGGCCAGGAATAATTTGCGCAAGATGATCAATGACACCCATGTCACGCAGGTGTTCCTGGTTCAGTTTTTCAAACAGGGAGTAACGCTGGTGCTGGTCGGCGATATGGAATTGTGTCCATGCGGGTATTCCGTGCGACAGTTTGGGAATCGTGGTGATGTACTGCTGCAAGGCCTGCAAACTGCACAGCACTGCCAGTGTGATATGTGTGGCCCACCTCGATGGTAAATTGCCGAGTGTCATCACCAGTAGAAGGCTCGTTGTCGGCAGGATGGGCACAAAAAAACGGCCAGCTTGCATCCAGTCACCGCCAGCTGCCCAGATAAAGCCCAGATAAATAAAAGTGGCTCCGCTTAGCAAGCAAAAAAGTGTGCGCCTGTTTTTATTGCTTGCGGGGTTGCGATGCTGCTGCCACCAGTAACAAGGTAGTAACAACAGTGACACCACTACAACAGGATTCAGTACGCTGTTGAAAACGATGTAGATATAACCCAGTTGCAATTTGTCATGCAGGCTGCCGCCTTGTTTGGCCAGTGCTGGCACCGGCAACCAGGAAGAAAAATACAGTTGTTGCCAGCCGAACAGTAAAACAGTAGCGGACAGACTGAGCGCCAACAATTGCAGGCAGCGTTTTCTTTTTTCGGTGTTAGTGATGTTCAACGCCAGCATCCAGCAAGCAAGCGCGATTGCAATCAATGGCATTTCTGGTCGTTCAAGCGTCAAGGCAAGACAAGTGGATAACAGCAGGCATTTCAATTTCAGGTTGGGTGCAGTGCTGTCAATCCATATGTCCCAGACATAAATAGTTGCCAGCAAGCAGAATGCGGCAAGTGTCGCGCCCATGCCGCCGAAACTCCACAGCATAAAGCTGCTGGAGCTGCACAACATCGTCGATATCCAGTAAGTCATGGATGATGTCCGCCGTACCAGGGCGATACCCAGCATAATGCAGGCGAAGGCAGACATGATGTCGACAAGAAAACCGCAAGTGACAAGATCCATCCTGGATACCAGATGCAGGATGGCGGTCAGGATGTCTTGCAGTAAATTGGTGGTTTGCTCGATACGTTCGCCGTTGTAATTCAGGAACTGGCCATGCTCGAGTAATGTATAGGCTGACCAGAAATTGATATGCGCGTCATCGTGGCCGGTGGCGCCATAAGCCAGAAATCCCGCTGCCAGCAACAAAGCGCTATAGATGGATGCTGGCCAGAGAGAATTCCTTTGCGGCACTGTCAGCATCAATCCCTCACAGGGCGCTTATCGCATCAATTTGCGCTTGCAGTTTTGAGAGCGAGATTTCAGTATCAGCCAGCTTTTCACGTTCCTTGCTGATGACGTCGGCAGGTGCCTTGGCGACAAAACTTTCATTCGACAGTTTGCCGCTGATGCGTTCACATTCTTTTTGCAGTCTTTCGGTTTCTTTCTGCAGTCGAGAAATTTCTGCCTGTTTGTCGATCAGGCCAGCCATCGGCACCAGTATTTCCATCTGTCCGGCGAGCGCGGTGGCAGACATCGGTGCTGCCTGATTGGCATCCAGCCAGGTTGTCGTCTCGAGATTTGCCAGTTTGCGTAACCAGGTATCATTCTGTTGCAGGCGTTCACGATCCTTGGCGTCGCCGTTACGGAAGAAAACCGGAAACTTTTTCTTGTCGGAAATATTCATTTCACCGCGAATATTGCGGATGCCGAGAATCACTTGTTGCAGCCAGGCAATATCGGCTTCCGCATTCGCATCGACCTTGCTGTGATCAGCCTGGGGATAACGCGCCAGCATGATGGTGTCGCCGCTGGTACCGGCCAGTGTTCTCACGCGTTGCCAGATTTCTTCGGTGATGAATGGCATCATCGGATGCAGCAGGCGCAAGCTGGCTTCCAGTACGCGGATCAGTGTGCGGCGGGTGCCTTTTTTCTGTGCAGCGGTAAAACTGTCATCATTCAGTGTCGGTTTGGAGAGTTCCAGGTACCAGTCGCAGTATTCGTTCCAGAAAAATTCGTAAGCCGCTTGCGAGGCCAGGTCAAAACGGAATTGGTTCAGTGCATCACTGACGGTTTTTTCTGCGAGTTGCAGGCGTGAAATGATCCACTTGTCAGCCAGTGACAATTCGAAATCTGTTGCGCCGGTTTGACCACAATCCTGTGCTTCGCAATTCATCATCACGTAACGCGAAGCATTCCAGATCTTGTTACAGAAATTACGGAAGCCTTCTATGCGACCGACATCAAACTTGATGTCGCGGCCGGTGGAGGCGAGTGAGAGGAAAGTAAATCGCAAGGCATCGGTACCGTAGGCGTTGAGGCCATCCGGGAATTCCTTGCGCGTCGCTTTCTCGATTTTTTCGGCGAGCTGCGGTTGCATCATGCCGCTGGTGCGTTTTTTCACCAGTGTCTCCAGGTCAATGCCGTCAATCAGGTCGATGGGATCGAGAACATTGCCTTTTGACTTCGACATTTTCTGGCCTTGCGCATCGCGCACCAGTCCATGTACATAAACTGTCTTGAACGGCACCTGGGGTGTGCCATCGGGATTTTTCATGAAGTGGGTCGTCATCATGATCATCCGTGCCACCCAGAAGAAAATAATGTCGAAACCGGTAACCAGCACATCAGTCGGGTGGAAAGTTTTCAGGGCGTCTGTATTTTCAGGCCAGCCGAGTGTGGAGAATGTCCACAGTGCTGACGAGAACCAGGTGTCGAGTACATCGTCATCCTGGCGCAGTGAAATGTTTGCCGCGAGCTTGTGTTTGGCACGCACATCTGCCTCATCCCGGCCGACAAATACATTGCCGGCTTCGTCATACCATGCAGGTATGCGGTGACCCCACCACAACTGGCGTGAGATACACCAGTCCTGGATGTCACGCATCCACGAGAAATACATGTTTTCGTATTGTTGTGGTACAAATTTGATACGGCCTTCTTCCACAGCGGCAATCGCTTCTTTTGCCAGTGGTTGGGTGCTGACATACCATTGGTCGGTGAGCCACGGTTCGATCACCACGCCCGAACGATCACCACGTGGTACTTTCAACGTGTGTGGCTCAATTTTTTCCAGCCAGCCTTCTGCTTCTGCTTGCGCCACCAGTTTCTTGCGCGCTACGAAGCGATCGAGTCCGTGATATTCATCGGGAATACCGATAGTATTCGTTTCAGGCGCGTCTGAAATGATCGCGGCATCGCGGTTAAAAATATTGAACAGTGGCAATTTGTGGCGCTTGCCGACTTCGTAGTCATTGAAATCGTGCGCGGGTGTGATTTTTACCACGCCGGTGCCGAATTCACGGTCGACATAGTCGTCGCCAATAATCGGTACGAGTCGACCGGTAACCGGTAATTTCACCTGCTTGCCGATGAGATGTTTGTAACGATCATCTTCAGGATGCACAGCAACTGCAGAATCGCCCAGCAGGGTTTCAGGGCGAGTGGTGGCGACAACCAGCATCTCGTCACTGCCATCTACCGGATAACGCAAATGCCACAGCGAGCCTTTTTCTTCCTCGCTTAATACTTCCAGGTCTGAAATCGCGGTGTGCAATTTCGGATCCCAGTTCACCAGGCGCTTGCCGCGATAGATCAGGCCATCTTCATGCAAACGCACAAAGGCTTCTTTGACCGCTTCCGATAAACCGGCGTCCATCGTGAAGCGTTCGCGCGACCAGTCAACGGAAGAGCCAAGGCGGCGAATCTGTTGTGTGATAGTGCCGCCGGATTCTTCTTTCCACTCCCATACCTTGTCGAGAAACCTGTCGCGACCGAGATCGTGGCGCGTCTGGTTTTGTGCGGCCAGCTGGCGCTCTACCACCATCTGCGTGGCAATGCCGGCATGGTCGGTGCCCGGTTGCCACAGGGTGTTGTAGCCCATCATGCGGTGGTAGCGGGTCAGCGTATCCATCACGGCATTGTTGAAGCCGTGACCCATGTGCAGCGAGCCGGTGACATTCGGCGGTGGAATCATGATGCAGTAGGGTTTGCCTTCGCCGGAAGGCTGGAAATAGCCTGCTTTTTCCCAGGTGGCGTACCAGCGGTTTTCAATGGCGTGAGGTTGGTAGGTTTTGTCCATGATGTGGATAAGGAAATACAGGAAATGGCCGGCAATTATACACGCCGCAAGCCGGGCAAATGGCCAAGGGTGACTGGATGTGATAGGTTCTATGCATCCACAAGAGCAAAGCTACGCGTGTAGCACAGGCCAGTACTTTGAAGATCGCCAATCGCAATATCGATGTTGAGCTGACCAACCGGTGCAATGCCACCTGTGACTTCTGTCCCCGCGAAAAAACACCGAAGCAGGGCTTCATGAGTTTCGAGGTTTTCCAGCAAACGGTAGAACGCATCAAGGAGCTGGGCAGTCATGCACAAGTGTTCCTCACGGGGCTGGGTGAGCCTATGCTGCACCCGCAGTTCCTGGCGTGTGTGCGCTATGGTATCGATCAGGGGCTGGCGGTGGGTATTGCTTCCAACGGTTCACGCCTTACACCGGAGCTGACGTCCGGGTTGCTGGATGCCGGCCTGAAGCGCATGGTGTTCAGCGTCAGTGATATTGATGCAGACTACGACAGGATTTATGGCCTGGATTTTTCTGTCACACGCGACAATATTTTTGAATTTATCAGGCAGTCGCGCGGTCGTTGTCACGTGCAGATCACCGTGGTGCGCCATGAGGGCAATGAAAACCAGATCGAGGCAATTACAGCGTTCTGGGAAAAAGCGGGTGTCGATCTTGTGCATGTGGTGCGTGAGGAAAATCGCGGCGGCTCGCATGAAAAACCGTTCCAGTTTCTCAATAATAAAAAACACTGGCGTGAAGCGGTGTCGCTGCTGAACAAGAAAGGTCTGACGGAACTCTGCTCGATTGCTTTTTACTCGGTGTTCATAGGCTGGAATGGCCAGTATTACCTGTGCTGCCATGACTGGGAAAAAACGGTGCCGATGGGTAGCATCTATGACCTGTCGATTGAAGACGTTGATGCCTTGAAAGTGGCGCATGTACGGGTACAGAAAGGCATTTGCCAGACGTGTAGCATGAACCCGATCAATGAATTGCGCGAAGTCCTGTTCGAAGTGGAGCAGGGCGTGCGCGGCCAGTTCGCCGTGGCGAACAAGATCAACAGTCTGCGCAATGGCTACCAGAAGCAGGAAGATTTTACCCGCGTGATGCATGCGAGTGGCACCGATGCTGCGTGCCAGATTATCGCGGTTGCGGAAGAGTAATCCTTTTTCCGGATCTGTTTACGGGTGTTCTGTTTTTTTCCTGCGTATCAACTCGCGAATGATGAATCGTCCCGGGGCCAGCGCCATTTGCATGTCACGCGCAACGGGGCGGGGTTGATGCAGTAATTGCGATGCCAGCAATTCTGCTGCCAGCGGGATATAACACAAGCCGCGTCCACCAAATCCTGCAAACATCCACAAGCCTTCGACATGATTGCCGGTGCGGCCAATCACGCTTTTCGCGTTGTATTGCAGTGCCGAGTAAGTGTCGAGAAAGTGATTGCGATCCGGCAGTGCGCCGACCAGCGGCAAATGATCGGGCGTGGTACTGCGCAATGCGGCACGGCCTTGCAAGGGTAAGTCCTGCCATTCGCTTGCCAACGGCACAGATATGCCTGCCAGCAAGCGCAGGTTGTGCTGTTGTTCAGTGTCGCGCAGTGTGCAATCGCTGTCGCCGGGAATAAAGCTGGCGCCTGCACAGTGAATTTTTTCTGTGGACTGTGCGCTGTGTGCTGGCGTGATATAGCCTTCATTGCACAATACGCATTGCAGTTTTTTGCTGTTGTGTGTGGCGGGCAAATATGTGATCTGGCCGCGTACTGGGCGCAACGGCAGCCACGCTGTTTCTGCAAAAACTGCACTCTGGTTTGCGCAGGCGACAACGACGTGCGCGGCAGAGGCGATGCGTTTTTTTTGCGGATCGAGTAGTTGCCATGCGTTATCGATGCGTTGCAAGTCCGCGATGGCGGTATCGTAGCGCACGACAATTCCGGGATGATCAAGCAATTGCCTGCAAACGGCTTGCGGTTCGGCCCAGCCTGCTTGCGGGAGCCAGTCTCCGCCACGATCCAGGCCAATGCCTGCTGCTGCTGATGCCTGTGTTGCATCGAGCGGTTGCAGCAATTCCGGTGTTTGTTGGAAAAAATCCTGTGTCGTCCCGGTAATTTTCCCGGCATCAGAAAGCTGCAACAAACCGCAGCGGTGAAAGTGATTTTCTAGATGCGGTTGCTGGTAATGTCGGGTGGCGTACTGGAAGCTCGACAAGCCAAATTGTGCCAATGCCGCACTGTTGCCAGATAATTTTGTATGCAGTGCGCCTTGTGGATTGCCGGACGCTTCCTCTGCCGGGTTTGCATGTTTTTCCAGGACAGTAACCCGGATGCCTCGTTCTGCCAGTGCGCGGGCAATATGGCATCCGGCAAGTCCTGCGCCTGTCACGATGACATGATCCGGGATCTGGTGTGGCGTCGGGTGCAGTAACCAGGGGGTTGTATCGCACGCGGTTTCTTGCGCAGCTTGATTTGCCAATTGCGCGACGATCATCTCGCGTTTGCTGCCGTAACCGGAAATTTTTTCTACCAAAAATCCTTGTGCCTGCAGCTCGCGCCGTACCTGGCCGGCAGCAGTAAATGTAGCCAGTGTTGTGCCGGGTTTTGATAGTGCGCCGACAGATTGCAGTAGTGTCTGTTGCCATAATTGCGGATTTTTGGCAGGCGCAAATCCATCGAGGAACCAGGCATCCACCGACCAGGGATTGCCGGTAAAGTCCTGGTGCTGGCTGTCACGCAATTGCGGCAACGTATCGTTGGCATCACCCAGCAATAGCAACAAGGTCACGCGTGCTTCCGGGAAACGCAGCCAATGGAAGCCGGGTACCAATGATGGATATTGTGCCAGCAGTGTTTCAGCCAGTGATGCAAGTTCTGGCCAGGCAGACAGTGCGCGTCGCAAATCCCTGTGCGTGAGTGGATGCAATTCAGTGGAAATAAAAAACAGTTGTGCATTGCCAGGTGCGGATTGTTGCCATAGTTGCCACGCCAGCAAGAAGTTGAGACCAGTGCCGAACCCGGTTTCACCGATAACGAACGAAGACCCCGAAGGTAATGTCAGGAAGCGTTCACGCAGGCGATTGCCGTCGAGAAAAACGTAGCGGGATTCTTCCAGTCCGTTCTCCCGCGAAAAATAGATGTCACCAAAGTTTTCGGCTTCCGGTACGTCGCCGCACCAGCGCAAGATTGCAGGTTGCAGGGCTTGCAGTTGTGTCATGCCTTTCTGGCAGTGGCAGAAAAATTTTCCCACGCTGTACGAAATGCAGCAGGTACATCACAGCGACGCCCGGTGGACTGGTCGACAAATACCATGCCCATCTGTGCTTTCAACACGGTTTTGCCGTGCTGGTTTTGCATGTGGTAGAGAATGCGGTATTGGCGATCTTCCAGCGGATCGATATGGGCTTGTACGGTGAGTGTGTCGCGATAACGGGCTTCACGCTGGTATTGCACGGCAATCTCGTTGTTGAAAGTGATGGCGTTTTCGACAACCAGTGTGGGGAAGCCGAGTGCCGTAATGAAACGCATCTGCACTTCATTGAGATAACTGATGAGTGTGTGATTGCCAACGTGCAGGCCACCAACCAGGTCGTTGACGTAAATGTGCAATGCTGTGCTGAACGCCATGTGGTCCGGTGTGTTTATGTCATCAATATACATGCGTTATCCATCCGGATTATTTGCTGATAGAGCAGACATACACCACTTCACAAGCGCCGCCGCCACTGTCTTCGCGGGAGAGTGAACTTTGCCAGTGCCAGCCGTTGTCCTGGTCAATGCGTACCAGCCAGCCATTGATATTGACAGCGTCGCCGGCATTGATGGATTTCAGGGCGCGGGCAACGCTGATATCTGCCGGAATCATGTGCATGTTGGCGCTGCTTTTGATGATGACGCTTTCCGGCAGTGGTGGTCCTTCGGAACCCCATGAATAATGGTACCAGCGCCCACCCTGGGTAATGTTGAGTGCTGTTGCTATGGAGAAATCCTCCATGGGTCCCCATCCCATCGCCAGATCTGTCGGTGAATATTTTGCCTCTTCGCCGAATGCATAATCTTCGCGTGACAACACACGACCATGCATGCTGAATCCGGCCAGTGGCGTCACTGTTGCTGCGCCCATGCGAAACGGTGGCATGCGGTTGTCATTCGCGGTCTGGCGCGGATTGTCCGCACTGGTGAATTGTGGAGGTGTTTCACAGCGCAATGTGGATGCATCTGCAAGAGCGACGGCAGTGATCGGTTCTCGCACATGCTGCATCCAGAAAAACCGGATCAGGAAAAAAACGGCGAGTAGCCACACCCAGCGAGGAATTTGCATAGTCAGTCCGGCTTGCAGATATAGAGACAGAGTGATTGCAGTAAATCCCATGGATCCTGTTTGCCCATGCCTTTCACTGCCTGGTCGATGGCGGCCATCTGGCGGATGATTTCCCGCGTGTGCCGGTATGACAGCCGCTGCAATGCGCGTGCAAAAACTGACTGGCGTTTATCCCACACGCCAACCTGTCGCATGGCAGTGGCGGCATTCATGCCTTTGCCCATATCCTCTGCGGCTGTCGCCAGTTGCCGCCATTCGCGGCTGAGTGCGCCGAGAATCGCGAGCGGGTTGTCACCTTCGAGTTTGAGTGAGCCAAGGATTTTCAATGCCGTGGCAGCATCACCAGCCAGCAGCGCATCGTTGATGGAAAAAACTTCATAGTGTGCACTGTCACCCACACTGGCTTCGACCTGTTCGGCACTGATGCTTGCCGTGCCAAATTGCAGTGCGAGCTTGTCCAGTTCCTGCACGGCGGCGAGTAAGTTGCCTTCAGTATGATCGGCGAGCAATTTGATGCCGTCTGCCGAAAGATTCACTTGTTTGCGCCGTGCGCGCTCTGTAAGCCATTGCGGGAAGCGGCTGTTGTCCAGTGGCATCACCGGTACAAACGTGCAGGCCTGTTCCATTGCCTTGAACCACTGGGTTTTCTGGCTGCTGCTTTCCACTTTGTCGGTGCAGATCAGGATCATGCTGTCCTGACTCGGGCGTTCGAGGTAGTCGAGTACGATGGTGTGATCGAGTTTGCTGACCGACGTCCGGATATCGATCAGGCATTTGTCAGCAAACAGCGAGAGGGCATTCGCTTCAGCAATGGCTTCCTGCCACTGGTCTTTCTTGTCCGGATAAAACACTTTTCTTTCAGAAAACCCCTGCTGGCGTGCTGCTGATCGCACGACATCACACGCTTCCTGGGCCAGCAGCGGTTCGTCGCCGGCAATCCAGTAGACTGCTGCCGGCGTTTTCTCGAGATGCTGGTTCAGTTTTTCCGGATAAATGCGCATGAAAATAATCGATCAGGGATTTTTCTGGCCGGCGATAAAGTCGACGCGATGCAACAGGTTGCCTGCCATTTCGTTGTAGATTTCATCGGTCAGCAAATCTGTTTCACGATCCATGGCCAGGCGACGGTTGTTGTTGTATTCGTAGAGTCGCACGACGCGTTCCGTGTTGGGTGCTATGACGGTTTCGCCTTTGTCATTGCTGGCACTGAAGCGGACCTGCAATTCCAGTTCATAGGTGGCCGGATTGTTGGTGTCGCTGAATGCAACAATATTTTTCTTGAGATCTTCTTTCAGGATGCGCAGGTTCCAGGTATTACTGCCAGTTCTGGCAATATGCTGGACGGTCATTTGCTGGTCGAGCGCGCGTGAGAGTTTTCCGTAAGGTGCTTCGGATGCAATGCTCAATGCGCGGATATTCGTCGCATGGTCCTTGTCGCCGCGCAGTTGCCAGCCGCAGCCACTGGCCAGCATGCACAGCATGGCAGTGGTGATCATGAGTGTTGTGAGCTTTTTCATCGGTTTCACCTTTTCCTGATAAGTTATCCGGTTGACACTGTTTTATCTGTTTGTTGATGGCGTGATTCAAGCCACGACAATATTCAATAGTTTTCCCGGCACAAAAATCACCTTGCGGATTTCCTTGCCCTCAATAAATTTGCTGACGTTTTCATTGGCCTTGGCTGCTGCCTCCACATCTGCCTGTGGCGCATCCGGTGCAAGGGAAACGGTGCCCCGCAATTTGCCGTTGACCTGCACGGCCAGTTCGACGCTGCTTTTCACCAGTGCAGAGGTATCCACCACAGGCCATGATGCGTTGATGATAGCATCGCCATGACCAAGCTCCTGCCAGAGTGTGTGACAGATATGCGGTGCCACTGGCGCCAGCAACAGGATGGCAGCTTCCAGCGCTTCGCGTTCAACTGCCAGGTGGCTGCCTGTGCTGCGATCCGCCAGTTTGTTTATTTCATTCAGCAGTTCCATCACTGCAGCAATCGCCGTATTGAAGGTCAGGCGCTCGGCGTAATCCGAGGTGATCTTGGCGATGGTCTCGTGTGTCTTGCGACGCAAGGCTTTCTGCTTGTCATCCAGGATTGCAGTGTCCAGTGCATCTGGTGTGCCGGCTTGCAAATGGGTGTAGACCGCTTTCCACAAGCGTTTCAGGAAACGGTGCGCGCCTTCAACACCTGCATCAGACCATTCCAGTGATTGTTCTGGCGGTGCAGCAAACATGATGAACAGGCGCACGGTATCGGCACCGTATTGTTCAATCAGTTCTTGCGGATCAACGGTGTTGCCTTTCGATTTCGACATCTTGCTGCCGTCTTTCAGCACCATGCCCTGGCACAGCAAACGCTGGAACGGTTCGTCGCAATTAACCAATCCTTCATCACGCATCAATTTGTGGAAGAAGCGTGCGTACAGCAAATGCAATATCGCGTGTTCGATGCCGCCGATATATTGGTCAACAGGCAGCCAGTAATTGGCAGCGTTCGGGTCGAGCATGCCACCTTCAAAATTGGGGCAGGTGTAGCGGGCGTAATACCACGACGATTCCATGAACGTATCGAAGGTATCGGTTTCGTGCTCGATCGCTTTGCCATCCAGTTCTGTCTTGCGCCATGCCGGAT
>DAOMGE010000045.1:0-21239 GCA_035430165.1 Pseudomonadales bacterium | reverse complement strand
GCAACCCCCACCCGATCTTGCGTACTGCTCCCATAATGCTTTCCCTGTTGGCCACCAAATCAGGCAACACTCTACAACAAGCTGATGACGTCTTTCTGTCAGCAAGGCATTGGGCTATTCCTGTATCCACCCTTTTGCCATGTAGCACCCTCTTCGGAAACGTTTACAATCCCGCCATCACAAATTCCCAGCTTGATTTTTACCTTCAACTACCGACCTTGTTAAGGAAGCAACCATGACAGCACCACAGATCAATGCGCAGTACTCTTCCGAGTTCTACACCTTTGCCGGCAAGGATGTGCCCTGGCTGGCCAGACTCTGGGCGAACCAGACCCCGGACAAGGCTTACCTGATCTGGGAACCCAAGGATGGCGAAACCAGAACCTGGACCTACAGCCAGTTCTGGGCGGAGATCAATGAAGTGGCCTGCGGCCTGATCGCGAAAGGCGTGAAGAAAGGTGACAAGCTGCTGATCCATGCGGAAAACAGCCCGGAGATGATGATCGCGTGGTACGCGTCTTCTATCGTTGGCTCGGTAGCCGTTACCACCAACACCCGCTGCGTAGGCGATGAGCTGACCTATTTCGCAGAACACTCGGGCGCTGTCGGCTGCATCACCCAACCCAAATTCATCCAGGCGCTGGCGGACAACGCGAAGAGCCTGCCGTGGTTCATCGTGCTGGACGACAACTCCGGTGAAGCACCGTCTGCTGAAGAAGCGGCATTTGCCGCCAACTACCCACGCTGGAGCAGTTTGTACGGCCACGGCAAGGAAGCGCCTGTGCGCCCGGCCGAGCCGATGCTGCCCGTCGGCATCCAGTACACCTCGGGCACTACATCGCGCCCGAAAGCGGTAGTCCACACCCATGCCAACGCTTTGTGGGGCGGCCGCACCGGTTCACAAAACCTGCTGATGACATCCGACGATGTCTACATCGTGTTCCTGCCCTGTTTCCACGTCAACGCACAGAGCTGGAGCTTCTGGAGCATGATGTGGTGTGGCGGCACTGTGGTGCTGCAACCGAAATTCTCGTCCAGTAAATTCTGGGAAATCTCGCTGAAGCATAAAGTGACGCGCGCATCGATGATCCCGTTCACCATCAAGGCGCTGTTTTCACAAGCTGTACCGGAACACCATTACAAAACCTGGTCGACCGGCGTGAAGCTGCACCTGATCGAACAGCATTTCAAAGTCACGTCATTCGCCACCTGGGGCATGACCGAAACGGTTACACACGCCACGCGTTCCGACATCCTGCAGGATTCACCGGAGATGAATATCGGCGTGCCGACACCGGGTTATGAATACGCCATCATCAACGCAGAAACCGGCAAGTATTGCGAGATCGGTGAAAACGGTGATCTGTACGTACGCGGCACGCGCGGCATCCAGTTGTTCCTCGAGTACTACAAAAATCCGGAAGCGATGAAAAAATCCTTCACGGAAGACGGCTGGTTCCAGACCGGCGACATGGCGCGTCAGGAAGCCGATGGCTACATGTATTTTGCCGATCGCGACAAGGATGTGCTGAAAGTCGGCGCGGAAAACGTGTCTGCCCGCCAGGTCGAAGAATTCATCGGCAACCTGCTCGGCATGGGTGTACTCGATGAACACGCTGTCGTCGCGCAGAAACATGACATGCTCGACGAAGTGCCCGTGGTTTTTGCCATCAAGAGCCCGTGGACACAACTGAGCGAAGATGAAATTCGCCAGAAAATCATGGACGGCTGCAAGGACGGCCTGGCCGATTTCAAGCGTCCGCGCGCCGTGTACTTCCTGCAGGAAATGCCACGCGCCACGCTGGAAAAAGTTGCGAAGAACAAACTGCGTGAATTGGCAGATGAATACGCCGACCAGGAAAAAGCAGCGAAATAAGTGCCCTCACCCGCTGCTGTCGCGGCACCCTCTCCCCGCAGCGGGAGAGGGTTTCCACCGATTTCAAAGACACCTGCAATGACTCCCACCGCATTACTGGATATTCAACAACTGGATGTGCGCTACGGCGCCATCCAGGCTGTGCGCAATGTTTCACTGCACGTCATGCCCGGTGAACTCGTTTGCCTGATTGGTGCTAACGGTGCCGGCAAGACGACGTTACTGAAATCGGTCGCCGGTTTATTGAAAGCCACAGCTGGCAGCATTAGCTTCGCACAGCGCGATATCACACGCGTCGACGCGCACAGCTTGCCGTCACAAGGACTCGCACTGGTTCCGGAAGGTCGCGGTATTTTTCCGCACATGACCGTACTGGAAAACCTGAAAATGGGCGCCTACCACCGCGCTGACCACGCAGCGGTGAAACAGGATCTTGCACATGCCATGACGCTGTTTCCAAGACTCGCAGAAAGGCAGCACCAGACAGCAGGCACCTTGTCGGGTGGCGAACAACAGATGGTGGCGATGGCGCGGGCCCTGTTATCAAAACCGGCCCTGTTGCTGCTGGACGAACCCAGCATGGGTCTGGCGCCATTACTGGTGCAGAAAATCCTTGAGGTGATCCAGACCATCAATCGCGAAGGTGTCAGCGTATTGCTGGTTGAACAGAATGCGCAGGCAGCGTTGTCACTGGCGAATCGCGCCTACGTCATGGAACACGGCGAGATCACCTTGCAGGGGGACGCACAGGCACTGCTGCACGATCCCGCTGTCAAAACGGCTTACCTGGGCGGCTAGGCGACCACGCTACCACAGCCCAAGCCTTTACATCGTGCGCGCTTGTGCCAGACTGCCAACGGTTTGTGGCCCATGCAAGGTCGTCACAATTTTACCCTGTGGATTGATAACAACCGTTGCTGGCAATTGCTGCGGCACTTCATGCTTGAACACGGTCTGGATATCACTGATCACCACCGGGAAGGTGATGTGGAATTTGTTGATCTGGGCCAGCAGTTTCGTATCGCGCACATTGTCAAAATTCACGCCCAGCACCAGCACATCGGCAGTATTGGCCGCGTACTGGTTCAGTTGCGGGATTTCTTCCTTGCAGGGGCCACACCATTCCGCCCAGTAATTGATATAAACCCACTTACCGGCCCACGCCTCGGGCTGCAGGATATTGCCGTCTTGCAAGGCAATTGTCGCTGGCGGCTGTTTGTGGCAAGCGGATAACAACAATACAAAGGTTAGCAGGATGATTTTCTGCAGGACTACACCTGACACGACCTGACTTCGCATGACTACCTCCATTCCACAACTGTTATTGTGATTCTGCTATTGTAGCGAACGTCCTTTCACACCAACCTTAACAACGCGACATGACGATGACAAGCTTTTATCACAATCCGCGCTGCTCCAAATCCAGGCAAGCACTCGCCCTCCTTGAAGAACACGGCATCAGGCCCGATATTGTCCTGTATATCGACAATCCGCCGGATGCAAAAACCCTGAAAGTTGTACTGAAAAAACTGGGCGTATCCGCACGCACTTTATTGCGCAAGGGTGAGGACGAATACAAGTCACTCGGCCTGGACAATCCCCGCCTGAAAGACGCCGAACTGATTGATGCGATGTGTAAATATCCGCGCCTGATTGAACGACCGGTTTTTATCAACGGCAGCAAGGCCGTTGTGGGCAGACCCCCTGAAAAAGTGCTGGAGATCCTGTGACATCCGCTGCATCACCCTACGTACTCGTCCTGTATTACAGCCGCTTTGGCGCGACAGCTGCCATGGCGCAGCAGATTGCGCGTGGCATTGCGCAAGTAACGGGCGTGGAAGCGCGTTTGCGCACTGTGCCAGCCGTATCAACGGAATGTGAGGCTGTTGCCCCTGCAATTCCTGCGGAAGGCGCCGTCTATTGCACCGAAGCAGACCTGCGTGATTGTGCCGGCCTCATACTCGGTAGCCCGACACGTTTTGGCAACATGGCAGCACCCATGAAATATTTTCTCGACGGAACTTCCGGCCTCTGGGCCAGCGGCGCACTGAGTGGAAAACCGGCAGCCGTATTTACTTCCACTGCCTCGTTGCATGGTGGACAGGAAAGCACGCTGCTCAGCATGATGCTACCCCTGTTGCACCATGGCATGCTCATTAGCGGCATTCCGTACACAGAAAACAGTTTGCATGTTACACAGACCGGCGGCACACCTTACGGCGCATCACACTGGGCAAAACCGGATAGCAAGGATTTGAGTGCTGACGAAATCGCCCTGTGCCAGGCCCTGGGCAAACGCGTGGCAACACTTGCCAGAAAACTGGCGTCTGCATGAAATTATCCACGCCGCATCCGCACGTACAGCAACACGCACAACAGGCGAGACTTTTTACGCTCGCGCTATTACTGGTGCTGGTTGTCTCCATTGCCGTCGACCATTTCTACCTGCGTGACATTTCACATTGGCAAGTGTGGCTCCTGCAAACCACGCTGCTTTGCGTGAATATACCCGGCATCCTGCAATCAAGGGCTCGCAGCGCGATCTGGTTGTGCTTCCTGCTGATGTTCTATTTCCTGCTTTACATTGATCGCTGTGCAGAGCCATTGCATCGTGGCATTTATATTTTCATGTCATTACTGGTGCTAACACTTTTTACAAGCACCATGCTGTTTGCGCGCTGGCAAGCACAGGCAGACCGTGTAGCCAATACCACCACACAAGAAAGCTGTGATTCCTGATTTTTATTATTCCTGATGAGTCTTCCATGTTAAAAAAATTCCTGCGTATCGTATTCGTATTACCGTGGCGTACACTGGGTTGGCTGCGGGCAGCACTGGCCAACCTGCTGATGCTGGTGGTGGTGATTGTCCTGGGCGCCAGCTTTATCGGTCACGAAGGCAAGCTGCCGGACGAGGCGGTGTTACTGGTAGAACCGGGGCACGCCATTGTCGAGCAACGCACTTACGGCAACCCGGTGGACAGCCTGATGCAGTCACGCGAAGAAGAACCGGCAGAAACGGTGTTGCGTGAGATGACGTCCGCGATTCGCTGGGCAGCCAATGACAACCACGTCAAGGCTATCGTCATCAAGCCCGGCTTACTTGAAGGCAGTGACCTCGGCAAACTCACCAGCGTGGCTGAAGCTATCCGGCAATTCAAAACCAGTGGCAAACCGGTGATTGCCGTCGGCGATAACTACAGCCAGGCACAATATTTTCTTGCCAGTACCGCCGACAGGATTTACATGAACCCGATGGGCAGCGTGCAGGTTTTCGGTTTCGGCGCTTACCAGAGCTACATGAAAGATTTACTGGATAAATTACTGGTGAATGTCCACGTGTTTCGCGCCGGACAATTCAAATCATTCATCGAGCCATTTGTCCGCAATGATATGTCACCGGAAGCACGGGAAAACCTGCAACAGTGGATGAATGAGCAATGGCATGCCTACAGCAACGCCATTGAAGAGCGGCGTCATCTTGAGCCGGGCAGCCTGACAGAATTCATCAACAAGCAGGACTCGCTACTCGCTGCGCATGCGAACAATGCTGCTGCACTGGCACTCGATTTCGGACTGGTGGACGAGCTTGCTTCCCGCAGCGAGACCGATGACAAGATTGATGAACTCACGGACGCCGATCACGCTGAAACCATCAGCGTGGAAAATTATTTTGCGCATATCCAGTCACGCCAGGCCACCAGTAAATTACTGGATAAAAAACCGCGCATCGCCATCATTCACGCCAGTGGTGAAATCATGGACGGCCATCAACCACCCGGGACGGTCGGTGCAGAAACCCTTATCGACCAGATAAAAACCGCGCGGGAAGATGATCAGGTCGCGGCCATTGTCTTGCGCATCGACAGTCCTGGTGGCAGTGCGTTTGCCTCGGAACTGATTCGCTCGGAACTCGTGGCTGCACAGGCAGCTGGCAAACCGGTAGTCGCCTCCATGGGCGGTGTCGCGGCATCCGGTGGTTACTGGATCGCTGCGAGCGCTGACGAAATCTGGGCCTCGCCCACCACCATTACCGGTTCGATCGGTGTATTCGGTGTCATTCCGACGTTTGAAAACACGCTGTCCCGCATTGGCGCACACAGTGACGGCTATAGCACGACTGCGCTTGCCGATGCCATGCAGGTTGATCGTCCCATGAGCGAATTGACAGCGCGTGTCATGCAACAAGGTGTCGACTTTACCTACCAGCAATTCCTGCAGCTGGTTTCACATGGGCGCAATACAACACCGCAAGCCATCGATGCCATTGCCCAGGGGCGCGTTTGGACAGGTGCGCACGCAAAAGAATTGCATCTGGTGGATCACACAGGGGAACTGGATGATGCGATTGCTGCTGCAGCACGACTCGCAAAACTGAAAGATTACCAACCCGATTACATGGAACCCGAGTTAAGCCCGTTTGAAACCCTGTTGCAGGATTTCAGTGCCAGCAGCCTGTTGCCCGCACAATGGCGAGCAGCGCTCGCCACACTGGCAAAACTCCCGGCCATGAAAGCATTGGCGGATTTGCAAATGTTGAACGATCCCAATCACATTTACGTGCAGTGCTGGCAATGCCGTGCGTCGATCCGGTAACGCAACAGCCCTGATAAGCTGTCAGCGTTTTCTGCGCGGCTTGCTATCAGGCTTGCGTGCTGTACCTGCGGTTCTGCTGCGCATCGGTTTGCGCAGTTCGCGCTTCATCTGCTCGCGATCCTGCGGCGTCAGGGCCGCAATTTTCGGCACAGGCAATCCCGCTTCCTGATACAACACCGCCAGTTCACCCGGCGTCAATTCCTGCCAGCGCCCTTCAGGTAATTTGTTGGCGAGGAACACTGGCCCGTAACGTACACGCTTCAGGCGCGACACTTTCAAACCCTGCGATTCCCACATGCGTCGCACTTCCCGGTTGCGCCCTTCCATCAAGGTGCAGCAATACCAGCGGTTGATGCTGTCACTGTCATCCTTGTGCATCGGGGCGACATCGGTAAAACGCCCGATGCCATCATCGAGTTCTACGCCGTCACGCAAACGTTGCAACATTTCGTTATCAACCGCGCCCATGACACGCACCAGATATTCGCGATCGATCTGTGTGCTCGGATGCATCAATTTGTTAGCCAGTTCGCCGTCTGAGGTAATGATCAGCAAACCACTGGTGTTCAGGTCGAGCCGACCCACCGCTACCCAACGGCCTTTTTCCAGTGGCGGCAAGCGACTGAAAATAGTCGGGCGCCCTTCCGGATCAGAGCGCGTACAGATTTCACCAACCGGTTTGTTATACAGCAACACACGCACACGCGGCCCTTCGAGACGCTGCATGGAAATCGGTTTGCCATCGACGCAAATCTTGTCCGTCAACGCAGCGCGATCACCCAGCGTGGCGAGCTTGCCATTGATAGTGATACGCCCTTCCGAGAGCCAGGTTTCCAGCGCGCGACGCGAGCCGAAGCCGGCGCGCGCCAGGAGTTTCTGCAATTTTTCTGTCGGTGCAGGTTCAGTTGCCGTACGCCTGTTCTTGCGATGGGCAGGTGCCGATTGCAGCGGCTCTTCGACGACAACATCCCTTGCAACAGGTTTCCTTTTTTGGGCTGGTGCATTTTCCTTATCTGCACTGGCAGGTTTTCGCGATGGGCGTGACGCAGGTTTTACGTCATCACGCGGTGATTTCCCGGTCGTGCCGGATTGCTTGCGAGTGCCAGATTTTTTTTGCATGCGATTCGCTCAGTGCAACACAGATGCATCGGGCATATCAGATTCGGTGATCTCTGATGGCTCGACGTCGTGTGCTGATGATTCTTGTCTGTTGCCAGTGCCCGTATCCTCTGCACTGCTATCGTCATCTTCATCCTCTTCACTGATTTCGCCACCAGCTTTTTCGGCCAGTCGCGGCGCCAGTGCTTCCGCAATCTGGAAATCCTGGTTGAAATCCAGTTCATCATTGATCTTGTCTATATCGCGAATCTCGCTCAGTGAAGGCAATTCATCCAGGCTTTTCAGGTTGAAATAATCAAGGAACTGGCGCGTGGTCGCATACAACGCAGGACGACCCGGCACATCACGATGACCAACAATACGCACCCACTGCCGTTCCATCAGTGTTTTCACAATCGTCGTGCTCACAGCAACGCCACGAATTTCCTCGATATCACCACGCGTAATCGGCTGGCGATAGGCGATCAGTGCCAGTGTTTCCAGAATCGCCCGTGAATATTTGACCGGCCGTTCATCCCACAAGCGCCCGATCCACAAGGCCAGTTCCTGCCGCACCTGGTAGCGCCAGCCACTCGCCACTTCTTTCAGTTCATAACCGTGGTCACGGCAATCGGCAGCAATCTCGTCGATAGCTGCCTGTACTTCTTCCAGATCCGGTTTTTCGGAATCACCAAAAACTTCCTGGTCAGAAAACACTTCCAGGATACGCTTGACCGACAACGGTTCATTGCTGGCAAGCAACAGGCCTTCCACAATCTTTTTCAACAACGTCTTGTCAAATTGACTCATCTTGGTATCCGCCTGGGTAGATTACGCGCTGCACGATTTTTCCCGCATGCTTCAGGTGCTTCTCGCCTTGACATGGATAGGCCCGTAGATTTCTGTCTGCAACAGCTCTACCAGCGACTCCTTGACCAGCTCCATGACCGCCAGGAATGTCACCACGACACCCAGCTTGCCTTCCGTCACTGAAAACAGTGTCACGAATGGCACGAACTGCCCGCCTTTCAACTGTTCCAGTACTTGCGACATACGCTCACGTGTTGATAAACGCTCGCGCTCGACCTGATGACTTTCAAACATGTCCGCACGGCGCAGGACTTCACCGAGGGCCAGTAATAATTCTTTCATGTCCACCGGCGGATCAGGCCGCCGACTGTCGCGCTCCGGTGGCTCCGCACTGCCGACATGAATATCACGCCCTTCGCGCGGCATGGCATCGATATCCTCCGCGGCCTGCTTGAAGCGTTCGTATTCCTGCAGGCGACGGATCAATTGCGCGCGCGGATCTTCCTCTTCTTCTTCCGCTTCGGAAGAACGCGGCAACAGCACGCGCGATTTGATTTCCGCGAGCATCGCGGCCATCAACAAATATTCAGCCGCCAATTCAAACTGCATCGCATCCATGAGCTCGATGTATCGCATGTACTGCGTGGTGATTTCCGACACGTTGATGTCGAGAATGTCGATATTCTGGCGACGGATCAGGTACAGCAGCAGGTCGAGTGGGCCTTCAAAGGCTTCGAGGATGACTTCCAGTGCGTCCGGCGGAATGTAAAGATCCTTCGGCAATTCGGTCATGCTCTTGCCATGCACAATCGCGAACGGCATCTCGGCTTGCTCTGGCGCGCGCACGGTGGCGTCTGCTGCAACAACATCAGTGGCGACGACTTCCGGTACGGGCGCTACCGCTGTGTCATGGCCTGCCTGCACTGTATCTTTTGTGAAATTTTCCGTACTCACTGCGTATCTGCCTTGCCCGATCCGGTCATTATCCGAGGCTGGCGATTATAGCCTGCAGGCCTCTGGCTGTCCCCGCCCATTCTGGTTATCCTGCCGCGCCCTGCTATGCTCTCACCAAAACCACAAGACGGTAGCCATCGTGACACACATGCATCCCCCCATCCGTGAATTTTCCCTGCTGCTGGATGATGGGCGCAGCCTCGGTATCGGTGAGTTTGGCCAGCACGACGGCTTACCCGTGCTGTGGTTTCACGGCACGCCCGGCGCCCGGCGCCAGGTGCCACTGGCCACGCGGGAGTACGCCCGTGAGCACGGCATTCGCATTCTGTGTATCGAACGCCCGGGCATTGGTCTCTCGACACCGCACCTGTATGAAAACCTCTGCGAATGGGGTGAAGACATGCGTGAAGTCGCTGACAAGCTCGGCCTGCAACGTTTCGGCCTGGTCGGGCTATCTGGCGGCGGGCCGTACGTACTGGCCACCGCCCATGCCATGCCAGAGCGTGTGATTGCCGGCACGATCTTTGGCGGTGTGGCACCGTCAGTGGGGCCTGATGCACCATCTGGCGGGCACGTTGCAAAAGCGGTGCCGGTACAGCGCGCCCTGGCCTGGCTGCGCAAGCCACTGGGCTGGACGCTGTCCAATACAGTCTTGTCGCTACACCCGTTTGCCAACCGCGTGTTTGACACCATGCTGCGCTTTGCCCCTGAACAGGAAGCGAGCATGTTGGGCCGCCAGGACTTGCGCGCCATGTTCCTCGATGACCTGCTGCTCGGCTCGAAAACCGGCATCCAGTCCATCGTCAACGACATTATCCTGTTTGCGCGCCCATGGGGATTTTCGCTGGCGGACATCCACATACCACTGCATTTCTGGCAGGGTACGGAAGACCTGATTGTGCCGGCGGAACATGCAGAAGCGCTGGCCACCCGCATTCCCGGTGCCGGATTCACCCTGTGCGAAGGCCAGGGACACCTGGCCGGTCTTGATCACACGACGGATGCGCTCGACTTCATCCTGCAACATGACAAACACAATTCACCGCACAAGGACAAACCGCAGGTCACAAAAAAACCGCGCAATAAAAAACACGCTGCCACTGAATAATTTGCATAAATGAACATTATCACGCTCACGGCTGCCGACTTTGCCGACACGCATCGCCACGAATGCATACTGCACGATGATCGTGCCACACACATCCTGCACACACTCAAAAGCAAGGTTGGCGATACGCTGCGTGTTGGCCTGATCGGCGACCAACTGGGTAGTGGCGTGATTACTGCCATCGATGGGCAGGCGAGTGTCCGATTGCAGCTTACACTCAACGAGGCACCGCCCTTACCCTTGCCTGTCACGCTGCTATTGGCCTTGCCACGCCCGAAAATGCTGGGTCGCTTGCTGCGCGATGTGACATCGCTCGGCGTAAAAAATATTCATTTGTTCCAGAGCAACAAAGTCGAGAAAAGCTACTGGCAAACCCCGTCGCTGGCACCGGCTTATGTTGACAACAAATTATTGGAAGGACTGGCGCAAGCGCGCGACACCATCAAACCGCAAATTCACCTGCACAAAAAATTTCGTGATGTGATGAATAGCGTGTTGCCTGAATTGCTGCAAACCCATGAAGGCGTACTGGCCGATCCCTTCTCACCCGGCGCCGATATTCCCGCACCGGCAGTAAAACCGCTGGCACTGGTGATTGGTCCGGAAGGCGGCTTTACCGAAGACGAACGCCAGCAATTCCTCAACGCCGGTTGCCAGCCGTTGTGGCTGGGTTCCCGCATCTTGCGTGTGGAAACGGCAGTACACGTCGCCATCGGTCATCTCGGTACAAAATCCGGATTGCCGTAACGCACACAGCTCACTAGCATGTGCATACACAAAAGCATGGTTGACTTGTGACAAACCTGATTCCACTGATTGAACAGATAGACGCTATCCTGCCGCAAACGCAGTGCACCAAATGCGGCTATCAGGGTTGTCGTCCGTATGCCGAAGCGATTGCCAATGGCGATGCCATCAACAAGTGCCCGCCTGGTGGACAAGATGGCATCAACAAACTGGCAAGCCTGTTACAACAGCCCGCCATACCGCTCGATACCACGCACGGTGAAGCACCGCAACAACTACTGGTAGCGTATATTCGTGAAGCCGAATGCATCGGTTGCACCAAATGTATACAGGCTTGCCCCGTGGATGCCATTCTCGGCGCCGCCAAACTGATGCACACCGTAATCAGCGATATATGCACGGGTTGTGACCTGTGTGTTGCTCCGTGCCCGGTTGATTGCATCGACATGATCCCGGCGCAGGAACAACAACCATCACCTGAACAGATTCAAATCAAGGCCGGTCTGTCACGACAACGCTTCAATACCCGGAATAAACGACTACAAAAACTGGCGGAAGAAAAATCAGCCCGCAAGAAAACGCGTATTGCATTCCATGAAGTAACCGCAACACTCGATAACGACGCACGCAATGCTGTCGTGATGGCCGCATTGGCAGCTGCGCGTGAAAAATCCTCGCAGCAATCCACTGAAGAGCAACGTGCAAAACTTCAACTTGCCCTCACCTCAGCACGAGAACGCTATGAACGTGCCGATACCAAAGTCAAGCAGGCGGAGAAAAAAGGTCTGGGCCAGCTCGAACAACTGAAAGCGCGCCGTGAAGACATGCGCTTCAAACTGGAAGAAACTGAAAAAAAACTGGCTGCACTGGATAAAGGCAGCGCGGCAACAACAGCCATGTCTGCCGTGGAAAAAATTCTTACTGCGCGCAGCAAGAAAAGCGATAAGGACCGAATCGCGGACGGCCTGGCCGTCATTGAGGGAAAGCTGGACAGTGCATGCAATCAACTATGCCGTGCTGAAGGTGAAGAACGGGTTTTCCTGCAGGAAGATATTGAAAGACTGGAAAAGAAAAGAGTGCAGTTGTTGACTGAAATACGCGAAAACTAGCCGGCCACTCCCGGCACACAATGCACAGGCACTCCCGCCGCAGACACAGACATCAACAAAGCCTGTAGCTCACGGTAAGAACCCGGATCCCCCGCCAGCAAATACACCACATGACCTCGCTGTGCTACATGCGACAGCAACAACCCAAGAACATGCTGCTGGTTTTCCAGACGAACCCTGTGCGCATCACGTCTTGCAAGCTCGACAATACGCTGGTCGACATGCTCGTCAAACACCACCACATCGCACGCCTGCAAACAACGCAGCGCCTTAAAGGTGAGCAGATCCGGATCACCAGGCCCTGCGCCCACTACAAACACGCAGCCGCCCTGATTGTGTGTTGAAAAACTTTCCAGCAGTTGCTGTATTCCTGCTTCTGACAACCGGGTCGATATGTCACCACCTGCCCCGATCATCTGTTCCTGCAACAACTGATCCCAGAATCGCAAACGCTGCTGCATATCCGGCAGGTGTTGCTTGATGTGTTTGCGCCAGCTACCAGCCATCGCAGCAAATTCAGCGAGTGATGGTGGCAGGAGTGTTTCAAGGCGTGCGCGCAACAAACGTGTGAGTACCGGTACCACACCGCCACTGGATACAGCAACCGTAATATCACCACGCTCGATAATGGACGGAAAAATAAATGTGCAAAGGGCAGGCTGATCCACCACATTCACAGGAATGCTACGCGCTTGCGCGGCTTGTGAAACGTGCTGGTCAAGTTCAGGATCCCCACTGGCAGCAATGACCAGCGTCACCCCATCAAGATCCCCCAGACAAAAACTTTTCGAAACATGCCGGACAGTCGCACCCGCTTTCGTGAGCAACCGCGCTTTGCGTACGGCAACGTCACCCTCACCCACTACCAGACAGGCTTTGTTGTGAACATCCAGAAACACTGGCAGTGTTTTCATTCTTCAATCCGCAAGATGAACACGCAGGGGCGCCGCTTGCGGCGCCCTTACAGGTGTATCACTAGGCTTTTTTCTTCGTGACAGTTTTTTTCTTTGCTGCAGCTTTGGGTTTGGCCGTTGTCTTGCGGGCGCGTGAGCTAGCGCCCTCTTCATCAACAGCGCCACGGGACTCCACCCATTTGCCATTACTGAAGAACGCGCGCCAACCTGTCGGCTTTCCATCGATTTCCGTTTGCACATATTGCTCACGCGATTTACGGCTAAAACGCACAACGGCGGGATTACCTTCCGGATCACGCTGTGGTGCCGCAAACAGGAAATCGTATTTCGGATCAATTTCGTCGCGATGTGGCAACAGCTCTATCACCAGCGGCGCCCGTGTTTCACGGTGTTTCGGGAACTGGCTGGCAGCAAGGAACAGACCTGAAGCACCATCACGCAGCAGATAGAAATCATCCACTTTTTCACAGCGCAATTCAGGCATTTTCACAACATCCATTTTCGGCGGTGCCGCTTCACCGCTGCGCATCAGTTTACGCGTATTCTTGCATTCACTGTTGGTGCAGCCGAAATACTTGCCGAAGCGGCCCGTTTTCAATTGCATGTCGGCGCCGCATTTATCGCACTCCAGCAACGGACCTTCGTAACCTTTCAGTTTGTATTGGCCCGCTTCCACTTCATAGCCATCACAATCGGGATTATTGCCACAAATATGTAACTTGCGCTTTTCATCGAGCAAATAGACTTCCATCGCGGTATTGCATTTCTTGCAACGGTGCTTGTGGCGCAACTGGGTCAATTCTGCATCATCATCATCCGCAATCTCTTCGCCGGCAATCAGGTTGATAGTGGTCTTGCAGCGCTCTTTCGGTGGCAAGGCATAACCGGAACAACCGAGAAACACACCCGTGCTACCCGTACGGATCTGCATATTGCGCCCACAACTCGGGCATTCAATATCGGTCTCCGTTGGATCATTGGCGCGCATGCCGCCACCATCACCCTGTGCTTTATCGAGTTTCTTGCGAAAGTCGACGTAAAAATCGTCCAGCACACGCGTCCAGCCTTTGTGGCCCTCTGCAACTTCATCAAGGGATTCTTCCAGGCTGGCAGTAAAACCGTAATCCATCAGGTCGGCAAAGGATTCTGTCAGGCGCTCCGTGACAATATCACCCATTTTCTCCGCATAAAGACGGCGTTTTTCCAGTTTGACGTAGCCGCGATCCTGGATGGTGGAAATAATAGCCGCATACGTTGAGGGTCGTCCGATACCACGTTTTTCGAGTTCCTTGACGAGGCTGGCCTCGGTGTATCGCGCTGGAGGGCTGGTGAAATGTTGCGTCGGATCGAGTTTTTGCAATGCCATGACATCACCGACTTTCATATCAGGCAGGATATTGTCTTCTTCACCCTCTTTCCTGTTTTGTTGTGGCATCACTTTCGTATAGCCATCAAACAGCATTACACGTCCGCGCGCGCGCAATTCGAATTCACCCGCTTGCACATCAACACGTGTGCTGGTGTATTTCGCTGGCATCATCTGGCAGGCGACAAACTGCTGCCAGATCAAGGTATAGAGACGCTCTGCATCACGCTCGACGCCCGACAGTTTATTAGGGTGCAGCAACACATCGGATGGGCGGATGGCTTCGTGTGCTTCCTGCGCACCTTCCTTGCTCGAATATACATTCGGCCTGGAAGGCAAATATTTTTCACCATAGTGCTTGCCGATGAAATCACGGCACGCATTCACAGCATCGACAGAAAGATTGGTCGAATCAGTACGCATATAGGTAATGAAACCGGCTTCGTACAAACGTTGGGCCAGCATCATGGTTTTCTTCACACTGAAACCCAGGCGTGTACTCGCCGCCTGTTGCAGGGTTGACGTGATAAATGGTGCCGACGGCTTCGACTGGGTCGGCTTGTCTTCACGGTTCAGAACCTTGTAAGCCGCTTTTTGCAGTGCAGCGACAGCAGCCATCGCCTGCGCTTCATGGGTCGGGCGGAAATTGTTGTCGCCCTGCTTCGCCACCTCAAAGACTACCTGCGTTCCCGCCGGTGTATTCAGGTCAGCATGGATCTGCCAGAACTCTTCCGGCACAAAGGCACGGATTTCGCGCTCGCGTTCAACCACCAGTCGCACTGCTACTGATTGCACACGACCGGCCGACAGCCCGCGCGCCACTTTCTCCCACAGCAGCGGGGATACCATGAAGCCCACCACACGGTCCAGAAAGCGCCTGGCTTGCTGTGCGTTGACACGGTTGATGTCGATCTGGCCCGGCTTGGCGAACGCTTCCTTGATCGCCTTCTGGGTGATCTCGTTGAACACTACGCGCTGGTACCGGGACTTGTCACCGCCGATCGCCTCCGACAAGTGCCAGGCAATTGCCTCTCCTTCCCTGTCCAAGTCCGTTGCGAGATAGACGGTATCGGCTTGTTTCGCCAGTTTGCGCAATTCGTCGATAACCTTTTCCTTGCCCGGCAGGATCTCGTATTTGGCTTTCCAGCCATTTTCCGGATCAACACCCATGCGATTCACCAGCTGCTCACGCGCTTTTTGCTGGCGATGCACCACCTTCTCTTCCGCAGACATCTTGCGGGTCTTGGCGGCCTGCTCGGCACGGGCCTTGGTATCAATTTCTTTACCGCCACCACTGGGCAAGTCGCGGATGTGACCAATGGAGGACTTCACGACAAAGTCCTTGCCCAGATACTTGTTGATGGTCTTGGCCTTGGCCGGAGACTCTACGATTACAAGGGATTTACCCATAATATCTTCTGTCCATAACGAGCTGCTGAGGGCAGTGTTGGCTATCAACGGGCGCCGTCTGTCGAAACAGGGTGGCGCGGAGGGTGCGATATATAAGAGGGAAGACTGGAGCGGTCAAGCTAAAAAATGCAATGCCCCACAAATGCGGCTTGTCTCTGGCAGGTCAAATCCGGACAATCCGCTCCTGATTACCCTGCCTTGGCCCCTCGGCCACGGGACAACCCACCGGAGACACCACCATGAAAAAAATTTGTGCTGCCTTGTTGGCCAGCAGCTTTGTCCTCAGCGCGCAGGCCGGCCCCGACTGGCAGGCCATCGAGCACGCCCGCAAGGAAAAACAGGAAGCCCGTGTCGAAACCGAGAAGCACGAGGCCGAAGTCAAGGTCCAGAAATCCCGTCATCTGACTTCCATGGAAAAACTGCAAGCTGCCTGTGACAAGGCGAAAGGCGATGCAGAAGTCAGCGCCGCCTGTGCGGAAATGATGGCCGCCTGCAAGGAAATGATGTAATCGTCCTCAAACGTCGGCGCGCAATCTTTCACCAGACATCTGCTCTACAAACAACAGTGTCGCTGCACACACTGCCGCCGGCATTACCAGCAGGTTCAGCAATGGCACCATATTGGCCATCATCACCAGTGAACCAAAACTGAAACACTGCCAGCGATGTCCACGCATGTTCTTGCGCACATCTGCAAAAGCAATATTGTGGTTATCCATGGGGTAGTCACAATATTCCACTGCCGTCATCCACGCACCGAATACAAACCATAACATCGGTGCAGCCATATTAAGACCGGGAATGACAGATACCACCAGCAAGGGAATTATCCAGCGCAACTGGAAACCGAGCTTGTGCAATTCTTTCCTGAACGTGCCGGGCAGTTGCCTCAATGCGCCTGCAAAATTTTCCTTGTTATTAACGGCCTTGCCTGTCAGTAACTCTTCCGTTTTTTCTGCCAGCAACCCGTTGAACGGCGCTGCCAGCAAGTTGGCAAGGCTACTGAATGTGTACATCACAATCAGTAGTACCAATAACACAGCCATCGGCCACAGGATCCAGCTTAACCAGTCCAGCCATTGCGGCAATGCCTGCACAGCCCAGTGAATGCCCAAACCGATTTCGTGAAGGGAATAAGCAAATAATCCACCAAACACCAGTGTGTTGAGCAACAAGGGAACCAGCACATATCCACGCAATTCCGGATGCCCGAGCAAACGGAAACCCTCGCGCAGGTAATCGATACTACGAGTGGTAGACATGCGTAATTAACGGCCCTCGCGACGCGCCATGAACGCAAGGCGTTCCAGCATGTGGACATCCTGCTCGTTTTTGAGCAAAGCACCGTACAACGGAGGAATCGCCTTGGTGGTGTCACGATTCTTGAGAATTTCATCGGGGATGTTATCCGCCATGAGCAGCTTCAACCAGTCTATCAACTCCGATGTCGAGGGCTTTTTCTTCAGGCCGGGTATCTTGCGCACATCAAAAAACACATCGAGAGCATCTTTAACCAGATCATGCTTGATGGTCGGATAGTGCACATCCACAATCCGCATCATGGTGTCGCGATCGGGAAAGCTGATGAAGTGAAAAAAGCATCGGCGCAAGAACGCATCGGGCAATTCTTTTTCGTTGTTGCTGGTAATAATTACAATCGGTCGAATTTTAGCCTTGATGGTCTCTCCCGTCTCATAGACAAAAAATTCCATCTTGTCGATTTCAACCAGCAAGTCGTTCGGGAATTCGATGTCAGCCTTGTCAATTTCATCGATCAGTAACACGACTTGCTCGTCGGAATCAAAGGCATCCCACAATTTTCCGCGTTTGATGTAGTTACGGATGTCATGCACCCGGTCATCACCCAGTTGCGAGTCACGCAAGCGGGAAACAGCATCGTATTCGTACAAACCCTGGTGCGCCTTGGTCGTGGACTTTATGTGCCACTGTATCAGCCGCTTGCCGAGTGCACTGGCCACTTCCTCCGCCAGCAAGGTCTTGCCTGTACCCGGCTCCCCCTTGATCAGCAACGGACGTTGCAGGGTCACCGCAGCATTAACCGCCATTTGCAAATCATCCGTAGCCACATAGCGCTCGGTACCTTCAAATTTCATGCTGTATTCCCCGGTGATTTATCATCAATTACGCGTGTCCATTCTTATGAATAAGTGATTTCCGGGCTATCCGCAGTTATCGCATGCATCAAGCGGACATATCGGACGGCGCAAATATTCCCATAAAAAAAGCCCCTGAACGCAGGGGCTTTCTGTTGCTGACCATGCCAACAATGATCAGAACGGAATATCGTCATCAAACTGGTCAAAACCCGGTGCAGGCGCTGGTGAAGATTTGTTGGCGCCCTGGCTTCCCGCGCTGTGACTGCTACCGCCACCCTGGGTACTACTACCACCGTAACTGCCGCCTTCCCCACCACCTGAACGACCATCCAGCATCTGCATCTCACTGGCAACGATTTCAGTGGTGTATTTATCCTGGCCAGACTGGTCCTGCCATTTTCGGGTACGCAAGGAACCTTCGATATAGACCTTGCTGCCTTTTTTCAGGTATTCACCCGCGATTTCGCCAAGACGACCAAAAAACACCACACGGTGCCATTCGGTACGCTCCTGGTTTTCGCCGCTCTGCTTGTCTTTCCAGGTTTCACTGGTGGCCAGGGTAATGTTGGTGATGGCACCACCACCCGCTGAAAAACGGGTCTCCGGATCCTTGCCGATATTTCCTATCAAAATGACTTTATTAACACCTCTGGCCATAAATACGCTCCGATCTCTCTGATGAATGAATGCCTCTCACCCTACATTGGCAAGTGGCGCGCGGTTACTATAACCAAAGACTGGATAAAGGTACAGGTAGGGCCTGTGTAAAAAACCGGTCTCCTGTGTACACTGGGGAACGTCAAATCCAACGGGTAAACCCCATGTCACAATTGACACACCTGAACGCGCGCGGTGAAGCGCACATGGTCGATATTACCGATAAGGACATCACAGTACGGGAGGCGCGCGCCGAGGCATGGGTCTGTATGCGGGCAACAACCCTCCGGGCCATACTCGACGGTGAAATCCCCAAGGGTGATGTGCTGGCCACAGCGCGTATCGCCGGCATACAGGCAGCCAAGCAATGCAGTAATCTCATTCCGTTGTGCCACCCGCTGCAACTGACTGCTGTTACCGTGAACTTTGAGCCCGATACGAGCAATGACAGGCTACGCATCGAAACCCTCTGTCGCTTGTCCGGCAAAACCGGCGTGGAAATGGAAGCACTGACAGCAGCCAGCGTGGCGGCCCTCACGATCTACGATATGTGCAAGGCGCTGGAAAAAGATATGGTGATCACGGATTTGCGCTTACTGGCCAAACAGGGTGGTAAAAGTGGCGAATT
Source organism: Pseudomonadales bacterium (assembly GCA_035430165.1). Classification (GTDB taxonomy): domain Bacteria; phylum Pseudomonadota; class Gammaproteobacteria; order Pseudomonadales; family UBA7239; genus UBA7239. The sequence continues at coordinate 1,850 of DAOMGE010000045.1, read as the reverse complement.
TGTACGGCGCCAATCCTTATAATTAACATTAAATTTAAATCACAATTATATGATTTATATAAAGTATTTTGCAAAATATCGCGAACTGATGCAGATGGCCAGCGAAGAGCTGCTCTCAAACTGCAACACGCTGGCGGCACTCAAGCTGGTGCTGCGCGAAACATATCCACAGGCCGGCACCATGCTGGATGACCCGCGCTGTATCACAGCTATCAACCAGCAGATTGTAAAATCAGACAGCACCCCGATTTGTCCGGGTGATGAGGTAGCGTTCTACCCTCCTGTATCTGGTGGCTAGTATGACCGTTGTGATCAGGCCAGAGGACTTTGACATCGCCACCGAACACGCCGAGCTGTCACGTGCCAACAACACCGGTGCGGTGGTGATATTTTCGGGACAGGTGCGCCCGCAAGGCGAACATGGTGAATTGGTGGCCATGGAACTGGAGCACTACCCGGGCATGACTGAAACTTCGATTGCAGCCATCCTCAAGGAAGCGGAACAACGCTGGCCCCTGGGCGCGGTGCGCGTGATTCACCGTATAGGGCGCCTTGTACCTGGCGATAACATCGTCCTTGTCGGCGTGGCAGCGACACATCGCCCGGCAGCGTTTGCTGCTTGCGAATTTGTCATGGATTACCTGAAAACACGCGCACCCTTCTGGAAAAAGGAAATCACTAAAGATGGAAGTTTCTGGGTCGAACAAAAGCAGAAAGACACAGAAGCTGCCGCACGCTGGCAAACAGACCCATGACAGACCTTACGCCTGAAACCACTTGCAACACAGTTGCGGACAACACAAAAAAAGGCGCTGTTAATCCGTATTGGATTGTATTGCTGGCATTTTGTCTACTCTCCTTCTGCAAGGGACTGTCGCTGTACCAGAAACCGCTGGACTACGACTCCGCTTATTTCGGCACGGTTGCCAAACATGTTGTCAATGGCTTTGGTTACGCCACCAGTCATAGCCAGAAGATGCCATTCAATCCTGAAATCACCACTGGGCCAGCGGTAATTTTTCCACTGGCAATACTGGTCAAGACCTTTGGCAATCTGTCACTGTTGCCTGACCTGTACATTCTCACTGTCAATCTGCTGTTGCTCGGCATCTTCTCCCTGTTATTCATCAAACGTTTCAACAACAACTGGCAAACAGCAGGATTTTTGCTTTGCCTGTATTTGTGGTGTCTGCTGTATGAACCGCAATGGTGGATTATTTGCATCGGCGACCAACAAGTCTTGCTGGTGATGCTGATTGCGGCCTTACTGATCAGCTCACCTGACCTGATGCAAAAATCGGTGTATAGCGGAATTCTCGGCTTTCTGGCCGGCTTCGGCGTCATGGTAAAGTTTTCCTTTCTGGTAGCACTGCCCGCCCTGCTGCTCGCTTTTTTCATAAATAGCGTCCGGTATCGCTTGACGAGAGCGGCTTTCCTGCTTTTTTTTCTGGCATTCGCGATAACAGTCGCGCCTTTTTACATCTACAAGGCACAGGCCATTGCCAATCTTTCTGTAGAAGACAGACAAAGCCTGCAAGCCAACTCGCTCAGCGCAGGCGCCATGCGACAAGCAGCCGGTGTCGGAATTTTTCTTGAGACACCCGAAAAAATAAAACACATCAAGAAAAGTGCAAAACGTTCACATGCTGTTTTGCGCAATCTGTTCCACGCCTATGGCATACCGATGTTCGCAATTTATGCGCTGCTGCTGCTACCCCTGGCACTCTCGCTCGCGTCCTTGCGAAAATCCGTCAACCATGGTGTTGGATTCGGGACTATCATTGCCTGGTTCTGCAGCTGTTTTTCTGTCTGGTATTACGCATTTTGCCTGGCACTGCAATCGAAATATT
>DAOMGE010000044.1:0-22181 GCA_035430165.1 Pseudomonadales bacterium | reverse complement strand
CAGGGGCAGATAGAGCCAGAAGTTGCCGTCCGCATCGCCCGCCTCACCCGTCAGCCGCGCATGATCACTGCCTACCAGTACGGTTTTCTCCTCTGGCAACCAGTGCCATTGCACGCGTCCTGCGGCGGTCTGGAACATCAACGGTTCGTGATAAATGCCGGGATAAAACATCGAAAAACCATCCCGACTTTCAAGATCGATAAAGCCGTAGTTGATGCCGGATTGCAGGTAGCCGCTGACTTTTGTGAAGGCGGGCACGCCCGACCAGGGGCCGGTCGCAAGGTTGCTGGCATTGGCTCGCAACTGCATGCGTGTTGCAAGCGGCTGGTTGTTGTCCCACTGCAGGTCGAGATTGTCGAGATCGCCCGAGGGATGCAGGGAAGACAGGACGGATTTCAGTGTGTTGTCGGGCAGAAAGCCGACCAGTGCAGAAAGGTTATCCAGTGATAGTTTCGGTGCCTGCAAACGCCAGCTGGCTGTGTCACGAAAGTGGATGACGGCATTTTGCACGGCATCGATCTGTGTGTCCCTGTTGTGTAATTGCAGTTGCTGGATATGCAGTGTGCTGCCGTTATTGCGTTGCCAGTCCGCGGAAAAAAAACTGCTGATGGTGTCAGGCAGCGCGATGACAGTTTTATCGTTGTTGCTAGAACCGATGCTGCTTATGTTGTGCTGCAGCTCTACCTTTGTGATGCTGGTCAATTTATCGATGCCTTCCCAGCTGATCCAGCTTTCGCCGCTGGTTTGCCAGGATGACCCGAGTATCTGCCGTAACACAGGTGGTGTGTTTTCATTTGTTGCAGGCAGCCATTGGTCGATTTGCCAGTTATGCATGTTGATATACAAATTGCCCGCACTGGCGGCCAGCGTCGTGCCGTTCAGTGAGCCGGTGATAGCAAGTGACTCTCCGGGAGCGGCGCCGGGTATGCGCAGGAAAAACCGTTTTTCCAGCAGGCGTTGCTCCACACGGAAGTCGGCAATGTGCAACTGACGCTGTGGCTCGGTTTGTTGTGGCCCAGTGTGCGGAAAATCGATATCAACATTGCTGATGTGGATGTTGTTGTTCAGCAACAGATAGACCGTCGACCACAATTTTTCAAGGTCGATATCGGGATTGTCGGTGTTTGTGCCCAGTGACACGCGGGCGCCGGCGACTTCCAGTCTGTCAAATACCGGCGTGCGCAGCAGCAGGCTGCGGAAGACATCGACATCGACGTGTATATTTGTTGCATGTACCTGCGCGGCGGGAGTATTTACATCGATTTCGGAAACCACAAACTCGGGAAAAAAACGTATCCACTGGCCGCGCAGGTTCTTGATCGAAATATCAGCGCCAGTGCGTTGGCTGGCATAACGGGACACGGGTTCGCTACCGAGATTGATATGGGGCATCAACTCGCGACCTATTGCCACTGCCATCGCGGCCAGCACGATCAGTAATGCAGTGCCGTACCAGAGCAGGTTAACAATACGAATGGCAATTTTTTTGGGCATCGTCAGCAAAATACCTTGCGCAGCGCAGAGTTAAAGGGGAACGATGTCGTATTGTTCGCGGTTGTAGATGTTTTCAACCTGGAACCTGATGATCTTCCGGGTGGTTTCCTCAAGATCGGCAACGCTGGCGGAATCCTCGTCAAGTAACCGGTCAATCACTTCCTGTGATCCCAGTACCAGCAGTTGTTTACTGTCATAGGTACGCGCACTGCGCAATATTTCCCGAAAAATTTCGTAACAGACCGACTCGGCGGATTTCAACATGCCTCGTCCCTGGCAGACGGGACAGGTTTCACAGAGCACGCGTGCGAGACTTTCGCGGGTGCGCTTGCGTGTCATCTGCACCAGTCCGAGTTCGGAAACGCCGGTGATGCTGAGTTTGGCGTGATCTTTTTCTGTGGCTTTTTCCAGTGCGCGTAATACTTGCCTGCGGTGTTCTGCGTCCTGCATGTCAATGAAATCGATAATGATGATGCCGCCCAGATTGCGCAAACGCAGCTGGCGCGCAATGGCGCTGGCAGCTTCGAGGTTGGTCTTGAAGATGGTTTCTTCCTGGTTGTGGCGACCGACAAACGCACCGGTATTCACGTCAACCGTGGTCATGGCTTCGGTCTGGTCAATGATCAGGTAGCCGCCGGATTTCAGTTCGACACGACGTTCCAGTGCGCGCTGGATTTCTTCTTCGACGCTGTATAAATCAAAGATGGGGCGCTCGCCATCGTAATATTCGACCATGTTGCGTGTGCCCGGCTCATAATCGGCCGCAAACTTGAGCAGGCGTTCATATTCCTCGCGTGAATCGATGCGGACTTTTTCAATGCCGGGTTTTACCGCATCGCGCATGGTGCGCATGAAAAGCGGCAGGTCGTTATAGATCACATTGGGAACCACAAATGACCCCAGTCCCGGTTTGAGATCGCCCCACAGTTTTTGCAAAAACTGTGCGTCCGCCTGCAATTCTTCAAGTCCGACGTTTTCGGCAACAGTGCGCACGATAAATCCACCTGCACGATCGCGGCCTTCCGGTGGCAGGCATTGCTCTACCAGTGTTGCCAGCCGTGTGCGCTCTTCTTCGTTCTCGATTTTTTGTGAGATGCCGATGTGATTGGTGTACGGCATGTAAACCAGGTAGCGCGAGGAAACAGAGAGATGGGTGGTAAGCCGTGCGCCTTTGGTGCCGATGGAGTCCTTGATCACTTGCACGATGAGGCTTTTGCCCTCATGCACCAGTGTGCGTATATCTGGCACCGTTTCACTCTGGCGTTCCATGCCGTTTTCATCAAGCGTGGCGATGTCGGCGGCATGGATGAAGGCGGCGCGTTCAAGGCCAATGTCCACAAAGGCGGCCTGCATGCCTGGCAATACCCGCACAACCTTGCCCTTGTAGATATTGCCAACCAGCCCACGTTTTTGTGTGCGCTCGATGTAAACCTCTTGCAAGACGCCATTGTCGAGCACAGCAACGCGCGTTTCCATGGGCGCTACATTGATCAGTATCTCTTCGCTCATTGTTGTTCCGTGCGTCTGTCAAAAGGTTGCTGCTCTTGCCAGCAGTCAATGCCAAACTGCTGCAAAAGTGCAGCCGTTTCACACAATGGCAGTCCAACGACGCCACTATAACTGCCCGACAGCTTTTCAACAAAAACGGCGCCCAGACCCTGGATGGCATAACTGCCGGCTTTGTCCTGCGGTTCGCCACTGGCCCAGTATCTGTTGATTTCGTCAGCAGTGATACGGCGAAAAAACACTTCGCTGCTGACTACACAGGTTTCCATGTGTTCGCCGCGACACACACTGACACCGGTGCTGACGACATGCCTGTTGCCGCTCATGGCTTCCAGCATCCGGCGTGCCTCTTCTTCATTCGCCGGTTTTACCAGTGGTTTGTTGTTGCAGATGCCGGCAGTGTCTGCAGCAAGTACGGTACTGTTTTCCGGAAGGGACAATACAGCAGCGCGCGCCTTTTCCCGTGACAGGCGGGAGACATACTGTTCCAGTGTTTCTGCGGGGTTCCAGCTTTCATCTACATCGACACGACAAATCTGGAAGGTGACGCCGATCTGGCGCAGTAATTCAGCACGTCGGGGTGAACTGGAAGCAAGGAAAAGTGTGGGCATGACGGGATTTCAGGCGGGCCTGCGCAAGAAGCCCTGCTCCATGGTATTGAGTAGCAGGTGCAGCAGTGGCCAGCACAGGCCGGTGGTGACGGCTGGCCAGAAAAAACTGAAGCCCATGTTGGTGGGATAGTGCAGTAAATGCAGCCAGTTGCAGGTCATCAGATAAAAGCAGGTGAGCAGGCAAATCGTCAGGCTTTGTTGCCAGACCGCAAACATGCGCAGGCGCTGGTGAAAAATCTGCACAAAATAACCTGTCAGTATCAGCGCCAGTGCATGTTGTCCCAGGGCGCTGCCCTCCACGCCATCACGGAACAGTCCGATCAGGAACAGGACGCCACTGCCGATTGCATGCGGCTTGCGCCAGATCCAGTGCAGGGTGACCAGCAGGATGGCATCGGGCGCCACTGCGCGCAGCGCCGGAGAAAGTGGCCAGTGTTGCCACAGGAAAGCGCTGAGCAGGCTAAGGGGCATCAGCCACCAGTAGCGGTTAGTGGTTTTTTGCATGGGATTTCTTGTTGGTCGTTACGGGTCTGTCCGCAGGGGATTTGTCGGTGGCCCGCTTTATTGCTGCGGGTGGCTCATTGACTGTTTGTTTACTTGCGGGTTTCTCCACCTGTTGTTTTTCGGCAGATGGTTTTCCTGCGGTAATGTTTTCTGTCGGCTTTTCTGGTTCGACAACCGGTACAGACAGGATTTTCGCTTCCGGTCGGAAAACGACCAGCAATTGCTGGCTGCGATCGAGTCGGGCACTCGGCCTGACCACTACACGCAGAAAGGGATCGGTTCCGTCATATTCGGTGCGTATGACCTCGCCAACCGGGTAACCGGGTGGATAACGTCCGCCCAGTCCTGAACTTACGATGAGGTCGCCCTCGTGGATGTCGGTCGTTGGCACCAGGTTGCGGATATACAGTTCATCGGGTCGACCGCTTCCTTCCGCAATGCCTCGTACGCCGTTGCGGCTTACCTGTATCGGTACAGCATTGGTGGCGTCTGTAATCAGTAGCACTCGTGTCGTATGCTCGGAGACTTCTATGGCGCTGCCGACCAGGCCATAGGCATCCAGCACGGGCTGGCCTTCAAAAACCTTGTCGGCCTTCCCGCGATGAATCAGCACCTCCTGGCGATCCGGATCCGGTGAGACGCCCAGCAGCTCAGCGACGAGTACAGAGTCTTCAACCAGTTCTGTGGAGTTAAGCAATTCCTTGAGACGTGAATTTTCTGCCATCAATGCAGCCATGCGCAGTACTTTTTGTTGCAGGATCAGGTTCTCGTGTTCAAGGGCCAGGTTCCTTTCCTGTAACTCGTCGCGACTGCTCAGTTGTTCATCGGTCCATTCCCAGATGTGTTTGGGGAAAGTAGTCAACCAGTAGACCGGGAGCGCGGCGTAATCTGCCAGTGCGTTGCGAAGGCCTTGCACGGATTCGGGGCGATAATAGCCGGCGCCCAGCAGGGACAGCGACAGTAGGGCCGGCAAAATCAGGCGGGATCCTATGGAAGGGCCTTTGCTGAAAATAGGTTTGATGGGGAATATCCTCGCCAGACGCCGTGTGGGTAGCTGTCAGTCATCCTGACCGGGGCGTGGCGCCGGCGGAAACGGAAAGCGCGTGACATTGGACTCGCCTTTCACTTCGATCATCCTTACGGGGCCTTCTTTTTCCACCTCGTCGATACGGACGATCGCATGCAGGGGGATAAAGCTGCGTTTGACGTCAGCAAATTCCGTCTTGAGCTTTTCTTCGCTGGGATCGACGATCATGGCAGACCTTTCACCGAATACGTAATCCTCAACCTCGATAAAACCGTAAAGGTCGCTCTGGAAGATCTGGCGAGCGTACAATTCATATATCTGGTTCTGGTTAATGAAAACCACTTTGTAGAGCGCTTGTTTGGCCATGCGGGTCAACGGGTTTGCAAGGGGAGGCTAGGATACCAGAGCGCGCCTGTCTGCATAATAAGACATATCTGTATAATGCGCCCTTTGCAGCCTGTCGCCCCGAGTATGTACTTTTCCTGATGATTCCCCTATGAGCAAGCTCTACATCGAAACCCACGGCTGCCAGATGAACGAATACGATTCCGGTCGTATGGGGCAGTTGCTGTCAGAAAGCCACGATTTGCAGATTACCGACGATCCTGCCGAGGCAGATGTCATCCTGCTCAATACCTGCTCGATCCGTGAGAAGGCACAGGAAAAAGTGTTCCACCAGCTGGGTCGCTGGAAAAACCTGAAAAAGCAGAATCCCAGCCTGATTATTGGTGTTGGTGGTTGTGTGGCAAGCCAGGAAGGCGCGGCGATTGCTGACCGGGCCCCGTTCGTCGATCTGGTGTTCGGGCCGCAGACCCTGCATCGCCTGCCGGAGATGATTAACGAACGCCGGGCACAGACCGCGCAAAAAAAAGCGGTGGTTGATATCAGCTTTCCCGAAATCGAGAAATTTGACCGCTTGCCGCTGCCGGAAGCGGATGGTGTTTCGGCGTTTGTTTCTATTATGGAAGGCTGCAACAAATATTGTACGTTTTGTGTAGTGCCTTACACTCGCGGTGAAGAGGTGAGTCGGCCACTGACCGATGTGCTGGTGGAAATTGCGCATCTCGCCTCGCAAGGTGTGCGCGAAGTGAATTTGCTTGGGCAGAACGTCAATGCCTGGCGTGGTAACAAACTGGATGGTGCTGGCGCAGATTTTGCGGAGTTGTTGTTATGCGTGGCAGCAATTGATGGAATTGACCGCATACGTTACACAACATCACATCCGGTTGAATTTACCGACAGCCTCATTGATGTCTATGCAGAAATCCCTGAGCTGGTGAATCACCTGCATTTGCCGGTGCAGCATGGATCCGACAGGATTCTTGCTGCCATGAAGCGTGGCCATACGGCAATAGAATACAAATCAAAAATCCGGCGATTGCGCCAGATTCGCCCGGATATCAGCATCTCGTCTGATTTTATTGTTGGTTTCCCGGGAGAGACAGACGCAGATTTTGCGGCAACGATGAAGCTGATCGATGATGTCGGTTTCGACACTTCCTACAGTTTTGTTTATAGCGCACGACCTGGTACGCCTGCAGCCAGTTTGCCTGATGAGACGCCGGAGTCTGTCAAAAAAGAGCGCCTGGCTATTTTGCAGCAGCGAATATTTACCAATGCCCAAATGATTGGCCGCAAGATGGTCGGAACAACACAGCGTATTCTTGTCAGTGGATTTTCTAGAAAAACACCGGGGCAGTTACAGGGACGCACGGAAAATAATCGTGTGGTGAATTTTTCTTCAACAGATACGGATTTGATTGGAAATTTTGTCGATGTGATTGTCCGTGAGTCGCTGGTTAATTCCATGCGTGGTGAGTTGGCATGACAATTTTACATAAAGCCTGGTTGGTAATTCCCAGACAGCTGCGGCTTGATATAAGAAGGGTGTTGGTTGCAGTTTTTCCTTCCCGTTTTACTGAATGGTTGCGCAATGACATGGGGTTTGGTGCGATCAAGAAAGTCTATGTGGAAAAAGGCTGTTTGTTGGTGCATGTCCCCAAGACAGCCGGGACGAGTCTGGGTAAGGCGCTTTATGGTTTCGAAGGTATCGGTCACTATACGGCGATGGAGCTGCGCGATTTATCCCCTGAACTCTACAGTCGCCTGTTTGTAATCGGCTTTGTCAGGAACCCCTGGGACAGGCTGGTTTCTGCGTATTTTTTCGTGGTGCAGGCCGAGTCCAGTACGGTGCGGGTTGACAAGAACACCAAGGCGCTGGTTGATGGTTATGGCAGTTTCAGGGCCTTTGTTGTTGAATGGCTGGCATCAGTCGATATGCGAGTTGCCCCCATTATTTTCAGGCCCCAGTATTTTTTTCTATGTGATGAAAATGAAAAACTGATTGTGGATTTTGTCGGTCATGTCGAGACGATTGATGAAGATGTGAAAAAAATTGCAGCACAACTGGGCCGTGAACACATTGTATTGCCAAGAATAAATCAGTCTTCACGTGGAAGTTATCGTGACTATTTTGACGAAGAGATGCGCGATATTGTTGGTCGGGTCTATGAGAAAGATATAAAGTTTTTCGGATACGGTTTTGATGGTTGAACCTAGAGGTGCAACCCACACTCGGTTTTGGGTTTGCCTACCCAGCGACCCTTGCGTCCTTCTCCCGGTACGGTGCAATGTGAGCAGCCGATAGAGGCATAGCCTTTTGCCACCAGTGGATGCATGGGCAGCTTGTGTCTGGCGATGTACGCGTCGCGCTCCTCGCGCGTCACATCAATCATCGGGTTGAATTTGATGATGCCGTGGCGTTCTTCAAAGATATCCAGCTCTGCGCGATTGTCTGTCTGCCACCCCATCAGACTGGAAACCCAGATGTGGTAATTGTCCTTGATGGCATCCAGAGGCTGCACCTTGTTGATTGAGCAACAGAAGTCCGGGTCAGTTTCATACAGCCTTTCCTTCTCGCTGTACTCGTGCTGGTAGGCATCGGGTTTCAGGTCTTCGATTTTCAGGTTGAACAGTTGCCTGAGGTAGTCCCGGTATTCCAGCGTCTCGGGGAAATGGTAGCCGGTGTCTATGAAATGAATAGTCTGCTCGGGTCGAATGCGCGAGATGATGTGAAGAAAGTAAGCTGAGGTTGCGGCAAACGATGAGGTCACCAGAACCTTTCCTGGCGCAAAATCCGTGTAGATCCGCTGGATGCGGGATTCAAAATCCAGCGTCTGATAAGAGGCATTCAACTCGGCCAGCGTTGCCAACGACAGGTTGGCGCTGTTATTGGTACTGGTGGCGATGACGGGCGAGTTGTTCATGGGCTGGTTCGTGTGCCGGTACTCCAAGGGTGCGAAAGGATACCGGCTTATTCCTCCAATGCAAAAGATTATCTGTTTATATCCTTATGGTGGAAAGACACCGTATAATGCTGCCCCTGATTTTCGGCCTAGGCCGTCCACTTCCAGTAACCTGATTTACCCGGAGATCGTAGTAATGGCTGTTGAACGTACACTTTCCATCATCAAACCAGACGCCGTGGCAAAAAATGTGATTGGCGCCATTTACAGCCGTTTTGAAACGGCCGGTTTGAAGATCGTTGCTTCGCGCATGAAACACCTGAGTCAGGCAGAGGCTGAAGGCTTTTACGCGGAACATCGTGAACGTGGCTTTTTCAAGGATCTGGTCTCTTTCATGACTTCCGGTCCGGTTATGGTTCAGGTACTGGAAGGTGAGGATGCTATTGTTCATAACCGCAACCTGATGGGCGCAACGGATCCAAAGAAAGCAGATGCCGGCACTATTCGTGCGGACTTTGCGGACAGCATCGACGCCAACGCGGTTCATGGCTCTGACTCGGCCGCCTCGGCTGCCCGTGAAATCGCCTATTTCTTTCCTGCTACCGACATTTATTCCCGCTGAACATCCCTGGCGGAGATAGAATACCGGCACGATCAGCAGGCGCCCCGGAGGCGTGAAGACATGAGTGAGGTCGACAATACTGTTGTCACGACTGGCGACAAGGTCAATCTGCTCGGTCTGAGCCCGCAGAAGCTGGAGGAATTTTTTCTCGCGATGGGTGAGAAAAAATTCCGGGCGGCGCAAGTTGCAAAATGGATACACCAGCACGGCGTTGACCAGTTTGAGCTGATGTCAAATATCGCCAGACCTTTGCGCATCAAACTGGCCGAAGTTGCCGAAATTCGTCCTCCCGAACTGGTCGAAGAGTTTGAATCCGCTGATGGTACGCGCAAATGGCTTATCCGTGTGTCTGGTGGAAGCTGTGTCGAAACAGTCTTCATTCCTGAAAAAGGCCGTGGCACCTTGTGTATTTCTTCGCAAGTCGGGTGTTCTCTGGACTGCAGTTTCTGCGCAACTGGTAAACAGGGTTTTCAGCGTGATCTCACCGCTGCTGAAATTGTGGGTCAGGTATGGTTGGCGGCGAGATCATTTAACAGTCTTGGCCCGCAATCCACCCGAGTTATCTCCAACATTGTATTGATGGGCATGGGCGAGCCATTGCTGAATTTTCACAATGTGGTTGATGCCGTAAATCTTTTTATGTCAGATAACGGCTACGGATTGTCGAAGCGCCGTGTCACCCTGAGTACATCGGGTGTCGTACCGATGCTTGATGAGCTGGGTAAGTATACCGATGTATCACTTGCGCTTTCGCTGCATGCACCCAATGATGCCTTGCGCGACCAGCTGGTGCCGATCAACAGGAAGTACCCGATTGCGGTGCTGTTGGCGTCTGTCAAACGTTATATGGACGGGCTACCTGATAATCGCCGCGCCACGATCGAATATACGTTGATTGATGGTGTTAATGACAGGCCGGAACATGCCAGGGAGTTGGCTGTCTTGCTGAAAGACATTCCGAGCAAGATCAACCTGATCCCGTTCAATCCTTTTTCCGGTTCCCGTTATCGCCGTGTCAGTAACAACAATCTTTATCGCTTTCGTGATATTTTGATTGAGGCCGGTTACGTGACCACGATCCGCACCACGCGCGGTGATGATATTGCTGCTGCTTGTGGTCAGTTGGCTGGTGTGGTGAATGACCGTACGCAGCGGAGCGAGCGCTACCGTCGTGTAAACGATGCAGCTACTGTTGAAGTTGTGCGATTTGTGCAAGGAGGTCAGTGATGGTGTTTTTTATGCGGGCCAGGTTTTTTGTGCTGCTTGTTATGCTTGCGGCATTCTCCCTGGGCGGATGTGTTACGGAAGCGACCAGGGACGGCAAGATTGTTGCAGATGCCAATCCCAAGAAGGATAAAACGAAGGCTCTGAATGATTATGTAAATCTTGCAGTTGGCTACATGAATGACGGCAAACGTGAGCAGGCTTTGCGGGCCATTAATAATGGGTTGGCTATTGACCCCAATTCTCCGGAAATGCTGAATGTGCTTGCCGGTTATTATCGAGCGGACGGCGAAATGGATCTCGCAGAGAAGCAATTCAAAAAAGCCATCAGTGCCAAGTCAAGTTATACACCCAGCTACCTGAATTATGGAACCTTTCTCTATGCGCAAAAGCGTTATCCCGAGGCCTGCAAGATGTTTGAAAAAGCATCAGCCGATGTAATGTATTCGAAACGCTCGGGAGCATTTTCCAATCTGGGTATGTGCCTGAAACAGATTGGCAAGAACAAGGAGGCGGAGGAGGCATTCGGTCGCAGTATCGGGCACGACTCCACCAATGGTAAGGCGTTGTTCGGGATGGCAGATATCCGGTTCGAACGTGGTGATTTTGCCGAGAGCAAGCGTTACTACGAAGAGTATCTGAAGTACAACGAGCAGAATCCGCGTTCATTATGGCTGGGTATCAGGCTGATGCACGTACTCGGGGATGATGACAGGGTGGCCAGCTATGCGCTCTTTCTGAAGAATGAATTTCCGGATTCTCCGGAATATAAAGAGTATGCGCAGTGGGCGGCTTCAAAATAGCTGTGGTTTTGCTCGCAGTATATGTCAGAAGTTATTTATCAGTGCGAGCCGGTTTGAAGGTAGGCAGAGAGTAAAAAATGTTAGTGCATAGCCCCATTAAACGCCGGAAGTCTCGCAAGATCATGGTTGGTAATGTGCCGGTGGGTGGCGATGCGCCCATCGCCGTGCAGAGTATGACCAATACGGAAACAACCGATGTTGCTGCAACGGTCGAACAGATTCGCAAACTTGAAAAAGTAGGTGCAGATATTGTCCGTGTTTCAGTGCCTTCCATGGAGGCAGCAGATGCATTTGGCCTTATCCGCAAACAGGTCAATGTGCCATTGGTCGCCGATATTCATTTTGACTACAAGATAGCATTGCGTGTTGCAGATCTCGGTGTTGATTGCCTGCGGATCAATCCGGGTAATATTGGTCGCGAAGATCGTGTGCGTGCTGTGATCGACAAGGCGCGTGAAAAGAATATTCCGATTCGTGTTGGCGTCAATGCTGGCTCGCTCGAAAAAGACTTGCAGAAAAAATACGGGGAGCCAAATGCGGACGCACTTGTTGAATCTGCATTCCGGCACATCGATATCCTTTACAAAATGGATTTCCATGATTTCAAGCTAAGCTTGAAAGCGTCGGATGTTTTTTTGACTGTAGATGCCTATCGCAAGATAGCGTCACAAATAGATCAGCCCCTGCATCTGGGGATCACTGAAGCCGGAGCCTTGCGCTCCGGCACGGTGAAATCCTCGGTCGGTCTGGGTCTTTTGCTGATGGACGGTATAGGCGACACCATACGTGTTTCACTGGCGGCAGATCCGGTTGAAGAGATCAAGGTAGGCTTTGATATTCTCAAGAGTCTTCACTTGCGCACAAAGGGCATCAACATCATTGCCTGCCCGAGTTGCTCGCGCCAGAACTTTGATGTGATACAGACCGTCAATGCGTTGGAAGCGCGTCTCGAAGATATTAATGATGCGCTGGATGTGGCGATCATCGGTTGTTATGTAAACGGCCCCGGCGAGGCTAAAGTCGCACATATCGGTTTGACGGGCAGCTCGCCGGCCAATATGGTATTTGTGGATGGCAAGCCGAGCGTCAAATTACAGAATGACCAGCTGGTGGATTCGCTTGAACAGATGATTCGAGAAAAAGTGGCGCAGCAGGCGTCGATAATTGTTAAGACTTGAGTAAAGGTTTTCCGTGAGCAAGATCCAGTCAATACGTGGCATGAATGATTTGCTGCCGCATGAATCCCCTTTGTGGCAATACATCGAGTCGGTTATTTCTGATGTGTTGCAGGGTTATGGTTATCGTGAAATCCGTTTCCCGATTCTGGAGCAGACTGCGCTGTTCAAGCGTGCTATCGGTGAGGTCACCGATATAGTCGAAAAAGAAATGTACACCTTTGAAGATCGCAATGGGGACAGCCTCACGTTGCGCCCGGAGGGCACTGCTTGTTGTGTGCGTGCCTGTGAGCAAAACGGTTTGCTCTATAACCAGACGCAAAAACTCTGGTATGCCGGCCCCATGTTTCGCCATGAACGTCCCCAGAAGGGTCGTTTGCGACAGTTTCACCAGATAGGCGTGGAGGCCTTCGGTTTCGCCGGGCCGGACGTCGATGCGGAAATGCTGTTGTTGACGGCGCGACTCTGGCGCGAGCTGGGGCTGGTTGACAAGGTGTCCCTTCAATTGAATTCACTGGGTTCAAATGCAGCGCGCGCTAATTACCGTGCTGCACTTGTTGCTCACCTGGAAAAATTTGAATCGGAGCTTGATGAGGACAGTAAACGCCGTATGCATGGCAATCCACTGCGCGTTCTCGATAGCAAGGATCAGAATACCCGGAAAATTCTTGAAACTGCTCCAGTGTTGCAAGACTGGCTTGATGATGAGTCTCGCCAGCATTTCGATATGCTATGCAATGTCTTATCCCGCGCTGGCGTCTCATTTGAGTTGAATTCTCGACTGGTGAGGGGCCTGGATTATTACAACAAGACAGTTTTTGAATGGGTCACCACTGCTTTGGGCGCTCAAGGCACTGTTTGTGCCGGTGGTCGCTATGATGGTCTGGTTGAGCAGTTAGGCGGTCGACCCACTCCGGCCTTCGGTTTTGCCATGGGGATTGAGCGGTTGGCACTGTTGCTGGCGACAGAGGGCGATCAGGTTGTCGTGGATGCTGATGTCTACATTGTAGTGGTTGGGGATGTACTTGCTGAGGCATTGATACTGGCTGAGCATTGCCGCGATGCCTTGCCTTGCCATGCTGTGCAGATGCACTGTGGTGGTGGCAGTTTCAAGAACCAGTTCAAGCGTGCTGACAAGAGTGGCGCCCAGCTGGCAGTGATCCTGGGTGAAGATGAGGTGGCTGGAGAAGTGGCAACCGTCAAGTTTCTCCGTCAGGAGCGCGAACAAGAGCGGGTACCTTTTGCTACACTGGGCGCCTTTTTGCGTGAACAGCTGGTCTGATCCGGTTCTCCGGATTTCATGAGGGGATAGATATGGCGGACTACCGCAGTGAAGAAGAACAAATCGAGATTCTGAAAAAATGGTGGCAGGAGAACGGCCGGTCCATGGTGGCTGGAGTTTGCATTGCACTTGTCGGCTATTTTGGGTGGGCATGGTGGCATGGTTACCAGCAGTCGAAAATCGAGGCGGCAGCTGATCTTTATCAGCAGATGGTGCCCTCCAGACAGGAAGGGGCGCAACCGTTGGACAAAACCAGGGTAACTGCGATTGCAGAACAATTGCGTAAGGATTACCCCGGTACGGTCTACGCTATTTTTGCTTCACTGCATCTGTCGAAGGAGGCTGTGGCTGCCAAGGATTTTCCTCGTGCCATCGAGTTACTCAACTGGGCATCAGATCACAAGCCGGATGCGGCCCTGATTCCCTTGCTCCGTCTGCGCACGGCCCAGGTGCAATATGCGCAGGCCCAATATGACGTTGCTTTGGCTACGTTGTCGGAGGTGAAGGATAGTGGCGCCTGGAAGTCAGATTTTTCAGAGCTGCGTGGAGACCTTTTGCTTGCACAGGGCAAGGCAGATCTCGCGCGAGAAGCTTACGCTGATGCGCTCAAGGCACTGGATGAATCCGGCACTCCGGAGCGTCGCCAGAATATCGAGATGAAACAGGCAGACGCTACCCAATCCACACAAGCTTTGCCGACACCGGCAGTGACAGGCGGTAAAACATGAATAGAAGCGCAAAGATCTGGAAAGTGGCAGCGGTAGCGGTTTCATCTGTGGTGTTGTCGGCTTGTAGTCTGTTCAGTGATGACAAAAACAAGGAAGTGATAGCGCCCCTGGTTGATTTGCCTGCCCAGGAAATCAGGCTGGATGACATCTGGTCAACCCGGGTTGGCAGCCAGGGTGATGACGTCATGGCACTGGTGCTAAAGCCCTCCTTGCAGCAGCGCCAGATCTTTGCGGCCAATGCCAAAGGCAAAGTGACCGCAATGGATCGCTCGACCGGCGAGGTGCACTGGAAGCATGATCTTGATGTGGGCTTGATTGGTGAGGTTGGTGCTGACCAGCAGTTGGTAGTGGTGTCAGACGAAAAAGGCGGTATTTACGCACTGAACGCGGCGAACGGGGAGCAGCGCTGGAAAGCGCAGGCGAGTAGTGAAGTATTGGCGGCGGCTGCGGTTAATGAGGATGTAGTGGTTGTACAGGCTATCGATAGCCGCGTCCAGGCATTTGATGCCGCTACAGGTAAGCCGCGCTGGTCTTATGCAGCATCGCAAGCTGTCCTTACCTTGCGTGGTAATTCGTCGCCGGTAATGCGTGAAGGTGTTGTCTATGCTGCATTTGATAACGGCAAGATTGTCGCGTTGAATGCCAAAACAGGTTTGATGCAGTGGGAGCAGCGTTTTATTGTTCCGGAAGGTCGTTCGGAGCTTGAGCGAGTGATTGATGTACAGGCTGACCCGATTGTATCTGCAACAGATATTATCGTCGGGTGCTACCAGGGTGTTGTGGCCAGGCTTGAGCGTGAAAAAGGGCAGCTGCAGTGGGAAGAGAAAGCATCAATTGCACGCAACATGGCTGTTGGTGACGGCAGTGTATTTATTGTCGAGGCGGATGATAGCGTCCGCGGTTTGCGGCTTGGCACGGGGCGTGAAGCCTGGAAAAGCGCAGCATTTGGCGGGCGCCATTTATCTGCAGCGGCCACTATCGGTGATTATGTCGCTGTTGCGGATAAGGAAGGCTACGTTCATCTGTTGGCGCAGAGTGATGGTAGCTATGTCGGCCGCTACGATGTAGGTGGTGGCGGTGTCCGCAGTAACAACCTCTTCAGCGATGGTGGCGTGTTGTACGCGCTGACCAATAGCGGAAAATTGTACGCGCTGGTTCTCAAAAGATAATTTGTCATTCTCAGCAGTTTATGCATAGTCGGGGTGTTTTGTGTTGCCGGTAATTGCGCTGGTCGGGCGCCCCAATGTAGGAAAATCCACACTCTTTAATCGCATTACGCGCACGCGAAATGCGATTGTAGCCAATTATTCCGGCCTTACCCGCGATCGCCAATATGGCGAGGCCTCTTTTGAGGGGCGTCGGTTCATCGTCGTTGATACCGGCGGGCTTGGTGAGGAGGAACACGGCATTGATAACGCGATGGCAGGACAGTCGCTCACTGCTATTGAAGAAGCGGATATTGTCTTGTTTCTCGTGGATTGTCGTGCCGGACTCGCATCAGGGGATGAGCTGATCGCTCGCCACTTGCGCGCGCACCACAAAAAAACCTTTCTGGTAATCAACAAGTCTGATGGCCTTGATCCTGATATTGCTACCAGTGAATTCTTTGCGCTGGGCTTTTCTGAAGTCCATCCGATTGCTGCTGTCCACGGCCGCGGCGTCAGCCAGTTACTCGAACATGTGATGGGCGCGCTGTATCCTGATGTGCTGCAACCCGTTGGTACTGACGATGAGTCTGTTAGGCATCAACAGGAAAATGCTGCGTTTACTGAAGTTCTTGATAATCCTGAAGATGGAGATCTGGCAAACACTCCTGCTGTTACTGTCGCATCCAGATCGATAAAAATAGCTATTGTCGGCCGGCCGAATGTGGGTAAGTCGACACTGGTCAATCGCATGTTGGGCGAAGATCGCGTGGTGGTTTTTGATTTGCCTGGGACAACGCGCGACAGTATTTATATCGACTACGAGCGTAACGGTGATCACTTCACACTGATTGATACAGCCGGTATTCGCAAGCGCAAGAATATTACCGAAGCGATAGAAAAATTTTCTATCGTAAAAACCTTGCAGGCAATTGAAGATGCCAACGTTGTCATTCTGGTGATGGATGCACAGGAAGGTATTGTTGAACAGGACATGCACTTGTTGGGGCACGTGATTGAAAAAGGTCGTGCGCTGGTAGTGGCTATCAACAAGTGGGATGGTCTGGATGAGGAGCAGCGTAACAATGTAAAGCGCACGCTGGATCGCCGTCTCCAGTTTATCAATTTTGCCGCAATTCATTTCATATCGGCCCTGCATGGCAGTGGCGTTGGCAACCTGTATGCCTCGATCAGTAAAGCCTACAAGTCCGCCACCCAGAAGCTGAGTACCAATGCGCTGACACTGATCCTGCAGGATGCCGTGGCATCGCATCCGCCCCCGATGTTCAACGGGCGTCGTATCAAGCTGCGTTATGCGCATGCTGGTGGCCAGAATCCGCCTATCGTCATTATTCATGGCAATCAGGTCGACAAGGTGCCGGATCACTACACCCGTTATCTCGAGAATATCTATCGCAAGGCCTTGCAGTTGTCCGGCACCCCCCTGCGTATTGAATACCGGACTGGCGAAAATCCGTTTGAAGGACGCCGCAATACGCTGACCCCACGGCAGCAGCAGAAGCGAAAGCGTCTGGTCAAGCACCTCAAGAAAAGGGACAGGTAGGCAAGCCTGCACGCTGTCGTCCGGTTTTGGTTTCCTGTCTGTCCCCTTTTGTGATATAAAGCGCGGCCCATCATGGTGATGGGGATAAACGTAAACCAAACGACTCACACAAACCGTCACATCAGTCTGGGTGCCTTGAATCTTTCGGGAGGACAGGTGGATCGATGGGGTTTGTGGTGGCTTAACCCGAGAGGACATTATGGCCAAAATCAGCATGAGCGACCTGCTGCAAGCAGGTGCGCATTTCGGACACCAGACCCGTTATTGGAACCCGAAGATGGGCAAGTACATCTTCGGCGCCCGTAACAAGATTCACATCATCAACCTTGAGCACACGGTGCCTGCTTTCAATGAAGCACTCGCCCTGGCTCAGGATCTTGCTTCCAAGCGCAATAAAATCCTGTTTGTGGGCACCAAGCGTGCAGCAGCCAAAATTATTGCCGAGCAGGCTTCGCGCGTAGGTATGCCGTATGTCAGCCACCGCTGGTTGGGCGGCATGCTTACCAATTACAAAACTATCCGCACATCTATCAAACGTTATCGCGATCTGGAAAAGCAGTCACAAGACGGCACATTCAATTTGCTGACCAAAAAAGAAGCCTTGATGCGTACTCGCGACATGGAAAAACTGGAGCGCGCCATCGGTGGTATCAAGGATATGGGTGGCCTGCCGGATGCCCTGTTTGTTATCGATGTTGACCACGAGCGCATTGCCATTACCGAAGCCAACAAGTTGGGTATACCGGTCATTGGTATCGTGGATACCAATAGCGACCCTAGCGGCGTGGATATTGTGATACCTGCCAATGATGACGCGATTCGCGCTGTCAGGTTGTATGTCACGGCTATGGCCGATGCCTGTGCAGAAGGCCAGGAAAATGCCAAGGGCGTTCCTGCTAACAAGGATGAATTTGTAGAAGTTGAAGGTGGCGAGGCTGCCTGATCGGGAGTGATAACCCGGTAAAAAAGGGGGATGCGTCCCCCTTTTTGGTTTTTTAAATTTGCTTGAAGAGGAAATGACAATGGCAGAAGTTACAGCAGCAAATGTAAAAGAATTGCGTGAGCGTACAGGCCTCGGCATGATGGAGTGCAAAAAAGCCCTGGTCGAAGCGGATGGTGATATCGAAACCGCTATTGATAACCTGCGCAAGTCCGGTCAGGCCAAGGCTGCCAAGAAAGCCGGCAATATTGCGGCAGAAGGCGCGATAATCGCAGCGATTGATGGTGACACCGCCATCATCCTTGAAGTGAACAGCCAGACTGATTTCGTTGCTCGCGATGACAATTTCACGGCGTTCGCCAATCAGGTTGCCAAGGTGGCATTGGCTGCGCGTGAAACGGATGTTGCCAAAATTGCCGGATTGGTCATGAACGGCCAGACAGTGGAAGAGGCACGTGTGGCACTGGTGCAGAAAATAGGCGAAAACATTCAGGTGCGCCGTGCGCAGCTGGTTAAAGGTGCTGTGTTGTCTACATACATCCACGGCATAAAGATAGGTGTAGTGGTCGCAATGGAAGGTGGCAACGAAGAGCTGGCGCGTGACATTGCCATGCATGTTGCAGCCGCCAAGCCGGAAGCGATTGCTCCCGAGAATGTCTCTCCGGCTGTGATTGCCAAGGAACGTGAAATTGCTGAAGCGAAGGCTGCCGAGTCCGGCAAGCCAGCCAATATCGTCGAGAAGATGGTTGAGGGTGCAGTCAAGAAATATTTGTCAGAAGTTTCCCTGGTCGAGCAGGCGTTTATCAAGGACACAGAAATCAAGGTCGGTCAGCTCTTGACTAAAAACAATGCCAAAGTTGTGCAATTTGTGCGCCTGGAAGTTGGTGAAGGCATTGAGAAGAAAGAAGTGGATTTCGCAGCAGAGGTTGCTGCTGCAGTAGCGGCCAAGTAAATCTGGCGGCATTCCCGGATGTGGTGAGAAAGGGGGCGTGTGCAATCACGCCCCCTTTTTTATCGGTTTACAGCTACCATGAGCTACTGGTTTAGGTAACATTCTCCCATCGTTTTTCCTGATGGCGTTTCTGGCAATGGCATCAGATTTTCCCCAGACAGATATTCCGGCCAATCGGCACGCAGCGGAGCCGCGGCTCTTTGTTGTCCGTTCGAAATTCGAGCCAGCGGGCGATCAGCCCAAGGCTATCGAAGCACTTGTAGCGGGCATACAGTCCGGCTTGATGTCCCAAACATTGCTGGGTGTGACGGGTTCTGGCAAGACTTTCACGATTGCCAATGTCATTGAGCGCGTACAGCGTCCTACCATTGTGCTGGCACCCAACAGGACACTGGCGGCCCAGTTGTATGGAGAATTTCGTGAATTCTTTCCGCACAACGCGGTCGAGTATTTTGTTTCCTACTACGATTATTACCAGCCAGAAGCCTACGTTCCCTCTTCTGATACTTATATCGAGAAAGATGCATCGGTAAACGAGCATATCGAGCAGATGCGTTTGTCAGCAACCAAGGCCCTGCTCGAACGCGAAGATGTGGTCGTTGTTGCTACGGTTTCATCCATTTATGGTTTGGGTGATCCTGAACTCTATCTGAGCATGGTGTTGCACATGACCCGTGGTGATCGTATTGACCAGCGCGAGTTATTGCGGCGTCTTGCCGAGTTGCAATACAGCCGCAATGATATTGATTTCCGGCGTGCCACTTATCGTTGTCGTGGCGATGTTATTGATATCTATCCGGCAGATTCGGATATGGAAGCGATTCGCATAGCGCTCTTTGATGACGAAATCGAACAGATCCATGCTTTCGATCCACTGACGGGCCAGATGCTACGCAAGTTGCCGCGTGTGACAATTTTTCCTAAAAGCCATTACGTAACGCCGCGTGAAAATGTGTTGTCACGCATCGATGACATCAAGCAGGAGTTGCGTGAGAGGCTGGAGCAATTGCGCAATATGGAAAAGCTGGTGGAGGCACAGCGACTGGAACAGCGCACACAATATGATATCGAGATGATTACCGAGCTGGGGTACTGCAACGGCATCGAGAATTATTCACGCTATCTGTCAGGACGTGCGCCAGGAGAAGCGCCACCAACATTATTTGATTACTTGCCGGATAATGCGTTGCTGGTTATAGATGAATCGCATGTGACGATTCCCCAACTGGGCGGGATGTATCGTGGCGACCGTTCGCGGAAGGAAACATTGGTCGAATATGGATTCCGTTTGCCTTCAGCACTGGATAACCGCCCCATGCGATTTGATGAATGGGAGCAGATTGCACCGCAGACGATTTACGTGTCGGCAACGCCGGGTGTTTATGAAGAAACACACGCAGGGCAGGTGGTGGAACAAGTGGTGCGTCCGACTGGCCTTATTGATCCCGAGATCGAGGTGCGTCCGGCTGTCACACAAGTCGATGATTTGCTGTCTGAAATCCGGTTGCGCGTTGCCGTAAAAGATCGCGTACTGGTGACTACGCTTACCAAACGCATGTCGGAAGACTTGACGGACTACCTGATGGATCATGGTGTGAAAGTTCGCTACCTGCATTCGGATATCGAAACGGTCGAGCGTGTCGAAATTATCCGTGATTTGCGGCTGGGTGAGTTCGATGTGCTGGTGGGTATCAACCTGCTGCGTGAAGGTCTGGATATGCCGGAAGTGTCATTGGTGGCAATTCTTGATGCAGACAAGGAAGGCTTCTTACGCTCGGAAAGATCACTGATACAGACAATTGGCAGGGCTGCGCGCAACCTGAACGGCAAGGCGATTCTCTATGCGGATCGCATTACAGGCTCGATGCAGCGCGCCATGGATGAAACCTGTCGACGGCGTGCGAAGCAGGTTGCATTCAATACAGAGCATGGCATTGTGCCGAAAGGTGTGCAGAAATCGGTGATTGATATCATGGAGGGCGCAGTACCGGGGTCGCGTAGCAAAAGTCGCAAACGCGACCTCAAGGTCGCGGAGAGTCGCGGCAAATACCGTGTCAATGTCGATGAAATGTCACTGGAACAGATGAGCAAGGCTATCCAGAAGCTGGAAAAACAGATGATGGAGCATGCAAAAAACCTGGAGTTTGAGGAGGCTGCTGCTGTCAGGGATGAGTTGGCCTATATCAGGCAAAAGGCGTTTGTGTGAAAAGCAATTATCGTTCAGGTGTCAGGCTGTTTTTTTCACAATTATCCATTCTGGATATTTTGTCAGGTTTTTATGTGTTGCTGTCGGTTCTCTCGATCGTCCTGACTTCATATGGTCTGGTGATGTGGCGAATAGCGTTGCCTTCGTTTGATCTTGTGGATCATCATGAATTTCTGGCGGCGGCGGCGAAAGGCCAACTTGATTGGCACGATTTGTGGGCCAGGCATAATGATGTCCATCTTATTGTCTTGCCAAAAATTGTTTTCTTTCTTGATATGTGGCTTGGGAGAGGCTCGGGTTTATTCTCGATTGCTGTTTCTTGCACTGCAATTTTCCTGACGGTCTTTTTGTTGTGCAATGTGATTTCAAGATGCTGTTTTCTTGATAAGAAGTCAGCGAGGTTTTTCTGCGTACTGGTTTTTTTTACGATGAGCAGCGATATATTTTTCGAGTCCTTGTTGAATCCTGTCGATATACAGTGGTCCTTGCTCGCTCTGGGTGTTGTCTTGTTGGCCTCTGGCCTGGATGAGTGGGTCAACTACGGCAAGAAATCATGGCTATCTGTTTTGTCAGGCGCGCTGATTGCCGGTCTTAGTGCAGGGCCTTTGGCCTTCATCCTGTCCGCACTGCTGCTGGCTTTTGTTATGACAGGCATGCATGCCGGGTTGTACAGGCGGCGCCTGGCTTACATTGTGTTGCTTGTGCTTGCAGGTGGCATGGTGTGGGAGCTGTTTGCCTGGTACGCCCACAGTGATTTGCTCTTGTTGCCCATGCTGATGAAGCCGACAACAGCGCCCGCAGATTGGCAGGTTATTGCTGAAAAATTCCTGCATGAACATCCTGAATTCTACGTGACGCTTTTTTACAAGTCGCTGGCTTTTGTGGGTGACTTTGCCGGGGTGCCGGCTGTTTCTGCTTTTTCATCCACCACTGTCTCTGTGATTTTCTTTGTGTGCTGGTTTTTGTTGTTGCTCTATAGTTCGAGGCAGTGGGAGAAATCACGGTTTTTTTTTCTATATCTCCTTGCCTTCTCATTTCTGATCGCTGTTGCTGCGGGTTTATTCCGGGTTGGTGATTTGTACGGTTATCGACATGCCAATATCGGTTTTTTATTACAGCTGTCTTCGCTGGTATTGATATACAGTGCGATACC
>DAOMGE010000043.1:17268-22188 GCA_035430165.1 Pseudomonadales bacterium | reverse complement strand
CAGGATTATTTTGTGTTGCGGATCAGGTCATTCTGCACCTGCACGACACCTGCAACACCTCTGGTCACCATCACCGCCTTGTCGATCTGCCACTGTGAGGAAACAAAGCCCGACAGCTGCACGCGACCGTCCAGTGTCTTGACCTTGATATCGAAAGAGTTCAGGTCTTTTTCTGCCAGCAACTCGGACTTGACGCGTGTGGTAATCATGGAGTCATCGACAACGTCACCTGCCGTGCGTGCATGACCTGAATTACTGTGGTGTGCACAGCCACCAACAACAATCGTGCTGCACGCAATCACAACGGCTGCCAACAATGGTTTCATATTCATCATTATTTCCTTGGAAAAATTTTAATGTGCAGGGGAATCTATTTCGAAATGATCACTTCAACACGACGATTCTGCTGGCGACCCGCCTGCGTATCGTTGCTGGCAACCGGCGAGCCTTCACCGAGACCGGCGGTGGTAAAGCGCGAGGCTTCCACACCCTGGTGCACCAGATACGATTTCACGGAATCGGCACGGCGCTGTGACAGCGACTGGTTATAGTCTTCTGCACCGGTGCTGTCGGTATGGCCTTCGATCATCACGGTGCGACCGGGATATTTATTGAGGAAAGCCGCCAGTTTGCCCAGGTTGCTGGTTGCACCGCCCTTGAGATCCGACTTGTCGGTATCGAACAACACATCACCCAGTGTCACCACCAGACCGCGTTCGGTTTCCTTGGCGTTCAGTTCAGCAATCTGCCGCTGGAGTTCTTCGTTCTGTTGCTGTGCGCTTGCTGCATCGCGTCGCGCATCGGCTGTATCCAGGTGCGCAAGCTCTGCCTCTGTGCGTGCCGCAGCGGCATCACCGTGTGCCTTGTCTGCTTCGCGGGTGCGTGAATCCAGTCGCGAGCTTTCACGCTGCTGGCTCAGTATGGTCCGCTGGTCTTCCAGCAAACGGGTTTTTGCCTGGGCTTCCGCGATATCGACCTTGTGGTCTGCCATGAATACGCGATGCCGCGATTCTTCACTGCCGACGCCGGTTTCCTCGGCAGCCCGCACCGCCACTTCTGCATCCTTGATCGCCACCGGCGCACGACTGGCCAGATCCGGATTGGCCTGCAGTTGCGTCAGTTTGTTGCGGACTTCAACCGAACCGTCCGGTTTGCCTGCCGTGGAACACGCCACCACCAGCAAGGACGCTATCGCCATGGCCAACGGTTTTTTGTAGCCGATTTTTTTCAGATCACCATTGAAACGATTCATTGCCTGGCTCCCGTATTACGTTGCATTTCCTGCCTGATGGTCTCGGTACTTTTCTGCATTTCGTCATTCACTGTGTTGGCACGACCGGTACCGGATTTCGCCAATGCCAGTTCTGCATCCACGCGCGCCTGCTCGGCAAGGCGTTGTGCTTTTTGCATGTTTTCTTCATGCACCGCTGTTTTGGCTGCTGCCATTTTTTCGCGCGCCTCACTCAGTTCCGGCGATGCATAATCAGCAACACGCGCCTGTTCTGCATTGGCAATGGCCTGTTCCGCCGCCTGTAATGCCAGCGTAGGTGGCGGGGTTGATGCACACGCCGCCAGCAGCATGGTGCTCGCTGCAAACATCGACATGCATAAGTTTTTGCACCGGTAATTTTTCGTTTTCTTGTCGTACATGCTGTTGTTCATACGGGTATCCCCTGTCAATGCCGGATTAAAAAACCAGACCTGTTGCCTGAACCTGTTTCACGCCTCGCACGTTATCTGCCAGCTCTATCGCCAGCGCGCGCTCGGCACCGCTATCTACCTTGCCAATCAGTGTCACGATGCCATTGGTGGTGCTGACATCAATGTGCGAACCTTCAACATGGCTGGAATACATGAAGGTGGATTTCACCTTGGCAGTAATCCAGCTGTCCTTGATGTCGTGTTCCGCAGCATTCACGGTATTTTTTGCGCTCTGTGCGAGATCAGGTGTCGGTGCATTCACCACCAGCTGGTTATCCACTGCCACCACGCCGCGCGTATTCATCGCCAGCCGTGTGGCAAGACTGCTCGCTGCTGCCGTATCTGCCGTGCCTTTCAAGGTAACCTTGCCGGATCGGGTCTCGACAGTGGCCGTCAGGCCATCGGTGTTCTTGCTCCAGAGCAGCTTGGATTTCACTGCGGTGGAAATCGCCACATCATCAATACTTTCACCGTAAGTGCGCGTGGAAGACCACACAGGCGGCGTGTAATCCGACAACACCACAATCTGGTTATCGACATCCTTGATGCCTTCCACACCGAGCGCGATCTGTTTGGCCAGATCCTTGTTCACACCTTCATCGACATTCCCCGTCAGCGTCGCCTTGCCAGCATGCACCGCGACCTTGATGTCATGTGCGCGCAAGTAAGGGCTGAGGGCGTAGGTTGTCCATATCTGGGTTTCCTGACGGGCTTCGGTAACATTCTGTGCGACCGTGTCAGCGCCAGCAGTGCCGCCAATGGAGGCAGCGGCCAGCGCAATGCTCGAGGCAAGCATCAGCTTGCGGAATTTTTTTTGCATAACATTCATGGTGTATCTCCGGATTCACGGCAACCTGGGTGGTTGGTGAGCAGGACGAAGCTGCAACGGGAAGATAAGCTGGCGGGGAGATACAGTCCGTGCGCTGCCGCACCTATAGCCGAATGGTGAAACAGCGGAAAAGGTGCCGGCCATCCGGCCGTCACAATCCTGTGAGATAATGCAAGGATTCGTTGTGCCTTGAGGTTGGCGCAGCAGGCACTTCAGGAGCATCCATGCCAAGCAAGATCAAACTCCAGGGTTTCAACAACCTGACCAAGTCACTCAGTTTCTGTATTTATGACATCTGCTACGCCGAAACACCCGAGCAGAAAGCCGAGTACATCCGCTACATCGACGAGAAATACAACGCCGAGCGCTTCACTGAAATCCTGACTGAAGTGTGCCAGATCATCGGTGCGAATATCCTCAACATCGCCCGCCAGGACTATGACCCGCAAGGCGCATCCGTCACCATGCTGGTCGCCGAGGAACCGGTGAAGGATGAAGTGGATACCACGGAATCGCCCGGCCCGGTCGAGATCATCGCCGCGCACCTCGACAAGAGCCACATCTGCGTCCACACCTATCCGGAAACGCACCCGAACGAAGGCATCTGTACTTTCCGTGCGGATATTGAAGTGTCGACCTGCGGGATTATTTCACCGTTGAAAGCGCTGAATTACCTGATCCACCAGCTGGATTCCGACATCGTGACTATCGATTACCGTGTACGCGGTTTTACCCGCGACGTGAATGGCAAGAAGCATTACATCGATCACGACATTACATCCATACAGAATTATTTTACCGATGACACCGAATCCCTGTACAAGATGATCGACGTGAACGTGTATCAGGAAAATATTTTCCACACGAAAATGATGCTGAATGATTTCAACCTGGATCACTACCTGTTCGGCACCAACACCGACAACCTGACCGGCAACGACATCAAGCGCATCACCAACAAACTCGACAAGGAAATGCACGAGATTTTCTACGGCCGCAACTTGCCGGATATCTGGGGCTAGGCCCGGAACGCTTCGGCAAGCAGTTCAAACGAGCGCAGCCGCACGCTGAAGTCGTAACACATGGTTTGCACCATGACTTCATCGACCTGCGCTTTCGCCGCAATCGCTTCAATCTGTGCTTTTACCTGTTCGGGCGTGCCCACGACAACGGCGTCGCGCTTGACCGCCAGTTTCTGCAACAACGCTTCGTTGTAAGGATAAGCCAGACCCTTTTCCACACTGCGGTACGGCGGATCCAGTCCCTGGAACACCTCTGCCCACCACAAGTCGCGCGACGCGCGCTGGCGAATCGCTTCAGCTTCCGTGTCACAACAGATCGCGTAAACACACACATTCGCCACCGGCTGCGGATAAAACACAGACGACCGGAAATGGTGGCGGTACGCCGCAATCACATCCGCATAGATATACGGATTGATGAAATGCGCGAAACACAAGGCCAGCCCGTGTTTCGCCGCGAACGATGCAGAACTTTCACCGGAACCGAGTGACCACATTTGCGGATAATGATCCGTTATCGGCGTCGCTTTCACATCGCGCCATGCCGGATTCAGCGGCGGCTCTCCCGCCATAAAATGCTTCAGGTCGAGAATCTTTTGTTCAAACGCATTCTGCCCCAGTTGTGAACCGTACAAACACGCGGCGTGTGTGGCAGCATCCCCTCCCGGCACGCGACCGATGCCCAGGTCAATCCGTCCGGGGAAAAATGTTTCGAGCATCTTGAACTGCTCGGCAACAATGTACGGGCTGACATTGCTCAACAGGATGCCGCCCGCACCAACACGCAAGGTCTGCGTTTCGGCTGCCAACCGGCAGGCCACCAGCTCCGGTGCTGCCGAGGTAAAACTCACCGTGCCATGGAACTGCGCCGTCCAGTAACGGTGGTAGCCCCACTGCTCCGCTTTTTTGGCGAGGATAATCGCTTCATTTACCGGGTCTTGCGGATGCCCGCCCTCACGGATGGGCAACTGGTCGAGAATACTGAGTTTCAACATGGGGATGGCTTCTGACTTGACGGGAAGCGGCAGTATAAAGCCACCGGTGCCGGACAGGTTTGCCGTCGTGATTTCACTTGACTGACAGGACAAAAACGGCAGAGACTGAAGCGTCACTTGATGGAAACCGTGTCATGCATAACAACACTACACGCAACATTCTGGCAGTCACCACACTGGCAATAGGCGCGTTGTTTGTTCCCGCGTTATCCGCCGAACAAGTCTACAAGTGCACCAATCCCGATGGATCGGTACGCTTTTCCGATACCGTTTGTGAAACCGCGAAATCTGAAGTGGTCGATATTGTGGTGAACGAAGCCATGGACAGTTCCGATATCCGCGCAAAAATGAAAGCGCAGGAAGAGGAGACCAG
>DAOMGE010000043.1:0-17168 GCA_035430165.1 Pseudomonadales bacterium | reverse complement strand
GCTGAAAAATCCTCCGGCGAGGATGAATCCGGGCAGGCGTCCGGCTCGACATCCGCCACATGCAAATCTGCCAGGCGCATCCTGTCTTTTTACGATGACGGCAATCTCGACACCTTGCAGGAAACACTGAAAGCCAAAGCCGATGTCGAAGCGGCCTGCGGCGAAAAAGTCATCACTAAAAAAGAAATCGCCGCGAAGGAAAAAGAAAATCGCGACAGCATGCGGCCGATCATCGTCCAACAACCCGCAACGCATCGCCGCGCACATCATTGCGATGCTTTCGGCTGCCCTGATGACGACGACATGCACCAGCGTCGCACTGACGATCATACGGGGAACCGCAAATCCTCCGACAGCGGCAAAGGTATGTTGACCGCTCCCAGATAACCCCAGCCCGCCTGACCCCGGATAGTTCTCCTTGCAATTCTATTAAATGATAATTATTATCATTAGCGTTCTCATTGGTAAGGCGGGCATCACAACGTGCATTTCCGGTTATTCCGCAAGCTCGCCTTGCCGGCATCACTGCTGCTGCACCTGCTGGCCGGGTTCTGGTGGCTGAACCGCCCGGCCGAGACACCTGCAGTTACCGGCATGCCACAGACAATCTCGATCAGCCTGATTGCACCGCCAGCACCGGTGCTGGCGCAGCCACCGCCTGCACCGGAGCCCGTGCCGGCAAGAGTCACCGCGGCGAACCAAACACCGGTGGCCCGGCGACAGCCGCCGAGCCCAGCAAGCGCGGCAGGGGCAAGCATGGCACTTACCACTGCGGCCAGTACCCGCGAACCGGTTACTGCACCCGTGACAGCCAGCCAGGCAACCGCACCGCCGCCCGCGACGACAGCACGTTACGACGCGGACTACCTGGACAACCCGGCGCCCCGGTACCCTCCCCTCTCGCGGCGACAGGGAGAAGAGGGAACCGTGTTACTGGCAGTCCATGTGGCAAGCGATGGCAAACCACTCGCGATTGAGGTCAAACGCTCATCCGGGTTTGGAAGGCTGGATACAGCGGCACGCATCGCTGCTGCCGCATGGCACTTTGTGCCGGCACGACAAGGTGATGCAGTACTGGCCAGTTGGGTAGAGGTGCCTGTCCAGTTCAGCTTGCAAAAGTGAACGCACACAACGCCAAAGAGAAATTGTGAGGTGTAACGATGACATTCAATCTGGATCTGGTCGGTTTCTGGCAACAAGGCGACGCCGTGTCGCATGCCGTGTTGCTACTGCTGTTTGCCATGTCAGTGACAAGCTGGGCCATTATCATCAGCAAAAGTGTGCAACTGGCGTGGTTGCAGCACGGTAACAACAGCGCGCTGGAACGTTTCTGGCAAGCCGAAAATATTGAGGCAGGCTTGCGTGAACTGGGGCGCATGCAAATATTCTGCGCACTGGTGCAACACGGCCAACAGGCGCTGGCAAGTTATCGAACAAAAAACAGCACGCATGCCAGCAGTCATACACAACTGAACGAACAATTGTCTACCAGCGAGTTACTCACACGTGCATTGCGCCAGGGTTTGAATCGCGCCACTGCACAACTGGAAAACGGACAGGTGATACTGGCGTCCGTGGGTTCTGTATCACCATTTATCGGGCTATTTGGCACGGTGTGGGGCATCTACCATGCACTGGCTGTAATCGGCAATACCGGGCAAGCCAGCCTCGATAAAGTTGCCGGCCCCGTCGGTGAGGCACTGATCATGACAGCACTGGGTTTATTTGTGGCGATTCCTGCGGTGCTGGCTTACAACGCGTTTACGCGTGCTCAGCGTTTGATCGTTGCCGATCTCGACGGCTTTGCGCATGACCTGCATTTGTATTTTTCCACACAAGACACGGGCGCTGCGTAATGGCTTTCGGGAACCTGGAACAGGGCACACACAGCGCGCCCATGGCAGACATCAACACCACACCGATGGTCGATGTGATGCTGGTGTTGCTGATTATTTTCATGGTGTGTACACCGCTCATCACACAATCAGTAAACGTGAACTTGCCAAAAACCACAGGCACGGCCATCGAACAGAAACCGGCCGTGGTGCAACTGGCTATCGACAAGGAAGGCCATATTCGCTGGAACGGTGACACCACCGATGATGGCATGCTTGTGCAGAAACTTTCCTTGTCCGCCTTGCAACAACCACAGCCTGACATGCAATTGTCGGCCGACAAGGATGTGCGATACGAGCGTGTGGCGCAGGTCATGGCACAGGTGCAAGCGGCAGGCATCAACAGACTCGGTTTTGTCATGCTGGCTGGCAGCGAAGGAACAACCCATGAATAACGTCGATGATAAAAACAACCGGGAACCGCGCATTGTTCCCTCGGAGGAAATATTCCTGGGAGCG
Source organism: Pseudomonadales bacterium (assembly GCA_035430165.1). Taxonomy (GTDB): domain Bacteria; phylum Pseudomonadota; class Gammaproteobacteria; order Pseudomonadales; family UBA7239; genus UBA7239. The sequence goes on along the minus strand of DAOMGE010000043.1, from coordinate 14,814 downwards.
AGAATTGTCCGCATAGAACATGCAGGACAACATTACCTGCTGCGGTTGACCAAAGAAAATAAACTGATACTGACAAAATAAATTCAGGATTTACCCAAGCAACAGCCAGCCATCTGCAAAAAAGCAGTAGCCAGCCACTCAACTTATCACGGCTGGAGACTGGCATGAAAAACACCGAACACAAATTATTACCACTGGGCGCCATGTTGTGCGGCATGACGGTAGCCGTGTCCTCGCTTGCAGAACAGGCAACGACACTGGAAACCGTTTACGTTCGCGACAATGCGGATAAAACTGCAGCGGAAGCCAGCTATCAGGGCGGGCAAACGCGGGTGGGAAAAGTTGCACAACTGCCGAAAGACATTCCCCAGTCTGTCACTGTCGTCACCAACAAACTGATGGAAGACCGCAACGCCAATACCTTCAAGGAAGCCCTGCGCAATGTGGCGGGCTTGACGTTTAACGCCGGCGAAGGTGGGCGTATCGGCGACAACATCACCATTCGCGGCTACTCTGCGGTTGGCGACCTGTATCTGGATGGCATGCGCGATATCGCACAATACAATCGCGAGACATTCAATCTGGAACAGATCGACATACTGCGCGGATCATCATCCATGCTGTTCGGCCGCGGTTCAACCGGTGGTGTGATAAACCAGGTCAGCAAACAGCCAATACTGGCAGATCGCAATACCATCAGTACAACGCTGGGCAGTGAACATTACCAACGCGTCACCGCAGACCTGAATGAAAAACTGGGTGACACGACAGCGGTACGCTTCAATGCCATGCACACAGACAGTGACAGTTTTCGTGATGAGGTCGAAACACACCGTTATGGCTATGCGCCTTCCATCAGTTTTGGTATCGGCACGGACGACCAGTTCACGCTGTCGCACTACCATCTGGAAGATGACAATGTACCTGATTTCGGTGTGCCGTATTTTGATCCTGATGGTGGCGCGATTGGCACAGAAAAAGGCAAACCGTTTGGTGTTGATACCAGAACGTTTTATGGCATGGGCACTGCTGATTATGAAAGGAACAACACCGACATCACCACAGCTGCCTGGACACACAAGTTCAACAGTGAAACAGAACTGACAACACGCTTGCGCAAGGCAGACTATGAACGCGACCTGTGGGCTGTAGCGCCACGCCTGCTGTTTTCACATGCGGCCACACCGGCCACGCCGGTAACGGAAAACGACATCACCGGCGTATCACGCGGCCACCAGGGTCGTGGCGCAAACGAACATACGCTAACCAGCCAGACAGATCTGGTCACTCATTTTGCGACTGGCACATTCCAGCACGAGTTACTGCTGGGCAACGAATGGGTCAGGGAAGAGGCTGACCGATGGAATAATCCCGTTGGCGCGGGTGCGAGCAACCCGAATGCCGATGCATGGAATCCGGATCCGTATCCCGTGCTGAATGCCAATTATTTTAATGGTGGAAAAACATTTGCCGGATCGTATGCAGGGACAACGTATGCATTTTATTTCCAGGACGTAATAGGCCTGACGGATAAATGGAAATTGCTGCTTGGATCACGATGGGATCATTCCAGCAATGACTATGACCGCCCGGCACCGGCTGGCCCATTATCCAGAAAGGATATAGTCGATAGCTGGCGCACTGGCCTGATGTATCAACCCGACGATGAAACGACGTACTACATTTCCAGGGGCAGTTCGTTCAATCCGTCTGCCGAGCTTTACCAACTGGATGACCGTGCTGCCAATACACCACCTGAAAAAAGCCTGAATACAGAAATTGGTGCCAAGTGGGAATTGTTTGAAGGGGATTTGTCATTGCGCACATCCTTGTCACGTTCGGAAAAAACCCATGAGCGCAATACCGATCTTGCGGTATCCACCACTGAAAATTTATTGTCCGGCCGTCGCCATACCGATGCACTGGAAGTTGAAGCGATAGGCAGAGTGACGCCTAACTGGGAAGTGTTTACCGCCGTCGCTTATATGGAGGCAAATGTGAATAAAGCGACGGGCAGCCAGGCTACCAGCCTGGACAAGGAACCGGTCAATACACCGCACTACACGTTCAATCTCTGGAACACGTACAACCTCGGCGCAGGTTGGCGAGCAGGTATTGGTATTGATGGTGCCGGCGACCGTTATGCGAATACCACCAACACCACAGTAGTGCCTGCCTACAGTCGTTGGGACAGCATGGTGAGTTATGAACAGAAAACGTATTCAGTGAAATTGAGCCTGCTGAATGCTTTTAACAAGGAATACTACGAAAGTGTTTACACCAGCTTTGTGGTGCCCGGGGCAGCGAGAACCTTGCAACTGAAAGCTGAATACAAGTTCTAGACAGGAGATTGTAATGTTATTGCATGTGCCGGATGTATTGAGCAAAACCCAGTTAAGGTATTGTCGCCAGAATCTGGCGCAGGCTGAATGGGTGGATGGCCGCGCTACCGCTGGCACACAATCTTCGCTGGTAAAAAATAATCTGCAACTTGCCGAAGGTTCACCCAAGGCAGCGGTGTTGCAACAACTGGTGCTGGACGCCTTGTTACGCCATGCGCTGTTCTACACCGCCGCATTGCCCAAGAAAATATTTCCACCCCTGTTTAATTGCTACACAGGCAACAACAATGCATTCGGCAATCACATCGATAATTCGATGCGCACACATGTTGCCACAGGTTACAGGGTGCGCTCGGATTTGTCCGCGACATTATTTATTTCCGACCCGGACGAATATGAAGGCGGCGAGCTGGTTATTGAAGATACATTTGGTGGACAGCGCGTAAAACTGCCCGGCGGCCATTTGATTCTGTATCCATCTTCGAGCATTCACCGCGTTGAACCCGTTACAAAAGGCACACGCATCGCCTCATTCATGTGGCTGGAAAGCATGGTGCGCGATGAAGCACAACGCCGTCTGCTGTTCGAAATGGACATGGCCATCATGGAGTTACGCAACAAGGACGGCGAAAACAGCACCAGCGTGAAACTCACGGGCTGTTACCACAACCTGCTTCGGATGTGGGCGGATAGCTAGGCTATCGACTGGTTTTGCTTGTTTTATAGTGGTATCCGTTAAAACACAGCTTTTAGTCACATCCATAAAATTGCCCCCCAGACGTTTTGGATTTACCCCCCCTCTTCGTTGGAGCTGCGTGCGGATCTTGCTGTACAGCAATATACAAAAAGACACAAAAAAGCCCGGATAATCCGGGCGTTCAAGGTTTCCTGTAGACATCAGGAAACAAGTACATGGCGGTGAGACAGGGATTTGAACCCTGGGTACGCTATTAACGTACACACACTTTCCAGGCGTGCGCCTTAAACCGCTCGGCCATCTCACCAGAACCTGCTTCACTGCAGGGAGCGCGAACTCTACACAAGCGCCCCGTTTTACGCAATCGACAGACGCTTAATTCGTTGGCGGACGCCACATTGCAAAATGATCTTCCACCTGTAGATCCGGCACTGCTTTCAATACGCCGCGCGGTGTGCCGAGATACAGAAACCCGAGCAGACGCTCGTCAGCGGCCAAACCGAGTTTTTGCGCCAGCAGCGGTTCGTAAGTCACTAAGCCCGTGCGCCACATGGCGCCAACGCCCATCGCATGGGCCGCCACCAGCATGTTCTGCACTGCCGCAGCGGTTGACAGCAATTGTTCCAGCTCCGGCACTTTCGCATGTTGCTGCACCCTGGCGATCACCAACAAAACGAGCGGGGCGCGCAAGGGGCGGCTGGCAATCTTGCTGCGCTGCGCATCAGTCAATGGACCGGACAACTGCTCCTCGACTGCGACGAAAATATCGGCCAGTACCTGCCGTTGCTCGCCTTCTACCCAGAGAAATCGCCACGGGCGCAACTGGCCGTGATCCGGTGCGCGCAAGGCTGCACGATAGATGGCTTCACGTTGGGCAGGTGTCGGTGCCGGATCGGTGAGATCACCTACCGATACGCGGTTATGCAGGATGGAAAGAATGGATTCCGTGCTCATGATGATTCCCGTGCAATCCGGACAGTATTGATGTGTACGCGTCACAGTCTAGTGTGATACGCATTGCACCGGTGAACAACGGCAATTATTTTTTCATCGTAAACGGCTGGTGTTTTTTCCAGCTTTCGATACGCAGGCTATCACCTGCGAGACGACCATCGCCAGCAAAGACTTGCATACGGTTGTTGTTCAGCATGACAGGCAATAATTTATCCACTTCTGCCCATGCATCCGCTGCCATGGCTTTTTCACCAGCAGATTCAAAAAACTCGGCTGCCAACGCCCACTGCTGTGCATAAACAAACACACCTTGCAGGTAAATAATTTCCTTGTCGCGTTTTACTGCTTCATCGGATTGCGCTTGCGCTTCTTTCCATTGTTTCAACAACGGTTGCACGCGATTACCCAGCAACTGGGCGCGCTCGGTGGCCATACTGGCAGCGCGCAACCAGGCCGCGTTGGCACGCGCCGGTTTGCCGGCTTTCACCCACGCTGCAGCCGTCTGGCTACGCAAGTCTTTTGCTTTCTGGTCCGACTCAATCGCCTTGTTGCCAAACAGTTTGGCATTGGCAACATCACCGGCTGATTCTGCTTGCAAGGCCTTGCGCACAGATTCGTTGGTATACCACTCGATAGCCTTCAGCGAACTTTCCAGCGTTTCTGCCTGATCTTCTGCGGATGGCACATTGGTGCCCACGCCAGCAGCCGACAGCCAGAAGGCCGACAACACGGCAAGGCAAAGGAACGCCAATGTGCGTCTGGAAATGAAAGCCACAGGAAAATCGCTCTGGAAAACAGCTGCGCATCATTGCAGAAGGCACCAGATAATCCACACGGAAATACCGCTAAGGGTTCACCGCAATCCGTGTATTACCTGCCCGTCTCTTCGTGTGGCATGGCGTCCAGCTGCCAGTTGCGCAATTGCGCCGCGACATGGTTAAAACCAGTAATTTCCCAGCCCAGCGAGAACAATCCGAGTTCGTAGAAATGCAAGTCAGCCGGGAAACTGCGTCCATTGTGGCGCTGGCGTACTGCCTCGATACCGGCTTGTACGTAGGGCAACAAATCAACATCAATCACTTGCCAATCTGTGTACGCGATTTGTTGCACACCGCTCGCCAGAAAATCCTGCACAGGCAATCGAAAAATCATGCGCGCCGTGCCGCGTTTTTCGTTGTGCCACCACTGGTCGCCCACCTTGTCTTCCGGGCAATGCCAGACACCGGGATCCTGCAGCTGCGACGGTGTACGGCAATGCTGGCCGTCTGCTTCATCTGTGCATTTCTGGCAGCCAAAACCGGCATCGGCAATGCGGTCGTCGTAGAGTGGCAAATTGAGCCAGAAATAATTGCCGGTAAACCGGTTGCGCACGGTAATCGCCAATACCAGCCGCGCGGCATGGATCGCGCGACTGTAACCGGACTGCAGGTTGCCCTCAGAAACCGGCACACGAAATTCGCCATGCAAATGCAATTGCCGGTATTGCGACAGGCGATCGCTATCCAGTTGCTGTGACAAGAGGAAATGTGGCCAGGCATTGCGCAAATCCGGCAAATAATGCGGTACGCCGTCATCACTGCGCGCCGCAAATTCACTGGCACCGTCGATTTCCAGCAAGATGTCACCGGTATCCCGTTTGCCGGACGCCAGTAACAGCCGCTTCTGTACGCGTTGCTGCCTGTCCTGCAACACCCATTGCTCTGCGCCGGCATCTGGCTGCGTGTATTGGCCGGTCGCGATATCGGTTGCTGTCGACCATTGCTGCAACTGCCAGGCAGGGCCTGCCGACGCGGAAATGCGCTCACAAGCCCGCAGCGGCAAGCATCGCTGCTGTGCCGGGGCAAATTGTGCATGCGACAAGGGGGCGACCATCAGGCCACGGGAAAAATGACCATCCTGAAGCAACTCACGCGCCGGGGCAGTCGATCCGTACAACAACAAGGACGGGCACAGCAGTATCCAGAGCAGCCAACGCAGGATCGCCCGGTAGCGCATGCCAGCCTCGGGATCCATCAGGGATGGTCGTGTTTGCTGCCACCGAGGCATTTCGGGGAATCCGGCGCCTTGCCCTGCGCCGCCCATTCAGCCAGCGTGTAGGTATGCAAGGCCAGCGCATGGATTTGCTGCATCATCCCTCCCAGCGTGGCATATACCCGCTGGTGGCGAGCTACCGGGCGAAGCCCCTCGAACAGGTCCGAAACCAGGACCAGCTTGAAGTGGGACTCACTACCGGCCGGCACACTGTGCATATAGCTCTCGTTGACCAGTTCGCAGTGGTGTGGCGAAAACGCGTCCCGCACGATCTGGTCTATCGCAGCCTGCCTGGTGGCAGATGGAGGGGTAACAGCTGGTTTTTGCATGGTTCTGTCCGGTATCCTGGGTCACAACCGCCATGATAGCAGTTCCCTTGCCATGCCTACTCTGGTAGCATGCGCGTCCCGTTTTGACAGTTACCGTGCCAGACAATCGATCAGGTGGCGGCAAACATACCGAGAGGCCTACATGAAAGCTGATATCCACCCGAAATACGAAGAAGTTACTGCTACCTGCAGCTGTGGCAATGTCGTCAAAACGCGCTCCACCATGTGCAAGGACATTCACCTTGATGTCTGCGCCGCTTGCCACCCTTTCTACACCGGTCGCCAGAAAGTGGCTGATGCCGGCGGCCGTATCGATCGCTTCAAATCGCGCTTTGGCACGCGCAGCCTGAAAAAATAAGCAGGCGCTATCCGATTTATCCCCGTGGAATCCTCCCGTCAGCGAGAGGATTCTTGTGTCACAGACCAATCAGGACCGCCCGCGGCATGCTTGATGTAACAAAGCCGTCCGATGATGATTTCAAACAGGCAGCGCTGGACTACCACGCCCATCCTGTGCCCGGAAAACTGGCTGTCTCGCTGACCAAACCCGCCAACAGTCCCCAGGATTTGTCACTCGCCTATAGTCCCGGTGTGGCAGAACCTGTCCGCGAAATCGCCCGCGACCCTGACCTCGCTTACCGCTATACCTCGAAAGGCAACCAGGTCGCTGTGATCTCCAATGGCACAGCCATACTCGGTCTTGGCAATCTCGGTGCGCTGGCCAGCAAGCCGGTCATGGAAGGCAAGGCTCTGCTGTTCAAACGCTTCGCCAATATCGATGCTGTCGATATCGAAATTGATACCGAGGACAGCGAACAATTCATCAACACCGTAGCCCTGATCGCCAATTCGTGGGGAGGTATCAACCTCGAGGACATCAAGGCACCGGAATGCTTTGATATCGAGGAAGCCCTGATCGAACGCTGCAACGTGCCGATTTTTCACGACGACCAGCACGGTACCGCGATCGTTGGCCTGGCCGGCTTGCTGAATGCACTGGAAATCCAGGGCAAGACCCTGCAAACCGTCCGTATCGTATTTCTCGGCGCCGGTGCCGCAGCCATTGCCAGTGGCGAACTGTTGCTGGCCGCAGGCGCACCACGGGAAAACATCCTGATGCTGGACAGCAAGGGCGTGATCCACACAGGTCGGGATGATCTTGGTGTACACAAGGCGCGCTTCGCGGTGGAAACCCCGGCGCGCACACTGGATGATGCCATCGATGGTGCCGACGTATTTGTCGGCCTCTCAGGCCCCGACTTGCTGAGCGTAGAGCAGCTCCTGAAAATGGCGCCCAAGCCGATTGTGTTTGCGGGTTCCAATCCCGATCCTGAAATCCGCCCTGAGCTGGCACTGAAAGCACGCAATGACCTGATCATGGCCACTGGCCGCTCGGATTACCCGAACCAGGTTAACAATGTGCTGGGTTTCCCGTTTATTTTTCGCGGCGCACTGGATGTGCGTGCCCGCACCATCAATGACGCCATGAAAATGGCCGCCGTTGAAGCCTTGCGCAGCATTGCCAAGGAACCGGTACCGCAGGAAGTGATCGACAGCTATGGCGGCGAAATGCTGTCTTTCGGCAAGCATTACATCATCCCCAAACCGACTGACCCGCGCTTGCTGGGTCGCGTGTCTGCGGCAGTTGCACGAGCGGCTGTCGACAGCGGTGTCGCACAATTGCCCTACCCCGCGCACTATCCCTTGTAAGTTTTATTTCCTGCAATTTTTTTCACTATTCCTGATACTGCAACGCCGGCGACACTGCCGGCATGGAAGGCTCACCGCTGTTATGTGCCACATGTACAGCTGCCGCATCGTAAAACGCACTCATCTGGAAATCTTTCTCGCAAGTAACCGGCAACTGCAAGCCATGCATCGCCAGCCAGTTTTCGATCAGCGGCAATTGGCCAGGCTCACCGGCACGACGGGAAAACAGGCGCACATCAATTCCCACCATTTGCCATTGGCGCACACGATTCACCATCAAGGGAATCGGCTCACCGATCTGCCCAAGGGATTGCGGTGAATTTGCCCGGGCCAGCACACCGTCCAGCTCGATACCCAGCCAGCCTGACGGCACCAGCGGCACAAACTGTTTTGGCGTCAGGATCTGTGCAGTGTTTTTCTCGACACACACCGCACGATCATCCCACAACTGCATCAACCCCGTATCCTTGCGGTTGGTGACAGGCATATCCTGCAAATTGTGTTCACGCAACCACGGCTTGAGAAAACTGACGAGCATGGAATCAGTGGCACGCGCAGTAAACAGACGCACGTCCACGCCCTCCGCCATCCACGCACGGACACGCCTGAACATCGGCTCAGCCACATCACCAATTACTTCAGTACCGCGACGCTCGTCGTATTGCACGAGCGTGCCGTCAAGATCAACACCTATCCAACCCTTACGCATCCGGGAACTCTTTTCGATTTACGATTGATTTACGATTCATGTACATTGCTTGCATAATGATAACCCAGCCACTGGATGCATGACTGTTATGACCGCCAATACTGCACAGGAATTCCTCGCGTTTCTCAACCAGTCGCCCACGCCGTTTCATGCGGTGGCGAACATGAAGAAAATCCTGCTGGATGCCGGTTTTGAAGCATTGCGCGAAGCAGACAGCTGGCATATCACCGCAGGTGGACGCTATGTCATCACGCGCAATGATTCATCATTGATCGCGCTGGTAACATCACAGCAGGATCCTGCCGAAAGCGGCATACGTCTGGTCGGCGCGCATACTGACAGCCCGTGCCTGAAAATAAAACCGCAACCGGAATTGCAACGCCACAGTTATTTGCAACTGGGCGTTGAGGTGTACGGCGGCGTCTTGCAACACACCTGGTTTGACCGGGATTTGTCGCTGGCTGGCCGCGTCAGTTTTCGCAAGACAGACGGCACACTGTCAGACGCCCTGCTGGATTTTCGCCGCGCCATTGCCTGCGTTCCCAGCCTCGCCATCCATCTTGATCGCGAAGCCAATAACGGCCGCGCACTGAACGCGCAAAAAGAATTACCGCTGCTATTGCAAACAATTTCCACACAGGAAAAAGCAGATTTCCGGCATACATTGTTGACACAATTGTTGCACGAGCATCCGGACTGCAGCGTTGAAACCGTGCTGGATTTTGAAATCTGCGCTTACGACACACAATCCGCTGCAATCACGGGCATCCGGCATGAATTTATTGCCGGCGCCAGGCTCGACAACCTGCTCAGTTGTTTTGCCGGTTTGCAGGCCATACTCGACACCAACGGATTACAACCGGCAATACTGGTCTGTACCGATCACGAAGAAGTCGGCAGCGCCTCTGCTTGCGGCGCACAGGGTCCTTTCCTGAACAGCGTGCTGAATCGATGGCTGGGCATAGGCGAAACACTGGCCAGAACCATGGATCGCTCGATGATGATTTCTGCCGACAACGCGCACGGCATACATCCGAATTACCCTGAAAAGCACGACGAAAAACACGGCCCGCACCTGAACGCCGGCCCGGTGTTAAAAGTGAATGCCAACCAGCGCTACGCCAGCAATGCACCGACACAGGCATTTTTTCGCCACCTGTGTGAGCAACAACATATTCCGGTGCAGATGTTTGTAGCGCGCGCCGACATGGGTTGCGGCAGCACCATCGGCCCCATTACCGCCACAGAAACCGGCATCAAGACCGTGGATATTGGCGTGCCTACCTTTGCCATGCATTCGATACGCGAACTGGCAGGACTGGCAGATTTTACCTACCTGCGCCATGCACTGCGTGCATTTTTTGATAGCGAGCACCTGCCGCAATAACACCTTATCCGGCACGCCTGGCGATCATTCCAGATCCATACAGATCGAATCCTTGCACCAGCTGAATGCCGTAATTTTCTGCACGCGGGATCCTTCCGGCACCACAAACACGTCATCCACATGGCGACGATAATCATCGCGTGCCTGCATGCGCTCAAAAATAATTTCACGATTATTGAGCAAGTAACGCGCCTGATAATGTGCAGCCACATCAGCGCGCTTCAGCATCACGGATAAAAAACTGACGCGACCATTATTGATCATCCCTTTTCTGGCAATGATAGCAACCGGATTTTTTTCCAGTATCCGGTCAATCATCTGGTCATCTGTAAAAATTCTTTGCTCTGTCGGCCAGAAATACCGCAGCATGGACTCACGCACATTCTCGAAGCTTGAATACAACCACGAATTTTCCGCAAACTCGTGAAAGCGCGCAAAACCCAGCTCTCGATATCCCAGACCGATATTGTCAATAAAAAATGTATTGCGGCCTGCATACCATGGCGCCTGTCCTATCTGGTCGTAAACCACCACAGCATCATCCCTGTAATTCAGCTTCACGAAATCTCCCACCGCAGCAATCAGGCTGTAGCGGATACTGAACACATCCACCCGATCAGGACTCTCACGATAGTGATCCGGATTTTTTACCAGACGCCACAATTCGGGCCAGTATTCATCCGCCTGCAAAACCGCGCGCTGCGCATTATTGATAAAAGGCGCCGGATGCGAATCATCAAAATGGACATAACGGGAATACAGCAAGGTAAATACCACCAACACAGACAAAACAGCACGCAACAGCAAATGCGGTATGCCGGATTGTGGGAACCAGCGCGCCACCAGCATCAAGGTCGTCATGTAGAAAAACGGCAACGACAACCCGATGTGGCGGTTATACACCTTGTCTTCAAATACAAATACATTCCAGAGCAAGGCCAGCAACAGACAACCCGCCAACGCGACATCCGCACGACGCCCCCCGCGCAACAGACCGGGCAGCGCCAGCAACAACAGCAAGGGCCAACCGGAATACCAGCCGTACACCAGCAGATTGCGTGCGTAATGCGCATGGTCACTGTTGATCTTCAGATAAAACGGGTGCGGCACCAGATCGTGGAAGTACCAGAAACGCCACAGCAACACCGCCAGCATCGCAGACACCACAATGATGGCATTGGGCCAGAAACGTGAATTATTTTTCTCGAAAAAAAACAGGTACGGCACAACTGCTGCCAACATGAAAAAACCTTCCGGGCGGGAATTCACCAGACACACTGCAGGCAGCCACCAGTGCCGAATCCTCGCCGGATTGGTCACCCATTCGAGCAACCACAGGAACACCAACCAGTAAGACGCTGTTTCCAGCCCACGCATCGACCAGGTATAAAACGGGATACTGACAATCATGAGGAGCGCAGGAAAAATCGCGAGTATCCGATCCGCCACAAATCGCTGCGACAACAGCAGCACCTGCCGTATACACAACACACCCAGCACAAAACACAACAGCTTGGTGGACAACACCAGGTTGATCGGCAGTTTTGAAAGCAGCGTTACCAGTAACAGCCAGAGCGGGCCGCTACAGGATTCAATCCGTTCACCACCGATATTGAAAACGTAACCATATCCATCAGCAATATTGGCAGCGAAGCGGAAATAGATAAACGCGTCTTCTTCAATATCGTTAAAACCGATCAGCACCAGCACGCCGTACAGCAACACGCAGCCGGCAAAAGCCAGCTGCATGAAACGTGAAGGGGCGGGATTGGAAAGCGGAAGAGTCATGTATTCGTGTCTGCTGCCGGTCGCTGCCTGTGCCCGCATTCTCGCAGGCCAGCCAAAGACTTGAAAGCATTCATCAGGCAGATATAGCTTTTACAGCCTTCGTCCGTGGATATAACAGCGTTCATGCTACTGGTATGAGACAGTTTGCCAACAACTCCTCACTACCGGTATTGTTGATGTACTTGGCATCTACATAACCTGCCGGCAGATAGATAACCGTCTCACCCAGCGCAGGGTTGAGGCTCCAGCTGTAGGTAAACCCCTTGCTAGTGCGCTTGAATGACGCAGGTGTCCCGACTGTCAATTGCGGATACGGACGCGGCTTGAACAACCTGGTGCGCAGCTGGCCATTGTTGTGATGCGACGCACGATCTGCTACAGCTTTTGTCATGGCCACGTAGCGGGTTTTGGCACCTTCGCTATCCTTGTGAAATTCACTCCAGGTGGCGTGGTGGGATGTATCAAAAATCATGTTGCCCCCCAACCTGAGCAGCTGCTGTCATTCTTCGGTGTTTTCAGACCAATCGAGGAGTGCACAGCCCAGGCCGGATTCAATAAAATACAAACCGGCTACGGGATCGCCTTGCTGGAACAGGAGAGAACCGCGTACGTAAAGGTGTCGCTGGATATGCGGCGCAAGCGCATCCCGCGTTTCATCCGTCAGTTGCTCAAGAAGGGGGTGATGCATGGTGTTTTTCCCGTTGGATTCCAGCCGCACCCTTTTGTTATATAGCAACAGATACTCATCGAATTTGCTTGCCTGGCTTATCGCGGGCACCAAAAAGCATAGTCACATTCAGCCTGCGATTTTCATAACCCGCGTCAAATTCAATTTCGTCTGTTTTATGGAAAAGATCTGACTTGAAAATAAGCGCCCTGTTCGCCCGATACGGGAAACGTACAGGCTTACTGCCACTCTCTGCCAAAAACTGATTGATGGCGACATGATCACTGTTTAATTTATCGAAGTTCCAGTCAGGAGGTGGACGCTTGTCCCACACCAACAAGCCACCGGACTCAGGATTTAGGTTTGCATGATCAGGCGTCAGCCAGAAATTCACGTTAATGGCCGCAGCATCAGCGTGAACATTAATTCCACCATGATGGCGGTCGTGTTTAAACCCCCAATAATTATTCCATATATTGTCCTTGAAAATTATCGGGAATCTTTGCCTTAACTCAATCGCAATCTGGAACAATAACTCGCTGTAAAAACCATCATGGCTAAAAGCCCCGAGATACCCCTTTCGAATCGAGTACCAGAAAGTATTTCTCTGGCAAAACAACAACAGGGAAGACCATGCCTCTGCAGTAAGGATATTATCAATGGTCATTGCCTTAAGATCTGCAGATAAAAACCGGCTCTGGATCAACTCAAAATCCAGATCAGGATTGATAGCATGCCTGACCGAATTTGATCGATGAATATACACAGGCTTATTCATCGTCTTAAGTACAAGCGGGCTTATACCCTGACCAAGCGTGAAACCAAGATCAATAAAGTCATGCGACTTCTCCAGCTCCAGTAAACCCAGCTGATCAACCGTTTTTGTCCAGGCCGCCGCAATCTCTTTCATGACCGGAGAATCGTTGACAGCTGCCAGATAATTAAATTGCTCACAATCATGTAGCACTTTAAATCCGGGAACATTTTCAGCATGGCCCAAAGGCAACTCACTGATGGCATTGGCAAGCCTTTCATTAATAGGCTGGCCGTGCAGGATTGACGAACAAGTATCAAAACACTTCATAGCTCCCGCCACATCACCCAACGCAATGTAGCTAATAGCCAGATTAAAATATGTGTACTGGAAGCTGCTATCGATAGCAATTGCTTTTTTAAAATAAACAAGCGACTCTTCATAGTTGTGAAGATCCTGGTATACCGTACCCAGATACGTCAGCGCCTGCACGTGCGACGGATCAAGATTAATTGATTTTTTCAAATAATTAATTGCGCTATCGCTCTCCCCTTTTTCAGAATAAATCCTGCCAAGGTTGTAATAGACATTGGGGTTGCCTCCGTCCGCTTCTTCCAGCTGCTTGTATACAGCAATCGCCAAATCCCAACGCTCATCTTCAGACAACACGAACCCGAGATCCCTTTTCCACTGCAAATTATCCGGCTCAATTTCGACAAGACGGGAGTAAATATCAGCAGCATCGTCCCAGTTTTTCTCGCTCTCAGATATTTCCGCAGCAACCTTATATTCATTGATTGCCATCAATGTTTCGGCGTTTTCAGCGTATATCCTTGCCAGCTTGAATCTTGATTCAACGTCATTCGGATCTTTCAGCAGCAATTGCCGGTAATAATCCATCTCTACCACATGCTTCTCTGGAACCAACAGGGACTTGTCGTTTTTATCTTTAAAAAGACTAATTACATTTTTAAACATATTCTCTCCTGCACTCACGACAAGGAAATTATCGTTGTTATGTTCTTCTTTAAAAGCTCTGTGACTTCCTGATCGTACCCAAGGTTTCCGATGTCGAGCATTATGAAATTTATCAGCCTGGCTTTCTTGTAGAAATTCAATTTATTCTTTCCCAAATAACTGACCAAGCCACACCTTAGCCTGTCGAATGCCTTTTCAAATTTTTTCTGCTGCTTTTTATCGGTAGAATTAAGCTTGCTGGCCGGAGGATACGAATCCGAGAAATCAGCCACTAACAAACTGGCAAGCTGTCTTAACTCATCGCCAGAAAACAAAGAAGACCATAAACCCATGAACAACAACCCCATTTAACAAAAAATTCCATACCGCCAGACTTCCTGTCATGCCCACCCGCCTATCGCACATCAAACGTGCCAGACTGCCCGGAAACGACGGCCCTTGCAAGATACTTCAAGCAAACCTTTTTTG
>DAOMGE010000042.1:11455-24591 GCA_035430165.1 Pseudomonadales bacterium | reverse complement strand
GCTTCTTTCGGCATGCCCAATCCACGCTCGGCAATGATGTTGCGCTGGATCTGGTTGGTACCGCCGTAAATGGTGTCGGAACGCGTAAACAAATACATCGATTGCAAACGCGTGAGATTGTACGGCGCGCTTTCAATCATCTCGGCTTCGGGGCCGAGTACATCCATCGCCAACACACCCAGATTGCGGTGCCAGCTGGCCCAGTGCAATTTATAAACCAGTGACGACTTGTCGAGCGAACCGTCGTCACCGCCAGACAACATGCGCATCGCGTTGTAGCGCATCAGACGTAAACCGGTGTGCGCTTCAGCAATACGCTGGCGCAATACCGGATCTTTTGCAGCACCGTTGGCTTTGGCAATGCGTACGATTTCATCCAGCTCATTCTGGAAAAGCATTTGCTGGCCGAGGGTAGAAACACCGCGCTCGAAACCGAGCAGGCCCATCGCCACTTTCCAGCCTTCGCCTGGCGCGCCAACGATGTCATCGGCAACGGCATCATCAAAAAACACTTCGTTGAATTCCGATGTGCCCGTCAGCTGCTCAATCGGTCGCACGGTAACACCCGGCTGGTGCATTGACACGAGAAAGAAGCCGAGCCCCTTGTGCGCAACAGAATCGGGATCGGTGCGTGCGACGACGAAACACCAGTCAGATTCGTGCGCGAGCGAAGTCCACACCTTCTGGCCGTTGATAATCCACTTGCCTTTTGCTTCATCGAAGCGGGCTTTGGTTTTGACATTCGCCAGATCAGAACCTGCGCCGGGTTCGGAATAACCCTGGCACCACAATTCTTTGCCCGACACGATGCCGGGTAAATATTTTTTCTTTTGCTCTTCAGATCCGAACGCAATAATCGTCGGGCCGGCCAGACCTTCGCCAATATGGCCAACGCGACCCGGACTGCCGGCACGCGCATATTCTTCAAAAAAAACCACTTGCTGTTCAATCGATGCACCGCGGCCACCGTATTGTTTCGGCCAACCGACGCAGGTCCAGCCACCTTCTGCGAGTTTTTGTTCCCACACTTTCCTTTCGTGCGAAAACATATGTTCATCGCCAGGGCCGCCGCGGTATTTCAGCTGCTCAAATTCACCGACCAGATTGGCTTGCAACCAACCGGCAATTTCTTCGCGGAACTGTTCGTCTTCTTTGCTGAATGTTAATTTCATCGTTTTTAGTCCAACAACATCTGCGCGATCAATTCGCGCTGTTGCGCGCCATTACCCAGAAACAACTCACTGGCTTTGGCGCGCTTGAAATACAGGTGTACGTCGTATTCCCAGGTAAAGCCGACACCGCCGTACATCTGGATCGCATTACCGGCATTGAAGAAAAAAGTGTCCGAGCAATAACATTTGGCCATCGCCGCCGCTTCATCCAGTTCGGCTGCAATGACGGCATCGCCATGTTCAGACATCGCTTCCTGTGCCACACAGGCCGCGTAATAAACTGCAGAGCGCGCCACTTCGCATTTCAGCATCATGTCAGCGGCTTTGTGTTTGATCGCCTGGAAGCTGGCAATGCTGCGCCCGAACTGCACGCGCTCTTGCGTGAACGCCACGGTCTTGTCGAGAATTTCCTGCGCGCCGCCCATCTGTTCAGCCGCAACAGCAATTTTTGCCAGACTGAGTATTTTTTGCAGTTGTGGCCAGGCTTGCGCTTCCTCACCCATCAATGCCGATGCAGGCACCACAACATTGTTCAGGACAATTTCAGCCTGATGGCGCGTCTGGTCCATGGTTGGCATCCACTTGCGAGTGATGCCTGCTGTCGATGCCGGCACGGCAAACAATGAAATGCCGTTTTCGCCGCCCGAATTTTCTGCGCGCGCAGCGATGATCAACAAATCTGCCGTGTGGCCGTCAATCACGTAGCGCAGCGTGCCGTTCAGTACATAATCCTCATGCGATTGCTTGCAGGTCGCCTGCACGGCTTCCGCGCCCCATGTGCCGCCACCGTGTGCGGCCTGTTTTCCTGTGTACGCCAGGGTAGCTGTCAATGTCCCTTCAACGACTTGCGGCAAGTAACCGGCTTTCTGTTCTTCGCTGCCAGCGATCACCAGCGCGTTCACACCCAGGCAAACGGTTGAAAAAAATGGCGAGCACAACAACACACGGCCCATCTGCTCCAGCACCGCCGCGAGCTCGACATAGCCCAGACCCATGCCGCCAAATTCTTCCGGAATGGTAATCGCCTGGAAACATAATTCCGTGCAAATGCGTTGCCACAAATCCGGATCGTATCCCGCTTCCGTTGCCATGGCTTTGCGCACGGCTTCGGAGGTGGATACGTCCTGCAAAAAACTCTCCGCGGTCTCGCGGATCATTTTCTGTTCGTCGGTGAATCTGAATTCCACGTTGAACCTCTTCTGCATATTCTCCCCTCTCCCATCTGGGGAGAGGGGTCGGGGGAGAGGGCCACCATTGAATCCCTCACCCGCCGCGTTGCGGCACCCTCTCCCCAAATGGGAGAGGGTTTATATCAGCTTCCGTAAACTTTTTGTGCGGGCACTTCTTTCGCCAGTAATTCTTTCATCGCCGTACCGACTTCCGCCGGCATCCAGCGCGCACCTTTATCCACGCCTTGCGTGGTACGCCAGCCGTCCGCGATGGAAATTTTTCCGCCTTCCGCCTCAAAAACACGGCCGGTGACATGCGCCGCTTCCGGCGAAGCCAACCACACAATCAGCGATGAAACATTTTCCGGTGCCCAGTAATCGAAACTGCCGTCTTCCGGTTTTGCCATGCGTGTAGCCATCGATTCCACCGCCGTCGTCATGCCGGTGCGTGCAGCCGGTGCAATCGCATTCGCGGTGATGCCGTAGCGGCCGAGTTCAGCAGCTTGATTCAGTGTCAGTGCTGCGATGCCTGCTTTGGCAGCCGCATAGTTGGATTGGCCAATTGAACCTTGCAAGCCCGCGCCAGACGTGGTGTTGATGATGCGCGCATCCACTTTTTTACCCGCTTTGGATTGATCGCGCCAATATTGCACTGCATGTGAGCTGATGCAGAAATGGCCTTTCAGATGCACGGCCATGATGGCGTCCCACTCAGCTTCACTCATGGAAGCAAACATGCGGTCGCGATTGATGCCAGCGTTATTTACGACAACATGCAAGTCACCGTAGGTATCGATCGCTTGTTTCACTGCATTCGCGCTATCAGCGTAGTTGGTAATGTCAGATGTGTTAACAACCGCTTTGCCGCCTGCAGCCACAATCTCATCCACAACTTTTTGAGCGGCAGCTTGATTGATATCGTTGACAATTACGCATGCACCTTCTGATGCAAACACTTTTGCGTGTGCAGCGCCCAAACCGCCGCCTGCACCAGTCACGATCACGACTCTGTCTTTACAAATACCCATTTCCTAATCCTCTTGCAATTTATTTGCCCTCACCCGGCGCTGCGCGCCACCCTCTCCCCGATACGGGAGAGGGTTTGGCAAGGCATTACAGTCTTTCAATAATGGTCACGTTGGCCTGACCGCCACCTTCGCACATGGTTTGCAAGCCATAGCGACCACCGGTGCGTTCCAACTCATGCAACAACGTGGTCATCAAGCGTGTACCGGTTGCGCCCAGCGGATGGCCGAGCGCAATCGCGCCGCCATTCACGTTGGTTTTTTCGTGCGGATAACCCGTTTCCTTCAACCACGCCATCACCACCGCCGCAAATGCTTCGTTGATTTCGACAACATCAATATCCGCCAGTGTCATGCCGGCTTTTTTCAGCGCATATTGCGTGGCAGAAATCGGCGCGGTCAGCATCCAGATCGGGTCTTCAGCGCGCACACTCATGTGGTGGATACGCGCACGCGGTTTCAGGTTGTAACGTTTCAGCGCAGCTTCGGAAACAATCAGCATGGCAGATGCGGCATCACAGGTTTGTGATGAAACGGCTGCTGTTACTTTTTCACACCCAAAAAGAAAATCGAGTGCTGCCATTTTTTCCAGTGTTGACTGGCGCGGCGTTTCATCATGCTCTACGCCCTCCATCGGCACGATCTCGCGCTTGAAGCGGCCTTCAGCAATAGCACGCAATGCGCGCGTGTGGGATTCCAGCGAAAATATTTCGAGATCTTCACGCGAAAGATTCCATTTGTCGGCGATCATCTGCGCGGATTTGAATTGCGTTGGCGGCTCGGCACCGTAACGCGCCACCCAGCCTTTGGAGCCGCTGAAAGGATCTTTAAATCCCATCGGTTCTGCAGCGATCATCGCTGACGAAATCGGGATCTGCGTCATGGTTTGCACACCACCGGCAACGATCACATCCATGGTGCCACTCATCACGGCTTGCGCCGCAAAATGCACTGCCTGTTGCGAAGAACCGCACTGGCGATCAATCGTGGTGCCGGGCACTTCCTGCGACAAGCCGGCGGCGAGCCAGGCCGTGCGCGCGATGTCACCGGCCAGCGGGCCGATGGTGTCGACGCAGCCGAAAATCACATCGTCGTATTCGTTATCAGGAATGCCGTTGCGCTCGACAATCGCTTTCAGCACGTGTGCACCGAGATCGGCACCGTGCACATGCGAAAGTCCGCCTTTGCGGCGGCCGGTGGGCGTGCGCAGTGCGTCAACAATATAGGCTTCTGGCATTTTCAATTCCTCGTTTCGTTCAGGGCGCAATGAATTACGCCCCTACGTGTGCATTCTCGTAGGGGCGCGGATTAATCGCGCCCCTGTTCTCAAAACGTATTACCGGCACCAATTTTTGCGTTATCCGCCAACACAAAATCCGCCACGCGATTTTTATGGAACGCGACATCGCCCCAGGTGTTGTTCAACGCCCAGGCTTTTTTCATAAAGATGTGCATGTCGACTTCCCAGGTATAGCCCATCGCGCCGTGTACCTGGATACCGTTTTTTGCACCGAGCAGTGACGCTTCTGTCGCCACAAGTTTTGCGTGCGACACATGCAGTGCAACATCGGCATGATCATGCGCCACAGAATATGCTGCGCGATGTACCACGGCTTTGGCATATTCCAGCGGCACAGCGACATTCGCCAGGCGATGTTTCACCGCCTGGAATGAACCGATCGGCTTGCCAAACTGCGTGCGGTCGGTGGTGTACTTCACTGATATTTCAATCATGCGCTGCGTCAGGCCGAGTGCTTGTGCTGCTGCACCCAGCACACCGGCATTGAAGGCATCAGCGATCAGTTTTTTCGCTTCCTCACCACGCGCCACACAGGTGGCTGGCGATGGCGTCCACTGTACGCTGAACAATTTGCGCGAGGGATCAATACTTTCGTTGTGCGTCAGTTGCACCTGACTTTTGGTGACGGCATGAATTTCATCACCGTTCTGCAATAACAACAGGTCCGCGATATGTGCATCTGCTACCAACATATTCTGTGAGAGGCCGACCGCGACTTTCGCTTCACCGGCAGCAATGCGTGGCAACCACGCAAATTTCACAGCATCGTCGCTGAGGGCGTTGATCAGCGGCACCGCAACCAGCACGGTTTCCACCAGCGGTTCTGGCAACGCAACGAATCCGCATTCCTGCGCCAGCAAAACAAAATCAACCGCGTTCATGCCCAGTCCGCCGAATTCTTCCGGCACGGTAATGCCCGTCAAACCCATTTCCACCAGCTGCGCCCACAATTCGTCAGAGCGACCGCTTTCTGTTTCCCACAGCGCGCGGATTTTTTCCGGCGTCACTTCGTTGACGAGAAATTTTTTAACTTCGTCCTGAAACAATAACTGGTCTTCGGTAAACGTAAAATCCATAACAGTACACTCTACAGATATGTGTTTCTTTGGTTCTCCCCCCGGGAGCCCTCCCCCGTTCGGGGGGAGGGTTGGGAGAGGGCAGCATTATTTCGGCATACCCAACATTCTTTCCGCGATGATATTGCGCTGGATTTCGTTGGTGCCGGCATAAATTGGGCCAGACTGCGCAAACAGGAAACCGTCAAGCCAGGTACCGACACCCGCTGCAGCCGGTGCGTGAGGTAACAACTCGGCACGCGCGGACAAAATACTCATCGCCGTGTCGTGCATGCGCTGGTCGAGTTCAGACCAGAAAATCTTGTTGGTCGATGACTCGGGACCGATCTTGCCGCCTTTGTTCAATCGGCAGGCCGTCTGGTACGTTGTCAGCGTGTAGGCTTCGGCATCCATGTAGGCGCGCGTCACCGCATCGCGCACCGAAGGATCGCGATCCGCATCTGCACGGTTTGCTTTATAGAGTTCAACCAGGCGGCGCGCGGTGTTCTGGAAACGTGCAGGCGAACGCAACATCAGGCCTCGCTCGAAGCCGGCGGTGGCCATCGCCACTTTCCAGCCCTCGCCTTCCTTGCCCAGTCTGCGATCAACCGGCACCTTCACATTGTCAAAAAAGATTTCGGCGAAACCGGGCAAGCCATCGAGCTGCGGGATAGGGCGCACAGTGATGCCGGGCAGGTTCAGTGGCACCAGAATAAAGGTCAGGCCATGGTGGCGCTCGGATTTCGGATCGGTGCGGAACATGCCGAAGCACTGGTCGGCCCACACAGCGCGGGTAGACCAGGTTTTCTGGCCGTTGATGATGTAGTGCTTGCCGTCTTCGCTCAGTTCGGCCTTGGAGCGGATGGCCGCCATATCGGAACCGGCACCGGGTTCAGACCAGCCCTGCGCCCACACTTCGGTGCCATTGGCCATCTTCGGCAGGATGTCGGCCTTCTGTTCCGGGGTACCGTACTCCATCAGGGTCGGACCCAACAGGAAAATACCGTTCTGGTTGACGCGCAGCGGGGCACCCGCGCGCCAGTATTCCTCTTCAAAAATCAGCCATTCGATCAGGTCACAGCCACGGCCACCGAGCTCAGCCGGCCAGGTCACCATACCCCAGCGGCCGGAGTTGAGCTTCGCTTCCCACTCGCGGTGCTGCTGGAAACCTTCTGCGGTATCAAAGGATTGCAGGGGCTCAGCCGGCACATTGGCGGCGAGCCAGGCGCGGGCTTCGGCGCGGAAGGCTTTCTGTTGCTCGGTATAGGCTAGATCCATGGGCTACATCTCGGTGTGCGGCAGGGAAAAATGGGTCGCGATAATACCACAAGGCCTTGTGGCGCTTGCATCCGGCCTGTCCGCAATAGGCCTTCACAACGGACGACAGGTAACCGTTACGGACGTCGCCGTACCAGCATTTTCGGGGTCAGCTCCATCACCAGCTCGTCACGCTGGTTATAGATGAGATTCTTGCAGGTCACCACGCCATGATCCGGTCGCGATGCGGACAACCGGGCTGACAGCACACGAACCTCCAGCCGCAAGGTATCGCCGGGGCGCACCGGCTTTATCAGGTTCATGTGCTCCACCCCCAGACCGGCAGAATAGGCAGGACAGCGATCCAGGTGATTCACCAGCCAGGATCGGGCGCAGACGATCAGGGTGCCGGGGGCCACCAGGCCACCGAAAACAGAATCCTTTGCAGCAACCGGGTCGGTATGGAAAGGCTGCGGATCGAAACGTCGCCCGAATTCGAGTATCTCGGCTTCCGTCACGAGATAGCCGCCGGCATGCGCGATAAAGTCGGGGGTGAGGTCTTCAAAGTACGCCACTTGCACGGGACGATCCTGCCTGCGCCACAAAGCGCCAGTTTATCCCCTGCCAGCCCCGGCGTTACACTGGCACCTTTACCTACCTGCAATACAAAGAAAGGAGTTCCATCATGGCCGTTACCCTCGCCAAAGAAGCCCTCGACGTCGGCATCATCACCAGCAATGGCGAAAAAATGCTGGCTTTCTACCACGGTGTGCTCGGCTTGCCCCAGGAGCCGTCCATTCCTTTTCCGGGCCTTGGCACTATCCATCGCCTGCTGTGCGGCAACAGCATCCTGCGCATTGTTGCCTCGGACAATCCGGTAGAAAACGTCGCCGGCGGCGCTTTCGCCTCACGCAATGGCATCCGTTACCTGACGATCAACATCACGAATCTCGATGAAGTTGTCGCGGATTGCAAAGCCTTCGGCAGCCATATCGCCGTCGATATTCGCGACCTCCGCCCCGGCGTGCGCTGCTGCCAGGTGCAGGATCCGGATGGCAACTACGTGGAATTTATCTGCGCGGGCTGACTCATCCTCCCCTATGCAATAGGGGAGGTGTCACGCAGTGACGGAGGGGTCAACATGACCCCCTCGGCCTTCGGCCACTCCCCCTACTTCGCAGGGACAGCGAATGTGACTACAATGATGGCATCCTGAGGAGCGCTGCGACGGGGTGGTTTGCCCACTACGCCAGGCTCAGGTTTCATCGGCATAACGCCGTCAAAACTGCGCTCGCTGAACCCTGTTCGCGGTTGGCGAGTGCTTCTTCTTTAATGATGTGCGCTTTCTCCACCGCGTTATTTTTCGTCGGCCTCGCCGACTACCGGAGAATGACGCATGTCTGCTGAAAAAAAATCCTCTGCAAAAAAATCTGCTGCCAAGCAAAACGACGCGGCAAAGAAACCCGCTGCGTTAAAAGTTGTCGCCAGCAAAAATAAGACCGATTACAAGGTGGCCGATATTTCCCTTGCGGCATGGGGCCGCATGGAAATGGATATTGCCGAAACCGAAATGCCGGCACTGATGGCATTGCGTGAAAAGTACGGCAAGAAAAAACCGCTGAAAGGCGCAAAAATCCTTGGCTGTATCCACATGACTATCCAGACCGCCGTGTTGATCGAAACACTGACAGAGCTCGGTGCGCAAGTTCGCTGGTCATCATGCAATATTTTCTCGACGCAGGATCACGCCGCTGCCGCGATTGCCGCTGCCGGCATTCCGGTTTTTGCCTGGAAAGGTGAAACTGAACAGGAATACGACTGGTGCCTTGAGCAAACCATCCTGAAAGATGGCAAGCCGTGGGATGCCAACATGATCCTCGATGACGGCGGCGACCTGACCTTGATGCTGCACGAAAAATTCCCGCAAATGCTGGACAAGATCCACGGCATCACCGAAGAAACCACCACCGGCGTACACCGCCTGCTGGAAATGCTTGCCGCCGGCAAACTGAAAGTACCTGCCATCAACGTAAACGATGCCGTCACCAAATCGAAAAACGACAACAAATACGGTTGCCGTCATTCGCTGAACGACGCGATCAAGCGCGGCACCGACCATTTGCTCGCCGGCAAGAAAGCGCTGGTGCTCGGTTACGGTGACGTGGGCAAGGGCTCTGCGCAATCACTGCGCCAGGAAGGCATGATCGTAAAAATCAGCGAGATTGACCCGATCTGCGCGATGCAGGCCTGCATGGATGGCTATGAAGTGGTTTCGCCTTACAAAAACGGCGAGAACACCGGAAAGTCTGATGGCGTTGATGACAAATTGCTCGGCACCCTGGATCTGGTTGTAACAACCACCGGCAACATTGATGTGTGCGACAAGCATATGCTGAAAGCACTGAAAAAAGGTGCCGTGGTTTGCAACATCGGCCACTTCGATAATGAAATCGACACTGCCTACATGCGCAAGAACTGGAAGTGGGAAGAAGTGAAGCCGCAAGTACACAAAGTGTATCGCAGCAAGAACAAGTCCGACTTCCTGATCCTGTTGTCGGAAGGTCGTCTGGTCAATCTCGGCAACGCGACGGGTCACCCGTCACGCATCATGGATGGCTCGTTCTCGAACCAGGTACTCGCGCAAATGTATCTGTACGAGCGCAAGTTTGCCGATCTGGAGGCTGCACTGAAACCGGCGGCGATTTCCGTCACGGTTCTGCCGAAAAAACTCGACGAAGAAGTGGCGGCCCACATGGTGCGCGGTTTCGGCGGCGTCATCACCAGAATGACCAAGGAACAGGCCAAGTACATCGGCGCACCAATCGAAGGGCCTTTCAAACCTGAAACCTATAAATATTGAATCTCGCCTTTTCTAAAGACCAAGCAATCCGTGAAAACGAAAAAGCCACCGCAAGGTGGCTTTTTTATTTCGGGTATTTTTATATCAGGCAAGAATGTCTACTGATCGACCATACATCTGCAGTGCGCTGTCACAGCTAATCAATCGCAAACCCTCACACTGCGCCTGTGCAACCAGCATGCGATCAAATGGATCGCGGTGATGCAAAGGCAGATTCGCCAACTCCACCGCGTGACGCGAAGTAAATGGAAGTTCTGGAATACCAAAACGCAATAGCGCCTCACGCACGCGCGCTACTTGCACATGCAACTTGCCAATGGATGCCTTCACCGCAATTTCTGCCAAGGACATCGCGCTGACTACAATCATCACATCCGGCGTTTGTAACAGCTGCCGCGCAGTCGCAGGTAAACGTGCATCGTCATTCAGCATCCACAACAGGATATGCGTATCCATCAAATAGCCGTTCACGGTTTTTTACCCGCGGGCGGCTTGTATGTTTTTGCTGGCTCATGCACGGCATGCGGGAAAACCGGCGTCTCCCAGTCGGCAAGTTC
The DNA here is from genome assembly GCA_035430165.1 of Pseudomonadales bacterium. Lineage (GTDB taxonomy): Bacteria > Pseudomonadota > Gammaproteobacteria > Pseudomonadales > UBA7239 > UBA7239. The sequence continues at coordinate 14,196 of DAOMGE010000042.1, read as the reverse complement.
CGTGTCAGCGGCGGCATGCCACCAATTGCTATCGACTTCCTCTATCTGCCCGCGCATGGCACCCAACAACCCCGTGCGTTCCGCTGTGTCTGCCACAACGCGATAACGGCGTTTGCCGCCAACCGAGATAACCAGCTCCTCACCTTCATCGACGCGGTGCAGTAACCGGGACAGGTGCGTCTTGGCCTCGTGTATACCCACTTCCATAAGCCTGTACTCCGTCAATCATAATTGATTTAACTATACGACTAAGTTTATTGCGGGGTCATGCCGAGATCAAGACCGGCTCTAATGACAACATCAGCAGCAGCCCACACTTGCACCCAAACTTACTCATGAGTAAGCTACTTGCATGCGAGTAAGTGAAACCATGACAACTGATTCAGTCCCACCACGCAGGAATGCCGCCAAAGCCGACGAAACCCGTGAGCTGATTCTGGCTGCCGCTGAGCAACGCTTTGCCTCAAAAGGCTTTTATCCCACCCGGCTGGAAGATATTGCCGAGGATGTCGGCATCAGCCGCACGGCGGTGATCTACCACTTCCAGGACAAGGAAACCCTCTACAACGCGGTGCTGGAAAAACTGTTCACACAGCTGAACGATCGCATCAGCGCTGCGCTGGCGCTGCCCGCAGAATTGCCGGAGCGGGTGGAAGGTGCCGTCGAAGCCTGGCTGGATTTTGCCGGCGAGCGCCCGACCCTCATGCGCCTGTTCATGCGCGAAGTGGCCGGCTCGGAAAATGGCCTGCGCCCTGACGTACAGAAATTCGTCGAACCGATGTTTGCACGCCTGATCGAAGCCCTCAGTGAAGGCCAGCGCAGCAAGGCTTTCCGCGCTATCGATCCCGTACAGTTCTGGTCCATCCTCGCCGGCGCCTCGATGTTTTTCATCATGGATGCGCCCCTGCTGGCGAGCGCCGAAACACTGGTGCGGCTCGATACCTACAAACAGGAACTGAAACGCGTGGCGCGCAATATGCTCGGCGTGGATGAACACCTGACCGCAAAAATCACGGAAGCAGCACCGCCCGGAGAAAGCAAATGAGCACAGTAGAAAATTTCGAAGTGCTGTTCCTGCCATCCGGCCTCAAGGGTGAATTTGCTGCAGGCACACCGCTGCTGGATGCTGCCCGCGAACTCGGCATCGGCATTGAATCCATTTGTGGCGGCACTGGCGCCTGCGCGAAGTGCAAATGCCAGGTGCTGGATGGCACCTTCGATGACGAAGGGCATGAATTGTCGATGAGCCACATGGTCACCGCCGCCACACGCCACGGTTTGCGCTCGCGTGAAAACCATGTATCTCCCGTTTCTGAACACGAAAAAAAACTCACGCGCAAACACCAGTACAAAGCCGGCGAACGCTTGAGTTGCCAGGCGCGCGTCGTTGATGATGTGGTTGTTTTTATCCCGGAAGAAGCGCGCGTTCGCGAAGCCATTGTGCGTAAAGCTGCAGGCAAACCGGTGGCTGTGCGCGATCCGGTCACACGCAAGTATTTTGCCGTTGTGCCAGCACCTACACTGGAAGACCATCGCGGTGACTGGGAACGCCTGCGCGATGCGCTGAAAGCAGAACACCAAATTGATACCGACATCGACTTCATCGCGCTCAAACAATTATCCGATCTCGCCAAACCGCAACGCGCCAAAATCATGAACCTGACGGCGACCGTCTGGCTGCCGGATCCCAAGGGCAAAGGCCAGGTCGTGCGTATCGAAAATGGCGACACCACCGCCACGCTGCTCGGGCTTGCCGTCGATCTCGGCACAACCACCATGGCGTCTTACCTGTGCGACATGCATACCGGTGAAACACTTGCCACCGAATCGTTGATGAATCCGCAGATCAATATCGGCGGTGACGATGTCATGAACCGGATTGCCGCTAGCGACAACCCGGAAAAACTGGATCGCATGCAAAAAGCTGTCACCGGCGCACTCGGCGAACTTGCCGACCGTGTCACGCAATCCGTTGGCTACACCGCATCTGACATCAGCGAAATTGTGCTTGTTGCCAACACCTGCATGCACCATATTTTTCTTGGGCTTGATCCGGATTCACTCGGCAAGTCGCCGTTCAATCCGCGCATTTCGCATTCAGTGAATATCAAGGCGCGCGATCTGCAAATTGCGCACGTATTGCCATCCATCAATATTCACTTGCTCGCCAATCAGGCTGGCTTTGTCGGCGCGGACAATACCGCTGTTGCCATCGCTCTGGAACCGTACAACTCGGATGATCTGGTAGCCATTGTTGATATCGGCACCAACGGCGAAATTCTCGTGGGCAATCGTGACAAGATTTATTCGACATCCTGCCCGACTGGCCCCGCACTCGAAGGCGCGAGCATCAAATATGGTGTGCGGGCCGCGCGCGGTGCGATTGAAAAAGTACGCGTCGAACCAAAAACATTTGATGTGCGTTTCAAAGTGATCGGCAAGGAAGCGTGGAATACACGGCTGGTGCCGGAAGATATTCGCGCTATCGGTTTATGCGGCTCCGGCATCATCGATGCCGTCGGCGAACTGTACAAAGCCGGCATCCTGGCTGCCAACGGCAAGTTCAATATGGAAATCGATACACCGCGTTTACGACGCGGTGAAGACGGTGATGCAGAATTCGTGATTGCCTGGGCGAATGAAACCGCCATCGGTCGCGACATCACCATGACTATCGATGATGTGCGAAATGTACAGCTGGCAAAAGCCGCCGTGTATTCCGGCATACAAGTGTTGCTGGA
>DAOMGE010000042.1:0-11355 GCA_035430165.1 Pseudomonadales bacterium | reverse complement strand
ATAAATTTCCACTGCTGTTCAGTCACCGGTGTAATCGACAAGCGACTGCCGCGCGCCAGCACTGCCATACCTTCCAGCTGCGGCTGTTGCTTCAACTCGCTGAGGCTGATCGTCCGGCGAAATTTTTTTACGAACTTCACATCGACACGAAACCAGCGCGGGTTATCACGGCTGGCTTTCGGATCAAAGTATTTGCTTTCGGGATCCAGCGCGGTGACATCCGGGTAACCGGCCTTGACGACTTGTGCAATGCCGACGATACCCGGCTCGGCGCAGTTCGAATGATAAAAAAATACCTGGTCACCCACCTGCATCTCGTCGCGCATCATATTGCGCGCCTGGTAGTTACGCACACCATCCCATGGCTCTGTCTGTTGCGGGCGCTGCTGCAGATCATCAATGCCGAAAGTATCCGGCTCGGATTTCATCAACCAGTATCTTTTTGCCACGCCATTGCCCCGTGAAAATTTTCAGGCTGGCGCCGCTTTTATTCCTGCACCAGTTTTTCCATGTCCGGCAAGCTCATGTGACGCGCATCCTTGCCCTTCACCAGATAGATGACCTGCTCGGCAATGTTGCGTGCATGATCGCCTATCCGCTCCAGCGAACGCAATGCCCAGAGAATATTCAACACCCGGGAAATCGTGCGCGGATCTTCCATCATGAACGTAATCATTTCGCGCATGGCAGAACTGTATTCACGATCAACTTCCTTGTCTTCCCTCGCCACTTCCAGAGCCAGCTCGGCGTCATAGCGTGCAAACGCCGTCAGGGCATCGCGTACCATCTGGCAGACATGGCTGCCGATATGGCGGGTTTCGATGCCACGCGGGGAATTGCCTTGTTCAGACAGGACTATCGCCATCTTGGCAATCTTGGCAGACTCATCACCGATGCGCTCCAGGTCACGCACGATTTTCGCCACCGCCAGCACCATGCGCAAATCGCTCGCCGCCGGCTGGCGACGCGCAAGGATGCGCGTGCATTCCTCGTCGATACTGATCTCGAAATTATTGCTTTGCACTTCTGCTTTCAATACATTCTGCGCAAGATTGCTGTCAGCATGCTCAAGACTTTCCACGCAATCGGCAAGCTGTTGCTCAACCACGCCGCCCATTTGCAACAAATGTGCTTTCAGCGCTTCCAGATCAGAATTGAACTGACGGGAGATATGCTGATCGAAATTCAGATTGTCCATGGCACTTTCCTTCTAGCCGAAACGGCCGGTGATATAGGCTTCAGTCAGTTTGTGTTGCGGATTGGTGAAAACCCGCTCGGTATCATTCACTTCTATCAGGCGACCGAGATGGAAATACGCCGTGCGTTGCGATACACGTGCCGCCTGTTGCATCGAGTGCGTCACAATCGCAATCGTATAGTTTTCTGACAGCTCGGCTATCAACTCTTCAATCTTGGCCGTGGCAATCGGATCCAGTGCCGAACACGGTTCATCCATCAGGATCACTTCCGGGTTGACGGCAATCGTGCGCGCAATGCAAAGACGCTGCTGCTGGCCACCGGACAAACCGGTGCCGGGCTGGTCGAGCCGGTCTTTCACTTCCTCCCACAAACCGGCGCGGCGCAAACTGTTTTCGACAATTTCATCAAACTCGATACGCCGGTGCGCGAGGCCGTGGATACGCGGGCCATAGGCCACGTTATCATAGATCGATTTCGGAAACGGGTTCGGCTTCTGGAATACCATGCCGACACGTGCGCGCAAGGGCACCACATCCATCTTGCCGTAAATATTTTCCTGTTCGAGGCTGATGTCACCTGCCACACGGCAACCAACGATAGTGTCATTCATGCGATTCAGGCAACGCAATAATGTCGATTTGCCACAGCCCGACGGCCCGATCATCGCCAGCACTTCATTCTTGGCAATATCGAGTTGCACATCGAAGGTTGCCTGTTTTTCCCCGTAGAACACGCTGACGTTGCGCATGGTCATCTTCGGATCATCCACCAGCGGGATGCCGACAGTTTTTTCCGGGTACTGGGTATCTTGCATCATTTCAATTTTCTCCACTTACCATCTGCGCTCGAGTTTATTGCGCAGCCATACTGCGGCGCCATTCATTACCAGCAGGAATGCCAGTAATACGATAATCGCCGCCGATGTGCGTTCGACAAACGCGCGTTCGGAGGAATCGGCCCATAAATAAATCTGCACCGGCAAGACCGTTGACGGATCAGTGATACCGTGCGGAATATCGACAATAAATGCCACCATGCCGATCATCAGCAGCGGCGCGGTTTCACCGAGTGCACGCGCCATGCCGATGATCGCACCGGTCAACATGCCGGGCATCGCCAGCGGAATCACGTGTTGCGACACCACCTGCATTTGTGACGCACCGATACCGAAAGCAGCTTCGCGTATGGAAGGCGGCACCGATTTGATGGCGGCGCGGCTGGAAATAATAATCGTCGGCAAGGTCATGAAAGTCAGCACCAGGCCGCCGACCAGTGGCACCGAACGCGTGATGTGGAAAAATCCGATAAACACAGCGAGACCGAGCAAGCCGAAAATAATCGACGGCACCGCAGCCAGGTTATTGATATTGACTTCGATAAAATCAGTGAAACGATTTTTCGGCGCAAATTCTTCCAGATAAACAGCGGCAGCCACCCCGACCGGGAACGACAACAGCAAGGTCACCAGCAAGGTCAATGCTGAACCGGCCAGCGCACTGCGAATGCCCGCCTGCTCGGGTTCGCGCGAATCGCCCGCCTCGAAGAACAACTGGTTGAAGCGCTTCTCCATTTGTCCGCTTGCAATCCACTGTTCAACCCAGGCCACCTGTTTATCCGTGATACTGCGCTCGGTTTCCGGTAACTTCAGTTTGCGCGTGTGCTTGAAAAACGTATCGACTTCATCATCCGCCAGCACCCAGATCACCTGCTTTTGCCCGAGCAACTCCGGATGTTTTTTCAGCAGGTTGCGCACGTTATCGCCAGCGCCGGAACTGACCAGACTGTACAGCGCTTTTTTGTCCGCACGCGCGGTGACATCCGGGAATCGCGATAACAAAGCTGTCTTGATCACCGCATCATAGTTGGCGTGCTGGATGGCATCCGGTGTCGATTCGGGTGTAATCCCGAGTGTGCTGGCGTCCAGCGTCACTTCCAGCTGGATCCAGGTATTCCAGAACGCACCAATACCCTTGCGGCCGATATCGCCGAATAGCACCACGACACAGACAATACCGAATACTACCGACAACATGCCGAGACTGCGGAACAGTTTTTCCTTGCGATAACGCCGCGCAAGGCTGTTGTAAACCTGCTCGCGCGTACGCTTGTGGTAATCATCATCTGCGGGAACCGCCGTGTTGCGGTTTTGTTCGCCACCAGAACTCATTCGTACTGCTCCCGATATTTTTTCACGATATTCAGCGCGATTACATTGAAGAGCAACGTCACCAGAAACAACACCAGACCGAGCGCAAAGGCAGCCAGGGTTTTGGCACTGTCAAATTCCTGGTCACCGACCAACAGCGACGCGATCTGCACCGTGACCGTTGTCACCGCCTCGAGTGGATTCGCCGTCAGTTTTGCAGACATGCCTGCCGCCATCACCACAATCATGGTTTCACCAATCGCGCGGCTCACCGCCAGCAACACACCGCCGACAATGCCCGGCAGTGCCGCAGGAATAATGACGTGGATAATGGTTTCGGCTTGTGTGGCACCGAGCGCATAACTGCCGTCGCGCATCGCCTGTGGCACGGCATTGATGACATCATCCGATAGCGATGAAATAAACGGAATGATCATCACACCCATAACCAGTCCGGCAGCCAGTGCGCTTTCAGAGGCGACAGCGACACCCATGCTTTCGCCGAGTTCGCGGATAAATGGCGCCACCGTCAATGCCGCAAAAAAACCGTAGACAACGGTTGGAATACCGGCCAGCAATTCCAGCAGCGGCTTCATCCAGCGGCGCAATTTCGTGTCTGCATATTCGGATAAATAAATCGCTGACATCAGGCCACAAGGCACTGCCAACACCATCGCGATCATCGAGATCAACAGGGTGCCTGCAAACAGGGGCACTGCACCGAAGGCGCCGGACGAACCCGCCTGGTCAGCACGCATTGCGATTTGCGGGCTCCAGTCCAGCCCGAACAAAAACTTCCACCACGGCACGGCATGAAAAAAGCGGATCGATTCAAACAAGACCGACAGCAGGATACCGACCGTCGTAAGAATGGCGATGCACGCGCTCGCCACCAGAAACAAACGTCCCACACCTTCAACTTGCAAGCGCGCACGTTGCGCGGGATTAATACGCAAAACACCCCAGGCAAAACCACCGCAAGCAATAACCAGCAAGGCAATAACCGAGATGCGATCGCCTTGCGCCACAATATCGCGGTACTGGTTAGCCACTTGCACACTTTCGGCAGAAACGCCGTCTGTCACTTGCCCACCCGCAACATTTTTCACGGTATTCAGCAACAAGGCCTGCTCACCGGCACTCATGCCATGCCAGCTGTCCGGCACATGCGTCATCAACAAGGTGGTGTTGATATTTTCACGCAACAACAACCAAAAGCCTGCCAGCAAAAGTGCAGGCACACCACTGGCAATCGCCGCCACCATCCCATAGTAAAAAGGCAGTGAGTTGAGTTTATAAATGCCGCCAAGCGACAAGCCCATACGCAGTGCTCGCTGCTGGCCTGCAACATAGGCCAGCAAGGATATCACCAGCAAACTGGCAAACAATGCACCGACAGACATCAACAATTTACCTCTTTCATTGCACGAAACAAAAAATCAGCAACAGTGATGGACTGCTGCTGATTTTCTGAAAACACACTTTATACCCGGATTGTTCAGAGTTTTTCTGGCAGAACCTTCAGCGCCTTGGCATCAGCGGCATATTGTTCACGCTCGGATTTTTTCATCGGGATCATACCCTTTTCTGCCAGGTAACCTTCTTCCCCCCACGCCGCCTCTGACGTGAACTCGGCGATGTACTGCTCAATGCCGGGCACGCTGCCGATGTGGCTTTTCTTCACGTAGAAAAACAACGGGCGTGACACTTTATACTCGCCACTGGCAATGGTTTCAAACGCAGGCGCCTTGCCGTCAATTTGGGAACCTTGCACCTTGTCGCCATTTTCTTCAAGGAAACTGAAACCGAAAATACCGAAAGCGTCTTTATTTGCGACCAGTTTCTGCACGATCAGGTTATCGTTTTCGCCCGCTTCAATGTAGGCACCGTCTTCACGGATACTGTCACAGGATTTCTTGAATTCATCCTTGTCCGATTTTTCCAGACCTCCAAGGAATGGATACTGTTTGCAGGAGTCTTCCATGACCAGCTCCACGAATGAATCGCGTGTGCCGGATGTAGGCGGCGGACCAATCACTTCAATCTTTACCGCAGGCAGTGATTTGTCGATATCGCTCCACAACTTGTACGGGTTGTTCACCAGTTTTTCGTCACCATTCCTGGCAGGAACCTGTTTAGCTAACGCCAGGTAAATCTGGCCACGCGTCACTTTCATCAGTGGCGCCTGTTTTGAATTGGCAAACGCAATCCCGTCGTAACCGATCTTCACTTCCACAACCTGCTTCACGCCATTCTCGAAACATTTATCGAGTTCCGATTGCTTGATGCGGCGGGATGCGTTGGTGATATCCGGCGAATCGATGCCGTCGCCTGCACAAAACAGTTTCATACCACCGCCAGTACCGGTGGATTCTACCTTCGGCGTTTTGCCCGAGGTTTTGCCGTAGCGTTCAGCTACCGTGGTAGCGAAGGGATAAACCGTTGAGGAACCGACCATATTGATGGTGTCGCGTCCGGCCGCGTGTACAGCAGTAGACAGGCCGGTTGTTGCCAGCACCAGGGATGCAACAGTAAGCAGTTTTTTCATAAAGTCTCCAGTTAACTAAGCCATGACAGCGATAATTTCTTGACCGCTGCCAGCCTAGGTCGCGCTGGTGACAAGACTATGAACTTATTGTGACAGTTTTGTTACATGGGGCTGCGTCGTCCAGCCCAACGTCCCACGATGTCCAGCATGCGATTGGCATACGCCCACTCGTTATCGAACCACACCAGCACTTTCACCAGCTGGCCGCTGACGCGGGTCTGGCTGGCATCGACGATGCCGGAGTGGGGGTCATGGTTGAAGTCACAAGAGGCCAGTGGTTCTTCGGTGTAGGCGAGGATGCCTTTCAGGCTGTCATGGGCGGCGTCGCGCAATGCGGCGTTGACGCGGGCAACATCCACCGGCTTTTTCAGCAACACGGACAAATCCATGGCGGACACATTCTGCGTCGGCACGCGCATCGCCTGCGCTTCAAACCGGCCATGCAGATGCGGCAGGATGCGCTCAATGCCGCGCGCCAGCTGCGTGTCAATCGGGATCAGTGAATGCAAGGCCGCCCGGGTCTTGCGCAAGTCGGTGTGATGGTAGGCATCCAGCACCGGCTGGTCATTCATCGCGGAGTGGATGGTGGTGATCACGCCATTTTCCACGCCAAACAATGCATCCAGCACACTGATCACCGGCACAATGGCGTTGGTGGTGCAGGACGCCGCCGAGACGATGCGATGCTGTGGCAGCAGGCTGCTATCGTTCACACCGACAACCACCGTCGCATCAATATCGTGATCGGCCGGTTGCGAGAACAGGACTTTTTTCGCGCCGGCCTGCACATGTTTTTCAGCTTGGGTGCGGCAGGTAAACGAGCCTGAACATTCGAGCACAATATCGACAGCCTGTGCTTGCCAATCCAGTGCATCCAGCGATTCATGTGCAGACAACGCAATACTGTCGCCATTGATGATCAGCGTGTTGCCGTCGAGTTCCACCGTGCCGGGAAAGCGGCCATGGGTGGAATCATAACGGGTCAGGTAAGCGACAGCCTCTGCTGCTGCCGGCTCGTTGATGGCGACAATTTTTATCTGGTCAGATGCATTGCGTTCGTAAAGCGCACGCAACACACAGCGTCCGATACGACCGAAACCGTTGATGGCGAGGCGCAGTGTCATGGCGTTGTGTCTTGCTCCGGGTGTGCAGGTTTCATTGTATCAATGTACTGCTGGCGCGGTCGTGTCTTTTGGTACGGCAGGTGATTTGCCATCCTTGCACGTCCAGTTGCCTACGCTATAAGGAAATTGCACACCCACGTCACCCGTGTTCAGCACAGTCATCGACTTCTCCCCCAATGCGTACGTTGCCAACAGCTTGGGAGTTATATGCTCTATCTTATTTTCGCCATTCATCTGGTGGAATTGTTGATCCCAACCAAAATCATCAACCCGCAAGGCTTGCCCATTTTCGTGTAACACATAAATCAGGCTTCTTTCGCGATAGGATCCGGCAGGGTCTGGCATACGGCCGCGCGATAGTTTGATGTTTTTATCCTGATACGGCAGCTGGCAACTTTCACCGGCCTGCAACACTTCCAGCAATTTTTTTTGTCTCGCCGCGGTAGGCTTCAAAGCCAGTGACTGCATATACAGATAGGGTGTGCCGCCGGCGCAATAGGAATGGCCGTTGTAAAAAGCAGAGTTGTTATTTTCACAGGCCAGCCCCTGGTTAAACCAGGCATTGGCCTTGAGCTGATCATCCTTGCTGGTCTTGATCAGCTTTTCGCTAGCTTCCAGTGATGGCCCCACTTCTCCCTGCTTGAGTGCTACCAGCGACATATCGCTCAAGGCGCGTTCGTTTTCCGGTTGCAGATTCAGCACTCTTCTCAGCTGGCGGTAAGCGAGTTCTGCCCGGCCTTCCTGAAAATCCTTTTCGGCTTGCAGTATGGATTTGCTGGCAATGCTTGCCAGTTCATCTGCTGTCGGCAGCTTCAGCAAGTGTTCGAGCTCGGTTACTTTATCGGCCGGGATATTGGGATTTTTTTCTGGCGCATCCGCTGCGGTGTAGCGATGCAACCAATCGAGTGGCGTTTCTTCCTTGGCGGGATAAAGCCTTTCATTTCTCGCTTTGATAAAAGGCTCCGCGCCGTGATCCATCAACAACTTCACAAACTCTGGCGAGGCATAACGCACGGCGTAGTGCAGCGGAGTCATGTTGAAAGTTTCCAGAGTGTAGTAACAGTTATCTGATGGTTCAACGGTTGCTGCATTCGGATCAGCGCCATGATCCAAAAGCAGCTTTGCCGATTCAAATTCGTTGTACTGTGCCGCATACATCAACGGCGTTTTGCCGAATGCATTTATTGCATTAGGGTTTAAACCTTTTTCTAACAGGATGCTCAGTGCCACCGTGTGGCTAATAGCCACATTTAGTAGGCTTTCACCCTCCCCGCCAAAAAATTTGGGAGTTACATTTTTCATGCCATCTTCGACGGGCAAGCTATGCAGCCTGTCTTCCGGGGCCTTATCAAAAATTGCTGCTCTCCATAATTTCTCTGCCGTAGAGGGAAACGGCTCATACATATAAAAGCCAATGCCGCGGCTAATAGCATTCTTTAATGCCAGCTCGGCTGTTTTTTTCGATTGCTCTGTTGACCATGAAAACTGGTTTTGATAGAAAAGTGACAAATCTTTTATGGACTGATCTAACTGCTCCTTGTATTTCAGAAATGCCTGACGTTCAGAGATTCCTGTCAGCTGCCATTGTTCCAAATTTTCCATGGATATATCGTAGTGACCATAACTATTTCCACCATATTGACCAACACCCGAGTTAATTGCCCAAGGTCTCCATAGCGTTTTATATAGTTCATGGTGTAGATAATCCTGCCAGCGCCCATGCGTGCCCAAGCTGCCACAGGAGCCGGCACCACGACTTAATCCACCAACCGCTTCATCAAGTTGTTTTATTCCATGAATTGCCGGGGAAAATGCAGTGTCGTTTTTTTCTTCCACATGCTCTGGAGCCAATGCCACTTTACAGGCAGATTTCCATTTCCCCTCTTGGGCCAAACGATAGACCAGCAACTGATCTTTATATTCCACGGCAGTTCCCACAATAAACAAATAGAAGCTCCCATCAGGTTTTTTAGTGATCGTATAACTATAACTGGCTGCGGGAGGAGCGGCCTTTGCTAATTCCTCCAGATATTTATAGTCACGCTCATCGGGAAAAGGACTATCTGAAATCAGAGGCTGATTTGTCTCGCAAGCACCACCACATCCTGGGTTGTTAATATAACTAAGGTAAAAAGTCTTTCCGTAAGCTTCAATTTGATTTGGCGTTTCGCCACCAACCATTTCCCAATCCAGTATTTTCCCATTCTCGGAATACCCATAGCCTTGCAGGCCATAGGCAGCACCAAAATCAACATTTGAAAAAAACTTATCCTGCGCATCTTTCAGAAGAGTTCCGCAGGCTTCATCGTTATTCTCGATCAGGTATGGCTTAAACCACGCCTTGCTGAAATCCAGTTGATGGACATCCGGCGCTGGGTCTTCGGCCCAAAGCCACGCGGGGAATATTGCGGTTATTAATACAATCAGAATCCTTGTCATACGAACTCCTTAAATTGAGAAAATTGGAAAACAACAACAACGCCCGCCAGCGAACCGCCACCCTGCAAGCTAGCAACATTCTGGTAAACAACGGCGGCAATCAGTAAATAAAACGGAATCCTAAGGCGTCAGAGCCGGTCTGTGTTGCCCCGAAGGCTACAGATGTAGCTTTTTGGGCAACACACTGTCTGCAATCGTGCCCGCTTTTAGGCGAGTAGCGACTTCGCTGCAGCCACCACATTGTCGACCGTAAACCCGTATTCCTTGAACAACTGCCCGGCCGGTGCCGATTCACCGAAGCGATCGACGCCGATCACGCGGCCATCGAGGCCGACGAACTTGAACCAGAAATCCGGGTGCGCGGCTTCTATCGCCACGCGTGCACGCACCGCAGCTGGCAACACCGTTTCGCGGTAACTGGCGTCCTGCGCACTGAACAGTTCGGCGCAGGGCATGGACACCACACGCACGCTCTCTCCTGAACCATCTTTGGCCAACTGGGCGGCGGCATCCATCGCCAGACCCACTTCCGAGCCGGTGGCGATCAGGATCAACTTTGGCGCACCCGCCGAATCTTTGAGGATGTAACCGCCTTTGGCAATATCAGCCACTTGTTGCGCGCTGCGCTGCTGATGCGGCAGGTTCTGGCGGGAGAAAATCAGCGCGCTGGGGCCGTGTTTGTATTCGATAGCTGATTTCCAGCACACAGCCGATTCCACCGTGTCACATGGACGCCAGGTGTGCAGGTTGGGTGTGGCGCGCAGGGCGGTCAGCTGTTCCACCGGCTGGTGGGTGGGGCCGTCCTCGCCCAAACCAATCGAATCGTGGGTGTAGACGAACAGCACACGCTGCTTCATCAACGCCGCCATGCGCACGGCATTGCGGGCGTACTCCATGAACATGAGGAAGGTGGCACCGTAAGGTACGAAGCCGCCATGCAGGGCGATGCCGTTCATGATGGCGCTCATGCCGAATTCGCGCACGCCGTAGTACATATAGTTACCCGACGCATCATTCGCCGACACGCCTTTGCAGCCTTTCCACAGCGTGAGGTTAGAGCCAGCCAGATCCGCCGAGCCACCGAGGAATTCCGGAAGCAGCGGGCCATAGGCGTTCAGCGTGTTCTGGCTGGCCTTGCGGCTGGCGATGGTCTCGCCCTTCTCCTGGCAAGCAGCAATGTAAGCGCTTGCTTGCTCGGCAAAGCTTGCCGGCAGGTCGCCAGCCACGCGGCGCTTGAATTCTGCCGCCAGTTCCGGATGCGCTTTGGCATAAGCTGCAAAGCGGGTATTCCAGTCTGACTCGGCAACTGCACCTTTCGCTTTGGCATCCCAACCGGTGCGGATGTCGGCCGGGATCTCGAACGGCGCATACGGCCAATCCAGCTGTTGGCGGGCCAGCGCGATCTCGTCGGCCCCCAGCGGCGAGCCGTGGCAGTCTTCCTTGCCCTGCTTGTTGGGCGAGCCGAAGCCGATGATGGTTTTGCAGATGACCAGGGTCGGCCTGGCAGTTTCAGCGCGCGCTGCTTCGGTCGCCTGCTGGATGGCCTCACTGTCGTGGCCGTCGATAGGGCCGATCACCTGCCAGCCATAGGACTCGAAACGCTTGGCGGTGTCGTCGGTGAACCAGCCGGGTGTGCCGTGGCCGCCGGCCACTTCGCCGTCGATCGAGATGCCGTTATCATCATAAAAGGCAATCAGCTTGCCCAGCCCCAGCGTGCCGGCCAGCGAGCAGGCCTCGTGCGAGATACCTTCCATCAGGCAGCCGTCGCCAAGGAAGGTATAGGTGTGGTGATCGACTATCGCGTGGCCGTCGCGGTTGAACTGGGCAGCCAGCACTTTCTCGGCCAGCGCCATGCCGACCGCGTTGGTGATGCCCTGGCCCAGCGGGCCGGTGGTGGT
>DAOMGE010000041.1:0-24623 GCA_035430165.1 Pseudomonadales bacterium | reverse complement strand
GTCAACGCCATTGCTTTTGGCAAAACCGGCAGCCGCTGGCGTCGGTTTGCCATCAGCGGCAAACGCTTGTGCCACAAACGGGCCGAGTTTTTCGACGGCGCGTTCCGGTTGGGTGGCAGCGAGTTGCACCACGCGCGCAGCAAGACGGCGCGGGCTGGCAAAAATCTGCGAGGCTTTTTTGTCATAGGCGAGGCCGGCGTTATCGAGTTCGCGATACAGCGTGGTCGCAAAACTTTTCAGCAAGTCTTTCAGTGCTTTCGGTGGCAGTTCTTCGGTGCCGATTTCAACCAGAAAATCGCTCGACATCATTTGTCTCCTTTCTGGTTGCTTGCAATCACTTCATCGCGCAAGGCAGCAGGTGCCAGCGGGAAGCCCAGCGCAAGGCGTGCATCAAAATAGGCTTGTGCCACGGCGCGCGCCAGTGTGCGCACGCGCAGGATGTAGCGCTGTCTTTCCGTGACAGAAATCGCGTGGCGCGCATCGAGTAAATTGAAAGCATGCGAGGCTTTCATCACCATTTCATACGCAGGCAATGGCAGGTTTTTTGCCATCAGTTTTTGCGATTCACTTTCGTACACATCAAAACACTGGAACAGGAAATCGGTGTTGGCTTCTTCAAAATTGAAATGCGACATCTCCACTTCGTTCTGGTGGAACACATCGCCGTAAGTGACGGGTTTGCCGTCAGGGCCTATCGTCCACACCAGATCGAAAATGGAATCGACGCCCTGCAGATACATCGCAATGCGCTCGAGTCCGTAAGTGATTTCGCCAGTGACGGGATAACACTCCAGACCACCCACCTGCTGGAAGTAGGTGAACTGCGTGACTTCCATGCCGTTCAGCCACACTTCCCAGCCGAGACCCCAGGCGCCAAGCGTGGGCGATTCCCAGTTGTCCTCGACGAAACGGATGTCGTGGATGGCGGTGTCGATGCCGAGCTCGTGCAGCGAATCCAGATACAGCTGCTGGATGTTGTCCGGCGACGGCTTCAGCATCACCTGGAACTGGTAATAGTGTTGCAGGCGATTCGGGTTCTCGCCGTAGCGGCCATCCGCCGGGCGGCGACAAGGCTGTACGTAGGCGGCGTTCCAGGTTTCCGGGCCGATGGCACGCAGGAAGGTGGCCGGGTGAAACGTGCCGGCGCCGACTTCCAAATCGAGCGGCTGCAGGATCACGCAACCCTGCCGCGCCCAGTAGTGTTGCAGGGCAAGGATCAATCCCTGAAAGGTAGAAACGTTGGCATTGCTACTGGCGGGTCTGGCTTGGCTCACGGCGGGCCCTTCACTGCTGGATCGTTAAAACGGAAAGACCAGCATTATAAGGGCGCAGTGCCGGTATCACGAATTGCAGGCAATAAAAAAGGCCGCAGCTTGCGCTACGGCCTTCTCGACAAGCGTACAGATCAGATCATTTGTACGTTGCTGGCTTGTGGGCCTTTTTGACCTTGGGTCACTTCGAAGCTTACGCGCTGGCCTTCAGCCAGTGTTTTGAAGCCTGAGCCCTGGATGGCGCTGAAATGTACGAATACATCCTTGCCATTGTCTTGCTCAATGAAGCCGAAACCTTTGCTTTCGTTGAACCACTTTACTTTACCAGTTGCTTGGTTAGACATCTTTCTTACTCCCGGGTGTACCCCAGATAAATGGACAATACATTCACTCGCGTGAACGGTTTATCTGAAAATCCTGCACTTACTCGGGAAGAAACCAAGCGGTACTACTAGAGGGCCATCGGTATTTCTGGTGGTAACTGTAGCTTTTCAGTGCTTCAAGTGTATGCAGTTGGGAATGGATGTAAAGCAATATTTTCCCGACGGTCTTGACAGCAGACAATTAACCCTTCACGGCTGATCGGCCGGGCCAGCGGTATCCCCTTCCAGCTCCTGTTCGACGCGGTAGATGTCATCCAGCTGGTCCTTGCTGGTCATGCAGACGTTGAGATCCTTCAGGCCGCCATTGCGCAACGAGTAGATCCAGCCGTGTACAGCCACATCCTGGCCGCGGTTCCAGGCATCCTGCACGATGGTGGTGTGGCAGACATTGTTGACCTGCTCGATCACGTTCAGTTCGCACAGCAGGTTGACGCGCTTTTCCTCGTCCTCGATGGCGTCCAGCCGTTCGCGGTGTTGCCGGTAGATGTCCTTGATATTGCGCAACCAGTTGTCGATCAGTCCGAGTGTCTGGTTGCCCATTGCGGCGCGCACACCGCCGCAGCCGTAATGACCCACCACCATGATGTGTTTCACTTTCAGCACGTCGATCGCATATTGCAAAACCGACAGGCAGTTCATGTCGGTATGCACGACCACATTCGCCACGTTGCGGTGCACAAAAATCTCACCGGGCATCAGGCCGACAATTTCATTGGCCGGTACGCGCGAATCGGAACAGCCGATCCACAAATATTCCGGCGCCTGCTGCTCGGACAGTTTCTTGAAAAAATCCGGATGGATTTTCTTGATGGATTCCGCCCAGATGCGGTTGTTATTGAACAGGTGGGGCAGTAATTTCATGGCTGCAGTTCCTGTGTGTTGTGCATGACATCAATGATCTGTGCAATGGATTTTTCGCAGGCGTCAACATTGTCTGCCCGCACCGTGACATGGCCGACCTTGCGCGCCGGTTTTTCGGCCTTGCCGTAGAAATGCACGTGCGCTTGCGGAATTTTCAGCAAGTCTGGCAAGGCCGGCAGCGTGCCGACCAGATTCACCAGCGCAGGGAAACCGATACAGCGGGTGCTGCCCAGCGGCAAACCGGTGACTGCGCGCAAATGGTTTTCAAATTGTGAGGTTTCCGAGCCTTCAATCGTCCAGTGGCCGGAATTGTGTACGCGTGGTGCGAATTCGTTGGCGATCAGCTCGCCATCCTGTTCGAACAATTCCAGGCACAACACGCCGACGTAATCGAGTCGGGCCAACAGTTTTTGTGCAAAGTCCTCCGCTGTCGATTGCAGTGCATCAGCGGGACGTGCGCGCGACGTAAACAGGATGCCGTCCCGGTGTACATTTTCCGACAGGGGATAAAACGCCGTCTCGCCATCCCGACCGCGCACGGCGATGATCGACACTTCGCGCGAAAATGTAACGAATCCTTCCAGGATTAACGGTGCTGTGCCGAGATCATGCCACGCAGCCGGGATATCGGCTTCGCTACGGAGCACGCGCTGGCCTTTGCCGTCGTACCCGAAGCGGCGTGTCTTGAGGATGGCGGGTAATCCGAGTGCCCGGGCGGCAGCGCGCAGGTCGTCTTCCGAATCGACGGCCCGGTAGGGCGCCGTGCGGATGCCGAGCGTGCCAAACAGTGCCTTTTCAGTCAGGCGATCCTGGCTCACTTCCAGCGCTGCCAGTGGTGGATACACCGGTACCTTGCCCGCCAGCGCGGTCAGTACCGGGCTGGGGACGTTCTCGAATTCATAGGTGCAGACCTGTACATCCTGCGCAAACAGTGCCAGCGCCTTGGCGTCCTCATAGGGGGCGCAGAGATGTTCGCCGATCATTTGTGCGCAGGCGGAGGCTTCCGGTTCCCAGAACACCGGCTCGATCGCCAGTGGCAAGCCGGCCATGCCGAGCATACGACCCAGCTGGCCGCCGCCCAGCACGCCGAGTTTCAGGGTGCTGGCCTTCATACGGGTTGGCGCGGGTCGGGGTTGGCCAGCACACTGTCGGTCTGGCGCTCGCGGTAATTTTCGTAGGCTTTGCGGAGATCCGGGCGGGTTGTGCCCAGCATGGCGCAGGCCAGTAAGGCGGCATTGATGGCACCGGCCTTGCCGATGGCCATGGTGCCGACGGGTACACCGGCGGGCATCTGCACAATGGAAAGCAGGGAATCGACACCGTTCAGGGTTCTGGATTGCACCGGCACACCCAGTACGGGCAACACGGTTTTGGATGCCGCCATGCCGGGCAGGTGCGCGGCACCGCCGGCACCGGCGATGATCAGCGCCAGCCCGCGGTCTGCGGCAGAGGCGGCGTAGGCAAACAGTTTGTCCGGCGTGCGATGCGCCGAGACCACTTCCACTTCGTGAGGAATGCCGAGTTCGGTGAGGGTGGCCGAGGTGTGCTGGAGGGTTTCCCAGTCACTGCTGGAGCCCATGATGACACCCACCAGGGGCTTGTCTGTTGCTTGCATCGCCTGTTACCACGAAGGGAAGGAAAGCACCGCAGTTTACCGCAAGCGGGCGTGGAGTCGAAGCCGGTCTGGCGGAGGAAGAAAAAACGGGAGCCGAAGCTCCCGTTAATGACTGGCCTGTATGAAATGCCGGTGGCGTCAGAATTTGTAACCCACCGTCAGCTCGAGCGTCCTTTCCGGGGAAGGATATTGAAAGTCCCACTTGCTGATGTAGTTTGAATATTTTTCGGCGGTCAGGTTATTCACGCGCAAGGAGGCGTTGAGTTGTTGCCAGTCCCAACGCACAGCGGTGTTGTAAACCCAGTGACTGGATTCTTTATTGGACGTATTGGCATCGTCATCCGCCATGTAGCGTGAGCCGGTGTAGACCGCATCGGTGTAGAGACTCAGGTGCGGCATGAATGTCCATTGCACGTAAGCGGTGCCGGAGCGTTTTGCCACAAACGGCACTTCGTTGCCTTTGAAAGAACCCGACGTCAATTCTGTTTCCAGCAACGTCATGTTGCCGCCTGCGGCCAAATCATCCGTGAAACGGTATTCGCCACTCAGCGTGGTGCCGGTGCGATGGGATGACGGCAGGTTTACGTTGCGGGAGACAAGGAAATTCGAGTCATAATAAATCTCGTTGTCGAGATCCATATCGAACGCGAGTAATTTCATGTCCCAGGATTTTTGCTGGAACTCGGCACCGATTTCATCGGATGTGCCGGTCTGGGTATTCAGGAAGTTGACACCCGGCAAGGTAAAACCGTTTTCATCGGCATTGGCAAAACGCAACACACCGGCTTGTCTCGCGAAAAGGCGGAGATCGCTCACCGGTTTCCAGCTCACACCGTATTCGGAAATATTTTCGTTGTCGTCACGTTTTTTGTTGTTGCTTTTGTTCTTGTCGTGAACCGTCGCGTCACGCATGCCGATTGTCGCTGACCAGTTGGTATAGAACGGGTACACCACTTGCGCATAATACGCGTCGCTGTCCTGCACATAATTCGCAAACGTTGACGTATTCTGGTAATCACTGCCCTGATAATCATAACCGGCCGTGAGATAGGTGGTGCCGAAAGCCGAAGGCAGCGCACCTTTCAGCCGTGGCGAAAACGAGCTGACATGCGTACCTTGCGCGCCCGGTGCCGCCCATTGCACGAATTGCGTGTCGGTGTCCCTGTCGGTGAATTCAGCGAGAACGCTCCAGTTATCCGACAACTTGACGTCACTGCCCAGACGCAACATATCCGTTGTATTGTTGGAAAAATCGTTCGGCAATGTGGTTTGTTTGCGATTTTGCCGGGTTTGTGCGGCATTGAGTGCGCCGGGCATTCTTAATCCGTCGTGGATATGTTGCGTTTCAAGAAAAACCTGTCCCCAGTCGCCATTCTGTTCGATGCGAGCGAGCGTGTCGGCATAATCTGCCGCGTTATTGTCGCGATAATTATCGGTGGTATGACTCTTTGTTGAGACGCGATAGGCAAAACCGTTGTCATACAGTTGGCTTGCGGTGCCGTAAATCGATTTGGCATCCAGAGAGCCGGCAGACCCTTCAACATACAGGTACGGTTCTTTGGTCGGTTTGCGCGTAATAATATTGATAACGCCGCCAACAGCCTGATCGCCATACAGTGTGCCGCCACTGCCGTCGATGATTTCAATGCGTTCAATATCATTCATGGAAATAGCACTCAGAGCAGGTGCTTCCAGCGAAGGATTATTCAGTTTGCGGCCATCCACCATGATCAGTGTGTTGTTCACGGCGTTGGCACCAAAGCCACGCATGCTGACAACGGCGCGCGAGCCGTCGCCGACCATATCGGACACCTGCAAGCCGGGCTGCGCGCGCAGCGCATCGGCGAGACTGCTGGCGCCCATCGCATCGAGTTTCTTGCGATCAATCACGATGACACTATTGGGTGTAATCACTTCCGGCATATCAAACCGTGTGGCAGATACCACGACGGTTTCCAGCGTCTGCTCCGCAAAAACGGTTTGCGACAGGCCGGCGGCCACAGCAATAGCCAGGGGTAATTTTTTCAGGACAGGAAAATGTTTCATAGAAACCTCAATGCATTGGATAAAGAAAATGCGATTGAGGAGGGGAAATACGGCAGACAGTGCACTTGCGAACACCAGCCGGATGAAGCCCTCCGCTCATCGTAGCTAACGGGAATGGAATTCCCTTTTGTGTCGCAGGCCGGTCTCCGGGCTCACAAGCGGTTGGTTCAAAAATATTGAAGCCAACCGGGCTGGCGCCTTCCCATGCGGCTCTTTTGCAAGAGCGTACACAGTGGCGTAGTGCCAGCTTTTACTTGTTTACCGTTGCGGGGGCAGCGTTGGCATTGCGTCCGAAGAGGCTCACCAGACTTCCCGTTTAACCCTGAAACCTGAACGGTTTACAGGGACCTGTAACAACGGGACGCACTCTAGCGAGATTGGTGATGAGGGGCAAGGGCGCATCGCACGCGCCCGTTCAGGTTAGCGCCACTTCAACCTGTCGTGCAGTTTCACCACATCGCCAATGATGGTCAGGGTCGGTGCGCTGACTTTTTCCGCTTGTACGCGCTCGTGGATGGTGGCGAGGGTGGCGATAATGACCCGTTGACCGGGCGTGGTGCCTTTTTCAACCAGGGCTACCGGTGTGGACGGATCGCGACCGTGCGCCACCAGTTGCTCGCAGATGGCCTGCAATCCCACCAGCCCCATGTAGAACACCAGCGTCTGGGTCGGGTCCATCAATTCCGGCCAGCACAGGTTTACGCCGTCGGTTTTCAGGTGGCCGGTGATGAAACGCACGGACTGGGCGTAATCGCGATGGGTGAGCGGGATACCGGCATACGCGGCGCAACCGCTGGCGGCTGTGATGCCGGGAACCACTTCAAACGGGATGCCGGCGTCGGCCAGCAGTTCGATTTCCTCGCCGCCACGGCCGAAGATGAACGGATCGCCGCCCTTCAGTCGCAACACGTTATGGCCGGCACGCGCCTCGTCCACCAACAGCTGGTTGATGTCCTCTTGCGGCACGGCGTGATCACTGCGTGCCTTGCCGACGTAGATGCGGCGGGTGTCGGCAGGAATCAGATCCATGATCGGTTGTGACACCAGCCGGTCATGGATAACCACATCGGCTGACTGGATGAGCCGCAAGGCTTTCAGGGTGAGAAGCTCAGGATCGCCGGGACCGGCGCCGACCAGCCAGACTGTGCCAGTGTCCTGCATCGACGGTACAGCTCAGGTCTTGCTGTGGCTGCCGTCGCACAGGGGCTGGTTGGCCGTGGCCTTGCAGCCGCAGAAATAGACCTTCTTGCTTTCGGCGGCGTCGTATTTCACGGGTGCAAATTCACTGCCGGCGTGCGAGCCGTCGCAGAACGGCTGTTTGGCGCTGCGGCCGCACGAGCACCAGTAATAACTTTTGCCCGCTTCCACTTCAACGGCATACGGGGTTTCAGAGGCTCTGACGGGTTTGCTCATTTGCAATGACTCCTGCGGCGATAATAAAAGGCATGTCGGGCAGAGAGCATAGCATGCGCCGTGCCGCTGTCAGGCAGCGGCCAACACTTTGTACACTTCGTCTTTCAGGCGCAGGCGTTCGGCTTTCAGTTCGTGCATGTGTTGGTCACTGAATGCTTCCGGGCTGTCTTCGGCGCGGCAGATGTGCTTGTCCACTTCTTCGTATTTGTCTGCCAGTTTGGCGAAATGGGCGTCAGCCTGCTTGAGGCTGTGGATGCGCTCGCGGTGTTCCGGGAATTCCTTGATCAGGGGATGGTGTTCAACGTGCATGGTGCCAATTCTCCGTAAGTTACTTGCAGGACCTGACTGATCCGGCGACGTTCATGGTATCGCGATTTGTGCCAGCCCGCTTGCGCCAGATCAAGTCGCCATAAACGCTGAAATCACGTCATTGAGAAACAGGAAGCCCTGGTCAGTGGTGGCCAGCCGTCGGCTATCGTCGATCATCAGTCCCTGCGCGCGCAGTTGCCGCCACACGGTGTCGATGTGTGCCAGCGCTTGCCCGGTGCGTTCGTGATAAAGCGCAGCCGGCACGCCGTCGCGCAAGCGCAATCCATTCATCATGAATTCAGCGGGTAAATCGTTTGCGGCGAGATCGTGCTGGCTGGATTGCGGTTGATCGAGATAGTGACGCGGCAACCGCGTCTTGCTGTAACGCAGGATGCGATTTTCCTGTGGCAAGGTGATCTTGCCGTGCGCACCGGCACCGATGCCAAGGTAATCGCCAAACTGCCAGTAGTTCAGGTTGTGGCGAGACGCTTCACCGTGTTGTGCAAACGCCGACACTTCGTACTGCACGAAATTATTGTGCTGCAGCAAATCCAGACCGGCCTGCTGGATATCCCACAACAATTCATCTTCCGGCAACACCGGCGGCTGGCGATAAAACACAGTGTTCGGCTCAATGGTCAGTTGATACCACGAGAGGTGCGTTACACCGAGATCGATAGCCTGCTGCAAATCGGTGAGCGCCTGTTCAATCGTTTGTTCCGGCAAGCCGTGCATCAAATCAATGTTAATACGTTCAAAACCGGCAGCATGTGCCATGCGCAC
Source organism: Pseudomonadales bacterium (assembly GCA_035430165.1). GTDB lineage: Bacteria > Pseudomonadota > Gammaproteobacteria > Pseudomonadales > UBA7239 > UBA7239. Next base: position 15,942 of record DAOMGE010000041.1, on the reverse strand, counting down.
AGCCGCCGTGGCTTGCTCGCCATCATGGATGCGTCCCAGTTTTTGCAAATGTCCGGCATTGAAACTTTGTATGCCAATCGACAAGCGATTGACGCCGGCTTCACGAAAACCGCGAAACTTTTTGGCTTCCGCCGTGCCGGGATTGGCTTCCAGCGTGATTTCAACATCGGGCGCCAGGGCGATGTGTTGTTGCACGCCGGCAAGAATATTTTTTATCGATTCAGCAGAGAAAAGACTGGGTGTGCCGCCGCCGAAAAAAATACTGCCCAAGGTGCGGCCTTGCACAAAATGCAGGTCTTGTTGCAAATCGTGCAACAAACGTGCGACGTATGCCTGTTCGGGAATGGTTTTATCTTCGTGCGAGTTAAAATCGCAGTAGGGGCATTTGCGCACACACCACGGGATGTGGATGTACAGTGATAGCGGCGGCAGCTGCAGCACGGTTAGCGCAACAACGACAACAATTGTTGCATGGCCTGGCCGCGATGGCTGACGTGGTTTTTTTCTTCTTTCGCCAATTGTGCCGAACTGCACTGGTGCGTCGGCACCCAGAACAGCGGGTCGTAACCGAAACCGTTTTCGCCCAGTGGTGCAGTCAGGATGGTGCCGGGCCACACGCCGTGGCAAATCAGTGGCACCGGGTCTTCCGCATGGCGCATGAACGCCAGCACGCAATGGAATTGTGCGGTGCGTTCTGCATCGGGTACATCGCGCATCAGTGTCAGCAGTTTCTGGTTGTTGGCGGCATCGTCAGAGGGTTCGCCGGCGAAACGTGCAGAGTAAATACCGGGCTTGCCGCCCAGCGCATCGACAGCGATGCCAGAATCATCGGCAATCGCGGGCAACCCGCTCAACTTCGCCGCGTGCCGCGCCTTGATGATGGCGTTCTCGACAAAGGACAAGCCGTCTTCGATTGCGTCGGGAATAGCAAAAGCGGATTGCGGCAGCACGTCCATTTGTAAATCGGCCAACAGCGTTTGCAATTCGGCCAGTTTTTTTTTGTTGCCAGAGGCGAGAACAATTTTTTTCATCAGCGTGTCAAACGGTATATCGCCATTTCGCTCATCATGTTCGGCCATGACACGGATAGCGGATCGTCATCGCGGCCGGCGCTGACGTAGCGGCGGTTGATGATGCGGATATTGTTTTCGCGACAGAAAATCTCGAAGTCATCCACGGTGCACAGGTGAATGTTCGGCGTGTCGTACCAGGTGTAGGGCAGGGTTTTTGACAGTGGCATACGGCCGAGCAAGGTGAGGTGCAAACGGCAGCGCCAGTGGCCGAAGTTCGGAAACGACACGATGCATTCGCGGCCGACGCGCAACATTTCTTCCAGCACGCGATGCGGATAGCGCACGGCCTGCAGCGTTTGCGACATCACCACGGTATCAAAACTCTGGTCGTCAAAATTGCGCAAGCCTTCATCCAGGTTCTGCTCGATCACGTTGACGCGTTTTTCGAGGCAGGCAGTCACTTTGTCGTGATCAATCTCGATGCCGTAACCCGTGACATTTTTTTCGGCGGTGAGCTTGGCGAGCAGGGTGCCGCTGCCGCAGCCGAGATCGAGCACACGCGATGAGGGCGTGATCCATTCCTGCAAAATGTCGAGATCTATGCGCATGTCGCGTTGCCCTTACACATGACTGTCTCGCTTACACATCAATGCTGTGCATGTAGGCAGAAAAAATCTGCTGGTAGCGTTCGTTCGGCAACAGGAAGGCGTCGTGGCCGTAATCGGAATCGATTTCGGCATAACTCACCGCCTTGTTGGCGCGAATCAAGGCATTGGAAATTTCCTGCGAGCGCTCGGGTGAAAAACGCCAGTCGGTCGTAAACGAAATCACCAGGAAACGGCTGCTGGTTCTGGCAAAGGCCAGCGCCGGATTGTCGTCGAATTCGCGCGCCAGATCGAAATAATCCAGCGCCTGTGTCATCAGCAGATAGGTGTTGGCATCGAAGCGATCGGAAAACGTTTCGCCCTGGTAGCGCAAATAACTGCCGACCTGGAATTCCACCGCGTTGTCGCTGCCGGGTTCCAGGGTGCCGCTGCGCAAATCGCGACCGAATTTCTGGCCCATCGCATCGTTGGACAAATACGTGACGTGGCCGACCATGCGCGCAATGGCCAGCCCCTTGCGCGGGATCTTGTCTTGCTCCAGGTAGCGGCCATCACAAAAGTCCGGGTCAGATGTGATGGCCTGTCGCGCGATTTCGTTGAAGGCGATGTTCTGTGCCGACAATTTCATGGCGGAGGCGATCACCACGCAATGGCGCAGGCGGTCGGGATAATCGACGCACCAGCGCATGGCCTGCATGCCGCCGAGGCTGCCACCGATCACCGCTGCCCATGCGCCAATGCCGAGATGGTCCATCAGCATCGCCTGTGTCTTGACCCAGTCGCGCACTCGCAGTTTGGGAAAATCCGGCCCCCAGGGCTTGCCGGTGTCGGGATTGGTCGAGGCCGGGCCGGTGCTGCCGTTGCAGCCGCCGATGTTGTTCAGGCTGACCACAAAAAAACGGTTGGTGTCGATGGGTTTGCCGGGGCCGATATAGAAGTCCCACCAGCCGGGCTTGTCGTCGTTCTCGCTGTGGAAGCCGGCCGCGTGGTGGTGGCCGGACAGCGCGTGGCAGATCAGCACCGCATTGCTGCGGGCGGCGTTGAGGGTGCCATAGGTTTCATAGACGAGGCGCACTTGCGGCAGTTCACGCCCCGATGCCAGCCGCACCGGGGTGGTGATATCGAAGGTCTGCGGGGAGACGATGCCCACTGAATCAGCAGGAATGGAAGCTGGCATTGCGCGTGAATGTCCGGAATGGTCTTGTGAAGGCAAAGTCTACGGGCAGGGTTCACGGCGCGCAACGATAATCCCTTACAATGCGACGATGAGGTGAGCGCAAGCATTTCGGGGGTCTGCCGATGCCGGATTTTCTGGCTGACATGAATTATCTGGCTGGCATAAAGTGGGACAGCGACGGGCTGGTGCCTGCCATCGCCCAGGATTGCCGCTCCGGCCGTATCCTGATGGTGGCGTGGATGAACCGCGAGGCGCTTGCACAAACCGTGCGGACCGGCGAGGCGGTGTACTGGTCGCGCTCCCGCCGGAAACTGTGGCACAAGGGTGAGGAGTCCGGCCACACGCAGAAGGTGCAGGAGATCCGCCTCGACTGCGACGCCGACGTCATCACCCTGCAGGTGGAACAACAGGGCGGCATCGCCTGTCACACCGGTCGCCAATCCTGCTTTTACCGCGTGCTGAGGGACGGTGCCTGGGTGACGACCGATCCGGTACTGAAAGACCCGCAAACCATGTACGGGTCATCACACTGACGTTCCTATTGATGTCTTTATTTGAAAGGGCAAGGCTATGAGCGATGTGCTCGAACAATTGACAGCTGTACTCGAGGCGCGCAAGCGCGATGCCGACAGCGAGCATTCCTATGTGGCCAGCCTGCATGCCAAGGGACTCGACAAGATTTTGAAGAAAGTCGGTGAAGAATGCACCGAGACGGTCATGGCTGCCAAGGATGTGCCGCATACCGGCAACAAGCAGGCGCTGGTCTATGAAACAGCTGACCTGTGGTTCCACACGCTGGTGATGTTGTCGCACCTCGGCTTGTCAGCGCAGGATGTGCTGGATGAACTGGCGCGACGTTTCGATTTGTCCGGCCTGGCCGAAAAAGCCTCGCGTACGCCGTAAGCTGTCCCAACTTTTGCAGAATTGACGGAGAACACCATGTTCAGCATTTCACATCTGATTGTCGTCCTCGTTATCGTGGTGCTGCTGTTCGGCACCGGCAAACTGAAAACCATTGGCACCGATCTCGGCACGGCGATCAAGGGCTTCAAGAAAGCCGTCAGCGATGACGACACCGACAAGGATAAAAAAGCGCTGCCGGATTCAGACAAACCGAAATCTGAATAACAGCGCAGCAGGCGTCCGCCATGTTTGATGCAGGATTCACCGAACTGCTGCTGGTATTTGTGGTGGCGCTGATTGTCATCGGCCCCGAACGCATGCCGGAAGCCGTGCGCGCCGTATTGTCCTTCAGTCGTACGGTCAAGCGCACGCTGCACAATGCGCGACTGGAAATCGAGAAACAGATCGGCGCGGATGACATTCGCCGCCAGCTGCACAACGAAGAAATCATGCGCAGTCTCAACGAATCCAAAGCCGCTATCGAAAACGCCGTCAATGAAACCGGCGATGTGATAAAGGAAACCGGCAACACGATTCACCAGTCCGTCAGCCAGCCGGCGCCGGTTGCACCGCCCACAAAAAATGAACCGCCGGCGGATAACAGACAGCCATGACGGACCAACTGCCCGCACCGGACCAACCCGCAGACCGCGAGATGCATCTCATCGAGCATTTGGTGGAATTGCGCGCGCGCATCCTGAAAAGTGTGCTGGCCTTGTTGCTGGTGTCACTGGCGTTCATGCCATTTGCCGCCCAAATCCACAGCTGGTTCATCATTCCCTTGCAGGCGGCATTGCCGCTTAACACGCAGCTGATTGCCACGGGTGCGATTTCACCATTCCTCGCGCCGTTCAAGTTGTCGCTCTATGCCGCCACGATGGTGACAGTGCCTTACATCCTGTACCAGTTGTGGGCGTTTATCGCACCGGGTTTGTATCGCCACGAAAAAGCCTTGTATGGCGGTGTGTTGCTCGCGAGCATTGCAATGTTTTATGTCGGCATGGCCTTTGTCTATTTTGTGGTGTTTCCGGTGTTGTACAAATTCATGGCCGGTATCCAGTTGCCCGGTGTGATCTATATGCCCGACATCAATGACAACCTGAATGTGATGCTGAAACTGTTTCTCGCTTTCGGCGTAGCATTTGAAGTGCCGGTGGTGACATTTGTCTTGATACGCACGGGTATCGTGCCGATAGGCAACATGATTCGTGCGCGGCCTTACGTGATCGTGCTGTGCTTTGCGATTGCGATGGTGCTGACGCCACCGGATGTGCTGTCGCAGTGCATGATGGCAATCCCGATGTGTCTGCTGTTCGAGGTGGGTTTGCTGGTCGGGCGTATTGCACAGAAAAATGTGCCGGCGTGAATGCCATGCTGCACCATTCCAGCACGCGATGGCTTCCTGTCTTTTGTCTCACACTGATAGCCGGCAGCCTGTGCCATTACTGGTATGTGATGCACACCCATATTCTCGATGCGGCGCAGGGCGATGATTTTGTCGACATCCTCTGGTTCTTCGAGATTTTCCTGAGCCGCGACAACTGGCAGGAAAAAATTGACGCACTGTTCCTCGCCAACCATGAACACATCACGCTGCTCAACCATCTGATGTACTGGCTGCATTATCGCGTTGCCGGTGTCGTCGATTTTGTGCAGTACAACTGGCTCGGTCACGGATTTGTACTCGCCAGTTGTGCGGTGCTGGCGCGCTGGTTATCTGAAAAAACAGGCAAATGGATTGCGGCGGCGATTGCCGTCAGTTGTTACCTGAATCTTTTTTACTGGGAAAGCAGCTTCTGGCCGATGACAGCGATCTCCAACCAGGCAGTGATCCTGTTTGCGTTGCTGGCAGCGTGGTCGTACCAGAAACATCCGCAAAATATCCTGGCGCCACTGGGTTGGGCGCTGGCGGCAACTGCATCGCAGTTCAACGGCTTGTGTGTGTTTCTCGCATTATTGCTGGCGATGTTGTTTGAAAGCTGGCAAACCGGCACCGCGATAAACCGTCGCCAGTGCCTGCAGGTTCTGGTGGCGTTGCTTGTGGTCTCCGCACTGTACGCCGCGCGTGAAAATCCACTGGCGGTACCTGCCCACCTGAACCGTTTTATCCTGTACACCGAGCCGCAGCAATTTGCGGACTTTCATCCGCCCGCCATCACTTTTCCGCCACCGGCAGAATTGGCGCGCCATATTGCGGTGCGCGTGCCGGCATCCGTACTCGGTACATTCGGCGCTACCGTGTGGACACAACAACAGTTGCTGCCGGCTGTCCTGACGGGCGTCATCCTGCTGGCCCTGCTGGGCTACAGTTGGCGTCGCAATGGCATGATTGATCGTTTCAGTTTGCTGCTGTTTTTTTTCTGTGTCGCCTCCCTGTTGTTGATTGCATTGGGCCGCAGCCTGTTTTTCGGCGCGGAAGCCTGTCTGTTGTCACGTTATCGCATGTACGGTTTCCTGATGCTGTTGATGGCGGGCCATGGTTTCCTGCAAGGCGGCACCCGCAAGCCGGCAATCGTGCTGTTGTTGCTCTGCGGTGTCCTGACACAATGTGCCAGTCGCGAGGTGTTGCCGGCGATGGAAAAAAATCGCGACGATGTGATGATGTCGTATTACTACTGGCTCATTGATGGCGGCATGGGTCGTGAACGCATGGTGTTTTATCCGCACAACCGCGATGTGCGTTTACTGCACGCCTATGAGCGCGGCTACTACAATCCGCTGGACGCCATCGACCCACAATACAAACCGGTTTCCATCGCAACCATGGCGGCCACCGCATGCCCTGCCGACAGTGTGATGCCAGCGTCAGCACACGTAAAACCCTGGAGCAAGAAGCCGGCGGCGATTGCGGTCGAGTTGACGGTGACGGATGTTCCCGTGCCTGCCGACAAACAGGCGGAGTTGTGGTTTTGCAACGACACGGCGGCCTATCGCATCGTGTTGTCGGCATCCCAGTTTAACAGCAACACAGCGGGCTACTGGCCGCAACTGATATTGAAAAAACAATTGCCGCCCGCACAATACCGCAGTTATTTTCACGCGGCAGGCCAGTGGCAGCCACTGGGTGCGGTGAGTTTCCGGTAGGGATTTTCTTGCACATTGAAAAAGGGGAATGCATGAAAGAGGTTTTTATTATCTGCAATCATCACGGCCAGTTTCTCGGCAAGCAGGGGCAGTGGGTGGATGAGTCCGAGCCGGTGCTGGTGTATCGCACGCCGCATCGCGACATTGCCCTGAATCACCTGATTGAAGTGAATGCACGCGATATCGAACAACGTCTGTCACTGATGCAGTGCCCGCTCAATGAAAAAGACATTCCCCTGCTGGGCGATGCAATGCCCGCGAAAAAATCCGTGCCGGTAACGTTTGATGATGAACCTGCAATCACCGCAGTAGAAGAAACTGACAGCGATGCTGCTGATACGGAGCATGACGATGCCAGCCTTGCGGTAAATGACGACGCTGGCGTAGCGGATATCGGTTATCCTGCCTGAAATACCAACAAGGAATTTTCGCGTGACGGCTACGTTCACCCATCGCTTGCAAGCGTTGCAAAATACTCATGCAGCGGACAGCTTGCGTGGCATGCGGCGCGGCCTGGAAAAAGAAAGCCTGCGCGTCACGCCTGGCGGAAAACTGGCGCAGACACCGCATTTTGCCGAGTTGGGATCCGCGTTAAAGCATTCGAGTATCACCACCGATTTTTCAGAAGCCCTGCTGGAATTTATCACCCCTGCGTGCAGCAGTATTGGCGAGGCGCTGGACTGGCTGGAACGTATCCACGCGTTTACCTACAGCGTGCTGCAAAAGCACGACGAGAAATTGTGGGTGGCCAGCATGCCTTGTGCGCTGGAAGGGGATAACACAATTCCGATTGCGCAATACGGCAGCACGCACGCCGCGCGCATGAAAACCGTTTACCGTGAAGGTCTCGGTCATCGCTACGGCCGACTGATGCAGACCATCGCCGGCATCCATTACAACGTGTCGTTTCCCGATACGTTCTGGCAATTGCTGCAAGCACAGGAAAATGTGCAAGTGCTGCGGGCACTGTCGTTACAGGATTACAAGACGCAACGCTATTTTGACCTGATCCGCAATTTTCGCCGCCACATCTGGTTGTTGATGTATCTGTTTGGCGCATCGCCAGCGGTGTGCCCGACGTTTGTGCAAGGCCGCGCGCACCAGCTGCAATCGTTTGATGCAAAAAATCGCAGCCTGTTTTTGCCGCATGCCACATCGTTGCGCATGGGCAACCTTGGCTACCAGAGCAATGCGCAATCGGCGCTGATGGTTTGCTACAACAGTTTGCCGAGTTATATCCGCACCCTGAAAAAAGGCCTGACAGAAAAACATCCGGCCTACGAAAAAATCGGCCTGCGCGATGCGCAAGGCAACTACTTGCAACTGAGCACCAACCTGCTGCAAATCGAGAACGAGTTTTACAGCACGATCCGTCCGAAGCGTGTCACCCGCTCCGGTGAGACGCCGATCCTCGCCCTGCATGAAAACGGCGTGGAATATGTCGAAGTGCGTTGCCTGGACCTGAATCCCTATTTGCCAACCGGTATCGACAGCGATACGGCGCATTTCATCGAAGCGTTTCTGCTGTGGTGTCTGTTGCGCGAAAGCCCGTCGACAGATGAAGCCGAGTACGCACGCATGACACGCAACCAGACACGCATTGTCGAGCGCGGGCGTGAACCCGGTTTATTGCTCGAAGATGCCGGCGGCGAGCGCGACATGCAGGACTGGGCAGCCACCATTTTTGGCGAGATTGCTGCTTGCGCACAGCTGCTCGACCAGGCCAATAGCAGCAACGCCTACATGGCCAGCATGGACGTCCAGCGTGCAAAATTGCATGACAGTTCGTTGACGCCGTCGGCGCGATTACTGCGTGATATGCAGGCGCAGGATTTGTCATTCTTCCGGCTGGCTTGCAATCTGTCCGCGCAAAATGCGGAATACTATGCGCAGGTTGGTGTTCCGGCAGAACAGCAACACTATTTTGCAGAAGAAGCCCGGCAATCCATCGCCGCGCAACAAGCGCTGGAGCAACAGGCACCATTACTCAGCTTCGAGCAATTCCTGCAGAATTATTATTCACAGTACGAAAAAGTCTGACGCTGTTTTTTATGATGGCCAGTGCAGTGTGTGCAGGCCGCCGTAATCGAAACGCAATGCGATCCACGCGCGATCAGGCAATTGTTGTGCTTGCCCCACCAGTATTTTCATGATCCCGGCATGGCTGACGATGGCGATGGCTTCGTGCTGCCGCTGTTCGTCCATGAAGGCCAGCACCCGTTCGCGCATCTGCGCCACAGACTCACCGCCCGGCGGCACGTAATGCAGTGTATCGTCTGCCCAGGCATCGATTTCTGCGCGAGGAATGTCATCCCAGTTTTGCAGTTCCCACGCGCCGAAATGCATTTCACGCAACCGGTTATCGTATTGCACAGCGGGATGCAGCAAGTCAGCGAGTTGGCGGCAGCGCGTGAGCGGGCTACTGAAAACCGGTATGTTTCCGGGCAATTGTTGACGCAAACCGGTGGCGATGGATGCCAGCGACGCGTGAGCATTATCGGCCAACGCCACGTCGCTGCGTCCGTAGCACACCGTTGGCGATACAGCGGGTGCCGGATGGCGAATCAGGAAAACTTGCACAACAAGCCGATATAAAAACTGACTTCCGCAATCTGTTGCGTCGCGCCCAGGCAGTCGCCGGTATAGCCGCCGATGTGTTTACGGAAATAACGCCCCACATATAGTGTTACTGCAACAACCAGCACCATCGCGCTGGCCAGTGCACGGGAATCCGGCCACAGATGTGCCAGATACAACACGGGCGCCAGACCGACAATACTCGCCACCAGCAATTCGCCGGGTGAAATCTGTTTGCCCAGGGGTTTTGATTTCGATAATGCATCTTCACGCACATAGGCCAGGAAATACAGCAAGGACGTTGATGCCAGGCGTGACACCGCATGGCCGGCAACCAGCGCCAGGCATAACAGCATCACACCTTGATGCATGCCGATTTCAAGCAGCGCAGAAAATTTACCGAGCAACATGAGCGTCATGGCGATTGCACCGTAACTGCCGACGCGCGAATCCTTCATGATGTCGAGTATGCGCAACACCGTCCAGCCGCCGCCGAAACCGTCGACCGCATCGGCCAGGCCATCTTCATGAAATGCACCGGTCGCCAGCAGTGTCGCCACCATGCCGAGAATGATCGCGATGGAAACCGGCAGCAGCAGTGACGCCATCAACGTGACACTGGCACCGATGCTGCCGACAATAATCCCCATCAACGGAAAGTAGCGGGTGGCGTGATCCAGTTGTTCGGCAGAGTGACCCACCCACGCCGGCACCGGCAGGCGCGTAAAAAAACGCACCGCAGCAAAAAAATATTCCAGTTCGCGTTTCAGCATGTGCATATTATTCCCGGTTGGAAACACTGGCGGATTCAAAGCTGGCCATGTCCTGCATGAAAGCACAGGCGGCTTGCAACAAGGGATATGCCAGTGCTGCACCGGTACCTTCGCCGAGACGCAAGCCCAGATCGAGCAGTGGTTGTGCCTGCAAGTGTTGCAATTGCAGTCGATGCCCGGCTTCATGTGAGCAGTGTGAAAACACGCAGTAATCCAGCACGGCGGGTGCAATCGCGACGGCAGCCAGCAGCGCGCTGGTGACAATAAAGCCGTCGATCAACAACACCATTTTCAATTCTGCTGCCGCGAGCATGGCGCCGGCCAGCATCGCTATTTCAAAGCCGCCAAATTGCGCGAGTGTTGCCAGCGCATCACTTTTTTCGTGCGCGGTGTTATGTGTTTGCCAACGAGCAAATGCCGCTGTCAGTAATTCGCGTTTGCGTTGCAAGCCTGCATCATCCAGGCCAGTGCCACGACCGGTGCATGTATCGAGTGGCACGCCGGTAAATACATGCGTCAGCAATGAAGCAGATGCGGTGTTGCCAATGCCCATTTCACCGAAGCCGATGATATTGCAGCCGCGTTTGTGGATATCGCGCACGATCGCTGCGCCTTTGTTGATGGCAGCCACACATTGCGTGACGGTCATCGCGGCGCCGTCGAGATAATTTTCTGTCCCGTGCGCAATTTTTGCGTCGATCAATCCCTCGCGCACACCGAAGTCGTGATTGACGCCTGCATCTGCAACCACCAATGCAATACCGGTCTGGCGTGTGAAGACATTGATGGCTGCGCCGCCGGCAAGAAAATTTTCTACCATCTGCCAGGTGACATCTTGCGGATACGCAGAGACACCGGCTTTTGCGGCGCCGTGATCGCCGGCACACACCAGGACATGCGGCAATGTCAGTTGCGGCGATAACGTGTCTTGTATCAAACCGATCTGCAACGCCACCGATTCCAGCTGGCCGAGTGCGCCGAGTGGTTTCGTTTTCTGGTCGATTTTATTTTGTATTGCAGGTTGCTGTGTGCGATTTACGGGAGAGATGTGAAACACAGGTGTGTGGATAACGGAGTGCATAGCGGTTCCTCGAAAAATTACTTTCAGCCAAAATCGCAGGATTCAGTCAACGCATGCCACTGCGAAGAGCAAATCCTGTGGTTTCAAAAAAGTAATATCTGATCGGTCTTCTGACTTCCGGATCATCCAGACTGTCGCACCTTCCCGGACAAGTGGGCTTGTCCAGTGGTTGTATGTGTGCCATACGCGCGGCAGTTGTCCCCGGTTACAGCGGCGGGCCCGTCACGGAATTACACCGTGTTCCCGGAATGTTGTTTGCAAAAAGCCAGGCAACATCCCATATCAAATAACGGTTGCTATTGTCATGGCAGCACGCACAATCTGCAAGGCGCGTGATGCGATCATCACCGGATAATGTGTGTGGAGAAAAAACAGTGATCGAACTGATTATTGGCGGTGCACGCTCAGGCAAAAGTGCCCGGGCAGAACAACGCGCTGAAGCCAGTGGCATGCCGGTGACTTATATCGCCACCGGACAAGCGGGTGATGCAGAAATGGCACAACGCATTGCGCATCACCAGCAGCAGCGTCCGACGCACTGGACGTTGGTAGAAGAGCCGCTTTGTCTCGCAGGCGGTTTGCGCAAGCATGCCGCAGAAAACACCTGTGTCATTGTCGATTGCCTCACCTTGTGGCTGACAAACCTGTTGTGTCATGTCGATGAAAATGTATCGGCAACATCAACGACATCGGTTAACCGTATTTTGTTCGAGCGCGAAACAGCGGCGCTGTTTGCAGCATTGGTCGATGTGCCCGGGCATATTATTCTGGTCAGTAATGAAGTCGGCTGGGGCATCGTGCCGCTCGGGGCATTGAGTCGTGTGTTTGTGGATGAGCAGGGAAGACTGAACCAGCGCATTGCACAACTGGCGCAGCGCGTGACGTTGGTCGCTGCAGGGTTGCCGCTGGAATTGAAATAAAAAAACCAGCGCGAGCTGGTTTTTGAAAACAAATCAGGTGGTGCCGGATATAGGAATCGAACCTACGACCTTCGCATTACGAATGCGCTGCTCTACCAACTGAGCTAATCCGGCAAAACCTTGTATGGCAGGTTACTCTGCGCTTTCGCCTTTCGCTGCACGACGCGCTTCACGCTCGGCTTTCTTGCGCGCTTTTTCTTCTTCCTGCGCCTGCTTCTCCGCGATTTTTGCTTTCATCTCATCGCTCATCGGCGTCAGCAACACACCATCGCGGTGCGCCTGGATGTACTTGCCGCATTTTTCGTCTTCGCCCATCAGGGCGCGGATGGCGTAGATCATGGCGCGCATTTCTTTCACACGCGGGTTGATCATGAAGCCTTCCATGCCGTTGGCGGCCAGCATCGCCACATAGGTGCGATTCATCAGTGCGCGGTGAGGCATACCGAAACTGACATTGGACAAACCACAATACGTGCGGATGTTGGGGAATTCCTGCTTCATCATCTGCAACAAGGCAAAACTGATGGTGCCGACGTTGTCATCTGTGCCGAGTGGCAGGATGAGCGGATCGATCCACAAGTTGTGATCAGGTACGCCGGCATCGCGTGATTTTCTTACCAGTTCCTTACAGATCTTGAAGCGGCCTTCCGCAGTGTGCGTGATGCCGTCATCATCCATCAACAAGGCAACAATACCGGTGTTGTATTTGGCAGCAATCGGCAACAATTTATCAGGGCTGTTGCCTTCGTTGGTGATGGAGCTGATGATCGGAACCTGTCCGCCCCAGTCAAACGATTCGAGCGTCTTGATAATCGCTGGCGGGTTGGAGCTGTCGAGCACCATGGGAATATTGGTGACAGCGCGCACGGTTTCCACCATCCACGGCAAGTCGATCATTTCATCGCAACCGGTTACCTGCGCATTCAGGTCAAGATAGTCTGCGTCTGCAGCAACTTGCTCCAGTGCAACTTTCTGGATGTAAGCGGCATCGTGCGTTTTTACGGCTTCGCAGATGGCGGGAATGGTGGCGTTCAATGATTCGCCGATTACAACAACGGCCATAAATTTCTCCGGAAAATTTGGCCCTCTCCCCGCGCTTCGCGCGACCCTCCCCGTAACGGGAGAGGGTAAGGGCGTGTGATGTTTATCCACCACCTCCCCCATGTGGGGGGAGGATGTCTGCATGGCAGACAGGAGGGGGTTTTTACTTCAAGCCTTTCAGGCCCATGTCATACAGTTCCTGTTTGACACGTTTGTAATCTTCCATCAACGCGGCATTCGGTTCGCATTTTTCGCAATCGTATGCATCGACGAAGTTGCGTGGACCCACACCGCTGGCGGTATGTTTCGCTGTTTCTTCGTTACGTTTTGCGAACACTTTATTCATCAGGATATCGGCTTCAACCGGATCCTGGATTTCCAGTGTCGCTCGCATGACTTCGCCAGTCAGGCGCGTTTCAAGACCGGTGTGACCGCCGATCCAGACATAGCCCATGCCGTTGATGGTGTTGGAAATTGTCATGGCCTGCGCTTGCCAGAAACCGGAGTACTGGCGCCAGTGTTGTTCCATACCGGCGCACACGCTGGCGATAGGCACTTTGATGTGACGTTCGCTGGCGCGTGTTGCAGCAGCAACCGCCCATTGGGTTTCCTGGTCAGACCAGGTGCCGTCGAGGTGGTTGGCAAACATTTGTGTCATGCCGCCGTGGCCGTACGCCAACTGTGCCAGTGCGTTACAGACGATACCGATTGCTGTTTCTGCGCCGTCGCGGCAAATAGCGCCAGTCAGCGATACGCAGGATGTCCACGGCTCGATGTTACGATCCTGGCAGTATTTCGCCATCATGAAAGCATTCCAGTCGATTTTCATTTCCGGAATGATGTGGATGCCGATTTGTGTATTCCAGGTCTTGCGACGGTTCTCGTTGTGATCGTCGATGCAAGCGAAAGATGCAGCGGCAGACGATGCGGTACACAACAGGCCCTGGTGCATGCCCGGGCGACCTTCTTCACGGCAGATACGCTGGATCTGTTCGCATTCCCACTGTGCAGCATACATTTCAGACAGTGTGCCGGCTTTCGCAGAGTGACCGTGGATATTTTCGATACCGCCGGTGATGCCCATCGCCTGGTTGGTGGATTCTTTTACGAATGAACGCACATACGGATCGAACCAGTCTTCGCCGATAACGCCGCAAGGGCCGCCAGCGAGGATAGGCATTTTTTTCTCGAACTGTTTGCGGTAGGTGTATTCGATACGATCAGCGCCCTGACCAAATCGTGAAACGTGCGGGTTGCTGTTGTAATGATCGGCTGTGTCGCGGATTTCCTGTTCGGTCAACGCGATCACACGCATGGTGTTCATGTGATAGATGCCGCAAGTAGCGAGCAACTCGACAGCCGCATTGAAAACACCGTCAGCGATAGCATCAGAAATTACCGTGCTGTCCGGCGTGTATTTCACATTGTTTTTTTCAGCCAGCTGGCGCAGGGTGCGCGACCATTTGATGTCGAACTTGCTGGTTTTTTCGATAACTTCGCCGGTTTCAGAGCGTTTCTGAAACTCCATGATGTCCATTAACTTGCCCATTATGCTGCTCTCCCGAAATGTGTTTGCATGATGTTTTTACACAGTGTTACTGCTTCCATCGCGTTAGGAGCCCAGCCATCGGCGCCCATCATGTTGGATTTTTCCTGGTTGGTTTCAGCGCCACCCATGATAATTTTGAACTGGTCTTGCAGGCCCATGTCGCGCACATAGTTCACGACGTCGCGGCAATTCGGGATCGTGGTCACGAGGAAAGCGGACAAGCCGATGATATTCGCATTCACTTCGCGGGCTTTTTCGATAAAGCGCATGGAATCGTTGTTCACGCCGATGGAGTGCACTTCGAATCCTGCCAGCTCCAGCTGTTTGGCCACCAGGCCGTAACCGATATCGTGCAGGTCGCCGGATACGGCGCCGATAACCACAACACCCTGGCTCTGGTCACCCGCCGTGGCTGGCAGCCACGGGTCGATAATCTTGATGCAGGTTTCAGCGAGCTCGCCGCCTACCATCAGTTCTGCCAGAAAGTATTCTTTCGATTCAAACAGCTGGCCGATTTTTTCCAGGCCTTTTACCACGCCGTCCTTCAGCACAGAGACGGGATCCAGTCCCGCGTCGAGGCATTCCTGCACCAACTCTGCCGCTTCGTCATCAAGATCGGCAATCAGCTCCGCGATCTCGGCAATATCATTCTGGTCCATGGTTATCTCCTGTAAATCACAAGGTTGTTGATCTGTACTTACTCACGGGTAAGCAGCTTACTCATGAGTAAGTTTTATTGCAAGCGGCAGACTTTCGGGGTGACAGTCGGTGTCCGGTCGGCCACAATAGCGACCTTCCTGTTGTCCCTTCTATATAGCCCGAGGTTTCCCCGCTATGCCGTCCCGTCGTCAACTTGCCAATGCTATCCGCGCCCTGTCCATGGATGCCGTGCAGAAAGCCAATTCCGGCCACCCCGGCGCGCCGATGGGCATGGCGGATATCGCCGAGGTGTTGTGGAACGGGTTTATGAAGCACAACCCGGCCAACCCGCAGTGGGCGGACCGTGACCGCTTCGTGCTCTCCAATGGCCACGGCTCCATGCTGATCTACAGCCTGCTGCATCTCACCGGCTATGACTTGTCCATCGACGAGCTGAAAAACTTCCGCCAGTTGCACAGCAAGACGCCGGGTCACCCGGAATACGGCTACGCGCCAGGCGTGGAAACCACCACCGGCCCGCTGGGCCAGGGCATCACCAACGCGGTCGGCATGGCGCTGG
>DAOMGE010000040.1:0-25718 GCA_035430165.1 Pseudomonadales bacterium | reverse complement strand
GTTGGCTCTTATCCCGCAGATCGAAATTACCGAAGCCGGACAATTTTACATTCTCTTTCTGCGAGAATGAACTGCGAATTTCCTCAAAAAATATCTCCACAATTTCTTTGGCCTCACGTTTATTGAGTCCAAGCTCCTCAAACAACTTTTCTGCGAGATCAGCTTTCGTCAGCGCTTCAATCATCGTCAGGTCCTTAACTTGGCGTCATGCTGCTCGTCAAGTGCTGCCAGAACTTGCTCCAGCCACGCACTGATTTCGTGTTCGTTAAGAGTGCGTGATGGATGCTGAAAGGTCAAGCCCAATGCGATACTTTTTCTATGTGGATCAATATGTTCGCCGCAATAGACGTCAAACACCTTGAGGTTTACAAGGCAGTCACCGGCAGTCTGTCGCACCGTAGCACAGAGCGAATCTACCGGAACTTCACGTGCCACAACCACAGCGATGTCACGACGGACTTCCGGGAAACGGGAAAGCGACATGAATGCCGGCTTGCGGGACGTCAACAACGCGTCTCGCTCAACCTCAAAAACAAAAACCGATCCGGGAATGCCAAGCTTGCGCTGCAGCTCCGGGTGCAAGGCACCTATCAGACCAACCTGACGTCCCCGGTCATACAAAGCAGCTGTTTGCCCTGGATGCAACGCAGCATGTACGGACTTCCTGAAACTGAAATCCTCTGCTCGCCCTGTGCGCGCCAACAAAGCTTCCAGATCCCCTTTCAAGTCAAAAAAGTCGCTTGATGCGTTGCCAGCAGTTGTACACCAGGCTTCTGGTGCACGACTGCCATAAAGCAACGCAGCAATAACGGGCTGTTGTTGCAACTGACCATCCAGCAAACGGAAACGAAGTCCTGATTCAAAAAGACGCGCTCGTGTTTGCTGGCGATTCAGGTTTTGTGTCAGCGTAGTGACCAGGCTCGGGATAATGCTGGCACGCATATCCGCCATATCCGCTGAAATCGGATTACGCAAACGCACCGAAACCTGTTCCGGCTCAAACAGTGCCTGAAGCTCGGGAGCGATAAACGAGTAACTGATAATCTCACGATAACCGCGTCCAACCAGCGTATTGAGAAGGACGTCAGCCGCTAGAACCGTTTCCGGTATACCAATGAGATCCAGGCTGGCCTTGACCGAACTCGATGGCAAACGGTTGTACCCATAAACTCGCGCCACCTCCTCAATCAAATCCTGCTCAATGGCAATGTCATAACGCCAGCTGGGTGGCTGGACAATCCATCCATCCGGGCTGACTTCAGGCGAAAAACCCAGTCGCACGAAAATACCTGTCACTTCGACTTCCGGTAGTGATGTACCGAGATACTGCTCGAGCCGCGCTCTTGTGAGCGAGACTGGACGACGGACAGGCAAGTTCTCTTCAGAAACTACATGAACTATCGGCCCAGGCTCACCACCAGTAATATCAATGATTAATTGTGTAGCTCTTTCAATGGCTTCTAGCTGTTTCTTAAAGTCAACTCCACGTTCAAAACGGTGCGATGAATCAGTATGCAGGCCATAGTCACGCGCCTTGCCCGCTATGGAAACCGGGTTAAACCAGGCGCTTTCCAGCAGAATATTACGAGTGGTTGGTGACACTGCGCTTTCAGCCCCACCCATGATACCCGCCATAGCCAATGGACCCTTGTCGTCGGCAATAATCAGCGTATCGGAATTCAGATCTACAGTCTGGCCATCCAGCAGCGCCAGCTTTTCGCCATGTTTCGCCAAGCGCACCGTGATGTTGCCATCCAGCTTATCCAGGTCGAAGGCATGCATCGGCTGACCGAGCTCGAGCAACACATAGTTTGTCACGTCGACCACAGGGTCAATCGATCTAACACCGGCGCGGCGCAAGCGCTCGCGCAACCACATGGGCACAGGACGACCGATATCCACGTTACTGATGACGCGGCCAGCGTAACGCGCACATTGCGCTGGCACCTCAATATTTACTTCGCGTAATTTATTAGAAATTGGCACTATCTTATTATTTTTAAATGACTTATGGCTCACTGATGTGAGCGCTGCCACTTCGCAGGCCAACCCGTATACCCCGAGGCAATCACCACGGTTCGGCGTAAGATCCACTTCAATAATCTCGTCATCCAGCTGCAGCCAGTCACGCAGATCCTGGCCTAACGGTGCGCCAGCTTCCAACTCCCATAAGCCCTCGCTGCTATCAGCAAGACCGAGCTCCTGCTCGGCACACAACATACCGAAAGACTCGACACCCCTAAGCCTGGCCTGCTTGATACTCAAATCACCCGGAAGTTTTGCACCGAGTATTGCAAAAGGAATCTTTATGCCGGAGCGGGCATTGGCGGCGCCGCAGACTACCTGCTTCAGACTGCCATCGGGATGCCCGGCAACCTGACAAACGCGCAACTTGTCAGCATGCGGGTGCTGTTCAATCGCCACAATCTCCCCTACCACCACACCAGAAAACTGTGGTGCCACTGGCGTGATTGCATCGACTTCCAGCCCTGCCATCGTGATGGTATCAGCCAATTCCTGCGCAGTCAGACTTCTGCAGTCAACCCACTCCTCTAGCCATTTTTTGTTAAATTTCATAATGTTAGCCAACTATATTAATTCGTTTTATGAGATTTAAGGCCTAACTTGACTGACGAAGTCAAAATTGCCCCAAAAATCTCAAATCATTCTCAAAAAACAAGCGTAAGTCATTGACTCCATAGCGTAACATAGCAAGCCGTTCCACACCCATACCAAATGCAAGACCGGTGTACTGCCCACTATCGATGCCAACGCTGGAAAATACAGCAGGATGCACCATGCCGCACCCCATAACCTCCAGCCAGCCAGTGTGCTTGCAGATACGGCAACCGAGTCCACGGCAATGCGTGCACTGCATGTCAACTTCAGCAGAAGGCTCAGTAAAAGGGAAATAGGATGGGCGGAAACGTACTGCCAGATCGGTTTCAAAAAATGCTTTGAGAAACTGGTCTATCAAGCCTTTGAGATCGGCAAAACTAACATCCTTGTCCACCAACAAACCTTCAACTTGATGAAACATCGGTGTATGGGTCAAATCGGAATCGCAACGATACACACGGCCAGGACAGATAACCCGAATAGGAGGCTGGTTGTTCTCCATAACCCGAATCTGCACCGGCGAAGTGTGCGTACGCAGTACCGTATTGTCATCAACATAGAAAGTGTCGTGCATTGCACGCGCAGGATGGTGATCAGGAATATTTAACGCACCGAAATTGTGGAAATCATCTTCAATTTCTGGCCCCTCAACCAGCTCAAAGCCGACCCGCGCAAAAATTTCACGGATACGCGCAATGGTACGTGTTACTGGATGCAGGGAACCAGCACTTTCACCTCGCCCATCCAGTGTCACATCTATGGTTTCACCGGCAAGTCTGGCAGCAATGGCAGCACTCGCCAGCAGCTGCTGTCTCGCATCAAGCTGTGCCTGCACTGCTTCTTTCACCAAATTAATTCTGGCACCCACCGCTGGCCGCTCTTCTGCCGATAACTGTCCCAGATTCTTTAGCAATGCTGTCAATGAGCCTTTTTTGCCAAGAAAGCTGACGCGCACGTCGTCCAGTGCACGCTCACTATCTGCCGCTTCTATTGCCTGACGCGCTTCATCAGCAAGCACTTGCAAGTTATCCATCGCCATCACTCAAAATGCAGTAGAAAAATAAACGTTCCGAGACAAAACGGCCCGCAAAAGCGGGCCGTCTGGCAGAACCGGTCAACAAAAAACTAACCCGCCTGTATTTAACCGACCAAAGCAGCCTTGGCTTTTACAACCAATGCAGCAAAAGCAGGCTTGTCATGTACCGCAATATCCGCCATTACACGGCGATCAAGTTCGATACCGGCTTTTTTCAGACCCGCAATGAACTGGCTGTAGGTCATACCCTCAACACGGGCCTGAGCATTGATACGTACAATCCAGAGTGAACGAAAATCACGCTTCTTGACGCGACGATCACGAAAAGCGTATTGACCGGCTTTGGTTACAGCCTGCTTGGCAACACGGTAAACACGCGAGCGCGCACCGTAGTAACCTTTGGCTAATTTGAGTGTTTTCTTGTGTCTGGCATGCGCCGTGACACCGCGTTTTACGCGTGGCATGTGAGTATCCTCTTATTAACGATTCAGAAAAACGGTTGTGATACGAAAAACTGCCTGTCAGCAGTTGCGCATCATCTTGTCGACCAATACCACGTCTGATTTGTGAACCAGATCAGTACCACGCAGCTGACGCTTACGCTTGGTAGTCATTTTGGTCAGGATATGGCTTTTGTTAGCGTGTTTACGCTTGTAACCAGCCGCCGTTTTCTTGAAGCGCTTGGACGCTCCGCTGTGGATCTTTATCTTTGGCATTTTCTAACTCCGCATTGGGAACACTTGTCGCGTAAGACAGTGGTGATCCTGGTTAATGGACGAAACAGGTCTAGGGAGAAGACCTATTTCTTCTTTTTGGGGCCCATAACCATAGTGAGTTGTCGCCCTTCCATTTTCGGGAATTGCTCAACCACACCATAATCCACCAGATCGGTTTCGATGCGTTTCAGCATCTCCATACCTAATTCCTGGTGAGCCATTTCACGACCGCGATAACGCAGTGTGATTTTGGCTTTGTCCCCTGCTTCCAGGAAACGCATCAGGTTGCGTAGTTTGACCTGATAGTCTCCGTCTTCCGTCCCTGGCCGAAACTTGATTTCTTTTACTTGTACCCGGTGCTGCTTTTTCTTTTGTTCGTTCTTCTGCTTTTTCAATTCAAACAGATGTTTGCCATAATCCATGATCTTGCAAACCGGAGGCACAGCATCCGGGGAAATTTCCACCAGATCCAGTACTGCGAGTTCGGCGGCAGCCAAGGCATCGCGTAAACTCACTACACCCGCCTGACTACCATCTGCATTAATCAGGCGCACTTCACGCGCTCGGATTTCATCATTGATGCGCTGTTTATTGGCATTGGCCGCGCCGCGCTCTTTATTCTCTACTGGCTGGTTAATAACCCGTTCTCCGTTTGTTCAAAAGCGAAACCCAGACAAACAAATCGTTATAAACGCACACGGCCGCGCTGGGACACCTCAGTACGCAGATAGTCAGCAAGCTGTTGCCAGCTCATCGAACCCAACTCTGCGCCGCTGCGAGCCCGCACGGCCACGGTTTGTGTTTCCACTTCCCGATCCCCCACTACCAGCAGGAACGGCGTCTTCTGGATGGTATGCTCGCGGATTTTAAACCCGATCTTCTCGTTTCTCAAGTCGGGATGTACGCGAAGCCCCTGATTTTCAAGAAATTCCGCTATCTGTATGGCATATTCTGCCTGCTTATCGGTAATATTGAGCACAGCAGCCTGCACCGGAGCAAGCCAAACCGGGAAAGCGCCCTCGTACTGTTCGATCAGGATACCGATAAATCGCTCCAAGGAGCCAAGGATTGCACGATGAAGCATAACGGGCGTCTGGCGCTGGCTATGTTCATCAACGTACTCGGCATCAAGGCGACCCGGCATATTGAAATCGACCTGGATAGTGCCACACTGCCACATGCGACCGATGCAATCTTTCAGGGTGAACTCGATCTTCGGCCCATAAAACGCACCTTCACCAGGCTGCAAGTCAAATGGTAGCCCCTTGTTTGTCAAAGCGTCGGACAAAGCTTTCTCGGCCTTGTCCCAGATCTCGTCTGAACCGACACGCTCAGCCGGACGGGTGGACAGCTTGATAATGACCTCGGTAAAACCGAAGTCCTCGTAGACTGAATACAGGAGGTCAATGAATGAAGCCACTTCTGGCTGGATCTGGTCTTCGGTACAGAAAATGTGGGCATCATCCTGTACAAAACCACGTACCCGCATGATGCCGTGAAGCGCACCCGACGGCTCGTTACGGTGGCAGGAGCCAAATTCCGCCATACGCAATGGCAACTCTCGATAGCTATGCAATGCTGTGTTGTAGATCTGCACATGGCATGGGCAGTTCATCGGCTTGATTGCGTAGTCACGCGACTCCGACTCAGTCGTAAACATATTCTGGGAATATTTACCCCAGTGACCAGAACGCTCCCACAGCGACAAATCCACTACCTGTGGAGTACGCACCTCCTGGTAACCAGCCTTCCGTAATCGCTCGCGAATATAGTTTTCAATCTCCTTATAGATAATCCAGCCATTGTTGTGCCAGAACACCATTCCCGGCGCCTCTTCCTGCGTGTGAAAGAGGTCAAGACGTTTTCCCAACTTACGGTGATCACGCTTCTCCGCTTCTTCCAATCGGGAAAGATAGGCAGCAAGATCCTTCTTGTTACACCAGGCAGTACCATAAATACGCTGTAATTGCGCATTCTTGCTGTCGCCACGCCAATAAGCTCCCGCCACTTTGGTCAGTTTGAACGCCTTTAATTTACCGAGAGAAGGCACATGGGGGCCACGACACAAATCCATCCATGCACCTTGCTTGTAGACGGAAATCTCTTCATTTTCCGGCAAGTCATTGATGATCTCGACTTTGTAATGTTCGCCCATCGCAGTAAATATTTTAACAGCGTCAGCACGACTCATGACCACGCGCTCAACCAGCACATCCGTTACGGCCAGTTCTTCCATGCGCTTTTCGACTTGAACCAGATCGTCAGGCGTGAACGCGCGTTCGTAAGCGAAGTCATAAAAAAATCCATCTTCGATTACAGGGCCTATAGTGACTTGTGCCCCCGGAAACACATCCTGCACAGCCATGGCCAGCAAATGCGCAGTGGAGTGACGAATAATGTCGAGCGCTTCCGGATCACGCTCGGTCACGATGGCAAGTGATGCGTCACGCTCGATCACACAAGAGGTATCTACCAGCTTGCCATCAACACGCCCGGCAAGCGCTGCCTTGGCGAGACCAGCACCAATTGATGCTGCTACATCCGCAACGGTCACGGCGTGATCAAAGGTGCGTTGGCTACCATCAGGGAGCGTTATAACCGGCATAGTATTTCCTTCAAAACCTGTGCAGGATTGCAGAGGCAAACATAGGACAAGGGGTCGGTGATTCTAGGAGTTCAGCACGAAGGTGACAAGCAAACATTACACAGGACGGATTACCCTGCAGGGATTGCCATAGGCCACCACACCCGCAGGCATCGAAGCTGTGACAACACTGCCAGCACCAATAACTGTGCCCATACCAATCGTCACACCCGGCATGATCACCGCATTACCACCAATCCAGCAGTCATCGCCAATCACTATTGGCGCCACCAGTTGTTTGCCTGTGGCGCGCTCCGAAGCATCTACCGGGTGTGTGGTTGTATAGAGATGCACTGAAGGCCCCAGTAAAACGCGATGGCCGATACGGATTTCTGCCGCATCCAGCATCACGCAATGATGATTGGCATAAAATTTTTCGCCCAGATGAATGTTGTAGCCGTAATCACAGTAAAAGTCCGGCTCGATAAACGCATCGACCACCACACCAAACAACTGTTCGTACAAAGGGCGACGTGCTTTCAACTGTTGTACCGGAAGCATGTTGATTTGTCGGCATAGCTGCTTGGCACGCTTACGTGCCGCCAGATGTTGTGGCTGGAAAGGATCAAATCCGGTCAGTGATGAAACCACAAGCAGCTCCTTTTAGGCAGTACATCTGCACCCGCAAATAGTAACTTTTTTAGTCATTCAAGGTATCATTCGGGAAAACCACAGGAACCAGACCATGTTGAAACCACCTACTCTTCCACAAAACGTCTTGCTGGCTGGAAAAATCTCGGTCGGCCTGGGCTGGCTTTTTTGTGTTATCGCACCAATGGTTAGCCAATCGCATGCAGTAATGACAATTGCAGAATGGCTGGCTGTTTTTCTGGTTGGCAGCCATGCGGTCGAGTTACTCCTCTATGGCGCCTTCCTGAAAGCGGCAAATGCGACAAAAGCCGATTATGTACAGGTGTTTCTGTTCGGCATATTTCACTCGGGTGGCCTGCAGGCAAAACAGGACTGAAGGCAAACCTGGCCGTGCCAGACCAACACAAAATCACCACACCAACTGCCCTTCCCTGTTTGCGGGCAAATAATACTGTAACGGCAGTTGCTGCTGTAACGATTGGCGCAAGCAGCATAATACTGGCCTTCTTTTCACTTTATCTCGTCACCATCCTGCACTGGCAGGGACCATTCCGCGATCTCTGGGAATTTGTACCGTTCATTGAACAGCAGTTCCACGGCCAATGGTCTCTCGACTATCTGCTTGATCCTTACGGCGGCGCACATCGCATTTTCTTGCCGAAACTTTTTTTCTTTATCGATTTTTACTGGCTGCAAGGACGTAACCTGCTGACAACCAGCACCGCATTGATTTGCCAATCCCTGTATCTACTGATCATCTACCGCGTCGTGCGTGGGGAAAAAGATATCTCAGCAAGGGAAAAAATATTGTTGACCGGCAGTTTTGGCATGGCCTTGTTCAGTACTACACAGGTAAATAACTTTCTCTATGCCATGGATGTGCAATGGTATATGTCAAATGCACTTGGGCTTGCTTCCATGACGGCATTGTTGCGCAGTCCAACCACAAGCAATATTTGCCTGGTCATGCTGCTGGGTATAGCAGCGGCGATGTGTAACTTTACTGGACTGATGGCGCTACCTGTCGCTGCCCTGTCACTAGCTATTTGCAGTCACAGCAATGGTCAGTACAACAGAAAAATACGCTGGCTCACATATCTTCTTGTGCTTATCGTCTGCTGGCTTTATATGCATCACGACAAGAATGCACAGCATGTAGTCGTTGCCGCACTGAAATTGTCTGACAACTGGATCACCCGCGCTTACATCATGCAGGATACGCTGCACAAGATGTTCGGTTATACCTTACGCTATCTGGCCAGCCCTCTTTCACGCGACTGGCCGGCCGCCGGGTCTACACTGGCATTCTTCAGTCTGGTTGCAGTATGTTTTTACTGGCTGCTGTACTGGCGTGGCAAAACCTTGAGCGCATTCCAGCGATTGAGCCTGTACATCGCGACCTACATCATCATAAGCGCCGTCGCTACCGCATTCGGCCGATTCATATACACAAATCAGGCAGTGACCGAACGCTACCAGACACTGGTACTTCCGTATTTGCCTGCAATTGCAGGATTGGTATGGCAGGATATTCGCCATACACGTTTCAACTCATTGGCACCTGCCATATTCACACTTTTGATGCTATGGCATTTATTGCCAGCCCAATTGAAAAGTGCGCATGACATGTCAATTCTTGCTGACAGGGTGAATCAGGCACACACAGCCGCGCGCGCAGGTGTACTGGAACCTGCCTACATCAATAGCACATTGTCTTATCCACTGATAAAGAACCGGATCAATTCTGTAAAGGATAACGACACATTCCTTCGTGAATATCAGCTTGGCTATTTCCAGCATCTTCAGGAATTCCGGCTGGATAACACGGTGCAAATCGAAGCAACACTGCCTGTTTGTGACGGCAACGCACACTTGACACGTGATACAGAACGACAAACCCTGTTGGTAGACGGTAGCCTGCTGTATCTGGGCAATGTACTCCCTGATATGGCACTGATACAGGAACAGAAGGTTATCGGCCTCGGAACATTGTTACGACCAGACGATTCGCTGCTGCCATTGGCAGCGCAACCTGCAGAGCAAAGTCGCTTTCGTGCGTTTGCAAGACTGGACAAGATAGAGGCGGCCTATGCCCTGCTTATAATAGGCATACAGGATCACAAGGCCGTATGCCTGTTCCCCCTTGCCAAATCGTCATCATGAAACTGCGTTAACGGCGCAGCTTCCGTTCTGAATTTTTGACAGCCTGTTTTTTATTTGCCGTAATTTTTTTGCCTGCCATTGTATCAGGCACAAAAACAGCAATGGCTTCAATATGATTTGTCTGTGGAAACATATCAACAATTCGCACGCTTTCCATTAAAAAACCACGTTCGGCCAGAATTGCCGCATCGCGCGCCAGTGTAGAAGGATTGCACGACACATAAACCAGTCGACAAACACCCTGCAAAGAGACACTTTTGCAAAAATCCTGCGCACCTTCACGTGGCGGATCCAGCAGGATTTTATTAACCGGTGAGCAGCTTTTTTCCTGCGTAGAAAAACGATCAAGATTACTCGCATGCCAATGAATGTTATCCACTGCCAGCGCATCAGCTTGCCGTTTTGCACGCGCTAACATGGTGTTACTCAGTTCTAGCGCCGTTATCCGCTGCACTCGCCGTGCCAATGGAAACGTGAAATTACCCAATCCGCAAAATGCCTCAAGAACAGTGTCTGTGATTTCTGTCTGCAAGCTTTCCAGCACCGCGTCCGTCAATTGCCGGTTAACTGCTTCGTTTCCTTGTACAAAATCACCGGGAAAACAGGCAACATGGGTTTGCGTGGGTTCATGCGCATACTCGATCACCGCTTCCTTTCCACAAAAAAACACCGTCGGCGACTGGTCTTCACTTTGCGTGCCGCCCACTTTCAAGAAAATACTGGTGTTACTATTGCGCGAAAACTCTCGTAACAGACCATAATCACTGCAAGAAGGTTCGCCCAGTAACCGCACAAGAATTGCCACGCCGTTATCGCCCGACAAGCATTCGACATGGCCCAGCAGGCGTGGCTGTGACCAGCCTGAGAGCACAGCGCGCAGCGGCCTGACCAATGCCTCCAGGGCAGGCAACAACACTGCACAGTGTTCAACTTCCACTATCCTTTCGCTATGCCGTTCGCGCAAGCCGAAAGCCAGATGTTTCCTGTCAGACGACCATTTACAGGCAAAACGCGCACGACGCCGATAGGCCCATGGCTCCACCACCAACGGAGAAAGCACAGCATGCGGCGCTATACGCCCCAGTCTCTGCAGTTGATCAAGCAACACCTGTTGTTTTAGGCGAACCTGCGCAGCGCTATCTACATGCTGCAGTGCACACCCACCACAGCGGCCAGAATATTCGCAAGACGGTTTGACACGATCAGGCGATGGATTAGCAATCACATCCACTGCAACAGCATCAACCAGCTGTGATCGCCGCATAAGCACCGAAGCACTTACCTGTTCGCCAGGCAATGCACCTTCGACAAACCATGTTGAGCCATCCGCATGGGCAACTCCACGCAGATCATGTGCAATCCGTGTAACTTCAAGAACAGTCATTAACACTTCTTTCAATAATCGAACCAACGTCAGGCATAGAGGCGCATGGATTTCCAGTACGCCTTTGACCAGTATTTGTCATCCAGCCGGGAAATCATCACACCTCCCGTCGTAGAAGCGTGCAGGAACGCTCCATCTCTCAGGTAAATACCGACATGATTTTTTGCAATACCTGTTTTAAAAAAAACCAGGTCGCCTGGCATGAGATTACGCCTTGCAATCTTGTGACCCATTTCAGCCTGCGCATCGGTTTCACGCGGCAATCGAATACCAAATCGTTCACGATACGTGACATAGACAAAGCCCGAACAATCGATGCCGGATTTTGAAAGCCCGCCCATACGATAGTGGACACCTTTCCACTCCTTGTACTGGGCATCCAGTAATTGCCTCACCAATTTGTGGTCTGACAGATCAATCCGACCCGGTGCCGGTTCATGATCGCGCATGCTACTGCAGCCACTGAGCAGCACCAGCAGCAGGGCCAGAAACAGCAAATGACAACCAGGTATTTTCATGGTGAAGCGTTCCGGACAACACAGACCATTGTTCACAACAACAGCAATACGCAGCCTACAGCAATGCAATACGGATCAAGAGAATACAAGAAAGGAAGAAGTCGTGCAGGATCTGGAGTCTGAAGGTGGCACGCCCGGAGGGATTCGAACCCCCGACCATCCGCTTAGAAGGCGGATGCTCTATCCGACTGAGCTACGGGCGCACAATCAGAACATGCAGCCATTAAAAATGGTCGGGGTAGAGAGATTCGAACTCCCGACATCCTGCTCCCAAAGCAGGCGCGCTACCAGACTGCGCTATACCCCGAAAAACGTGCACTTGCCCTGTCGAACAAGAAGCTGCCGTTGAGGGGGCGCATCTTACTGATTGCCCACGGCAGCGTCAATGCACGAAGCAAAAATCAGATCTCGATCTGCGTACCCATTTCCACCACACGGTTGGGTGGAATGTTGAAATAATCGGTCGCGCTGGTCGAATTGCGCGTCATGATCGCAAAAATCTGGTCCATCACCATTGGCATGGCCGGATCGGCACTCGGGATCAGGTGTTCACGCGACAGGAAGAATGTGGTTTCCATCATGTTGAAGGTGAGCCCAAAACGCTCGCACTCCTTCAGCAGTTGCTGCACATCGGGTGTTTGCTGGAAACCATAACTGCCACGGATGATGTAAAAGCCGTCAGTCAGCTGCTCGACTGAAACCCGGTCTCTGCGCGACACAAAGGGAATTTCCTGTGTATCCAGCGTTAACAACACAACACGTTCATGCAGAATCTTGTTGTGCTTCAGGTTGTGTAACAGGGCGTGGGGCACACGCTCGACACTGCGGGCCATAAAAATCGCCGTGCCCGGCACTGTGGCCGGACGCTCCACTTCAAGGCTGGCAATAAAAGGCTCCAGCGGCAAGCTTTCACGCACCATGTAATCACCCAGGAAGCGACGGCCTTTGCGCCACGTCAGCATAAGCAACATGACCGTGCCACCCACCAGCAGTGGAAACCAGCCACCGTCAGGGATCTTGAGGATATTCGGGCCGAGAAAAAGCGCATCCACAGAAAAGAAACTGATACCCATAAACAGAACAAGTGGCAACTTCCATTTCCACAATCGTCGTGCGACGAAACAGGCGAGCAATGTATCAACCATCATCGCTGTGGTAACAGCGATGCCATAAGCCGAGGCGATATTGCTGGAACTGCGGAACTGGATGATCAACAGGATAACCGCCACCATGATCAGCCAGTTCATGAAAGGGATATAGATCTGGCCAATTTCTTCCGACGAAGTGTGTGCAATATGCATTCGTGGCCAGAAACCCATTTGTACAGCTTGCCGTGTGACAGAAAAAACGCCTGAAATAACAGCCTGTGAAGCGATAACCGTGGCAAAGGCTGCCAGTATCAACAAGGGCCAGATAAACCATTCCGGTGCGAGATTGTAAAACGGGTTATTGATCGAATTCGGGTCTTCCAGCAGCAACGCGCCCTGCCCGAAATAATTCATTACCAGGGATGGCAATACCAGGCTGAGCCACGCCACCTGGATGGGCTTGCGACCAAAATGTCCCATATCCGCGTAGAGCGCTTCACCACCGGTTACTGCCAACACGACCGCACCAAACACCAGCAAACTACCGATGCCATGTGCATGAAAAAAACTGATCGCATAATAGGGATTCAATGCAGCAAGCACTTTCGGATGCTGGATGATGCTATATACACCCAGTACCGCCAGTGTCGAAAACCACAACAACATTACGGGCCCGAACAAGGCACCAACCTTTGCTGTGCCAAACCGCTGGAACATAAACAACATAACAAGAATTGTGATGGCGATCGGGATGCTCCAGCTATGGAAAGCCGGCGCAGCTACTTCAAGGCCCTCTACAGCCGATAAAACCGAAATGGCTGGTGTAATGATGCCATCACCATAGAAAAGGCTGGCGCCAAAAATACCTGTCAAAGCCAGCGCGCCTTTCAGGAATTCACTGCGCACACCTGTGCTGCGCGACAGGGCCAGCAAGGCAAGGATGCCGCCCTCCCCGTGGTTATCCGCCCTCATGATGAAAAAAACATATTTGAGCGTCACCACAATAATCAACGCCCAGAAAATCAGCGACAGGACGCCCATCACATTGCCTTGCGTCAGCGCCATCGGGTGGTGGCCCGCAAAACATTCACGCAGGGTATACAAGGGGCTGGTACCGATATCGCCGTAAACCACACCGAGGGCGGCCAAGGCCATTTTGGAAGTATTGCTGTTGGAATCAGTACGCGAAATGCTCATGCGGGAATCATTCTCATTCCAGTGATTTCTTCATGTAACAGAAGGCTTGCAGACGGCGGCAGAGTTAAAAGCAATCATCGGCCATTTACAACATTTTTACAGGTATTTTTTGCCACCCCTGCCGCCCATGCCAGAATTCACTGCATTGTTCAAGCAAGACCCTGCCAGTGACAATTTCATAGCACAGAGCTAGGTCTTTCGGCATCGCGCGAGGAAAGACCAGGATGGCCGTTACAGACGGAAACACGCTGACTGCCCGAAAAAGCACACGCCACTCGAAACCCAGAGACGAAACAGGAAGGATTTTTACCAAGACTACCAGTTCCTGTAGTTGTGGCCGCTTCTGCTTGCATCTAGTCTGGTGACAACTGGCGCATACATCGAGAAACATATGTTGTTATTTTTGATTCTCCTGGATTTCGCATTTCTGGTATTAGTCGTTGTCACTGCCATCAAGCAGGCGGCATACACTGAATTTGGTGAAAAATCTTTTAAAAAAGAACCACCGCACGCGCCATATTTTTTTCAAAAACTATTCAGTCGATTCCAGAAATAATATCGCTATAAAACAGAACCATACAATCAATCGGATGTAGCTATATCTGCTTTGCGGGCTTTCCATGTGTAGCATGGCTGCGGCTTCTAGTTTTCTTATGCGATTTAATGTGAGAAGCATCCAGCTTTTCCTGCTCGGTTACCCTGGCGTTTCGTTGTGCTGTGCGTGAGTCACCAAGCAGTACGATTTGAGGGCCATGCATATTCCCCAGTGCGCGCCCGCCAGCCACTTGCCGCTTATATGCTTCAATATTCTGACGCTCGGCTGTGCTGTCTAGCGCAGAATTCTCATGCAAACCCACTGTTTCTGACGAACCATTTGCACAGACAATATCGGAAAACCCAACCGATCCATCAGCGCGCAGGCATTTGTAAATATCCGCCGCCGACTGATGGGGAAACACAATAAAAACCAGGAAAAAAATTGCGGGCAAAAACCGTCCGGGGATATCCATACCAAGTCCTTTTGAAAATTTACTGGGGCATCGCTTCCAGCGACGCCCTTATTATCTACATCGAGAGTGAAAATGCAAAACCCGTGGAGCAACGCCCGCTACACGCCTGTAACTATTTTCGTTTATTCCTGTAAGGGGACTTCCCTGGCTTTTTCCCTGCTGTCCAGTGGGCCCGGATATCAAACACACACTGCGGGATGCAATTTTGTATATCTGAAATTTCCTCAGCCGACATCTCCGCACGCTGGGCATAACGCTCTTCCGCATCATCGAGATCCACAACAAAAAACAGGATCGGCTCAAGTAATTCAGGAGGCACGTCGTCTGCCGCCTTGCCCCATTGCAGCATGCCCAGATAAAAACCCTCACACCATTCATCAACCACAATGCGGGTTTTGCCATCCACGTCTTCTTCAAGGTATACAGGTGAACACTCGTTGTGGTTCAGTGCGTTTTCGACACTCCTGTGCAAGGCCAGCGCATCTTTCACAAACGTTTTTGCCATTTGCTCATCCGGCCACGGCGGTTCAAATTCGACACCACCCCAGATGGCAGGCAACCACCGTTCAGCCGGCACCGGTCGAGGTGCACAGAGCATGGCATGCAGGAAACCATCCAGCTCACTGACGCCGAGTACGCTTTCTGCTTCATCGTTGCTGTATTCCAGCAGTGCCTTGTCCAGCCGTGCGAGTACATTTTCCATCGAATTCTCCTGTGTATTCCGGATCGGATTCAGCGCAATATTTCCATGCTGCGCAAGGGATAAATATCAAAGCGGGTTGATTCACCTTCCAGCACCAGTCCCGGCTTGCAATTGCCCAGGTACGGGGCGTGTCGCGGCCGCTTCACGACTACGCGATAAGCGGCTTTTTCCAAGGCCAACGGCAGCAGCTGATCGGCATCTTCATCGACACCGACCAGTGTATGGAATGCGGCCATCTCTTTTTTCACTGCTGCGCTTTTCTTGCGTCTCTCGGGAAACATGGGATCGAGATAGATTACGTCAGGCATGCCTGCACGTTCCACCTTACTTAATGCTGTTTGCGCGTCTTCGGCATGAAGCAATAATCGCGCTGCAATGTCATTGGCTGCAGGATCATTGCTAGCTTGCGCCCTGGTAATACCATCCTGCAAAAGCAACTGAACCAAGGGTGAACGCTCACACATCCGGACATTGCAACCAAGAGATGCCAGCACAAAGGCATCGCGGCCCAGACCGGCAGTACAATCGAGTACACGGGGCACTATATTTCCGGCCTTCAACCCGATGGCTTTTGCTATGGGCTGGCCTCGCCCGCCACCATGCAAACGACGGTGCAGATTAGCACCTGCAACAAAGTCGACCTGGATGACGCTTTTGCCCTGCAACAACGCAAGTCCTGACGCGTCGACACGCAACAGAAAGCTGTATGGGTCACTCACCTGTTTTCCGGCATCGACCGGCAGCAATGGACACTGCAAGCGCTGTGCAATTTTTTCGGCATCCGCCACAAAAAAAACCTGCGCAGGCCATACAGCCAGCGCAGGTCCTGATGCTACCTGTCCTGTCACGTACGCCTGGCGCGGCGAGCCCGCACAAATGACAACAGCAAGGCCAATACCGTCAACAAAGCCGGTACAGCAACGATATTGACCATTTTGAGCTGGAAGCCCAGACGCTCGACATCGCTGTTCAACTGATGTTGTACATCACGCAAATTCTTGCGGATACGGTATTTTTCTTTCTGGAATTTCAACACTTCATCTTTCTGTTCCTGAGTCAGCTCGGGAGCCGACTCGGCGCCCTTGCCAGTGGCCGGTGCAGGTTTATTCAGCTCGTTAATTTTCTTGTCCGCTTCCGACAAAGCCGTCATCAAGGCATCCTGCTGTTCGCGCAAACGTTCGCTGGCCGCTTTTTCCAGTGCATCCACTCGCGTGAATGGTCGTTGGTAGGTACCGCGGCTGCGCAAGCTCATCAGGTCAGAACTGCCACTCAATGCTTCCACCATATTGATCACCATATCCGCATTCGCTGCAAACGGTGACAATTGTGTCTGGCCATAGAAATCCTCACGATGTACCCACATGCGATCGCTGAGTAAATCGGTATCCGCTACGACAATAACCTGCAACGGGCTTTGCGATTCTTTCAGCCAGACTGGCGCCGGTTTGCCCTTCGGCGGCACTTCCACCGGCTGACCCGGCTTCGGAGCCGGCTTGCCCGCAGGGAACGCCGTTTTGACATTGCCGGTTACCAGGGCTGCAAAATGACGACGGTGTTGATCCGGGACAAACTGACGCAGCAAATCACCATGATTGCCAACCATATTGTATTTGTCGGCATCCATCAGCTGCGAATTTTCACTGGAGGACAACAGCGGGATAAACACTGTACTGGCACCCGGCTTTGCTGCCAGCGCACCGGCACTTGCCACGTTGACGTTTTCAATCTGCGCGATCATGTTCTGCTCACGATTCATCGCACTCCCCTCCAGGCCGAGTATGCCTACATGCGGCATTTCACGGCCGTATTGGGTAACCGGAATACTGTGTGCGTATGTAAGATCCAGCACCACTTTTTTCGGATCGTAGTCTATGCCCCACGCATCGAACAATTGTTCCAGGTTGGAACTACGATCTGCCATGCCCTCTCCCAGGTTGCCTTCGCTCTCGTCGGTTTCCGCAACAGGATCGACAAACACCAGCAATTTGCCACCGCGCAATACAAACTGGTCGATGGCGAACAAGGTGGTTTCTGGCAGCATGTTGGGATGGATCACAATCAGCAGATTGAGATCGTCGTCCACTTTTTCGATATTCGTGTCGAGTTCCCGGCGAATGTCATACAACTGTTGCAGTTGATCGATGATGGCCCAGGACGGGCGCGGCTGGCGCGTCTTGAAATCCAGGCTACGAAAAACCGGCAAGCCACTGATTACGCCAGCAGTAACCGGGCGCGGCTGGTCCAGCCGGTATACCATCTGGCTGATGTCGTATTCCAGGAAACTTTCCCGCTGCGGATTGAAAAAAACGATACGTTCACTCTGGCCTTTGTGCTCACCTGTGAGACCGAGATAAATGGATTCGCCATTACCATTGGGTACACCTTGTAAACCCGCGGCAGCCGCCTCATCTTCCTGCTCGGAAAACACTTCGGGTGTAATGATGTCCACTTTCAGTTTGCCGTTGGACACACGTGAATATTCCGCCAGCATTTCCTTGACGTGCTGCGCATAATTGCGCAAGGCGGGGATATCCCTCGTCTGCGCTTCCGAGTAATACAACTTGAGCTGGATGGGCTCCTTGATGTTTTGCAGGATGTTGCGGGTACCTTGTGACAAGGTGTAAAGGTGATCCTGTGTAAGGTCGATGCGCCACTGGTCAAGCACCGACAACAACATGACACCAACCAGCAACAACTCGGCCACCACCAACAAGCCAAAACCGGAGAAAAACCTGCGCAACAAGGCACTTGTGTGTTTTTTACTTGCAGTCATGGCAACAATCACTCCGCCTTTTTCTGTTCAATAACAATTGCTGTTGCTACCAGCCAGCAGGCAATAAAGTACAGGTAGAACAGCAAGTCACGCACATCAAGCACACCGCGTGAAATGGCGTCAAAATGCGTGAGCAGACTCAACTGTGCAATGCCATCCACCATTTTCTGTGGCAACACGCCGTCGATAACCTGCAGCAATTGCGGCATACCCAGTAACACAAACAGGAAGCAGGCACTGACAGACAACACAAAAGCCACTACCTGGTTTTTACTCGCTGCCGACAGGCAGCAACCAATGGAGAGGAATGCCCCTGCCATCAGCCAACTTCCCAGATAAGCTGCGAGAATCGCACCGTTATCCGGGTTGCCCAGATAATTTACCGTTATCCACAACGGGAACGTCAGCAACAGTGCGAGACCAATAAAGAACCAGGCGGCAAGGAATTTTGCGAGCACGGTAGTAGACAGACGCAGCGGCAAGGTCAGCAACAATTCTATGGAACCGCTTTTCCTTTCTTCTGACCAGATGCGCATCGAAATAGCAGGTACCAGATACAGGTACAACCAGGGATGGTAGGAAAAAAACGTCACCAGATCCGCCTGGTTGCGCTGGTAAAAACCACCCAGTTCAAACGTGGCAAAGCCACTCAATACCAGGAACACCACCAGAAACACATACGCAAGCGGCGTTGCAAAATACGCGCCCAGCTCCCGGCGCGTCACGATCATCAACGAGGCAAAATTACCCGGCAACATCACACACCTCCCGTCAACGTGCGGAATACATCATCAAGACGGCCGCTGTCAGAGCGCGCCTGCAAGGCTGCTGGCGTTTCATCAACCAGCAATTTGCCACGCGCAATAATAATGGCGCGGGAACACACCGCACTCACTTCTTCCAGTATGTGTGTGGAAACAATCACCAGCTTGTCTTCTGCCAGATTGCGGATCAGTTCACGCACCTGGTGTTTCTGGTTGGGATCCAGTCCATCAGTGGGCTCATCAAGAACCAGCACGCGCGGATCATGCAATATTGCCTGTGCCAGACCGACACGGCGACGATAACCCTTGGACAAGGTTTCAATACTCTGGAACATCACATCGCCCAGCGCGATTTTTTCAGCAGCAACGGCAATCGCACGTTTCTTTTCATCGCCACGCAAACCGCGCACCGATGCAATAAAATCGAGGAAACCGGCTACCGTCATTTCGCCATAACTCGGCGCACCTTCCGGCAAATAGCCGATCATGGCCTTCGCTGGCAGCGGGTTTTGCCACATATCGACGCCAAACACACGCACATAGCCACTGGTTGGCCGCAAGAAGCCGGTCAGCATTTTCATGGTGGTGGATTTACCCGCACCATTCGGCCCGAGAAAACCGAGCACTTCACCCGGCTCTACCTTGAAACTGAGATTGTCGACAGCGGTAAAACTACCAAACTGCCGGACCAGGTTTTCAACTTCTATCATGATGTTGTTCCATGTCTGTCGTTTGAAACGGAGAATTGAACCAAAGGGTGATTTCAGGGCTGCTGTAATTCCCGATAGCTGCGTACCGGGTTGGCGTACATTGCCAGCCACCACGGACGATACGCTTCCGGACAAGCCGCAAGGCGTTCGTCAAACAGCTGTTTTTCCTGCGCCAGGGCAGCGACCTGGAAGGGTCGCCTGTCGGCGCCATAAACACCCTGCACAGTTTCACCCAGTGCCTGTGCAGCAAAAAAATTACTGGGAAACAGCACGTAATTGTTGAGTACCTGCCGGTCAATTTCGGTTGCCACGGCTTCCGCAGAATCAAAATCAGCTTGCAATACCTTGCCGAAACTCACGTGCACACGCCCTTTGTTACCGGCAATGCCTGCCGCAATACTTTGCACATCCTCATGGGTGTCTTTCTGGTAATTACCATGCGTTGCCTTGTGGTACAACTCACGCGCCTTGGCAACATCGCAAGGATCCCATTCATATGAAATAGCGACAGGCACAATATTCAACTCACGCACAAAATCGGCAAATGACTGCTCCCTGGCCTTGCTCATGGCAAACATCTTGATGATTGCCTCTTCCGTGCGATCCAGCCCGTCCTTGGCGCGGCCTTCCCGCTGTGCAATCCACACATTCTCCTTTTCCGTGGTGATCGAAAAATGGATATAGGCTGATAATTTTTTCAGGGCCGCATAGATTTTTTTCGGTGCAGTTTCGCCGCGCCTGACAAGAAAACTCTTGTTCAGGCGCATCAGGTCTGATGCAAACGGCTTGGTCAGCAAATTATCGCCGATAGCGATACGCACGGTATTCATGCTGTTTGCCCAAAGCGCCCAGTTCACAAATGCGGGATCCATGGCAATATCACGATGATTACTGACAAACAGATACGCCCTTCCCGGTTCGAGTTGCTCCAGCCCGGATTGTGTGAACGCCGTGGTGGTACTCGAAATCATATGCCGCATATATTTTGCGACCACTGCCTGAAAACTTTTCACGTCACGCACATCACGCGTCTCGCGCGACAGCGCAAAACGAACCAGCGGTTTCAGGCAAGGCATAAGCCAGGCAGGCAAGGAAGGAAACCGGAATCGCGCAATCGCAGATAGGAACTCCTGGTCTGCCAGCACCCGGTCAAGCACGGGCCGTGCCTCGTCGTCATGGTAAGGACGGATATCCTCGAAGCGATCATCCGCTGCAGGTGCAGCACCCTGTGTAGCAGAAGCAATGTCAGACATTCAACAGCAACCCTGTATACGTTGGCCCGGAAAAACGGTGTGCATCTTACTGCAATACATGGGGATTTACCGGATCACTGCAGTGCATGGCTAGGCATCTGTGCCTTCAGGTTGTCTGTGTTGTCGACGTAAATGTACTGTTTGCTGGAGCCATCCAGCAAATCCTTGATCCCTGCCTTGCCAGGGCTGGCAACCAGCAACTGGCGGCGATTCTTGTCAAGCAGCGTGCTGCGATAAACATCAAGCAACTCTGCTTTCGTCATCTGTTGCAAAGCCTCCGCCTGCAACTGGCGCTGGTTAAAACCGGTGTAACCCAGTGTCATGTCGCTCCAGTATTCCATCGACTGCTCTGCAAGATTGTGTGGCTTTTCCTGCAATTGTGTCAGTACCGCCTGTCTTTGCTGCTCGAACCACGCATCATCCCGGCTATTGAGAAAAGCAAAATACTCCTCGATGAATGCATCAACTTTTTTGTTGATGTCGCCGACACCACGCGTCGGCGACTGCACCAGGAATGCAATACCCGGCACCCGCGCCATTGGCAGATAGGCACAGTTGACGATGTAGCCAACCTGTTGTTCCGTGCGCAAGCTCTGGAAAAATGCAGATTTCACCACTTGCGCCAACATCATCATGCGCACCTGTTGCGCCACATCATCACCGGATGCCTGGAAATACTTGATCAGCCCTGCATCATCATGCTGGATCTCGTCAATGTAGAGGAAAGGCTCGCTGACGGGTGGCAACTCGACAATCCTGGCGGGCACATCCGGCAAACGTGCCGCTTCAAGATTGAGTGTGTTCTCGATAACTTGCGCGAGCTTCAGGGCTTCGGCCTGGTAAAAATTGCCGTATACCAGCACATCGGCAACGATGGTGCGTGTAAATTCGAGTTCATAGTCCTGCACGTCTTTCAGTGACATCGATTGCAATACTTTCAGGTATTCCTGGCGGCTCCAGTAACCATGGGCAAGCACCACCGGCATGTCCTGCATCAACTGCAGGTAAGGGGATTGCTTGTCGGCATTTTTCAATTCATCAATCCATTGTGCCTTCACCAGATTGAAACGGGTTTCATCAAACACCGGATTGCGGAATGTATCCATCACCGACTTCAGCAGCAGGCCCTGCTTGTCACTGTAGCCAGTTAACTGGAAGGCAATGCCGCGTGAACGTTTGCTGATCGCAAAATCCAGGCCGCCGAGACTTGCGGTGTAGAGCATGGAATTCAGGTGATCATT
Source organism: Pseudomonadales bacterium (assembly GCA_035430165.1). GTDB lineage: Bacteria > Pseudomonadota > Gammaproteobacteria > Pseudomonadales > UBA7239 > UBA7239. The sequence goes on along the minus strand of DAOMGE010000040.1, from coordinate 3,308 downwards.
GAGCAGCCGGACAAACAGTTCTGACATGGCAGCCTGTTTTGCCGACGCCGAGGCAATGCGACTGCGCGCATAGACCATGATACTGGCCTTGGGAACCTTGAATTGTGCGTCCTGCTTGAACCACAGGTTGTAGTTTTTGCCCGTGGCAATATTTTGTGGCGCATCGTCCGTCTTGCGTTTCAGGAACAACAGCGGTGACGGTTTCAGTTTCAGCGCATCCGGCACAAACGGATTTTTTTCCGGCATCTTGACACTGGCAAACAGGCGCGCCCTGCCCCACAACGACAAGACATCGTGGCTGATTTTTTCCACCTTGTAGGATGCACCGTAATACTGTGACTGCCTGTCACCCTTGATGTCCGGCGCACTGATCGTCAGCAGGACATTATCCGGGCGCAGACCGGAAAGAAATTCCCGGATCACACCCGGATCAAAATGCTCCATCAGGTTCGGGCCGCGCAAGATGTCAGCCGACGGATAATAATGCATCGCTGTGGCCAGCTCGCTGACATATTCTGTCGCTTCCTGTTTTTCACGATACTGGAAATCGAGTTCCAGCAAACTTTTCTGTTCCTGGTATTGCCAGTTTTCAACGCCCTTGTTTTGCAACATATCTACCGCCTGGAAAAACAGCATGGCGATATCGTCCACATGGCGATAGCCTTCTTCCGTCAAGGTGACATCCACATCAAATGTGGAAGCGAAACGTGTCGATAACCCGTTACCAGCGGACAGTTTTTCTGCCCAGCCGCGCGACTTCAGGTTGGCGAACAGGCTGCCCTCGCCCTCATGGCCCAGGAGATAGGAAACGTAGGCACTGGGCTTGATCCTGATTTGCGGCAACTGGGAAGGCATCGGGAACACCATTTCCAGATGCCTCTCGGATTTCACAGAATTGACTGACAAACGCGCTGGCAGGAAACCGTCGGGAAATACCGGTCTGGCGCTCATGTCTTCATGCAGGTGACGATCAGGCACCGCTACAAATATCTGCTCGACCCATTGTTGCAACTGCGGCAGCGGTTCACGACCAGACACCACCAGTGTCATGATGTTGGCGGAATAATGCGTCTCGTAGAAACCCAGCAAATCGTCACGCACCTTGCTTTTCTGGTTATCCGACAAGGTTGCCAGGTTGCCGACACTGAAAGTTGCCGCAGGATTCCTGTCACTGAAAATTTCCCGGTATACATCCCAGATGCGGCGATCATCATCGCGGATACGTGCCTGATACTCGGAATTCACCGCATTTTTTTCACGATCGACATAGGCGACATCAAAGGTGGGAGCAATAAAGAATTGCGCAAAACGGTCAAGACCCTCGTGAAAATTATCCGGGTCTACATCAAAAAAGAAATTCGTGTGTTCATGTGCCGTGAATGCATTGTGTGAACCGCCGTGGGCGCTGATGAATTCCTGGTACTCACCGGACTTCGGATATTTATCCGTACCGAGAAACAGCATGTGTTCCAGGAAATGCGCAAGGCCCTGCCGATCACGCGGATCATCAACGCTGCCTGTCGCCACATCCAGCGAGGCGGCAGACTTGTCGGCACGCGGATCAGAGATCAGCAACACTTTCATGCCGTTATTCAACACCAGCGAGCGATATCCACGCTGGTCATTGGCGCTCTTGACCGGCGTTTCCAGTACCCTGGATACCGTCTCCGGTTTTGCCGCGTTTTCTTCCGCATTGGCCGCGCCTGTAAACAATACGGACAAGACAAACAGCGTTGACCAGGCAAACGGCGTCACCCGGATAAAAAAATTTCCTGCTTTTACTCGCATGTTGTTTTATTGCTCCCAGGGATTACTGCGACGACTCTGATCCGGAATACAGGCTAGTGTTCCCGGCGAAAAAGGTAACGATACTCGCCAGATGACTCGACAGCTTCGAGCAGGCTCTGGCCGCTTTGTTCCGCAAACGCTGCAAAATCACGCCAGGAACCGGGATCCGTGGCCAGGACTTCCAGTGTCTGCCCCACCGGCAGGTCACGCAGTGCCTTGCGCGCCTTCAGCAAGGGCAGCGGGCAAGCCAGGCCGCGTGTATCAAGCTGACTGTCAGCCATGCTGTTTCTCATTCCGTACAAACCAGGCCACGCCACACCAACCATGCCACGCCATAACAACCATGACCGGGGCGGCGACAAAAGAATGCTAGTATACCGGACGCTGCTGACTGATCACTGAAACGCCTGTCCCATGCCAAAGCCCCTGTCCTCCTTGCGCAACGCCTTCTGTACCCTGTCGATATTGTCCTGTTTCATGGCCCCAGGGTTTGTAAACCCTGCAGCGGCCGATACCGACACCCGTCTCGCCCTGCCGGAACTGGGCGACCATGAATCCGGCATTGTGTCCCGGCAGCAGGAACACGACCTTGGCCAAAGCTGGCTGCGCATGTTCCGTTCGCGTGTTCCGGATGCCAATGACGAGATCATGTACGACTACCTGGAGCACCTGCTCAACAAGCTGGCTGCCAATTCTGCGCTGGATGACAAACGACTGAACCTGCTTGTCATTTCCAACCCCACCATCAATGCCTTTGCCGTACCCGGCGGCGTGGTGGGCGTGAACAACGGTATTTTTCTCTATGCCGACAACGAACAGGAGCTGGCGGGGGTGCTCTCGCACGAACTGGCGCATTTATCCCAACGCCACTTTGTACGCAGCCTGGAAAAATCCCGCGAAAACAGCATCCCTACCATGGCCGGCATGCTGGCCGGACTGGTCCTGATGGCGACAACCGGCAGTGATGCCGGTGTGGCTACTGTGATGGCAACCCAGGCGGCCAATATGCAATCGCAGCTGCGTTTCAGCCGCGAGAACGAAGCAGAAGCCGATCGTGTTGGCATGCAGACAATGGTCAATGCCGGCATGGATCCCCGTGCCATGCCCGCCATGTTCGAGCGGATGAATCGCTCTGCGCGCTTTATGGGGGATCGCCCTCCCGAATTCCTGTTGTCGCATCCTGTCACCGAAAAACGTATTGCCGATACACGCAACCGCGCCGAGCAATATCCGGTACAGGCTTTTTCCGACAGCCTCGACTACCAGTTGATGGCTGCCCGCGCACGGCTGGCGCTGGCAGAAAACCCCGCGATTGCCGCCCGTTATTTCCAGAACGAGATCCAGGGACAGAGTGATACCCAGGAACAGACCCTGCACCGCGATGCCAACCGTTACGGCCTGGCACTGGCGCAAATTGCCGAACACCAGTTTGATCGCGCGCGCGCGACGTTGCAGCCACTGTTGGCAAAAGAACCCAAACGTTTGCAATACCAGATGGCGCTGGTGGAAATATTGTCAGG